>CAKTEE010000006.1 GCA_934546985.1 uncultured Eubacteriales bacterium
ACAACAGGGCTCGAACCTGTGACCCTCTGCTTGTAAGGCAGATGCTCTCCCAGCTGAGCTATGCTCCCACATGCCTGCTGAACTCTGGGGTTTCTGTCAGCGACTTGTATAATATACCATACTAAAACGAACTTGTCAACCACTTATTTTAACTTTTTTCCAGAATTTTTCAGGCAAATATTGACCACACCAAAAACACCTTTATATTTATGACAAAAGTGCAAGCAATTCCTCTTTTGAAAGATAGTACTTCTTATCACAAAAATGGCAGGAAATTTCCGCACAACCGTCTTCTTCGGCAATTTTCTTAATTTCATCTTTACCACAGGAAAGCAACGCCCGTTTCACCCGTTCTTTACTACAGTTACACTTATATTCCACTTCGTTTTCATCCAGAATATCTAACGTAAATTCGCTAAGCACTTCCCGGCAAATATCCTCCGGCGTCATACCGCTGCGCAGCATTTCTGTAACCGGTCTGAGTTTATCAATACAGTGTTCTACCTTATTTATGGTTTCTTCCTGTGCAAACGGAAGCAACTGAACCAAAAAGCCGCCTGCAGCGTTCACTGATAAATCCGGATTAACCAAAATACCTAACGCACAAACGGTAGGTATTTGCTCGCTGACAGCAAAATAACTGGTAATATCTTCTGCAATTTCACCGGATACAATCGGCACCTGACTGATATAAGGTTCTTTCATCCCCAAATCTTTCATGACATAAAGAAAACCGTCCGTACCAACGGCTCCGGCAACATCCAGCTTGCCCTTGTGATTCAGCGGTATTTCCACCACAGGATTCTCCACATATCCGCGGACGTTCCCCATAGAATCCGATACTGCAATCAGGGAACCCGATGGCCCCGCACCATTCATCCGAAGCGTTACAGAATCGTCTTTTCCTTTCAGATTATCACCCATCATAGAAGCCGCCGTCATCAGCCTGCCTAACGCCGCTGTAACAACAGCCGATGTTTGATGAATCTGTTCGGCCCTATTTACAATATCTGTGCTGTCAACTGCCATAACACTGACTGCACCATCAACTGAAATACACCTTATAATTTTTCCCATATCTATTATCCTGCTTTCCTGACAACGTAAATAATCCTCTGTGTATTTTCCTCTGGCACAGATTCGGTTAATTCCGCGTATTCTCCCAAAAGTTCAAATCCTGCCGCCTGGATCCACTGTTTCCACTCCCCGCGTGAATACGCCCGCTCAGTAAAGCATTCCTGTTCACGCACATAAGTATTATCTCTTCTGTGAATAAAAAAATCCAGAGAAATGGAAACCGTCTGTGTCTGAGAAGCATATTCATTTTGCCATACACAAAAAACGTCATCTAAGTCATAAACAAAGGTTTGATTCCCTAAAATTTCCTTATGCTTATATGGAGTATTGACATCAAAAATAAAAATTCCGCCGGGATTCATAAACAAAGATACTCTCTGTAAAACCGCCTGTACTTCCCGAGAGCGCGTGATATGATTCAGGCTGTCCAAGGTGCATACTGCAGCATCAATCGTACCATATAAATCAAGCTGTTGCATATTTTGGCATAAAAACAAAATATCCTGCTCCTGTTTCTCCGCCTTTTCTGCCGCAACCGCCAGCATTTCCGGAGAATTATCAACGCCAATTACCTCAAAGCCCCTGCGCGCCAATTCAACGCTGAGGCTTCCGGTACCGCAGGCTAAATCAAGCAGCAGTCCATCTCGAACACCAAAACGGCTGAATAATTTATATAAATATTCTGCTCTTACCGAATATGCTACATTATCCGTCAATACATCATAAAAACCGGCGAATACAGAATAGCTTCTCATTGAGGATTAATCCTTTTAAATATTTTTTCATATCCATCGCACCCATAATTCAAGGAACGGTTCACTCGGCTGATCGTTGCTGTAGATGCTCCTGTTTCATTAACGATATCATTATAAACACGCTTTTCATTCAGCATTTTAGCAACGATAATGCGCTGGGACATTGCCTTGATTTCCGAAACGGTACATAAATCCTCGAAGAAATCATAACACTCCTCTAAATTTTCCAGCGACAAAATCGCCTGAAATAAAAAATCCACGCTGTCGTCTTTTAATTTATTGTTCATATAAAAATCCCCCTCTGTATGATCAATATAAAAAATACTTTTCTTAGATTTTAGCACATTAAATTTTGAAAGTAAAGACAAAGCTGCATCGGAATCATAAAACATTTTCCGATACAGCCTGTCCATCAAAAATCAAACGTCATTTCTGACAAGATCTTCATAGGTTTCCCTTTGAATAATGATACGCGGCGTACCATCCTTGACCATAATCATGGCAGGTTTGGGGATACGGTTATAATTGCTGGCCATAGAATAATTATATGCGCCTGTAGCTAATACAGCAAGAATATCCCCATTCTCCGGCTTTTGTATCATAGTATTTTCCTGAATTAAATCGCCGCTCTCACAGCATCTACCTGCAATGGTAGCTTTAAAATCTCTTGGCTGAGCCGCACGATCAGCAACCAAAACATCATAATCAGACTGATAGAGAATATAACGGGGATTATCCGCCATACCGCCGTCTACCGCAACATAAGTACGGACATTTTCAATTGTTTTTACTGAACCAACGGTATACAAGGTCAGTCCCGCCGGACCGGTAATGGAACGTCCGGGTTCAATATAAATAAACGGTGCGGGAATTCCATATTCTGCACAAGTGTTATTGACTACACTCGCAACACGCTTCATATAATTTTCTCCGGGCTGCGGATGATCTGTCTCGATATAACGAATGCCAAACCCGCCGCCTAAATTTAGCTCCTGAATTTCTAAATTCGTTTCTTTTCTTATATCATAAATAAAATCAATCATTACCTTTGCGGCAAGTTCAAACGGTTCAATATCAAAAATTTGCGAGCCAATGTGACAGTGCAGTCCCAGCAATTCAATATTGGAAAGTGTAATTGCTTTTTTTACAGCCTGCATGGCTTCGCCGTTTTCTAATGCAACGCCGAACTTGGAGTCTATCTGTCCGGTCTGGATAAAACTATGGGTGTGAGCGTCAATACCCGGTTTTATACGCAGCATAATTTTTGCAGTCCGATTCATCGACGCTGCAATATTATTAAGTTTATCAAGTTCAATTAAATTATCGACTACAAAACGTCCGATGCCGTATTCCAATCCCATACGCATTTCTTCGGCTGTTTTATTATTCCCATGGAAAACCACGCGCTCCATTGGAAAACCGGCCTGAGCCGCAGTGTATAATTCGCCGCCAGATACAACATCTACTCCCAGACCTTCATCAGCAGCAATACGGTAAATTTCTTTACAGCTCAGCACCTTACTGGCATACAACACAAGCCCTCTGCCATGATAGTTTTCTTCTATAGATTTACGAAACCTTCGGCAGTTCTCACGAATCGTTTGTTCATCCATAACATAAAGCGGCGTACCATAAGCGGATGCAAGTTCCACCGTATCACAGCCGCCAATGGTCAAATGACCCTTGCTGTTAACATCCAAACAATCAGAAACAAACATAAATACAACTCCTTTACTGCGTTACCGCGTTTTCAATACATTCACGAACCTTCTCTACGCCTTCCCCTTTTTCAGAAGAAAATGGAATACAGATATCCGGTGTTTCAGATAAACCCAATTCGTCAGGCATTGCAGACAGCCGTTCTTTATATTGGGTTTTATTTAATTTATCGCTCTTTGTCATTGCAACAATGAAAGGAAAGCCCATTTCTTTTAAATAGCGAATCATAACAAGGTCGTCTGCCGTCGGCTTATGCCGCATATCAACCAACTGTACAACAAGGCGCAAATTCCTGCCGGAAGCAAAATAACCATCCAGCAAACCTGACCATCGCATTTTTTCTGATTGTGATACTTTCGCATAGCCATAACCGGGCAAATCCACCATACGCGAATTTTCTAATCGATAAAAATTTACGGTAATGGTTTTTCCCGGCGTTGCACTCACACGAGCCAATGCTTTTCGATTGAACAGCTTATTCAGCAAAGAGGATTTTCCTACATTGGAACGTCCGGCAAAAGCTACCTCAGGCACATCGCTGGAGGGAAGCTGTTCTTTTGTGCCTGCTGCACTTTCAAAGAATACATTGTCAAATCTCATCATACTGCACTCCTCCTTACTGCGCTATATCTGCGGCAGGCGTTCCATCGCGGCGCGGAATCACCGTCTTTACCGCTTCTTTCTTTTTCACAGACAGTTCAAAGCCAAAAACATGTTGCATCACTTCATCTATTGTTGCAACAGGGATAAATTTTATATTATCCAGAACCGCCGGATCAACTTCCTGTAAATCCGGCTGATTTTTTTCAGGAATCAAAACCGTTTTTATACCTAAACGGTAAGCCGCCATAGATTTTTCTTTCAATCCGCCAATGGGAAGAACACGGCCGCGCAGAGAAATTTCTCCTGTCATTGCCAGTTCGGAGGGCACCGGACGTTGTGTTAATGCAGATACCACCGCCGTTGCCATTGTGATTCCGGCGGAAGGTCCATCTTTAGGTACAGCGCCTTCCGGAACATGGATATGAATATCCTTTGTTTGATAAAAATTCTCATCAATCGACAGCTTTTTTGCAAGCCCTCGTACACAGGTTACCGCCGTTTTAGCCGATTCTTTCATAACATTGCCTAAATTGCCTGTCAATTCTAATTTTCCTGTACCATCCATAATGGCTGTTTCTATACACAAGGTATCTCCGCCGACTGCCGTCCATGCAAGTCCTGTAACAATCCCAACCTCACTTTGCCCCCGCAGAGATTCTTTCTGATATTTAGGAATACCGAGAAAATCCTCCAAATTTAAATGCGTTACAGAAACCCGCTTCGCCTCCCCGCCCGCAACTTTTGCCGCAGTTTTTCTGCAAACAGACGCGATTTCCCTCTCAAGTTTACGGACCCCCGCTTCTCTTGTATAAGAATCAATTATTTCATGAACGGCATCGTCTGTCATACGCAGTTGATTACCATTCAGCCCATGACGTTTCACTTGTTTCGGTATCAAATGCCTGCGGGCAATATGAAATTTTTCTTCATGAGTATAGCTTGACAGTTCCACCAGTTCCATACGGTCCAAAAGCGGCCCCGGTATGGCAGATCTGTCATTGGCCGTAGTAATAAACAGCACCTTGCTTAAATCAAAAGGAACCTCAAGATAATGATCCCGAAAAGAATGATTTTGTTCCGGATCCAGCGCTTCCAAAAGCGCGCTCGACGGGTCACCTTTATAATCTGCACCCAGCTTGTCTATTTCGTCTAAAAGAATCAATGGATTGCTACTGCCTGCCTGTTTTATTGCGTTAATAATCCTGCCGGGCATTGCGCCGATATAGGTCTTTCTATGTCCGCGAATCTCAGCTTCATCGCGGATACCACCGAGGGAAATTCTTGCAAAACGCCGGTTCATCGCTGAAGCCAGTGATTTGGCAATTGAAGTTTTACCTACGCCGGGAGGACCTGCCAGACAGATAATTTGTCCGCTGATATTGGGGGCAAGCTTGCGTACTGCCAGCATTTCAACAATACGCTCTTTCACCTTCTGCAACCCATAGTGGTCTGCGTCCAAAATTGCTTTCGCGGTCTTAATATCCTGATTATCATCTGTATAAATATTCCACGGTAAATCAAGCACGACATCCAGATAACTGCGGATAACTGAAGCTTCATGAGAATTTGGCGGCATTTTAAATATTTTGTCTGCTTCTTTTAAAAGCTTGCTTTCAATTTCCTGCGCCAAGCCAAGGCTTAAAATTTTATTGCGGTAAGTCTGCGCTTCTTCCTGCGGGTCATCTGTTTCACCCAGTTCTTCATAAATTGCCTTTACCTGCTCACGCAGATAATATTCCCGCTGATTTTTTTCCATGGACGCATTCACTTTTTCTCCAATATCTTTCTCCAATGCCAAAATCTCACATTCCCGGGAAAGAATGGAACAAAGCTTCTCCAGACGCTTCAGCGGATTTAATAATTGAAGGATTGCCTGTTTGTCAGCAACATCCAACGGCAAATTGGACGCCAGATAATCGGCAAGGTCACCTGCCCTTTCCGCAGCCATTACTGTCATAAAAACATCCGGAGCAGGCTTTGAACTAAAAGAAATAAATTCTTCAAACAATTCCCGTGTTTGGCGGATTAAAGCAGAAGCATATATCTCTTCTTCCTGCTTTACTCTACCTGTATGACACAGACGAACCTGACCAGATAAGAATTCTTTCTCATTATTCATACTCAGCAGACGTGCACGCGCGGCGCCTTCTACTACTACACGCAGGGTATCATTTTGTAATTTCAGCACCTGCTTTACTGTGCAGACAGTACCGATTTTAAAAAGATCATCTATCGCTGGATTTTCCATATTAATATCTTTCTGTGCAACCAGAAAAATTTGGCTTTGCTCTGTTACCGCAGATTTAATTGCGGCAATAGACTTTTTTCTTCCAACATCAAAATGAAGCACCATTTTGGGGAACACAACAATACCACGCAGGGCTAAGACCGGTATTTCCGATTGATTTATATTAATTGCAGTATTTTCCAACAAATTCACCTCAGAAATCATTCAGATAAGCCTTATCATTATACCTTAAATTTCGCCCTTATGCAACAAAAAAGGGGCAGCCCTCTAAAAGGCCACCCCCATTGGTGAAAATATAATCTCTTTATGAAATAATTAAACCGCTGTACCTTTGCTATGATTTTTTTCTGCTATAGAGGAAGGTCTCAGTTTATGAGGCTTCCTATTTGCATCTTTTTCAATCAAAGGCGCATTACCATTTTTAACCATATCAGCTGTAATGGTAACCTTTTCTACCATATAGTCCGACGGTAAAGCATACATCAACGGCGTCAATAATTTTTCCATAATAGAACGAAGTCCGCGTGCTCCTGTGTTCCGCTCCAATGTTAATTCTGCAATGGCTTCAAGCGCACTGTCTTCAAATTCAAGCTGCACATGATCCATCTCAAACAATTTTTTATATTGCTTTAAAATAGCGTTTTTAGGTTCAGTTAAAATACGCACCAAAGATTCCTTCGTGAGCGAATGCAATCCGGTAATTACAGGAAGACGACCTACCAATTCTGGAATTAATCCAAATTTTACTAAATCCTGATGAATAACTTTTTCCATTAAGTTATCCATCTGTAGCTGTGCCTTATCACGAATTTCCGCTCCAAAACCCAATGAAGAACTGCCAGTACGTTTTTCAATGACTTTTTCCATACCGTCAAACGCACCGCCGCAAATAAACAGAATATTCGTTGTATCAATTTGAATAAACTCCTGCTGGGGATGTTTTCTACCGCCCTGCGGAGGGACATTAGAAACCGTACCCTCCAGAATTTTCAGCAATGCCTGCTGTACGCCTTCACCGCTGACATCACGGGTAATGGATGGATTTTCAGATTTACGCGCAATCTTATCTATCTCATCTACATAAATAATCCCCTGTTCTGCCCGTGCAACATCATAATCCGCCGCCTGAATCAACCGCAGCAAAATATTTTCAACATCTTCGCCTACATATCCGGCTTCTGTTAATGTAGTCGCGTCTGCAATTGCAAAAGGAACATCTAAAATCCGCGCCAATGTCTGTGCGAGCATTGTTTTTCCGACGCCGGTCGGACCAAGCAGCAATACATTGCTCTTCTGCAGTTCTACATCGCTTTCTTCACCAAAATAAATACGTTTATAATGGTTATATACAGCAACGCTCAGGGCAATCTTCGCTTCCTCCTGCCCAATCACATATTCATCCAGCTTTTGCTTGATTTCTTGCGGCTTCGGCAGAGGCTTAGCCTCCTCTTTTGCCCGCTTGCGGCCGCGTTCGCGCATGGCATCGTCGCCGTCTATGATATCCTGACAAAGCTCTATACATTCATCACAGATAAAAACGCCGGGGCCGGCGATCAGCTTATCGACCTGATCCTGAGTTTTCCCGCAAAAAGAGCAACGCATCATTCTTTCTTTGTTGTCCTCATCCCTTGGCATGAATTCACCGACCTATCGCTTATAAATTACCTTATCCACAAGGCCATATTCCGCTGCTTCCTCAGCAGTCATAAAATTATCGCGTTCTGTATCGCGTTCAATAATCTCCAGCGGCTTGCCGGTATTTTCGGCAAGAATCCGATTCAATGTCTGACGTGTCCGCAGGATATGGTCGGCAGCAATTTTAATATCTGTTGCCTGACCCTGTGCGCCGCCTAACGGCTGATGAATCATAATTTCACTATTCGGAAGAGCAAGACGTTTGCCTTTCGTTCCGGCGGAAAGAAGGAAAGCACCCATGGATGCCGCCATACCCATACAAATAGTAGAAACGTCACACTTTATATAATTCATGGTATCATAAATTGCAAAACCAGCAGATACAGAGCCGCCCGGGCTATTGATATAAAAGCTGATTTCCTTATCCGGATCCTGTCCTTCCAAATAAAGCATCTGTGCAACAACCAAACTTGCCGTTACATCATTGACTTCTTCGGATAAAACAATAATCCGGTCATTGAGCAAGCGCGAGTATATATCGTAAGAACGCTCGCCTCTGTTGGTCTGTTCAATTACCACTGGTACAAGACTCATATTACTACCTCCGTTATTTCATTCTTTATTATCATAGTATCTAATATTGAACAGAAAGTAAACATTTTATTACAATGTAAAAAATTATTGACAGTAACAATGCCGTTTATGCAACAACAGCGTTATCTTTTACAAAATCAATAGCTTTTCTTACAGCGATATCTTCAGAAATTTCTTTCTCTGAAATTACAGCTTTAATTCTGTCAGCGTCTACACCATAAGCTTTGGCCATTTTATCAATTTCCTCAGCAATTTCTTCCTCTGTCGGAACAATATTTTCAAGCTGCGCAATTTTTTCCAGTGCAAGGCGCACCTTTACCTGACGCTGTGCCTGCTCCCTGAATCCGTCGCGGAACGCGCCGACTTCCATACCAGTATACTGCAAATAAGAATTAACATTCAATCCCTGCATTTGCAGACGGTGATCAAAATCCTGAATATTCTCATCAATACGGCGTTCGTACATAACTTCAGGAATTTCAGCTTTTAAACCTTCAATCAGCTGGTCAATCAATTCGTTTTCAAACTTACTTTCTGCCATATTCTTTTTCTTATCCAGAATCTTTGCTTCGACATCCTTTCGGAACTCTTCAAGGGTATCAAATTCACTGACATCCTTTACAAATTCGTCGTCAACCTCCGGCAATTCTTTGATTTTGATTTCATTGATTTTCACTTTGAAAACCGCAGGCTGACCTTTGAGTTCCTCTGCGCCGTAATCTTCCGGGAAAGTTACGTTAACATCAAACTCTTCGCCTGCTTTATGACCGATCACCTGATCTTCAAAACCCGGAATAAACTGACCGGAGCCAACTTTCAGTTCAAAGTTTTCGCCCTTGCCGCCTTCAAAAGCAACGCTGTCTTTAAACCCTTCAAAATCAATGACAGCGATGTCTCCGTCTTCAACCGCCTTGCCTTCTTCCGCAGTAATCATCCGTGCATTGCGTTCCTGAAGGTTTTTAATTTCCTGATCTATTTCTTCACCGGTAACAGAAGCTTCTTCCTTTGCCGCTTTCAGCCCTTTATATTCTCCAACTTCCACTTCCGGCTTAACGGTGATATTAACAGTAAATTCAACGCCTTCTTTGCTGATTTCATTTACAGACGCATCTTTCGGCGCATCTACAGGAGTCAGCCCTGATTCGATAATCGCCGCCTCCACTGCTTCCGGATAGAGGATTTCTACCGCATCCTCATAAAACATATTCTCACCATAAAGTTTCTCTATATAATGTCTCGGCGCCTTGCCTTTGCGGAAACCGGGAATGGAAATTTTTCCCCTGTTGCGCAAATAAGCTTTATTTACCGCTTCTTCAAACTTCTCACTGTCAACACCGATCTCCAGCTTATACACGTTGGTATCGATTTTTTCAGATGATTTTAAACTCATTTTGATGTCCTCCTAATATTTTACTATCCATCAGCATATTATAACTAATATAGACAGATTTTTAAATGGCTTTTCCAGAATATTTGAAATATGGGTACTTAAACACTTTTTTCTACTAAAACCGGACAAAAACCAGTATAATCGCACGAAACCAGACGAAACTTGATGCCGTCCCGTTCGCCGTTAAACGATTTTTGCACGGCAAAACCGTGAATATGCCCATAAAAGCAACGCCTGACTGCAAAATCTGTCAACACCCGGTAAATTTCTTCGCAGACCTTATCCTCATAAACAGGCGGATAATGCAGGAAAACCACCGGTTCCAAACCTGTGCGTTTTGCCGCTTCCAGAGACGCGCGCAGTCTGCCGGCCTCCCGCAGAAGCACTTTTTTATCCTGATCATCCTCTGCGTCAAAAAACCAGCCGCGAGTACCGCAAATAGCAATTCCGTCTGCAGCAACCGCATCATTATGAACGACGGACAGTGTATGCAATCCATTCTGCGCGAAAAAAGATTCCATCTTTCTTCGTGTGGTCCACCAATAGTCATGATTCCCTTTCAGGATTATTTTTTTTCCGGGCAGCCCATTCAAAAACTGAAAATCAGGAAGCGCACCCTTCAAATCCATACCCCATGAAATATCGCCGGGAAGGACTACCGTATCTTTATCTGAAACAACGCCGCGCCAATTTTTTTCCAGCCGTTGGATATAATCCGCCCAGCCTTTAAAAATATCCATTGGTTTATCTGTCCCCAGCGACAGATGCGGGTCAGCAATCGCAAAAACAGACATGGTATTACCTTTCCAATTACTGAATGCCCAGCATTTCAAATACAACCTGCTTCATTTCATCTTTGGCACAAACTTTATCAAAGCGCGGCTGTTTATATTTCAGTTCTGCCAGTGGTACAGGGATTGGATCGTTAGTCAAAACCTCTAATTCATCCACCATTTCAAATTCATCATCACCCGCAGGCTGCTCCCCTTTTATAGCTTCAAGCACTGCGGCAGAGAACTTGTATGGATTAGCGGTAGACGCAATGATCGCATCTGTCATATCCTCTGTTTGTGCACGGTACTGGCTGTATACATTCACCGCAACTGCCGTGTGTGTATCACACAGATAGTCATTTTCATTCAATGCGTGAATGGTTGCTTTCGTATCGGCGTCATCACAGCACCCGGCGGCAAATAATTCATGGAGTTTGGAAAGAATATCTTCTTCCACCACATATTCCCCTTTATAATTCAGGGTTTCCATCCATGTACGTACGCGGGAACAATCACTGCCGCAAAGGTCATACAACAGACGTTCCAGATTGGATGAAATTAAAATATCCATAGACGGAGATATGGTAGTATAAAACTGCCGGTTTCTATTATACACGCCTGTATGCAAGAATTCTGTCAATACATTGTTGGAATTGGAAGCGCAAATTAATTTTCCAATAGGTAGCCCCATTTTTTTTGCATAATAAGCGGCAAGGATATTGCCGAAATTACCTGTTGGCACGCAAATATTCACTTTTTGTCCGCAGGCAATGCTGCCATCGGCAATCATGTCACAATAAGCAGAAATATAATACACAATCTGTGGGACAAGTCTGCCCCAGTTGATTGAATTTGCACTGGAGAACATCATATTATGTTTCGCGAGTTCTTCAGAAATTGATTTATCTGTAAAAATCTTTTTCACACCATTTTGTGCATCGTCAAAATTGCCTTCGATCGCACAAACGCTGACATTGCCACCCTCTTGCGTTGTCATCTGAAGCTTCTGCATAGGGCTTACACCGTCATTCGGGTAAAAAACAAGGATTTTCGTATGATCAACATCCTTAAACCCTTCCAACGCGGCTTTACCGGTATCACCGGAGGTTGCTACAAGAATAACCACCTGTTTGCCATCTGCGGTTTTCTTAGCCGCAACTGTCAGCAAATAAGGCAGGAGCTGAAGCGCCATATCCTTAAACGCGCAAGTAGGGCCATGCCAAAGCTCAAGGAGATGGACATTCGGCTCAATTTCAACCAGCGGCGCGATTTTTTCTGTATCAAACTTACCTGTGCCATATGCGCCGGTAATACAGGAATCCAGTTCCTCAGAAGTATAATCCGTCAGATACATGCTCAAAACCTTTTTCGCACGGGTCATATAATCGGCGGAAGAAAGGGCCAGCAGATCATCCATCGTTATTTGCGGAATGCTCTCCGGAACAAATAAGCCACCATCAGCAGAAATCCCCTGTGTAATTGCCTGCGCCGAAGAAACTTTCACTGAGCTATCCCTTGTACTTGTATAAAACATTATCAAACTCTCCTTTAAACGAGATTGGCAAGAAACTTCGTTTCATTTTAACATATTTTTTCGTCAGTGTAAAACTTTATGAAAAAAATCATAAGCATTTTGAAAGAAAAATTTATTAATTTGCTTTTCCGGCAAATTTTTTTTTAATAAATATTCCCATAAAACCGGCAAACGGTCAACGGACTGCAAATCCTCCGGCATTTCTGCACCGTCGAAATCAGTCCCCAGTGCAACGGTGTTTTCCCCGCCCAATTCCAGAAAATGACATAAATGACGGTAAATCATTTCACACCCGTTGTTTTTTTCCGCTCCCAAAAACTCAGGATATAAATTAATGCCCACCAGTCCGCTGCGGTGTTCCAGAACGCGGAACTGCTCATCTGTCAGATTGCGCGGATGTTCGCAAATCGCCCGGGAATTGGAATGGCTCGCAATAAACGGGCAGGAAGTTTCTTCCGCAACGTCATAAAAACCGCGTTCACTGAGATGAGAAACATCAATCACCATACCCAAGCGTTCCATCTCTGTTACAACATGCCTGCCAAAAGCTGTTAATCCCTGTGCATTGGGCACACCGCACCCATCGCCAAGCTCACAGCTCCCGTTCCAGGTCAGCGTCATCATCCGTACACCCCGCACATACATCTCCCGCAAACGTTCTATACGTCCGCCAATCGCGCCGCCGCCTTCAATACTCAGCAAGGCAATCCGTTTCTGATTCCATAATGCACCGGAAATCTCCGCTGCATTCTTGCAAAAAGATATGTATTCACAGTTTTTATCCATTTGAGTTAGAAAATACGCATAAACACGGTCAAAATAGGCAAACGCTTCCGCATTACGTTTGGTATCCGGCATCCACACAGCAAAAAACTGACACCAGCCGGAAAAGGCCTCGCCTTTTTTTAAAGATAACTGCAATGGATTATCAAATAATTCTAAATTTTGGTTCGTGCATTCCCCTATGGTGTCACAATGCAAATCAAAAATATTCACCGGCCGCCTCCATAGTAAAAGCATTTATTATATGATTTATTTCTTTTACATTTGCGTCCTTTTTATTTAAATAAACTTCAAGTACATCAAAACGCGGCTGAAGCACTGTATCGCTGTTTGCCAAATAACATACTGCCGTATGGATGATTTTCCTCTGCTTACTGCGGTCAACTGCTTCGCACGGACGTTGAAAATTCCCTGTTCTTGTTTTTACTTCTACAAAAGCCAGATACTTTTCATCGCAGGCAATTAAATCAATCTCTCCAAACCTGCTTCGGTAATTTGCTGTTAAAATTTGATAACCATGCTCACGCAGATAACGTGCCGCATAAATTTCCCCTAACGTCCCTGCATTGACTTTTCCCATTAAGCATGCCTCAAATCCCAAGCTTTTTTAAAAACGTCCTGCGATGTACTGGGCTAACTCCATATTTTTCCAGCATTTCATAATGAAGCTTTGTTCCATATCCTTTATGTTTTGCAAAACCATACTGAGGATATTTTTCATCTAACGCAGACATGTAATGATCACGGCTGACCTTTGCAAGAATAGACGCCGCCGCAATTGACGCTGATTTTCCATCCCCTTTGATAATGGGAAATGACGGGACCTCTAATTTAGGATCTTGATTTCCGTCCACCAATGCTGCGTCCGCATGTATTCCCAGACCTACAAAAGCACGGCGCATCGCCAGAAACGTTGCCTGAAGGATATTGATTGCATCAATTTCTTTTTCATCCGCACTTGCTACACACCACGCTAACGCTTTTTCCTGAATTAGCGGAAAAAGCAATTCGCGCTTTTTTTCCGTCAGTTTTTTAGAATCATTCAGTCCTTCCAGTTCACAACCCTGCGGCAAAATCACTGCGGCGGCAAAAACCGGCCCTGCCAAAGGGCCACGGCCAGCTTCATCAATGCCGCAGACCACAGAAAATCCCTGTTCTGCCGCCTGCTTTTCATAATAATACCAGTCCACTATGACTCCTCCCCCTGCGGCAATTCCAGCGTAATCCTGCCCAATTTGCCGCCGCGGAATTCATCAAGGAGCATTACAGCCGCACGCTGTATGTCAATTTCTCCTCGCCCTGCCAGCATTCCGCGTTTCCTGCCAATCAGTTCTAACGCCTCATACGGCGGTACTCCCTGCAAAGGTCCTGTCTTATATCTATGAGCCAGCACATCAGGGTATTCTTCCCGCAGCGATTCTATCAGCCGCATAGCAAGGCTTTCAATATCCATAATATCATCTTTTACCGCGCCTGTAAAAGCAAGGCGTTCTCCCACAATCTGATCTTCAAATTTCGGCCAGAGAACCCCGGGAGTATCCAGCATTTCAACCCCTTTCGCAACCGTAAACCATTGGTTGCCGCGGGTAACGCCGGGCTTATCTGCAACTTTTGCTTTATTTTGCCCCGTCATCCGGTTAATAAAAGATGATTTTCCAACATTTGGAATACCGACAACCATCAAGCGCAGTGCACGGCCCGCCATTCCTTTTTGAATATTCCGTTCTATATTTTCCTTTAAAACCTCACGTACCACAGGCAAAAAACGGTTTAAACCTTTGCCAGAACGACAGTCAACTGGAATTGCCGTTATTCCCTGACAACGAAAAAAACTAACCCACTGACGCGTTGCCTCTTCATTTGCAGTATCTGCTTTATTCATAAGCACTATACGCGGTTTCCCTGCAACCAAGGTATCTAAATCAGGGTTCCGGCTGCTCGCAGGAACCCTTGCATCTATAATTTCCACAACAGCTTCAATCAGAGGCAGAGACGCTTCAATCTGACGTTTCGTCCGCGTCATATGTCCCGGAAACCACTGTATATTCTGCTTATTATCCAAGATTAACTAACCTTCCAATCTCCAAAGGGAAAAATACGGAATACAGCTTTGCCCATCAAATAACGTTCATCCACAAAACCCACCGCAGAAAAGCGGCTGTCCCATGAATCGTTCCGATTATCACCCATGACAAAAACTTTCCCTTCCGGCACTACCAAGGGAAATTTCATATCTCCCCTTGTCACCGTCGGCTCTGCAATATAAGGTTCATCAATTGCCTTATCATTAACGTAAACAATACCTTTGACAAAATCAATGTCTATTTTATCCCCGCCAACACCAATCACACGTTTAATCAGCGGCTCATGACGAACATTTGGCTGTGTAATTACAACAATATCTTTTGCTTTAGGCGAGTAATTAAAATTTGATACAATCAGCCAATTTCCATCCTGCAAAGTATTTTTCATGGAATTTCCATCTACACCGACAATCCGGAATAGAAAAGTAAAAATAATAAAAATAGCGACAAACGCATAAATAACTGCTTCTATCCATTCATAAAAACCATCTACCGCTCTTATTTTTTCTGTTTGTTCGAAATTATCCTGGGATATCTCTTCGTTCATTATTTATTTCACCAGCCAATCTCCAAAAGGATAAATACGCAATATCACCTTACCAACAATATAATTTTCGTCCACCAAACCGATTGCATTTGTCCGGCTGTCAGAAGACGCATTGCGGTTATCGCCCATCAGAAACACCTTGCCTTTGGGAATAGTAATCGGTCCCACAAAATCTTCACGCACGGTTGTTGGCGTATTGACATATTTTTCTTCCAACACCTTGCCGTTAATATACACAACACCCTGATTAAAATCAATATCTACCGTATCTCCGCCAACTGCGATAACACGTTTAATCAGCCTGTCCTGAATTGTATTCGGCTGTGCTGAAACAACAATATCGCCTCTCTGCGGCTTATAATTGAAAGATGACAAAATCACCCGGTTTCCGGTTTGCAGCGTTGGCTCCATAGAACTGCCGACCACCCCAAAAGGCCGGATAAAAAAAGTAAGAAGGACAGCAATTACCAAAACTGCCCAGATAAAAGACTCTACCCAACTAAACAGGTTCTGCGCAATATGCGTTTCTTTTTCGCGGCGCATCCGCGCCTGAAATTCTGTTTCCTCATTCATTCAATCCACGCCCATTCCCATAAAGGATAAATTCTGCAAAATACTTTGCCGTATACACTGCGCTCATCAATCAGACCAACGCATCTGCATCTGCTGTCAATAGAATCGCTCCGATTATCCCCTAAAACAAACAGCTTACCCTCGGGGATTCGGACAGGCCCTTTAAAATCATATACATCATCCGTTGGGCTCATAATATACAATTCTTTCAGGATTTCACCGTTTACCGTAACCTCGCACCGCAACGGGTCAATATCCACGGTATCACCCGCAACAGCAATCACCCGTTTGATCATTTTTTCATCCGTTTGCCCGGGTATACCAAACACAACGATATCACCCCGCTGCGGCTGACAGGCGATACCGGAGACAAGCAGGCACTGTCCTTGGTAAAACGTTGGTTCCATGGAACTGCCGACAACGGTTACCATACGCCCTATAAAAATAAACACCAACGCTATCATAACCACTGCCCAAACGAATACTTCCAGCCAGTTGTATAGTTCATTGCAGACAACAGCTTTCAGGTCAGAGGGCCGATCTTTTTTTATCCGCATTCCAATTCCCGTCCAAAATATTTCATAAATAGCAAAAAAGGGACAAAATGTCCCTTTTCCGTTCCGCTTATCGGATTTGCTCTTTTACCTTTGCGGCCTTGCCGACCCTGTCTCTCAGATAGTAAAGCTTGCTTCTGCGAACCTTACCGTGGCGTACCACATCAACCTTTGCAACATTCGGAGAATGAACAGGGAATACCCTTTCTACTCCAACGCCGTATGCAACACGGCGGACAGTGAAGGTTTCGCCGATACCGCTGCCTCTGCGGGCAATTACAGTACCTTCAAAAACCTGAATTCTTTCCCTTTCGCCTTCACGAATCTTAACGTGAACCTTAACGGTATCACCGATTTCGAATACCGGCTTTTCAGCCTTCAGGCAAGGACCTGCCATGATTTTGATTGCTTCCTGATTTGTCATGGAATATTTCCTCCTTAATTTCCAGATGTTCATAATGCCTTGACGGCAACAGAGGACCATCCGCTTCAATGTCTGCTTTCGCGGGCATTAAACCCCATTATCTGCAATGATAACGGAAAACAAATGCTTTCATACTATAGCATAAAACGAAATATATTTCAAGAGAAAATGTGCAAAAAAGTAAATTTCTTACAGCATTACCGAAAATCCTGAAACTCTGCATCCATAAGCCGGCGGCGGACAATAGAAGTGTGCTCCGCCATCATATAGGAAGCGCCGCAAAGCGCCTGCCCTAAAAGCCCTGGATTTATATTATTTTCACCTCCGGCGGGCAGCACTGCGACTACCTTTACACAGTCATCGCCGGCAGTAACACTAATATCATGAATAAATTCTTTCAGGTTCAGTACACGGGTAGTTTTTTTGGTTTCCTTTACCGCTGTCAGTTCCGGCTGTTCTAACCGTATCCGCATTTTTTCTGCACGTTCTTTAATCGTATCGGAAAAATACAAACGGATTTCAAACTCCCCCCACCGTATTGCTCCGGTTTTCATCTCAGGCTCCGCCACGCGAAAAACATGCAGGCCTTCCGGCAATGCAGAATTTAATTTTTCCATAATCTCGCTGTTTGTTACTGTATCTTCAACTTTGATATCCATCGCTTCGCAGAGGCTTTCCATCCCCAAAGAAAGCGGCAGGGCAAAGGTCATCTGCATATGCGGGTTAAAGCCCTCGCTGTATTTTGCAGGTATTCCGCTCCTACGCACCGCACGCTGCATAGCGCGCATTAAGTCCAGATGGGAAGTATACCTGATTCTCCCCTGTTTTGTAAAAAACACTCTAACGCAGTGCATCGCACGCACCTCCGTTCAATCGGTTTGCACCGCATCCGGCGCAGGCCTCACGGCACTGCGGTGTTGTGATTGCTTCCTTAGAAAGCATGTCCTGCTTTTTCAAAAACGCTTTGTTAATCCCATAATCCATATGGTCCCATGGCAGAATTTCATCATAATCCCTGCGACGGTTTACATAAAAAGACGGATCAAGACCACACTCCTGAAACGCTTCCATCCAGCGGTCAAAATGAAATTCCTCATCCCAGCTGTCAAAATGACAGCCTTTGCGCCATGCCGCTTCAATTACTCTACTCAACCGCCGATCTCCGCGTGCAAGTACGCCTTCCAGAAAACTCGTTTCTACATCATGCCAGCTTGCAGATATTTTTTTGGAAGTTAGGCTTTGTATCAAGTGCTTCTGCTTCTGCGCAAGCATTTCCATGGTATCCTGCGGCTCCCACTGGAATGGGGTAAAGGGTTTTGGAACAAAGGACGCCACGCTGATATTTACCGTTACGGCTTTGCCTTTTCTGCGGTTCGGGCAGTGATAATAAGCGTCTACTACTTTTTGGGCCAGCTTTGCAATTCCTTCAATATCTTCCAAAGTTTCTGTTGGCAAACCCATCATGAAATAAAGCTTCACCTGTGTCCAGCCACCGAGGAAAGCTTTTTCAGCCGTGGCCAAAATCTCTTCTTCCGACACATTTTTATTAATAACATCACGCAATCGCTGCGTACCTGCTTCCGGCGCAAAGGTAAGCCCGCTCCTGCGGATTTTTTGCAGCTGTTCTACAAGTTCATCAGAAAAATTATCGACTCTTAAAGAAGGCAGGGACAAATTTATTTTGCTTTCACTTGTCCACTCAATTAAATCGGGAAGAAGTTTTTCTATTCCCGTGTAATCACTGGTACTCAGAGAGTTCAGGGAAATTTCATCATAACCTGTAGAATCGCAAAGGGCACGGCTCTGACCGCATGCAACTTCCACTGATTTTTCACGTAAAGGGCGGTACAAAAAACCAGCCTGACAAAAACGGCACCCGCGGGGACATCCGCGAAAAATTTCTTCCACTGCACGGTCATGTACAATATCCAAATAAGGGACAACAAAGCTTTCCGGATAATATACCTGATCCAAATCAGCAATGATTCTCTTTTTTACCTTTTCCGGTGCGCCGCCCATTGGAGTAACCGACCGAATTGTACCGTCATCATGATACGATACATCATAAAGACTGGGAACATACACGCCTTCTATCTGCGATGCGGCACGCAGAAATTCCTCTTTTGACGCTCCTTTGCTTTTGTATTCTTTAATCAAGTCTATCAGTTCATTGGTAACCTCCTCCCCTTCGCCGGGCAGAAATAAATCAATAAAATCTGCAATCGGCTCGCCGTTACAAACACACGGGCCGCCTGCAATAACAACAGGAAGCATTTGTGTGCGTTCCTTTGACAAAACAGGCAGTCCCGCAAGATCCAGCATATTCAGCACATTAGTATAACTAAGTTCATACTGCATAGTAAAACCAATGATGTCAAAATCCTTTACGGGGTCCTGACTTTCTAATGCAAACAGCGGCACATTATTTTTGCGCATTTGTTCTTCCATATCCGTCCATGGGGCAAAAACACGCTCGCACCATGCGTCTTCACGCGCATTTACCAAACCATATAAAATTTTCATTCCCAAATGAGACATACCGATTTCGTATGTATCAGGAAAACAAAAGGCATAACGGATAGACACCTGATTTTTATCTTTTACTACGCTGTTCACTTCCCCGCCGGTATACCGACCTGGTTTTTGCACAGCTTCCAGAAGCTTTTCTAATCCATATTTCAAATTTTCCTACCCCTTATTCTGGCTTTACCCCGTTTTATTCCGAGGCTACTTTAACATAATAACCCAAACGCGCCCTTTTTTCAATGACAACGTTTGACCAACAGCACACAAAGGTAAATACACATAATCAAAAGAGTAGGATTATATCCGCAGAACAACGCAAAATAAAAGCCCAATGCCATCAAGGGCAGCAAAAAAAGTACAGAACATAAATTTACAGCTTTTTCTGCATATTGAGCATCCTTTCTATGCGCTATGGCATAAAAAAGAACCTTACCGCCATCCAGCGGTTCAATCGGCATAAAATTAACAATGCCAAGCAGGAAATTCAGCCCTGCCGCCATACGCAGGGAATTGGTATCGGAATTCATAAAAATAATCATAATAAATAAAAACAGAGCCACCATAAAATTCATGATTGGCCCTGCTGCCGCAACCGCTATTTCCTGTCGGAATGAAAGGGAAACAGCGTTTTTTTGTGTGATTCGTATTCCAAAAATTCCGAATTCTAACTGGGAAGGCATATCATCAAACAGCAAATATAATAATATATGTCCGCTTTCATGTATCAGGGCAGCTAAAAAGGAAAGGAACGCCATACTGTCTTTATCCAACGCCAGCATTAAGGTAACAATCGCGGCAAAATAAAAACTGATGTGAACACGGCATCCCCTCAGTGTAAATCTCATCCCTTTTTCAGCGGGCTGGTATCAACCAAATATGCTGGACTAACCTTAATTCCATTAATCCTTGCTTCAAAATGAAGATGAGGACCGGTTGAATTCCCAGTGCTGCCTACCTCCGCAATAATTTCCCCTGCCCTGACCACTGTACCTGTTTCCACTAAAAGTTTGGAACAATGGCCGTAAATCGTTATCAGCCCATCTGCATGCTGTATGATGATATGGTTCCCATAACCAGTATCAGAATGAATGGATTCTATCACCCTGCCTCCATATGCGGCTGCTATCGGCGTACCAATAGGGGTTGCAATATCCATACCGCCATGAAATTTTCGTTCTCCGGTAAACGGGTCATCCCGAAAGCCAAATTGAGAACTGATTCGTCCTGTTGTCGGTAAAACTCCTTGGGTTGCAACCTTATATTCCGTTAAGGATGCACCTTTAATCGCTTCATCCAAATTGGTTTTTTCTGCAAGGATATGCTTGCCGTCCTCTCCTAAAGCAAGAAAATCGCTCTCCAGCGGCGATTCCCCCGAAATATACATCGTCTGCGGAAGTTCCAGTTCAGGTTCATCAAAAGAAACGTTCGCCAACCCTTCATCAGGTATCTTAGTTTCATTTGGCGCGGGCTGTGTTGTAATATTATTATCCGCCGGCTGTGAGGTTACAACTGCATTTGCCTGCGCCGCATCTTTTTGTGCTTCTTCCTTATGATTAGGATCAAAGGACATAAATACAGCAATTGTATTTTCTACAATTTCATTAAAATTAAATTCACCAATGATATTGTTTCGGCACTGCTGTTTTATCCCCTCATAAACAGAACCGCCAAAAAATTTCATCAAAATCACAATGAGCAATAGAACTGCACAAACAATTGTCTGCATATGTATGACAGCAAGTGAAAAATCAACTTCATTCTTTTTTGATTTTTTATGCCTTTGCCTGACTGCTGCTTCGTTTTCCATATTCCACCTATCCCCGTAGCCGCTCCGGTACCGCTTCCGGCTATCCGCGGCAGGATTTTGATAGCCCTGCGGTATTTCTTTAAAAGATATGCACGGCATCCATTTAATATACTCGATTTTTAACTTTTATCAAAATTCATTATAAAACTTGTGTTTTTTTGTATCTTATGCTATAATTATTACAGTAATTTTTTGTACATGCAATAATATCTCAAAAATCTAATCACAGCAAAAGGAGGTATTTGTATTATGAGTAAAAACACAATAGTTACCATCGGTCGAGAATTTGGAAGCGGCGGCAGAGAAATTGGAAAAAAACTTGCCGAACAGCTTAATATCCCTTTTTATGACAAAGAACTTATTAACCTTGCAGCAAAAGAAAGTGGTATGAGCCCCGAAGTTTTTGAAGCCGCCGATGAGCAGGCTACCAACAGCCTATTGTATTCCATGTCGGTCGGCGCTTTTTCTTTGGGAAGCCATATTACAAATATCGCAGATATGCCTGTAAATGACAAACTCTTTTTGCTGCAATGCAACATCATTAAAAAAATTGCACAGAAAGGCTCTTGCGTTATTGTTGGGCGATGTGCCTATTACGTGCTTCAGGGACAGTCAAACTGTCTGAATGTATTTATCCGAGGCGATATGCCACAGAAAATTGAGCGCATTGGAAAACTTTATAATATGCCGCCTAAAAAAGCAGAAGAAGTTATTTTAAAAACAGATAAACGCCGCAAAAATTACTATAATTATTACACAGGGTTAAAATGGGGGCGCATGGAAAACTACGACTTGATTCTGAACAGCAGCCAATTTGGTATTGACAACTGCGTAAAAATCCTGCAAACTCTTTTTGAATTAAACTAATTATTAAACAGCAATCTCCGGTTGCAGAGTAACGTCTGCAGCCGGAATTTTTATCATGTCTTTTGGGGTGAAACATTTGCAAAAAAAAACTTGTATTAACAGAAAAATCGTCCGTTGACAAAGACTTTGCCAGAGTTCTCGGCTACCGACAAAATGGCAACGGCTGTATGATTGAAGAACATTATAACGTTATATTGTTACATGGACATTGGGCAACCTTGTTACACTGGCTGAAGCGGAAGCATATTCCAATTAATATAAAAAAGGGAACTTAGAAGATTTGCCGATACTGCCTAAGAAAATGAAGTTGATAATCATTGAACAGACAGCAAAACAGTTCCGCATACGGAGGTAATCAGCTGCAACAAAAAGAATCTTGAAAGAGAACTTCAAGATTGAGAGCCGACAGCTTAACAGGCAACAGAACAGAACGCGGCGGATGGAAGAAGACATTGAATGAAAATTTAATAGAAATATGAGTGTGATTCTAATATTCTATTAGAAATACAAATCGAGATTTTAAGGGAGAAACAGTATGGATAATCAACAAAAAAACACTATTTTAACATTGCTGAAAGTTGATAAAACAAACAGGAACTATACGAATAATTATTGGTTCTCATATAAGGATTTCTTAGATCCAACAGATGATTTTACAGATTTCTCATGTGAACGTCTTGATGGGAAACAAAGGTACATTACCCTGATTGAAAATTTGCTTAACATAGATGGAACTGCAAAAATTTTTGTACAAGTCTATGGATTGGAAGAAGATAATAATGAGCAGTGTATTTGTGCAGACACCTTGATTATTTTCAGCAAATTATCGCTTTATGAGATAAAACAAATTTTTAATGAGCCACAAGATATATTTCCAGACGATATTGGAGAGGAAACCGATTTTTCGCAACCAACTTTTCTTATTGATAATAATGGTGAACTAATTCCAAGTACAAAGCTATTCAATGATGATTATTTTATTTATTATTGCTGGTGGGATTAAATTCAAGTTTGCCTAAACAACCGTTATCATAATCACAACAAAATAGTTACACAGTGTCAGAGCCCATAGAAAAACAGTCTATACACTCTATTTTTATGTAAAGAAGATTGTTGAGCAAAAACAGCAATACACAACAGAGAGTTAATCGACAGCACCCCTTCAAAAATAATCGTAAAAAGATAAATTTATCCAACCTCCAAAGAAATGCAACCCGATGAATTAGTTCCTGAAGATTAAAATCTGCAGTATTAACCACATCCTGGAAAGAACAGCCAAATAAAATAAGTAAAGGTAAAAGCATTGACAGGCATCCCGTTGTGAAATATGTAATTATGCAATCAAACTTCATCATTAGTGAGACTAACTATGTACATAATAATATTACCCGGGAAAAATGCCCGGTCTGCGGAAAGCTCTTGCCGTCTGTAAAGGAAAAGCATTGACAGATACTTGCATGTTCTGACAGGGAATGCGGCTATCAAAAAAGTATTGACATTCAAACAAAGGCAAGTTGCCCAAACTGCCATAAAAAACTTGAACTGTGCGGCAAAGGTGAGAAAAAAATCTTTGCCTGCATCTGTGGATTCAGAGAAAAACTGTCAGATTTTAAAAAAAGAAGTAGAATAAAGGAATGAACAAACGCGAAATTCAAAAATATTTTAACAATCAGAAATCGGAGCATTCCGGTTCATCCGCCCCCGCCGACCAGCTTGCCAAATGGTTAGAACAAAATTAATCATAAAAAAACAGCCTGTCCTTTTGAAAAACAAAATAGGAGCGGCTGTTTTTTTACTTTACACTAAAATCCAATAAACACATTGGGTTCTAATAAAAACATCTGTAAAGTCTTTTAACTTTCCAAAATTTCCGTGATGCGCTTTAATAACAATGTCATACTTTCCATAAGAGTTTCCAACCGATCAAGCCGCTGAGATAAATCCCGCTGGCTTTCCCGTAAAAAATCAACTTCTTTTTTCTTCATATTCTCCATATGTGTAATCTGTTGTTCCATTTCAAAAAGATCATTTTGAATTTCTTCTATTACTTCATGCATTCCCATTTCATCATCCCCCATATTTAAATTCATTATAACCAAACCACTTTAGGAATACAATACTGTTTCCCCTTATACATTAAAGCAGAAAATCATGAATAACATGATATTGAATGCAGAAGCTAATTATGAGGTGATAAAAATGTCAGATTCATTAAAATTTCATGGAGAAGCAAAAACTTATTTTGAAAGTCTCCCCAAGCTTGTGCAGGAAAGCATTGTTCAAAGCGACGTTCAACTTCATAGTAAAGAAGATTTAGAAAGATTTGTCAACGGTTTGATGAAATCCGGACAATTCGGAAACCTGTAAAAAGAAACCGGAGCAGTTCATTCAATCTGCCCCGGTTTTTTATTGTTACAAAGCCCACCGTCACTTTTGATGGAAATAGCCTGTAAAAAGCTTTCGCTTCAAGCATCGTGCAAAACGAGTGATTAATAACAATTTTTAGACAATATGAAGATGTTGTTAAAGCAATACCGACCCGTTTACATCTATGATTCAAGTAATTCAAACGAAATATAAATGCAATGCATCTTGAAACGCTTACCGGCAACGGCTCCTTTTAAGGACATATGAGCAAATCCTCCGTCAAACATGGGCTCTATGATTACTGTAATTTTTCAGCAGCGGCTTTTAAAGCCTCCGCACGGTCTGTCTTTTCCCAGGAAATATCCAAATCTGTACGTCCCATGTGTCCGTACGCCGCTAACTGACGATAAATGGGACGGCGAAGCTGAAGCATATCTATGATAGCATCCGGCCGCAAATCAAATACTTCACTCACAACATCCGCCAGTTTCTCATCCGGCAGGATTCCTGTACCAAAGGTATCTACCATAACAGAAACCGGTTTAGCAACGCCAATGGCATAAGCAATCTGAATTTCACAACGTTTTGCAAGACCTGCGGCAACAATATTTTTTGCTACATAACGCGCCGCATAAGCAGCAGAACGGTCTACTTTGGACGGATCTTTACCGCTGAACGCACCGCCGCCATGACGGGAATAGCCGCCATAAGTATCAACAATGATTTTACGCCCAGTTAAGCCGCTGTCCCCCTGCGGACCGCCGGTAACAAACCGTCCGGTTGGATTAACATAAATCTTTGTATTCTCATCCATCAACTCAGCAGGGATAATTGGACGGATAACACTTTCTATCATATCTTCACGTATTTGGTCTAATGTAACTTTTTCATCATGCTGTGTAGAAAGCACAACTGCATCCACACGATAGGGACGTCCATTTTCATCATACTCTACTGTTACCTGCGTTTTTCCATCCGGACGAAGATATGGGTATGTACCGTTTTTACGAACCTCGGTTAAACGGCGTGCAAGCTTATGTGCAAGTGAAACAGGCATTGGCATTAACTCCTCTGTTTCATCACAGGCATAACCAAACATCATACCCTGATCCCCTGCGCCATGCAGATTATAGGAATCCTCAGCCCCCTGTTTTACTTCTAAAGACTTATCAACGCCCATTGCAATATCGGGCGACTGTTCATCAATAGCGGTAATAACCGAACAGGTGTTTCCGTCAAAACCATTTACCGCATTGTCGTATCCAATATCACAAATTACCTTACGGGCAATTTTAGGAATCTCCACATAACAATTGGTAGAAATTTCCCCTATAACGAGTACCATACCGGTAGTACAAGTAGTTTCACACGCAACTCTTGCCATAGGATCCTGTTCTAAAATCGCATCCAGTACAGCGTCGGAAATCTGATCGCAGACTTTATCCGGGTGCCCTTCTGTTACTGATTCAGATGTAAATAAACGTCTTGCCATTGATTCAATTCTCCTTTTATTATTGTAATTTTAAAGCTATTTAAAAACGCCCCCGGCTAACCGGAGGCGTTTGACAAGCTCATCTTTCGGTTAAACCGCAGGATTTAGCACCTTACACTGCTATGCAGGTTGCCGGGCTTCACAGGGCCTGATCCCTCAGCCACTCTTGATAAGTGATATTTAATTTTATCGAATACAACATTACCACAAAATCCGCATTGTGTCAACCATTTTTTAAGTTTTTATCAGTTTTTTCTCTTTTTGTATAACAAACGGACGAAGTGCGATAAACACTGGATAAACCAAAACTGTATTGGCAATGGATTTTACCAGATTCAGTGCAACAGAAGATGCTGCGAAACCCACAACTGCCGATGCAGTAACCTCAGAACCGACAGCCATTAAAAAAACCGGTGTTAATGCAAGATTATAAAGAAAACCTGTACCCACCGTTACGGCGATTGTAACAATACATGCAATAAAATAAGAAAAATGGTCGTAAATCTTCTCGCTCTTGCGAAGCCTTTTAGTCAGATTATAAACACCACATAGGGTAAATATCATGGTACATCCTACAAGAATATTTACAACCTCACCAATCCCCATTGTCGTACTCTTCAGCAGATGAAATATGTTTTTAATAATAATAACCGCCGCACCGGCTGCAGGACCTGTTGTAAGCCCCGCAATCATTGCAGGCAAATCTGAAATATCAAATTTCAGATGACCAACCATAATCGGTATTTCAGGCAGAAAGAGATACATAATCGTACCCACTGCCGTCAAAATTCCAACTCTGGTTAAAAATTCCGCTTTGCTTACGCCTGATTTGCTGTTTTTCATTGTACAATCCCCTTTTCCGCTGTCAACGAAAAAAATCCCGCAGAAATTCTGCGGGACAAATAGACGCACTGATATATGCGCCGCTTCTTTCATCCGGACTATACCGTCGGCCTCGGAATCGCACCGAGTCAGCTTGCGCGCGCGGGCTAAAAGTTTTAAACCTTATTACCGCCGGTGGGGAATTACACCCCGCCCCGAAGACAGCTTTATTTATTTGTTTACATTATATGCCCTTGCCAATAGATTGTCAACGCTATTTTCAGAAAAAAGTTTTAACAAAGCCTAATTTCTTCTTAACCTGCCTTTAACGAATCGGCGTTAAGATAAACGCGTACTGAAATACAGGAGGTTAACAAAAATGAAAAAAAAGCTTAGCATCATGCTTGCAATTACCATGTGTCTCTCACTTTTTGCCGGATGCGGCGGCAGCCCTTCTTCCAGCACCGGTACGTCCGTTGCAACAGGTGCGATTACACCATCAACAACTGCCGCCGACACTGCAAACACTGATACCAGCCTTACCGGAACATTGACCTTGACCGGCTCCACATCCATGTCAAAAGTCGCCGGTTTGCTGGCAGAGGGGTTTAAATCCAAATATTCTAATATTACGACTGTTGTCGGCGGCAATGGTTCCGGCGAAGGTCCGAAAGCTGTAGACGATGGCACAGCCCAGTTTGGAATGCTTTCCAGAAACGTTAAGGATGAAGAAAATCCGGATAACTATGACAAATATGTCATTGCTATGGACGGCGTTGCCGCCATTGTAAATAAAGACGTCGGTGTTACTTCCCTCACTTCCGAACAAATTGCTAAAATCTTCACCGGAGAAATCACCAACTGGAAAGACGTTGGCGGCGTTGATGAAAAAATTACCGTGCTAGGCCGTGAGGCTGCTTCCGGCACCCGCGCCGCTTTTGAAGAAATTTTAAAAATCCAAGATCAATGCGCTTACGCCGGCGAATATAATGAAACCGGTATTGTAAAAGAAAAAGTTGCATCCACCGCAGGTTCTATTGGATATGTCTCCCTTTCTTCTGTTGATGACAGCATCGTCGCTCTGACCGTTGACAACGTTGCCCCGTCAGAAACTACTATAAAAGACGGCTCCTATCCAATTTCCCGTCCGTTTATCATGATTACTTCCAAAGGTTCCGCCGATCCGATTGTCCACGCCTTTCTTGAATACATGAAGAGTAATGAAGGTCAGGCCTTAATTACGGAAAGCGGATGCGTTCCTGTGGAAATCAAAGCAGCATAAAATTCAGCCCGCAAAAAATGCATGGTTCCGTCCCGGCCCACCCGCTGACCGGAACGGAACTTGTCATTATTTAAAATACGAGGTGGAAAACATGGGCATCTCTATGGATAATCTGCAAACAACTGCCCGCAGACATAAAAGCAGTCTGATAAAAAAATATGCCGCCATACTGATTGGCGCTTTGTCCATTGCCGGATTATTTCTTCCGGTAATGAATATACAGCTTACTGCCAATCCCAGAGGCGGAACAATGCAGGTGCATACTTTCTCTTTAAATTTTTTTCAGATATTATCAGGCAAAGTACAAATTAACAATACCTTTGCTTATGACATACCATTCTGTATGAAACTAATTCTTTCTACTGCACTGATTGCCTGTGCCGCAGGCATCCTACTGCTTTTCTTAAAAAAGCCCATACCTTCAGGCGTTTTATTTCTTTCCGGTGCAATACTCAACATGATACTAATGGTAATGATGAACAACATACGAACTGATCTAAACAGCATACGCATTGACGATAAAAATCTGGAACAACTGTTTGGCTTTTTTAAAAACGGTATTTCCGTTGTACCTTCAACAGGGTGGACTTTTTTTCTTGCGGGATGCATTTTATGTGCATTCTTTGCGATTTGGTCCATCGGCGGCGAAAAACTTGCAGAATCCATTTTCTTTGTTGCGGCAACCATCTCTATCGGAGCTGTTCTACTGATTACTTTCTATATGATTAATGAAGGCGCACCGGGGCTTTTTAATATGGAAAACGGCGGTATCATCGGCTTCCTTTTTGGTACGGAATGGAATATGAACAAAAACCAATTTGGTATTGTTCACATTGTACTTGGTTCTGTATTTGCAACGTTCGGCGCCATTGTAATCGGGGTACCCATCGGTTTGTTAACCGCAGTTTTTTTAGCAGAACTTGCCCCCAAAAAACTTGCCGCTTTTATTCGACCGGCAATTGAATTGCTTGCAGGTATTCCATCCGTTGTATATGGCTTCTTCGGAATTAGTGTTATTATACCAACTCTCTTAAAAATATTCCCTGACCAATTTGCCGCTGTGCGAAACGGCGTAGGTGACAGCCTCTTCGCCGTTATTCTCGTGCTTGCCATCATGATTTTGCCGACAATTATTAACATCACGGAAACTTCACTGCGCGCGGTTCCAGCCAGCTATAAAGAGGCATCTCTTGCATTAGGGAACACTCATATTGGAACTATTTTTAAAATACTTATCCCTGCGGCAAAGTCCGGAATCCTGTCCGGCGTTATACTCGGCGTAGGCCGTGCAATCGGTGAGACCATGGCAATCTTACTGGTTGCAGGCAACATCGCAGGTTTCCCGCAATTATTTAAAGGCACTATGACGCTTACTACTACCCTTGCGCAGGAATTCAGCTATGCCTCAGAGGCTCAAAAGGATTTTCTGTATGCGGTAGGTTTGGTTTTATTTGTATTTACCATGATTGTAAATATCGCCTTTACAATAATCTCTAAGCGAGGAGTACAAATGGATGAAAATAAATGAAAAACAGAAAAACCTTTCCCTCTATCACAAATGCAGACGTCCCGGCGATATGGCAATGAAAGCCCTGATTTACCTCAGCGTTACAGTAACAGTAGGTTTTCTGCTGATTCTTTTGTTTTTTGTGCTTTCCAACGGATTACCTGCCATTATCCAAAACCCGGATTTTTTATGGACGGAATATAATTTAAGCGCCAAGCTAACCGGAATTCTGCCAATGGTAATCAACACCGTTTATTTAATTGTAATAACACTATTCATTGCAGTCCCCATTGGAATTGCAAGCGCCATATATTTAACACAATATGCTCATCAGGGCAAGCTTGTCCGTGCCATCCGTTTTACTACGGAAACCCTTGCGGGTATTCCTTCCGTTATTTTTGGCGTATTTGGCTATGCAGTGTTTGTCAACGCCTTTAATTTGAAAAATTCTATTCTTGCCGCATGCTTAACCCTTGTTTTCTGTGTACTGCCAACCATTGTCCGCTCTACAGAAGAAGCGCTTATAGCTGTACCTTCCGGCTATAAAGAAGGAGCTCTGGCTATGGGTGCAAGCAAACTGAAAGTAATTCTCGGCATTATCCTCCCCTGCGCTATGCCCGGAATTCTTTCCGCAGTTATTCTCTCTATGGGGCGGATTATCGGCGAAACAGCAATATTAAAATTTGTGCTGAGCATGAACGGTTATGGTATGCCTGACAATGTCTTTGGCCATATAACACAGAATGGCGTAGGTGTAACTCTTTCTCTTCACTTGTTCAATTCCGCCTCACAAGGTTATGCCGGTGAATCATGGATTCCCTATGCAACGGCGACCATTTTGCTTGTATTGATATTTATATTAAACCGGCTTGCAAACGTTGCTGCTAAAAAACTAAGGAAAGGGTAATGGCGAATGGAAAACAATAAACGTTTATTGCATGATGCCGCTATATGTACTCCCGTCTCTGCACCAACCGGAAGAACTAAAGTTTCCTTAAAAAATATGCATCTATTTTATGATGATTTTGAAGCATTAAAGGGCATTAATCTGGACATCCCGGAAAATCAGGTAACCGCTTTCATCGGACCTTCCGGCTGCGGAAAATCAACCTGTATTAAATCCTTAAACCGTATGAATGATTTAATTCCCGGGTGCCGGATCACAGGGGAAATCCTCATTGACGGCGAAGATATTTACAGCCCTCAAACAGACGTTACACTCCTGCGCAAACGTGCAGGTATGGTTTTTCAAAAGCCAAACCCCTTCCCTATGTCCATCTATGATAATATCGCTTATGGGCCCAGAATTCATGGAATTAAAAATAAAAAAGCGCTGGATGAAATCGTAGAAACTTCCTTGCAGAGCGCAGCCTTATGGAACGAAGTAAAAGACCGGCTGAAACAATCTGCACTTGGACTATCCGGCGGTCAGCAGCAGCGTTTGTGTATTGCCCGCGCCCTTGCAGTAGAACCGGATATTCTGCTGATGGATGAACCTACTTCCGCGCTTGATCCCATCTCCACACTAAAAATTGAGGATATGACTGCGGAATTGAAAAAGAAATACACTGTTATTATTGTTACACACAATATGCAGCAGGCGGCAAGAATCAGTGACCGTACGGCGTTTTTTCTGCTTGGCGAAGTGATTGAATACAATGATACTACTACGATGTTTAATACCCCAGCCGATAAACGGACAGAAGATTATATTACCGGACGTTTCGGTTAAATTGAAACAAGGAGGCTAAACCATGCCGAGGAACCTTTTTATTGCGGAACTTGAAAACCTCCATAACGAAATAAGGAATATGGGAGAGAAAATTTCCCATATCATTTCCAATACCATTACCGCCCTGAAAAAACAGGACGAAGGGCTTTCAAAAAACATTTTTTCAGGTGATGGGCAAATCAATACCATGAACCGTAAAATTGAACAAACATGCTTAAATATGATCGCTTTACAACAGCCAATTGCAAGCGATTTACGCGCTATTGCATCCACATTAAAAATTTTAACGGATATGGAACGTATTGCCGATCAATGTGCAGATATCTGTGAAATCATTTTATCCCATCCGGACAGCACAAGCTTGAAACCGCCGGCAAAGCTGATTCAAATGATGGAAGCGGCGCAGGAGATGTTTGGAAACGCAGTCGCCGCGTACCTCGAACAGGATATTGTATTAGCTAAGGCCGTCTGCAAATCCGATGACTGCATTGACGCTATATTTTCCCAACTGATTTTGGAGCTTTGCGCTATTATGCCGGATAATGAATTGAAAATCCCCACCGCTGTTGATTATATGTTTATCGCAAAATACATAGAACGTATTGGCGACCACACAACAAATATTGCAGAATGGGGCATTTATCTTGCAACCGGTGAACACCCCGATTTAAATACGGAAGAATCTGTGTTATAATAAAATATATATTTTCCATACGAATTGAGCTGTAAAGATAATTTCCTTAAGGTGGTGCATATGAAATGCCTTTGGTATATATTGTAGATGACGAAGCAAATATCCGGCATCTTGTATCCATTGGACTGAAAGACGCCGGATTTGACACCTGTGAATTTTCCGATGGTACTACGTTCCTTCACGCGCTGAACCTGAAAAAACCGGACGCTGTAGTTTTGGACTGGATGATGCCTCCGCCTGACGGACTGAGCGTTTGCCGTTCTATTCGGGAAAACCCGGCAACAAGGCATATCCCTGTAATTATGCTGACAGCCCGTAACGATGAGGTTGACCGTGTACTCGGTTTAGAACTGGGCGCTGACGATTACCTTACCAAACCTTTCAGCGTAAAAGAACTGGCGGCAAGAGTAAAAGCAACATTGCGCCGCGGGGAATATCTGAACACTAAAAACGAATTGATTACGATTGGAAAACTAACGTTAGACGCTGTCAGGCGCAAAGTAACAAAAGATGGAAAAGCGATTGACCTTAGCTTGCGGGAATTTGAATTGCTTTACGAATTAATGCGTCACCCCGGACAGGTTTTCACCCGGGACGTACTGCTGGACCGTGTCTGGAAAGTTGATTTTTATGGAGATACCCGAACCGTAGATGTACATATACGCTACCTGCGCCAAAAAATTGAGGATGAACCGGATAGCCCGCAGTATATTCTTACCGTCAGGGGCGTTGGATATCGTTTTGCTGACAAGGAGGATGAACTCCTGTGAAAAAAAGGCTGTACATGGTCTCTGTTGCCACCATTACCGTTTCACTCATCATATCTTTCCTGATTGCTATCCCGCTGGTACAAAATATTTACCGCAGTCAAGTGCAAAGAGGGTTAAAGGACAGCCTGATTCTTCTTTCCAACATGAAAAACACTCAAACGAAAGATATGGAAATATTCATTCAAGATTATGCGGCTCAATTAACGCAAAACGGACATCAGATACGTATTACGCTGATAGATTTACAGGGCAATGTTTTATGCGACAGCAAAACAAGCGAACCAATGGAAAACCATTTACAGCGTCCGGAAATACAACAGGCATTAAACAGCACTTGGGGATTTGACTCCCGTACCAGCCAAAGTATTACCAAAGAAGAATATTATTACGCCGCATTTTATCCTGGTGGAACTATTATTTATCGTCTGGCTACTCCATTGGGCGGGTTATCTGGAACGCAATATCTTCTGTGGGGTTGTGCGGCAATCGGAATTATTATTGGTTTAGTGCTTGCTTTTTCCACTGCACGTATTACGGTAAATTATTTCTTAAAACCTATTCACTCTTTGATTGCCACAACTCGTGAAATTACAGCAGGCAATTTAAGCGTACGTGCTGAAAATGCCCCGGCTGAAATGGGCGAGCTTTCTACTGCATTTAATATTATGACCGAACGGCTGGGAACTGCACACAAAGAACTGGAGAACAGCCGTGATACATTAAATTCCATATTATCCGGTATGGATGACGGCGTTATCGCTGTCAACAACAAAAATGACATTCTTCTTCTCACTCCCCGTGCACAGGAACTGCTTGGGGTACCTGCCTCCAGAAAAAAACTGAAAAATTGCGGAGAAAATTATGCAGCAGTATATCATCTGCTAAAGAAAGCGATGACACAGAATGCGGCAGTCACAGAAGAATTTCAAAATGCAACTCCGAAAAATTGTATCCTCCACGTTTATGCAGCACCCATGACTAACCGCAGCGGCGGCGCACTTGCTGTTATTGCGGATGTTACCAGAATAAAAATGCTGGAACAAATTCGAAGTGAATTTGTCGCCAATGTCACCCATGAATTAAAAACACCTTTGACATCCATAAGAGGCTATATTGAACTGCTGAAAGATGACAAACGGGATTCTCAAACCAGAAATCAGTTTTATGAAATTATCGAAATTGAAGCTGAACGCCTGCAAAATTTAATTGATGATATTTTAGCCCTTTCCGTCATTGAACATGGTCATGAAGATAATATGCAGTACAGTACCAATATTTTGGAAAACGCCCAAATTGTCATTGAACGGCTGAAACCTGTTGCAGAAAAAGCAGAGGTTCAGGTCACTTTGGAGATTGACCCTTCCCTGTTTGTAAACGCGGCTCCCAGCCGTTTGCAGCAGCTTATTTGGAATCTGACAGAAAACGCTATTAAATACAACCAAAAAAACGGTACCGTTCAAATTATTGGAAAAAAAGAACGCGGATTTCATATTATTCAAATCAAAGATACCGGTATTGGCATAAAAGAAGAACATTTGCCCCGCATATTTGAACGCTTTTATCGTGTAGACAAAGGACGCTCACGGCAAATGGGAGGAACCGGATTAGGACTTTCCATTGTTAAGCATATTGTCAACCTGTACCATGGTGATATTTCTGTTGAAAGCGTCTATGGCAGCGGTACTGTTTTTACTGTTCGTTTCCCTCAATTCTAATAACAAGAATAAAGTTTAACAGGAAATACCAAATGGTATTTCCTGTTTTTCTTATAATCCCCCTAAAAAGAGATTCTTATAACTGTTATTGCCGATTATTTCTTTCAATAACCCTTTCGCCAACACGGGTAATTTGAACTGAAATATCTGTTTTAAACTGGATGTTCTTAATATAATCATGCCATGTGCCCTTCACTTGTTTATAAAGCCCTGGATTATAATTCCTGACATAATCATTCAACCGAAAAATATCCACATTATAATCTTGCACACACTTTTTGATTGTTTTTTCGATTTTTTCCTTAATATTATCTCCGATTTGTTTCTCTACTGATTCCAATGTTTCAAGGGTAAAATTTTCTTCATTTCCCTGAATTTCATCAGCACTGAGAAAACAACTGATTTTAATGGAACAAATCGGAATATTATCTTCTATTGAAAACTGCATTTTAGGTACCACATCAATGATTTCTGTTGATATTTGCCCAACCTCTTCTGTTTGGGATACCAAAACTCCGCCGTTGACCTTACCGGTAATCCAAAGAAGTCCTTTGCTTTCGTCTTCATCCAGATATCCAATTAACTTATTCTCTTTAAAAACGCCGACTCCATCAGTTACAACATCTTTTTTTTCTTGTTCCTGCCCACCGTTTGCCCCGCCGCCAGAACCTTCTCCCTGTTTTTCTCCGCCGCCGGAACCACCTTGTTCTTGCTCCCCTTGTTTCTGCTCTTCTTCTTTTATTTTCAGCGCAGTAATATAAAAATCTCCGCCAATTTCCTTCATTGGTCTCAGAACAGAAAGAACATCTGTTTTAGGTGCAATTAAATTTTCCTCCGATGACTCAATTAACTTAACAACATCTTCTGCCGGAATTAAAGCCTCACCGGTATCTGATTGCAAAATTTCCTTTGCCTCACCTTTGGCAATGGCAATAACAACATTTATTCTTGTTTTATGGTTTCGGAAAAAATAATCCATAATTTCTTTTATATCTTCTTTGACTAAATCCTCACCTAAAACTATAATACGGTTTTGTGAGGTAAATGGTTCTCCACCAATTTGCACTGACGATTTATAAATAGTTTCATAAATAGATTTTCCCTGAGAATTTAGTACTTTCGTTAAATTTCCGCTAAGCTCATTTGCACTGCCGGACGCTTTTGCCGGATCAAAAACCTGAATACTGATGCTTAACTCATCCTCTTTTTTATCAACACCAATCCCCTGCACAACCGTCAAATCTTTAAGCTCAACCCCCTTGCCCATACAACCGGAAAAGGTGAAAGATAAAGAAAACACCAATAACAAAAGAATTAATTTTTTCATACTTTTTGCTTTCTTCCTTTTATTTTTTTGCAGATTAAAATGATAATTGGAATTATAATAATCAGCAATACATTAAAAATAAGTCCGATAAATACAGAAGATACCTGCGTATAAATCTGAAAATTCTTAGAAAATACAAGGCTTAAAATAATAATAATTACGCCTGACAATGGAAAAAAAAGATTCCTTCCTTTTTTTTGCTTGGCTAATTTACTGAAACACGTATCAGATAAAATACAAAGATATGAAACCTTAATAATAACACCTGATAACCATATGGCAGTTTGCAATGCACATAATCTCTTTATAACGGAAAATTCCGATAAAACAGTTGTAATATAAACCGGAAACAACTGGCTCTCTGAAAAATTACCAAGAACGCCTATAACACTAAATGCAATTGTCATCATAAAAATACTTAACCCTATCAGCCATAAAAAGAAACCTTTGCGGACTTTTCCGCCAGCCATTGGTGCCAAAATAGCCAGCGCTGCTATTTCAACTGTTTGTGATATGGTAGACAATACATTATTCCAGAAATCTCCATATCCTCTATACAAAATGGGTTCAAAATTCAACGCTGACATTTTTGGCATTACGCCTGTAAAAATAATCAATACACCAATGCACATAATTGGTACCATAATTGCAGAAAACCTGCCCAACGGTTCTATTCCAAGCCATGCAATATAACAGGAAACCAATACAATGGACACGGCTAAAGTTGCCGCCGGCATTCTGGGCTGTAATGATGACGTTACAAAAATGGTAAATCTTGAAATAGCTGAGGCTCCATTATAAACAAAAAATAGTAAAAAAAGAACTGCAATTATTTTTACAAACACAGAAGAAATATCTTCAGCACAATCCAATACGGATTGACCTTTGTGTTTTTTTAATAAAATATACATTGGTATGAACATAATTGTCATTATTAAAAAGGAAAGCGGCACAGTAAGAAATAAATCAGTAGAAAACGAACCTGAACTTAAAGCCGGTACATAAGTTAACGAAACTAATATTCTGCTGATAAAAAGTATAGAAAATAACTGCAATGCAGTTATTTTTTCTTTGATAATCATGTTAAGCCTCCATGTGATTCAATCTATTTTGTCTTTTCTTCACTGTACTCTTCCAAATTCATTGTCCGGTTGTTCAGATACTTCCAGCTCGCTCTGACCAATACGTCACGCAAAGATTTAAAACTAAACGGTGACAGCGGAGCAGAAAAAGGAATCCCATACGGATTAATAGAAGAAATATTAACAATCACTAAAACAAATCCAATCGTCAAACCGTAAATTCCAAACCATCCGCCGGCAAAAATAAAAATCAAACGCAGGATTGCTGCCGGTTCATAAATTTTAGGTACCACAAAGGAACTGATTGCTGTAATCGCCACCACAATCAACATTGGCGCTCCAATTAACCCCGCTGAAACTGTAGCATCGCCAATAACCAATCCGCCAATAATACTTACAGCATGTCCCATTGGTTTCGGCAGTCTGAGACCGGCTTCCCGCATAATTTCATAGGAAATATGAATAAGCAATGCCTCAACCAAAAGCGGGAAAGGTGTTCGCTGTTCTGATGCAACAATATTAAACAGCATTGAAGTCGGAAACAGCTCTTGATGAAAAGTTCCAACAGCGACATATAAACCGGGAAGAAAAATAGTAATAAAAAATGATGCATATTTCAGCCACCTTAAAAAGGTTGCATAATAAGGTCTATAACAATAGTCATCAAACGATTGAAAATTTTCAACAAACAGATAAGGTACAATTAATACAGACGGGGTTCCATCTACAATAATGCCAACCCGGCCTTCATTCAATTTTCCACAGAGGGTATCCGGCCTTTCAGTAGAACCAACACCGCTGAAAATTGAAAATTTACTTCCGTCTAAAAAAGATGTTAAAAAGGAGGAATCCAAAAGCATATCAAGCTCAATTTTATTCAACCGATTTCTAACCTCTTGCAATACTTTAGGCGATACACGGTTTTTCAAAAAACAAAGAGCAATTTCCGTATCGCTCTCTTTGCCGATTCGCATATTTTCAAAACACAGGTTTGTCGATTTAATCCGCTTACGAATCAACGATATATTTACACGCAGGGTTTCGACAAATCCTTCTCTGGAGCCATGCTCCATAACCTCTGTTGCAGGTTCTTCAATAGATCTCTTCGCATATCCCTGGACACCAATCGCCAACGCTTTTGTAACACCGTCAATAAAAATAATCAGGAATCCGGACATGATACGAACTTTAACATCTTTAAAATTGCTGATTTCTGTTGAATCCACTGAAGTCATGGTATAATCCCTGATAAACGTAAATTGTTCATACGGCTGTTCGGGAATATCATCCATCATAAGAATAGGTTTAATTACAGTTTCACCAATTGCTATAGAATCCGTCATACCTTCCGCCATAACGAAGGTTACGTTATTTCCGGCAATCGTCATTTGCCGAATCATTAAATCCATTGTATTTGAAAATTCTTTTCTTAAATAAATGATGTTATCCTGAACTGATGGAAAAATGAGGTCAGTTTTCTGCTGGCTGTCATCTGCCATGTTTCTTCCCCCTTTCAATATGAAATTATTCTTTCCATAAAAATTCACGTTTATACCCATCACTGAAAAAGGTATAATTAGAAACACTGCCGTTTATAATAATTACGGCGGTGATGAAATTATGCTTATTTCTTTAATCAGGGCGGTTATTCTTTATTTTTTTGTTATTTTTTCCGTGCGTGTCATGGGGAAAAGACAAATTGGTGAATTACAGCCTGCTGAATTAGTAATTACTATTTTAATATCCCAAATCGTAACCGTACCTATGCAGGACAATGGATTCCCGTTAATTAATACCGTTATTCCAGTTTGTATTCTGATTTCTCTGGAAATTATTATGTCAGTGATTGCCATGAAATTGCCAAAAATAAGGCAAATTATCAGCGGAAACCCGAAAATTATTATCCGCGATGGTAAAATTGATCAAAATGCTTTAAGGCAACTTCGGCTGACCATTGATGATTTAATGGAAGCTCTAAGACAGAAAGATGTTTTTGATTTATCTGTTGTGGATTATGCAATTATTGAAACCAACGGCAAACTTAGTATTTTATTAAACCCTGAAAGCCAAAATGCTACTTCAGGAATGGTAAACGCTGTACCAGAAGATATTGGGTTAACGTGCACAGTAATTAGTGATGGGCAAATCGTCAGAAAAGGTCTTACAGAAAGCGGAATAAAGTGTCAAGAAGTTTTTTCTTTTCTGAAACGTAATTCTTTAAATATAAAAGAAGTACTTTTACTAACAACAGACAAAACCGGAAATTTTAATCTGGTTAAAAAGGATGAAGAGAATTGAAACGACTCTGGGTTGCATTTGCATTACTTCTGTTTATTACGATTATCTGCGTTTCAGGCTTAATTATGCTGAATTCACGCACAAACGAGATTATTGCTCAATTAGAAGATATCAGTACATCTGTAGAAACAGAAACACATGAAGTCATGATGCAAAAAGCTTCACACGTACAGGAAACATGGAATCAATGGAGGGGATGGTACACTGTTTATTTACAGCATTCTATTGTAGACCCAGTAACAGAAATTATTAATAGAATTCCACCATTGGTGGATGAAAATAATTTAATTGAATGCCAAGATGAATGCATAGACGCAATTTTAAGATTAAAAATTATTTTAGAATCCGAACAGCTTTCTCTTGGGAATATTCTTTAACTGTTTTATAAATAATCTCTCGTACACACAATAATGGCATAGAAAAGAGACATTTGCTCATTTATAAACTTATAAAAACAGCCGTAATTGCAGGTTAAATTTAACCCGCAATTACGGCTACAAATATTATCATGCCTCCTATGGTAAAATAAAAAATAACATAGGAAGCGGTTATTTATTTATTCATTTTTACTAAGCCTGTTCATCTGCTGCCGGAGCTTCCTCTACAGCAGGTGCTTCTTCTAAAAGGGCACGCATAGAAAGGCTGACGCGTTTCTTTTCAAAATCAATCGCAGTAATCTTAACCTTAACAATATCGCCGATTTTCAATACATCCTGTGGTTTATTAATTCTGCGGTCAGCAATCTGTGAAATATGAATCAAACCATCTATTCCGGGAATAATCTGAGCAAATGCACCAAAAGCAGTCATACTGACAATTTTAGCATCTGCAACAGTACCTTCCGGATAATCGCGCTTCAAAATTTCCCATGGGTTATCCTCCGTCTTCTTATAGGACAGGGAAATTTTCTTTTTCTCAGTATCAATGTCCTTAATAGTCACGGTAACAACATCGCCGACATTGACAACTTCCGACGGGTTCTTGATTCTGCTCCAAGAGAGTTCAGAAATATGAACCATACCATCTACACCGCCAAGGTCAACAAATGCACCATAAGATGTGAGGGATTTTACCTTTCCGGTATAGGTTTGTCCAATCTGAACATTATTCCAAAAAGCCTCTTCCTGTGCCTTACGTTCTTCTTTAAGAACACTGCGGATAGAGCCAACCGCACGCTTACGGCCGGCATTAATTTCAATAATACGAAGGCGAACCGGTTTATTACGCAGTTCATCCAAAGGTTCATTACGGGATAAGGCAGCCAAAGAAGCAGGTACAAAAACCTTAAAGCCATTCGTAACGACCAGAACGCCCCCCTTAATTACATCTGTTACAACACCGTCCAGAACCGTTTCTTCCTCACTGGCCTTAACAATGGTGTCCCATCCTTTCAGCGCCTCATAACGCTTTCTGGACAGCATTACGGTGCCTTCCTGATCATTGGTACGCATAATAATAAGGTCAAGCGTATCGCCAACCTTAATGCAGTCAGCCGGATTAACATTCGGATCCGCACTGAACTCACCAGCCGGAATGTAGCCGGCATGCTTACGCCCAATATCTACCTGAATTTCTGTAGGCTCAATTCTCAGGACTGTGCCCTGCACCTTCTGGTCAGTAGAGAGATTTTTGAAGGACTCTTCCAGAGCCTCCATAAAATTGAATTCTTCGGTTGCTGCGTCCCGGGTAACGTCGTTTTGAATTTCGGACATGGTTTTAAGTACCTCCTTTATAATGCAAGCAGGAGTTGAAGCACCTGCAGTAACGCCGATGGAATTGCAACTAAGAACCGCCTCCAGCGGAAGTTCTTCTGCCGTTTCGATTAAATATGTGGGACAGTTCACAGTGCACACATCCCGCAATTTAGCAGTATTGGAACTGTGCCTGCCGCCGATAATAATCATCGCATCCGAATTCTTAGAAAGGTCTATCGCCTCTTTCTGCCTTTCCTCAGTCGCATTACATATTGTATCAAATATTACGGCATTTGTATATACTATTTTTATAATTTTTACACATTTTTCCCATTCTGTCGTGCTAAAAGTTGTCTGTGCGACAACAGTCAGAGGCTTATTTGACAGATCTTGTGTATTTTTTAATAATTTTTCCAGTTCACTGCTATTCTTAAACACATAAGAAATGCCGTTACAGTAACCCTGTATTCCCTGAACCTCTGGGTGAGAAGGATCTCCGGCTATCAGGACGCCCCCTCCCTCATTGGATGCTTTTTGTACAATACGGTGTATTTTTGCTACAAATGGGCAAGTTGCATCACTGTAATCTAACCCGCACCGCTTAATTTCTTCCATCATTTTCAGCGGCACGCCATGGGAACGGATAACCAGCGTACCGCCCGGCGGAACCTCTGACGGGTTATCAACAATCACTACTCCTTTGTCAGACAATTCCTGCACCATTTGTGGGTTATGTATAATCGGCCCTAATGTAAAAACTGTTTTTTCCTGATCCAACAGAGCGTAAATCATCTGTATTGCCCGATTGACGCCAAAGCAAAAACCAGCGGTTTCAGCAATTCTGATTTGCATTGCTTTCCTCCCATAACGCCGTAATTTTCCCCCAAATCACACCGCTTGCATTTTTTATTTCACTGCGGTTTGCTTCTTCAGTAAAACCCATATCTTCGTAAGGTATTACATCCCCCACTCTGACAATATATTTACGGAATAATTTGGGTTTGCCATCTTTACAGTAAACGGCTACCGGAAGAACATCGCACTTTTCTTTCTGTGCAAGCATAGCAACGCCGGATTTCGGGCGTTGCGCAGGTTTTCCATGATCCTTGGAGCGGGTACCCTCAGGAAAAATTCCAAGAGCAAACCCCTTTTCCAACACAGTTGACGCCAAATTCACTGCCTCGCCGTCGCCCGCTCCTCTATGTACAGGAAAACAACCAAGATGTTTTATAAGCCTGCCAAATACAGGATTTTTAAACAACTCTGCTTTTCCCATAAAATGCACTTCCCTGCCCAAACCGGCTCCAACAGCAACGGGATCCAGCAAAGATATATGATTAGACGCTATGATGATTTTTCCTTCTTTCGGAACCTTTTCCCTTCCGGTATATCTGACTCCGTAAAAAACATAAATAATGGGACGGACAACAGACCTCGCAATCCGGTAAAATATATGGGATTTTATATCTTTCTCCGTTACTTCCATTTTACTGCCCCTCCCTATTGATATTTTTAAGAATAATCTCTTTTAAAATGCCGACAGACGTTTCAAAACAATTCCCTGTTGTATCCACTAAAACTGCATCCGGGGCAGGTTTTAGGGGGGCGGCGGCTCGGGAAGTATCCTGCCGGTCGCGTTCCACGAGTTCTGCAAGCACCGTTTCATAATCTGCTGAAATTCCCTTCATTTTCAATTCTTCAAACCGGCGCATCGCACGGTCCTCCGGAGCAGCTGTAAGAAAAATTTTAACCTGCGCTTCCGGAAGCACTACTGTGCCAATATCCCGTCCATCCATAATACAATTACTTTTTTTCGCAATATCTTTCTGAAGCTGAAAGAGAAACGCCCTGACGGCAGGAATCGCTGAAACAGCGGACGCCGCCATGGAAATTTCAGGCAAACGTATTGCTTTAGAAACATCTTCCCCATTTAAAATCACATGCTGTTCTCCATCAAAAAAAGTAAGGGAAAGGAATACTTCATTTAATACGGCGGCAACTGCAGCTTCTTCTTTTATATTGATACCTTTTCGCACACAGTAAAGGCCAACTGCACGATATAGAGCGCCTGTATCCACATATACATACCCCAATTCCTTTGCAAGCTGACGGGAAATTGTACTTTTGCCTGCACCACCCGGGCCGTCAATCGCAATATTAATCATAGGAAACCTCCAACAATAAATTGAAATCCCTGATACAAAACCTCAAACAGATTCCCCTGCTAAATAGCCGGTAGAAAACGCGATCTGCAAATTATATCCGCCGGTATAAGCATCTACATCTATCACTTCTCCGGCAAAAAACAAACCGTTTACCAGTTTGGACTCCATAGTTTTCGGATTTATTTCTTTTACACAAACTCCGCCGAACGTTATAATTGCCTCTTCAATCGGCCGAAAATCAACAACAGTAATTTTGATAGATTTTAACAATTCTGCCAAGCTGCGCCGCATTTCACGGCTTATTTGATTCACCTTTATTTCGGGGGAAATCCGAGAAAGCTTTACTACTACAGGAACCATTTTTTTAGGCAGAAGCCCGTCCAGCGCATTGATAAAATTTTTATTGGCGTTTGTGGAAAAATCACGCTGCAAGCGTAAATCTAACTGTTCCAGCGTTAAAGCAGGTTTTAAATCCAGCCGGACTACATACCGTTCCGGCTTCATCTCCCTCATATGGCTGCTGGCACTTAAAATCAAAGGCCCGCTTACGCCAAAATGCGTAAACAGCATTTCTCCCATATCATTGAAAATCTCTTTTCCCGTTTGGACATCTATTACGGTAATCGACACGTTTTTCAGGGACAGACCTTGCAACTGAGAGCACCATCCCTCATGCACCACTAAAGGAACCAACGAGGGTTTTGGCGGAACAACAGTATGGCCTGCCTGCATCGCCAGCTGATATCCATCCCCTGTAGAACCGGTTCCAGGATAAGACTTTCCTCCTGAAGCAATGATAACAGCATCAGCAAAAAAAATACGGCCATCTTCAGATTTAACCCCAATAATCTGGTTATTTTCAATCAGAAGGTCTGTAACGCGGGCATGATCTATTTTTGCACCGGAATGCTTTGCATAACGCACCAGTGCATCCACAACATCAACCGCTTTATCTGACTGCGGAAAGACCCGATTCCCTCTCTCTGTTTTAACAGGAACTCCCTGTTTCTCCATGAGAGCCATAATATCCTCTGGCGTAAAACGGGAAAACGCACTGTACAAAAAACGCCCGTTACGGGGCACATTACGTATCAGACGGTCCAAATCTGCCGCATTTGTAATGTTGCAGCGTCCCTTACCGGTTATCATAACCTTACGAGCAGGGCGCGTATTGCGCTCCAGTACCAATACCTTCAACCCACGTGCCGCAGCCGTTCCTGCCGCAATTAAACCGGAAGCTCCCGCTCCCACAACGATTACTTTATTTCTCATGCGGACCGTTTTCCTCCGCTTTCTCATAAACTTGGTATTTATCCCATATGTTTTCAAGGTCTGAAAATGTATGCTGCACTTCTTCACGTTTCGACATGGTTGCACCAACAATCAGCGCATTAATTAAGCTGAGTGGTGCAACAAGAGAATCTACAAACGACGCCATGTCACTGCGTGCGATCAATAAATGCGTTGCAAAACTGGCAATCGGTGATGACTGACTGTCCGTAAGCGCAATAATGGTCGCCTGCCTATCGCTTGCAAAACGCAGAGCATCCACCGTTTGTTTGGAATAACGCGGAAAACTAATAGCAATCAATACATCGTCTTTATTAATCCGAAACATTTGTTCAAAAATTTCACTGGAACTTGCTGTATCTACAAGAACAACATTATCAAATACAAAATTAAAATAAAATGCCAGAAAACTTGCAAGTGCGGCCGAACTGCGCACCCCCAGAATATATATCCTGCTGGCATGATTAATTGCTTGCACTGCACAATTAAAATTGTCTCTTGACGTTTTTTCCAAAGTAGAGCGAATCATTTCTATATCACTGCTAAGAACACTGCCAACAATATCGCTGCCGTCCATACGGTCACTGGTAACTTCAATTCTCTGCACACTGGTCAGCTTGCTTCGTACCATCTCATGCAGCGCCTTTTGCAGCTGAGGATATCCATCATACCCCAGTTCTGTTGCAAAACGGACAACTGTAGACTCGCTGACGCCCGCTGTAGCACCCAGCTTGGAAGCTGTCATGAAAGCCGCCTTATCATAATGCTCCATAATATAATTGGCAATGAGTTTCTGGCCTTTGGAAAATTCTGAATACATTTTTTCGATTTTGCCAAGCAGAGATCTGTTCAATTCTATTACCATCCTATTCCCATTCAAACTGCCCAAAAGGCAACTGTCATTTTTATATCTTAGCCTTTTCATGACAAAAAATCAAGTAAAAAATGCAGGATTTATTAAAATACCCTGCATTTTTGGAAGAAATATTTCAGCTTTAACCCGGCTTATCCCCACTTATTTTTCTCTTTTAATAAAATATAGGCGCTGACCAATTCATTATACCGGTTTTGGTTCAAGAGGCAGCCAGTAAGCAGGCCAAACGCAGCTCCTGTAACCAATCCAGCCCCCATCCACAAATACCACATGAAAAACACTCCTTTGCCGCTTTATACATTTCCTTTAGTATTTCCATTCATACTGTCAATAAACAGAAACCCCTGTTACAGCATATGACAGCCAGTAACAGGAGGTTCCTGCTATTAAAATTAAACGCACAAATCATGCAGTGTGCCAAAGGTATATCCCTGTTCTTCCCATTTGGTTAAAAGTTCATCGAGAATATCCGCATTGGTCTTTGAGGTGCTATGTAAAAGTACTACGGCACCGGGATGAATGCGCGGAAGCAGTTTTTGGAACGCCTGCTCTTTTGTCGGCTGTTTGTCTACATACCAGTCTACATAAGCAAGGCTCCAAAATACGGTTTTATAGCCCAGCTGTTTTGCCTGCTCTAAATTGCTCGTGCTGTATTTTCCCTGCGGCGGCCGATAAAATTTTTCCATTTCCTGGCCTGTTGTTTGTTTATATAATGCCTCTAAAGATTCGATTTCCTTTTTAAACGCTTCAAAATCAGATATTTTGGACATATCCGGATGATGATATGTATGGTTTCCTACGATATGGCCTTCCGCCGCCATACGCTTTACCAGATCCGGTGAAGTTTCAATATAATTGCCTACAACAAAAAACGTTGCTTTGACGTTATGCTTTTTTAAAACGTCAAGAATTGCGGGAGTGTACCCGTTTTCATAACCTGCATCAAAGGTCAGATAAATTTGTTTTTGGGACGTATCCCCAACATAATAAGAATCATATTTTTTTAAAAAATCCGCTGTTGCATTACCAATCGGCGTCTTGCCGTTTTCCTGAAAGCTCAACCCCCAGTTGGTATTGGCAGATACTGTGGCAATACTGCCGCCGGCAGCAATTTGCCCGATTGCTATGGGTGCCGCAACCAATGCCAGACAGCATAACAGCGCGACCATGACATGCCGCTTTTTCAATACAAAAACCATACATACCACCGTCATTTCTCTTATTTTCTTTTTAACTATATGGGGAAAAGAGAAAAAATATATCATATAGCGGCACAAAATGTTTTTTATTTATGGAACCTTTCATGCCTGCCGTTGATGAAGGAAAGAAAACATGGTATACTATGGAACAGCATAAACTATCAACAGGAGGAGGAATTTATGAACATCGTCGTATTGGATGGCTATACCACCAATCCGGGAGATTTATCCTGGGAATGGCTGAATAAACTGGGTCAAGCAAAAATTTATGACCGCACACCGGATGAACTGATTATTCCCCGTGCATCTAACTGCGAAATTATAATTACAAACAAAACCCCTTTAACTGCCGAAACACTTGCCCAACTGCCAAAATTAAAATATATCGGTCTTTTATCCACCGGTTACAATATCGTTGACTGCGCTGAAGCTAAAAAACGCGGTATTCCCGTGAGCAATATTCCAGCTTACAGCACAAATGCAGTTGCACAGCTTGTTTTTTCCATGATACTGACGCTAACGAATCAAGTTTCTATTCACAGCAATGCTGTTCACAATGGAGAATGGTCTTCCTGTTCAGATTTTTGTTTCACAAAAGTTTCTTTAATGGAACTGAACCAAAAAAAAATCGGCATCATTGGTTACGGCAGTATTGGGCAAAAAGTTGCAAAAATAGCGGACGCTTTCGGGATGAATATACTGATTTCTACGCCTCATCCTAAACAACTGCCTGCTCCCAAGGGAACACAATGGCTTACTACAGACGAGTTACTTGCCAATGCAGATATTGTAACACTTCATTGCCCTTTAACCCCAAAAACGCAAGGCATGGTTACCATAGACTTTTTAAAAAAAATGAAATCCAACGCCTTTCTCATTAATACTTCCCGCGGCGCTGTTGTCGACGAACAGGCATTGGCCTATGCTTTAAAACAGGGCATAATCGCCGGTGCAGGACTGGATGTATTAAATAAAGAACCGCCGGAAAAAGAAAATCCTCTGTTCGGTATACCGAACTGTATCATAACGCCGCACATTGCATGGGCGGCGAAAGAAACCAGACAACGGCTGATGAATATTGCAAAAGAAAATTTAACATCTTTTATTGCCGGCAAGCCTATCCATATTGTAAATCCATAAAAATAAACCAGCATTACGGAGAAAAGTTTTCTCATGCATGCTGGTTCTTTTATCAATAAGAAGATTATTTATTTTGAATCCAGATTTGCTCCATTTCATGTTTATAAGGACGGCCCATTAAATTGGAAATCGCCTGTTTGGCCGATAAATCCTGATACAATACCGCATAGCATTGCTCTACAATCGGCATTTCCACACCGGTTTTATCCGCAAGTTCTTTTGCAGTTTTAGCCGCATGGTATCCTTCAACAGTCATTCCAATCTCCTGTATCGCCTGTGCCGCAGTTTTTCCCTGCCCGATTAATATACCGGCCCTGCGGTTCCTGCTGTGCATACTGGTACAGGTAACAATTAAATCCCCGATACCGGATAAACCTCCAAACGTCTCCGCACGTGCTCCGAGCGCTTCGCCTAAACGGGCAATTTCTGTAATGCCGCGCGTCATCAATGCGGCTTTGGTATTGTCGCCGAGTCCTAATCCATCGCATACGCCTGCACAAAGTGCAATGACATTTTTTAATGCGCCGCCAAGTTCAACGCCTGCAATATCAGAATTTGTATATATACGGAACGTTCCGGACGCAAACAGCTCCTGTACATATTCCGCAACGGGCATTTCCGCTGCCGCGGCTACTACTGTAGTAGGAATGCCTCGGGAAACTTCCTCCGCATGGGAAGGACCGGAAAGTACAGCCACTTTTGCTTCCGGAAGTTCCTCCTGTATTACTGCTGAAAGACGTTTCAAGGAGCCTTCCTCCAGCCCTTTAGAAACGTTCACAACCGTTATTCCGGCAGTTAAAAACGGTTTCAACAAACCTGCCGTCTGTCTTACCGCAAAGGACGGTACGGCCATTACTATCAAATCAGCCGCATTGATACAAGAAAGGTCGCTTGTCAGACAGATGCTTTCCGGAATTGCCACGCCTGGCAGTAATTTTTTATTTTCACCATGTTTCTTGATTTCCTCAATTTCCTGAGGAAACTTCGACCAAAGCCACACCTCATGACCATTGCGGAACGCTGTAACGGCAAGGGCTGTTCCCCAGCCTCCGGAACCCAAAACCACGATTTTTGCCATAAAAATCAAGCCTCCTTATTTTTATGGAAAGATATTTTCCGTTCCTGACCATGCAGCAGCCTGATAATGTTGTCCTTATGTTTTATGATAACAATAAGTCCAAATACAAACGCGATAGCAGTTACAATGAAACGCTGGTTTGTATATACAAAATGGTAAGGGCCTGATAAATCTGCCGCAGTCGGAGTAAGTTCACGGTACATAAACCACGTTGCAATAGGGAAAGTAACAGACGCAAGGACGGAACCCAAGGATACCCAGCGTGTTATCACGGTCGCTATAGCAAAAACAGCCACTACCACCAGACAAATACGCCAGTCAATAAACAAAATCATTGTTGCGGAAACAAGAACGCCTTTGCCACCCTTGAATCCATAATAACAAGGAAAAACATGGCCCATCAAACAGAAAAAACCTGCAAGGTAACAACCCAGTTCCACCAAAATCGGCTGACCTTGGCCAATCAGTAAATGCACAAACAGGACAGACAGCGCCGCTTTCGCAAAATCTCCGGCAAACGTCAGGATTGCAGGCAATTTTCCGGCCGTTCGCAAAACATTGGTCATTCCCGCATTACCGCTGCCGTACCTGCGGATATCTTCTTTCATAAAAAGCTTGGTAAAAATAATAGAAAAACTCAGGCTGCCTAAAAGATAAGATACTACAGCAATCAAAATAAAGAAAAAAATATTCATCGGTCAAGCGCCTCCATCACAAACAGTTTCCAGTGATTATTTTCCGTCTCCCCGTTCACGGATAACAAATTTTACAGGAGTCCCTTCGAGGCCGAAGGTTGCACGGATTTGGTTATCAAGATAACGCTGATAAGAAAAATGAAACAGCTCTGCGTTATTTACAAAAAAGACAAAGGTTGGCGGGCGCGTGGATGCCTGCGTCATATAATAAATTTTCAGCCGTTTGCCTTTATCTGTCGGCGGTTGTACACGTGCTGTAGCTTCCGCCAGAATATCATTCAGCTTACCAGTAGAAATTCGCATAGCATTCTGGCTGTCAACATATTTTATCAGTTCAAACAAGCGTTCTAACCGCTGCCCAGTTTTTGCAGAAATAAAAATAATAGGAGCGTAAGACATAAATGAAAAATCATTCATGAGCTTTTTCCTCATGCGGTCCATGGTCTGACCGTCTTTCGCCACCGCGTCCCACTTATTAACTACAATTATGCAGGCTTTTCCCTGTTCATGCGCCATACCTGCAACTTTTGAATCCTGTTCGGTAAAACCTTCTGTCCCATCAATCATAATAACACAAACATCCGCCCGTTCCACCGCCATTTGGGAACGCAGGATGCTATATCGTTCAATAGCATCATTCACTTTACTTTTTCTGCGCAAACCAGCAGTATCAATAAAAATAAAATTACCATACTGGTTTTCAACAATCGTGTCTGTTGCATCACGGGTTGTTCCGGCAATGTCTGATACAATCATGCGCTGTGTTCCTGAAATCCGGTTAACCAAAGAGGATTTTCCTACATTCGGTCTGCCAACGACAGCAACACGAATGGTGCCGTCCTCTTCTTCCTCTTCAATATCCTCAGGTAAATATTTCAGTACTTCATCCAATAAATCTCCTGTACCGCTCCCATGCGCAGCGGAAACAGGAACAGGATCACCTAAACCAAGGTTATAAAATTCATAAAACTCAGGCGGGGGTGCACCAATAGTATCACATTTATTAACACATAAAACGATCGGCTTCCCGCTTTTTTGAAGCATTGCTGCAACTTCCTCATCCGAAGCCACAACACCGCATTTCTGGTCTACAATAAAAACAATAACATCTGCACTTTCAATGGCAATCTGTGCCTGCTGGCGCATTTGAGACAGAATAACATCATTGGAATACGGTTCGATACCCCCGGTATCCACCAATAGCATATGTTTTCCCAGCCATTCGCAGTCTCCATAAATTCTGTCGCGCGTTACACCCGGTTTATCATCTACGATAGACAGCCTTTTTCCAATCAATTTATTAAAAAGCGTCGATTTTCCCACATTCGGTCTGCCGACAATTGCAACCACAGGTCTTGCCATATTTTCACCGTTCCTTTATATCATCACTTGCATCCGGATTGCCCAGCAGAGCATCCAACAATACCCAGCCGTCATTTGCCACCGGCGTTACCTGCACTCCCAAATGATCAATCAGTTCCGTTAAGGTAACGTCGTCAAGAAACATGTCGCCCTCACGCCGCAGCATATTGGAAGGGAGCAGCAGTTCCGTACCTAAATCAACACCTGCAAGCTGCGCTTTCAGGTCTGTTCCTGTAATCAATCCTGAAACAGTAATATTTTCACCAAAAAATTGATTTTTTATTTCATAAACTTTAATAGTTAGATTATGCCATTTTTTCATCGCTTCGTCAACTAAACTGCGTAAAAGCGGCGCCGCCCCTTTTCCAGTAGCTATGGAAATATTTCGATCTGGCGGCTGTTCTTCTGAAAATGATAAAGCATCCATAAATTCTGACTTTAACGAAGCCCACATGCCAACCCCATTTTCAATCTGCGCAAAATCCTCATAAAATTCAGGCTCCGGTATTGCCAGCCCGCCTAATAAATAAAACTCGTCACCGGGGAATGCCAATCTGGTGCCATTTTTCTCTTTGAAAGCACTTCCAAAATCTTCAATGATTCTTACTGTTTCTGCCGCTTCCTGCAATGTAAACGGGCGCAAAGGATATAAGCCCTCACGATACTTTGTAAGCCCCACCGGGACACAGGCTATACTTTGTACGCAAGGATAGAGAGCTCCCAAATCATTTAACGTGCGTTTTAACTCCTCTTTATCATTCAAATCCGGACACAGTACCAACTGTGTATTCATTTTAATTCCTGCTTCTGCCAACCTCCAGATGATTTTCAGGGATTCCCCCGCATTTTTATTCTTCATCATACGCACACGCAAATCAGGATTTGTAGTGTGAACAGAAATATTCACAGGACTGATATGCATTTCAATAATGCGGTCTACTTCACGCTGTGTAAGATTTGTCAGTGTTACATAATTGCCAAACAGGAACGAAAGACGTGAATCATCATCTTTAAAATAAAGCGATTCCCGCAAGCCACCCGGAAGCTGATCTATAAAACAAAAAACACACTGGTTACAGCACCTTCTCTGCTTATCCATCAGGTACGTATCAAAATCAAGCCCAATGTCATCATACTGGTCTTTTTCCAAATCTACAGCATAAGAAGAACCGTTACGGGTTAAACCCATATGAAGCCTGCGTTCCGTAATATAAAAGCGGTAATCTAAAACATCATGAATTTCATGTCCGTTAATAGAAATAAGCACATCTCCTGCTTGTATCCCTTTTCGGAAAGAACAGGAATTTTTCTCTACCGTACTGATAACAACTGACAAAGTTTCACCTCCAGTATAAAACATCCAATCTTATCCTATTACATAAAAAAATAGAGAAGGATTGCCCCTTCTCTACCTTTTTCAAGCATCTAAACAACGGCTGGAATTACGCTTCCTTCTTAATTACTTCTCTGCCATTGTAATAGCCGCAGTTTCCGCAAAGCCTGTGGGCTCTTTTATATTCACCACACTGCGGGCATTTCTGGATTGCAGGAGCTTCCAGCTTCCAAACATTGGACCTTCTTTTATCACGCCTTGCTTTGGAAACTTTCCTCTTTGGTACTGCCATAACGGGCACCTCCTTGATGTATTATAAAATAGTTTACGAATCCAACAGCTGTCTGAGCACTTCCAGACGGGGATCCACCGGCTTCTGACAGCCGCACGGCCCTTCATTCAGGTTTTTGCCGCAACGGACACAAAGACCCTTACAGCTCTCTGAACACAAAAACTTCATGGGAAAACTGAGGAGGATGTCCGTCAAAATCAAATCATCCACATCCAGCGTCATATCCTCAACCAATAAATAACCGTCATCTTCTTCATTATTTAAGCTTGCAGCAAGAAAATGTTCAACAGGGATGCAAAACTCCCGTTTAACCTCTGAAGCACAGCGGTCGCATTGCGCTTCATAAGTAAACTCCGCTTTGGCAGACATAGAAACAATGCCGGCGCGGTTACGCAAAGCTCCCGTTATTCTGACAGGCGTTTTAAAAGGATAGCCGCCATTCAGTTCAAAACCGGAAAAATCAGCCGTATGATTGAGGGCGATACTCTCGCCTTCATTGTTAAAAAGGTTTTTCAGATCAATAATCATAATCAGAACCTCAATATAACGCAACAAACATTATAAGCTATGCTGTTGTGTTTTGTCAATAGAAATTATAATTTTTCACGCCCGTTATACAAGCCTGCGGATTAAATCTTCTTTTTCGCCGTAAAGCATATCAATCAAAGGCAATTCAATCATAGTATAACAGCCGGGGGCCTGCTTCATTCCTGCACGGGCAACAGAAACCAAAAGCTGGGAAGTTAACGCAGGATTATTAATTTTCATATCAAAGGAAAAAATCTGGTTGTGCGTTGTACCGGATACGCCTTTGCGTACCATGTAAACGCCATGCCCAACGTCCTTTAACTGATTAATATCATCCACTGCCATTACGTGTGTTTCATCATGCGCAAAATATTCATCTGCTTTCAGCCTTGCGGTTACATCCTCAAGGGTATAGCCTTCTTCAAGCTCCACATACACCATGCGGCGATGAATGCCTGTCCCAAGCGGAATTGTCATAGAAAGGGAATCCTTTACCCCATCCAGCGCTTTTGCTGCAACGGAATGTCCCATGCTCATGCCCGGACCAAAATTGGTATAGGTAATACCTTTCGGGGCAGCAGCTTCCATCAGGGCACGCACCATAGAATCTGAACCAGGATCCCAGCCTGCGGAAAGAACAGCAGTCTTACCATTTTTCGCACATGCCTCCTGAAGCTTTGCACGGGCTTCCAGAATATGTGCATGCATATCAAAACTATCCACGGTATTGATGCCGAGGTTCAGACAGCGGACTGCCATATCAGGCATTGCACGCGTGGGAGTACAGATGATTGCCACATCCGGTTTTACAGTTAAATCTTCCACATCACGCACAATTTCACAGCCGCAAAGTTCGGGCGCTTCTTCTGCGGTTAAGTGACCGCTGACTACGCCGGTCAGTTCAAAATCCGGTGCGGCGGAAATTGCTTCTACAGACGCTTTGCCTATATTGCCATAGCCAATAATAGCCGCTTTTATCATATTAAGAACATCTCCTTATGTAAAAATTGACGGTTTTATAAAACACCAAAACATAACTTTTGGCGGAAGCAGAAATGCTTCCGCCAAAAACGGATTTATCATACCTTACGCTTTCACACAGGCCTCAAAAACACGTGCAGGTAATTCAGACTCATCACAGGAAAGGGTGAGTACAAATTTGGTATCAGAAATCTTGGAAAGGTTTGCCAGCTTTACAAGGAAATCTGCACAGGCTTCATAATCCCTGCCGCCGATTTTAAAAGTAGCATCAATCAAAATATCTGTTACATCATAGTTGCCTGCACAGATACCGCTGATGAAACCATAGAAAGCATCAAAACCTGTAATACCAAAATGATCGGTATCAATCAGCCTTGCTTTGTAGTTAATATCGTATGTAAGTTTTGCACCTTTTTCGATGCAAACCACGTTACCGTTCGTACCTTCTACCGCCTGATTTACCATATCAATTAAACGTTTTGTTTTTCCGGAACCCTTATTCCCTATAATAATAGATACCATATTCATATCCTCCTGTATATTATATTGTCCGCCGTCGGCGGCGAAAAGCAAAAATTAATGATTCAGAAAACGCTTTTCAAAACGCGGCATTTTCAACATCCTGCTTAAAGTCCAAGCCGTGTTTCCAGCTCTGCGCGCTGTTCTTCATAGCCCGGCTTGCCTAAAAGCGCAAACATATTTTTCTTATAACTTTCCACGCCCGGCTGGTCAAACGGATTAACGCCGAGAAGGTAGCCTGAAACAGCACATGCCTTTTCAAAGAAATAAATCAAGTAACCAAGCTCAAACTCATTCGCCTGCGGGCATTCCAAAACGATATTCGGCACACCGCCGTCATTATGAGCCAAAACCGTCCCTTCAAACGCCTTGCGGTTTACCTCAGACATCCTGCGGCCGGAAAGGAAGTTCAATCCGTCAATATTTTCAGGATCATTCTGGATGATAAAATCCTGCTTTGGCTGATCAAATGTAACCACTGTTTCAAATAGGAAGCGGCTGCCATCCTGAATATACTGCCCCATAGAGTGCAAATCCGTTGAGAAAATAACGGACGCAGGAAAAATTCCTTTGCCGTCTTTCCCTTCACTTTCGCCATAAAGCTGTTTCCACCATTCCAACATCATACGGTAAAACGGCTCATAGCTGACCATAACTTCTACATGCTTGCCTTTACTGTATAAAATATTCCGCAGGGCAGCATATTTGTAACAATCATTTTTGCAAAACTCCGGCTCTGCCAGTTCTTTCTCCGCAGATGCCGCACCAGCCATCAGCTGGTCAATATCCGCACCCGCAACAGCAATCGGCAGCAAGCCAACCGCAGTCAAAACAGAATAACGTCCGCCAACATCATCAGGAACAACAAAGGTTTCATAGCCTTCCCTGTCGGACAGCCCTTTCAAAGTACCTCGGGATTTATCGGTAGTAACATAAATCCGTTTTGCCGCCTGTTCTTTTCCATATCTCTTTTCCAGATAATCTCGGAATACACGGAAAGCAATCGCAGGTTCCGTTGTAGTACCTGATTTGGAAATAACATTGACAGAAACCTCTTTACCTTCACACAGTGCCAGAAGTTCATTCAATGCCGACGGGCTGATTGTATTACCTGCGAAATAAATCGCCGGTGTATCTTTTACAAGGGCGTTATAGTTCGGAGATTTCAAAAATTCAATTGCGGCACGCGCCCCCAGATAAGAACCGCCAATGCCAATTACAATAAAAACATCTGTATCTTGTTTTATTTTTTCAGAAGCCGCTTTAATGCGGGCAAATTCCTCACGGTCATAATTTGAAGGGAGATGCAGCCACCCTAAAAAATCGTTGCCAAGTCCATTGCCGGAATGCAAAAGCTCTGCCGCCGCCTTCACCTGATGGGCAATGGCCTGATATTCATTATCGCTCACAAAGCCTTTGACATATCTGTCGTTTAACTTCAAAGACATTTTTTATCACCTCAAGCAAAACAAGTATTTGAAACGCCTGAATTTATATTTCCATTTTACATGATGACCGAAATTATTGCAATACAATTCATGATGAATTTTATGATTGTTTTCATTTTTTTAATAAAAATATCTAATTACAGACCAAGTTACCCCATATTTTTTTGTATGCTGAGCCAAAATCCATCTGTGCAACTGCCTCAGGGGCACAAATTTTCGCCTCAGAAACTACCTTTCCGTCCAGTGTAAATTTTACAGTTCCCAGCACCTGACCGTTTTCAACAGGCGCGCATACATCCGGCGAAAGTTCCACAGTTTGTGTAATATTTGCCTCTTCTCCCTTTTTCACAAGGACAGGTTCCGGAGAACCAACCACAGGCGATATGGAAAGCTGCTGTCCGTGCAGCACCTTAACCTGAGTAATGGCCGACATGTCTATCTGCGGATTGACAAAGGTATAATTTGCAAAGCCCCAGTTCATCATTGCCGCGGCACTGGAAAAACGAAGTTTGCTGGATTCCCCGTCAAGCACAACAGCAATTAAATGCATACCTTCCCGTTTCGCCGTTGCACAAACACAATACCCTGCCTTTTCTGTTGTTCCCGTTTTCAGCCCAGTAATACCTTCAAAAGTCTTAATTAATTTATTGGTATTTGTCAATTCCGTCTTTCCGCCGCGCAGGGAATCCATCCAGATTGTGGTATATTTAAAAATAATGTCATGGGAAATCAGTTCCCTTGCCATCAAAGCAATATCGTATGCTGTTGTGATATGGTTAACAGTTTCATCATCCAGACCGGAACAGTTCTCAAAATTTGTGTTTTTCATACCAAGCTGTGCCGCACGCTGGTTCATCATTGTAACAAAGGCAGGTTCTGAACCTGCGATATATTCTGCCAAAGCGGCGCACGCGTCATTTGCCGAACCAACAACAGCAGCTTTCAGCAAATCATCAACGCTCATGGTTTCTCCCACTTCCAGCCAAATCTGGGAACCGCCTTTCTTTGCCGCGTCCTCACTGACGGTAACCATATCATTAATTGTTATTTTGCCAGTATCAATAGCTTCAATCACCAAAAGGATTGTCATAATTTTGGTAATAGACGCCGGATGCATAGGTTTATTTGCATCTTTATCAATCAGCACCTGTCCGGTTCCGGCATCCATCAGAACAGCGGTAGTTGCACGAATGTCAACCGGGACGCTGCTTTGTTTCTGTTCTCCTGACTGCTCCTGTGCAGTATTTTCTTTTTGCTGTACAGGTTCCTCTGCCGACGCCGGCATCATCATTGTTAACAGCATTGCCGCCGATAACAACAGACTCAAAATCTTTTTTATCATGGATACAGCACCTCCAAAACTTATTCATACCGAAATATATGCATAAGCTTTGCAAGCTATATCCAAAAATGTCTGATTTTCATTAATCAAGCATTTTTATGAATTCTGCTTCCGTAATAACAGGCACGCCAAGAGCCTGCGCTTTATCAAGCTTACTGCCTGCTTCCTCCCCAGCCAGAACATAAGCCGTCTTTTTTGATACGCTGGAAGAAACCTTGCCGCCAAACCGCTCAATGATTTCTGACGCTTCCTTACGGGAATACGTTGGCAGCGTACCTGTCAGCACAAAGGTTTTACCGACAAAACGCAAATCCTGTACTTCCGAATGAGAAAGCATGTTTACACCTGCCGCGTTCAGGGCTTCTATTAAATGCTTTGTTTCCGGCTGAGCTAAAAACGCCGCGGTACTTTCCGCCATAATCCCGCCAAAACCTTCAATCGCGCTGATTTCCTCCTGCTGTGCCTTCATCAGTGCATCCATAGAGCCAAAACGCTGTGCCAGAAGTTTGCCTGCCTTCTGCCCGACATGGCGGATACCAAGCGCAAAAAGCAAACGGCTTAAATCATTCTCTTTGGAACGGTTGACAGCCTCGATTAAATTCTGCGCAGATTTTTCTCCAAGACGTTCCATTTTTTCAAGCTGTTCCGCTTTTAAAGAATAAATATCCGCAACTGTCTTTACCATGCCGTTTTTGACCAGCTGTTCCAGTACCGCAGGCCCCATTCCTTCAATATCCATAGCGTCACGAGAACAGTAATGAATCAGCACACGCAGAAGCTGTGCAGGACAGTCAGGATTATTGCAACGGATTGCCGCCTCTTCCGGCTCACGCTCAACCTGCGCACCGCAGGAAGGACATTTTGACGGCATGGAATAGGGAACGCTGTTTTCAGCATGCCTGACAACAGAAACAACCTCAGGAATAATATCGCCGGCTTTGCGAATGACTACGGTGTCTCCGATACGGATATCTTTTTCCGCAATAAAATCCTGATTATGCAGTGTAGCACGGCTGACGGTAGAACCGGCAATCAGCACCGGCGATAACACAGCCGTCGGGGTTAAAACGCCTGTCCGTCCCACGTTAACAGAAATATCTTCCACCACCGTTTCTTTTGTTTCCGGCGGATATTTATAGGCAATTGCCCATTTGGGAAATTTGGAAGTCCGCCCTAAAATCTCACGCTGTGCAAAATCATCTACTTTAATAACAGCACCATCAATATCAAAGGATAACGTTCCGCGAATTTCACCAATGCGCTCTACTTCCTTAATTGCCTCTCCTATTGATGAACAGGAACGGTAGAAAGGGATAACATGAAAACCCAGTTCTTTCAGATAATCCAAAGATTGCTTATGAGCGGTTAGTTCTTCCCCCTGAATCTGCTGAATATTAAATACATAAATATCCAACGCACGTTTTGCCGTAACAGCAGGGTCCTTTTGCCGAAGGGAACCTGCGGCGGCATTTCTCGGATTTTTGAAAGTTTTTTCCTCATTTAATTCCTGCTGGGCTGTTACTTTTAAAAAGCTTTCCCGCGACATAAAAACCTCGCCCCGGACTTCAATAAACGGGATTTCTTTTTTCAGCCTGAGCGGGATGGTTCGCACTGTTCTGAGATTTGCAGTTACATCTTCTCCAGTTTCACCGTCCCCCCGGGTAGAACCGCGAATAAATACGCCGTTTTCATACTCCAAGGAAACGGAAAGTCCGTCTATTTTGGGCTCGACAACATAGTCGGGTTCCACGCCGCTTTCGCGCACACGCCGGTCAAATTCCAGTAATTCTTCATGGGAAAATGCATCCTGCAGGCTTTCCATTGGTACGGTATGAGCAACCGGTGTAAACTGGCTGTCTGCTTTACCGCCAACACGATGTGTAGGTGAATCTGCAGTGAGCAGTTCCGGATATTTTTCCTCAATACCTTTTAGTTCCCGCATGAGCATATCATACTCATAATCTTCAACTACAGGTGCATCTTCCATGTAATACTTTTCATTATAATAATGCAAACGTTCACGCAAAGTTTCAGCGCGCTGCACCGCCTGTTCAAAATCCGTCATATTTCTTACCTTCATTTCCTATATTCCTAATAAAAGTATTATTATTATATCAAAACCACGGTGAAAAAACAGATTGTTTTTGTCACGTTTATTTTTGGCTAATTGCCCCATAATCGCTGACTGCATTCGGGAGCGCCGTACCGAGAGTATCGACATTGGTAAAAGCGTCCGGCACCTTGCCGACAATAACAGTTTCCGCAATGCAAAAATCCGTATCAATAATGGTTGAAGTTGTAAAACCCGGCATAACTATATACACATCGCATTTAACATTCAGCATAATTTTATGATGCGTCTGGTTAATGCCTGCCGATTCAAACACGCTGTTAAACTGCGTAAAAACGTTGCCCGCCAAATCAATTTTAATATTAACACGCGGCCCTCTGCCGGATAAAAGGTCACCGCCGATAATTGTACCAATAGGAATCCCGAATTCTCTCACATCGGAAGCGCTGAGCTTTTTCTCTATTGCAATGCTGAGTTCTGATTTCATTCGGTTCATTTCCATACTGTCAGTCTGAATGGATGTTACAATACCGGAGGAATCTTTTGAAATATGTACAAGTTCTCCATAAACATCAGCTTCATCCGACAACGTTTCAACTACTGCTGAATTGATTGCTTCAATAGATACCCGCTTTGCAGCTGTCTGGGAAACCGTTTTAACAAGAGGGTGCATTTGTATATCAAATAAAATCAATAGACCTACCATAATCAACAAAAATATTATTTTCTTCTGTTTCGGGCGCATACGCCTCCGAAACCTTCTGAATCTCATGTTTCCCCACTCCAATCCATCCGGAATTCATGTCATCCCATACTATGGCAAAAATCAGATTTTGGTTCATAAATTTTGAAAAAAAGATAAAAATTAAAGATTTTTCCATCATTATACAAATCAAAGATTATTCGTGTTACTCATTCCCCAGAATCACTGTAAAATTGTCCAGATATGCGGTTGCTTTTAATACGAAAGGCTATATATAGTGACTGTTTTGATTTTTATATAGTTAATTTATTGACAAAAAAACAGATTTCATATAAACTTAAGCGTGGAAACTTATTTGTATTTTTAACTATTTGGAAGGAGCTGTACTGATTTGGGTTACACAATCGCACAGAAATTGATAAAATCCCATCTTCTTAGCGGCGATATGACTGTCGGCAGTGAAATCGGTCTGAAAATAGACCAGACGCTGACGCAGGACGCGACCGGCACCATGGCTTATTTGGAATTTGAGGCAATGGGAGTTCCCCGTGTAAAAACGGAACGTTCCGTTGCATATATTGACCATAATACATTGCAATCCGGCTTTGAAAATGCAGACGACCATAGGTTTATCCGTACTGTTGCTAAAAAGCACGGTATCTGGTTCTCCCGTCCCGGCAACGGCATCTGTCATCAGGTTCATCTGGAACGTTTCGGCATTCCCGGAAAAACCCTGATTGGCTCTGACAGCCATACCCCAACTGGCGGCGGCATCGGCATGCTTGCTTTCGGCGCTGGCGGCCTTGATGTAGCTGTTGCAATGGGCGGCGGCGCATATTACATCACCATGCCGAAAATGGTACGTGTTAACCTAACAGGCAAGCTGAGCCCATGGGTTGCGGCAAAGGATATTATCCTTGAAGTTCTGCGGATTATGTCTGTAAAAGGCGGCGTTGGCAAAATTGTAGAGTACGGCGGCGAAGGCGTTAAATCCCTTTCTGTTCCGGAACGCGCCACCATTACCAACATGGGCGCGGAGCTTGGCGCTTCTACCTCCATTTTCCCATCAGATGAAATTACCCGCGAATTTTTGAAGGCACAAGGCCGTGAGGAAGACTGGACTGAACTTCTTCCGGATACCGACGCTGTTTATGATGAAGTAATTGATATTGATTTATCTGCACTGGAACCGCTCGCGGCAATGCCTCACAGCCCCGACAATGTAAAAAAGGTTACAGAAATCGGCCCGATTAAGGTTAATCAGGTTTGTATCGGTTCCTGCACCAACTCCTCTCTACAGGACATGCTCAAGGTTGCCGCAATTCTGGAAGGAAAAACGGTACACCCCGAAGTCAGCCTTGTTATTGCACCCGGTTCCAAACAGGTTTATAATATGATGGCAAACAACGGCGCGCTTGCTACCATGATTGCCGCCGGCGCACGCATTCTGGAATGTGCATGCGGACCATGTATCGGTATGGGGCAGTCTCCGGAATCCGGCGCTGTTTCTCTACGCACCTTTAACCGTAACTTCCTTGGTCGCTCCGGCACTGCCGACGCAGGCGTTTATCTTGTCAGCCCTGAAACCGCCGCTGTTTCCGCCCTAACCGGCGTATTGACAGACGCGCGTACCCTTGGCGATGCGGCAGATATTTCTATGCCTTCCAGCTTCCTGATTAACGATAATATGGTTGACGCACCTGCAAGCGTGGAAGAAATGGATTCCGTAGAGGTTCTGCGCGGCCCGAATATTAAAGAATTTCCGCAGTCCGCACCGATTGCAGAAAATATTAAAGCAAAAGTCCTGCTGAAAGTAGGCGACAACATTACTACTGACCACATTATGCCGGCAGGTTCTAAAATCCTCCCCTACCGTTCCAATATTCCTTACCTTTCCAACTTCTGCTTTAAAGTTTGCGATGAAGAATTTGCTTCCCGCTGTAAAGAATATGGTCAGGGCTTTATCGTTGGCGGTTCCAATTACGGTCAGGGTTCTTCCCGCGAGCATGCTGCACTTGTACCGCTTTACTTAGGCATTAAAGCTGTTATTGCCAAAAGCTTTGCACGTATCCATGCCGCAAATCTGATTAATGCAGGTATCCTTGCACTGACCTTTGCCGATGAGAAGGACTACGATAAAATTGATATGTACGATGAACTGTCCCTTCCGGACATTCGTCAACGCATTGAGAACAATCAGCCGATTGTTCTCCGTAACGAGACGAAAAATGAAGAATACGCCATTGGCTGTGAGCTTTCTCAGCGTCAGCGTGATATTATTCTTGCAGGCGGGCTTTTAAACTATACAAGAGAATGTTCCAAATAAAAATATCTAAATGGAGGTACAATTATGGAAGAAAAAATTCAGGCAGCCCTTGCGCAGTTTGAAAAGATCATTCGTTCTCAGCTGGAACGTGTAGAAAATATGAAAAAGCAGGCAGATTTCGTCGATTACGACGCGCTTGATAAAATTATCATCGGCGTATGCGGCGGCGATGGTATTGGACCGGTCATTACCAATGAATCTGCACGCGTTTTGCGCTATATGCTGGATGACGAAGTAAAAGCCGGTAAAGTTGAATTTAGAAACATTGACGGCCTGACCATTGAAAACCGTGTTGCCGCTAATAAGGCTATCCCCGACGATGTTTTAGAAGAACTGAAAAAATGCCACGTTATCCTTAAAGGCCCAACCACCACTCCGCGCGCCGGCGACCCATGGCCGAACATTGAAAGCGCTAATGTTGCTATGCGCAAGGAGCTTGACCTGTTTGCAAACGTCCGCCCGGTAAAAGTTCCGGATGAAAATATTGACTGGACGTTCTTCCGTGAAAACACCGAAGGCGCTTATACCCTTGGTTCTCAGGGTGTAAACGTTACCGATGATTTAGCGGTTGATTTTACGGTTACAACCACACAGGGTACCGAACGTATTGCGCGTCTTGCCTATGATTATGCAAGAAAAAATAATAAAGGCAAAGTTTCGATTATTACAAAAGCAAATGTTGTTAAAACTACCGACGGTAAATTCCTGAAGTTGTGCCAGCAGGTTGGCGAAGAATTCGGAGAAATTCAGACAGACGACTGGTATATTGATATTACCACAGCAAAACTGATTGATAAAAAACGCCGTACTGATTTCAAGGTATTCGTTTTGCCAAACCTTTACGGCGATATCATCACTGATGAAGCGGCTGAATTCCAGGGCGGCGTCGGTACTGCCGGCAGTGCCAACCTCGGCAAACGTTATGCAATGTTTGAAGCTATTCATGGATCTGCGCCGCGTATGATGGCGGAAGGCCGCGGCATTTATGCCGACCCATGCTCTATGCTGCGCGCTTCTGTAATGCTTCTTTCCCACATCGGCAGACAGGCCGCTGCGGATAAGCTGGAACGTGCACTGGATATCTGCATGTATGAAGAAAAGAAATTAAAAATTACCGGACGCGACACGGGCTGCACCTGTGAAGAATTCGGCAACTATGTTATGGAAACCGTCCAGAAGCTCTAATTCCTATAAAAATGATTGAGACAGGCAGGTGGTTAATTTTGCCAAAGCGTGAAAATATTTCTATGTCAGTTATCAAACGTCTGCCAAGATATTACCGTTTTCTGGCTGAACTGAACGAGAAAGGCGTTACGAGAATTTCTTCCCGTGAGTTGTCTCAGCGCATGGCAATTACTGCCTCGCAGATACGTCAGGACTTGAATTGTTTCGGCGGATTTGGTCAGCAGGGATACGGTTATAATGTACCTCAGCTTTATAATGAAATCGGGCAGATTCTCGGTGTAAACAGCAGCTTGAAAACCATTATTCTGGGCGCCGGCAATCTGGGGCGTGCAATCGCAACCCATATGCAGTTTGAATCCAGAGGGTTAAAACTGATTGGCATCTTTGATAAAAAAGAAGCTATGTGCGGACAGCTTGTCCGCGGTATGCCGGTCAGACATATTGACGGCTTAGATGAATTCTGCAAAGAACGCTTTCCCGTCATTGCTGTTTTATGTATTCCGAAGGAAGCCGCCGGTGATGCGGTAGATACTTTAATTAAACTTGGTATCAAAGGCTTCTGGAATTTCAGCCATTATGATTTTGCCGCTAAACATCCTGGTATCCCTGTAGAAAATGTTCATCTTACAGATAGCTTGATGACGCTTTGTTACCGTGTAAATCACTCTTCTGCGGATGAATAAAAACAAAAATATATATCAAAATCCCACAGTTTTCACTGTGGGATTTTTTTAATCAATTTTCAGTATTGTCTTCTGAGTGCTTAACATTTTACCATTAATCCTGTTCATGTTTGGGAAATTGCGGAATTACCCCATTCAGATTCTCAACACTGGGGTCAACAAAGCTATATTTTCTGTAATATTCTTTTGTATCATCGTTTCTCACCACAGGTGATTTGTGATGTTCAAGAAATTTTACGATTTCATATACATTAATCCATATTTCATTATCACATTCTTTTTGTGACTCATCAAACACAAGCTGCATGCCGAAATGCAAATGCGGCACACTCATCCCATTTACATTTTCTTTATCAGAATAACCTGTCATACCCAAATAACCAACCACATCGCCGGCTTCAATAACAGCGCCCTCTTTTAATTCACAATGATACGGCCGGTCTTTGCGTAAATGTGCGTAATAATAATATCGCTGACCGTCAAAACTGCGGATTCCCACACGCCATCCGCCGTATTTATTCCATCCTACCGTTTCGACCACGCCGGATTCCACTGCAATAATAGGCGTACCGACATTGCCCAGCAAGTCATTGCCCAAATGGTTCCGTTTAAAACCATAAGACCTTGACGCTCCAAAATCATCATAATGAGAAAAGCTATATCCGTATGCAATGGGAGAATATGCTTTCAGTCCATACTTATCCTGCATCTGAACCGTTCCGTTCGATAAAGAATCCTCTGTCTGAATTTGATAATTCCCTACCATACCGCCCAGAACCGCATTGTAAGCTTTATAATAATAAGAATAGTATTTCATATCTTTCGTTAAATCCTGCATTGTCGTGCCGTCCGAGAGCTTCCCTGCAACTGTATCCATATCCTTGGCTTTATATTTCTTAAAATCCCCGCCGTATTTTGTCCCTAAATAAGCAAGCAATTCTATCCAATCTACTGGCTTTCCGCTCTCCCTGCCCTGTACCTCAAGCGCCAAAGCTTTTTCCATAGCCGGCGCAGTTACATTAAATTCTACCCATTTCAATGGTTGACTATTATCGTTTGCCGTTTCGACTGCTGCAAACTGCGAACCCAGTAAATCCCAAAGCAGAACACCGCACAGCATTATAATCCCCGCTGATACCCATATGTATTTCCGTTTCAGCTTCAAATTCATCACCACATTCAACCTGATTATGAAAGCTTATGCTGCAAAAAACGGAAATAGAAGTGTTTTAACAATGGATACTTTGGAAACAAACGGAAAATAAACGATTGAATTTATCCATATGTATGCTAAAATGTAATACATAATATATATTAGAAATTCATAATTTCAAGGGTGATCATCACACCTCATAGAGTTTTAATAAAATCCTCCAAATGCCTTGAAAATAAAGGATTTATCGCAGTCAGTCCACCTTATCTCTTTATATGATTTCACACAATGTTACCCTTGTTTTGAACAATCACAAGGGCAAAATCAAGGGCAGGAAAATCTCATAACACGATATAACAAAGTGTGGCAATCGGGAAACTGTGATATATGTGCGAATAGATTATTTTGGAGGACAACACTATGGAGAAATATATTTATGACGAAACCAACGGTCTTTGGTATGAATTGCAAGGCGACTATTATATCCCGTGTCTTGCTTTACCAGCCGAAAAAGAAAACAAGCCTATCGGCTTATGGGGGCAGCGGCATTTGCACTATCTCAAAGAGCATAAGCGGCTTGTTTATCTCAATCTACTGACAAGTGGTAGGCTAAATGAATACCTTGCGAGTTTAGACGAACAGGCAGAGAATATGTTTTCTCGACTGGTAAAAGAATATGCTGACAGGCAAGGAGTGACGGAACAGTTAAAAGCTGAAAATCAACTTTTATGGGTACAAAGAATAAACAACATTCGAGCGTGTGTATGGGAAGTTATAGAGCGTGAGATAATTTATTCATAGGTAATAGGCGGCACTTCTGAGGTGTGTATGTAGGAGTACCGCTTAGACCTAAACAAAGTCAGTTCAGAGGATTGAAAAAACCTATGCTTACGTGTATAATTGAGAAGAAAAATCAGATAGAGAAATCGGGATTTGACAGAGAGGTGATAATTTTTGATGTTAATGACTTTTGATGAAAGTATCAATGCTTGCAAAAACATTGACGGTTGGGAATTTGTAACAAGTTTTTCTGTTGGTGGGTTTGAATGGATGGGCTTTTCTAAAGAAAGTCTGAATAAAATGATTATCATTTCTTCACAGAAATCTACTATATTGGATTGTAATAATGGCAAATTAGAAAATTGTATAATTGAATATGATGAAGAAGAACTTATTGCAATTTGCAACAAGTTACCAAATGAACAAATTTTAATAGCAGGGCAATATGGTGGGGAATTATCTAAAACAACAAAACAAGGAGAACAAGTTCTTATACAAGAAATAAGTGAACATATTAGAACTGTAACTTTTATTTATAATCAAGATAAGAAAACGAAAATCTTTGAAAGTTATAGCCCTTATATTTGTGGATTTAGTTATGATGGAAATTACTTTATGATTGCATATGATGCAGGTATCATAGTCTTAAAGAGATGTTGTTAACTTCCCGTTTGACGGGAAGTTGCAGAGAATGACAAATCGGTGTTTGTTCAGGAGGATACTATGACACTTAATATAGCCGAAACATATCGAATACCTATACTCTTATAAAGGGGACAACTTAATAGAAACCATGAATGTAACAGTAAACCTTTTTGCAAAGGAAGAACCACAACAATGTATTGTAATGAAACAGGATGCGGAACAGGCGTATGTGAACGGAATAATTGCTCCTACCACCCAATATGCCACCGGTTATGCGAAAATGGAAAATATCAACGGCACAATGCAGCTGCCACTGCGCTATATTGCAGAGGTAAACGGCTTTACCGTAGATTACGATGAAAATACAAATGAAATTAAAATAACAAACCCAACAGACGAAACATACCTTTTAATAACACCGAACAGCACAACCGTCACAAAACATTCGGCAGACGGAACTCTGATCGGTTCATCCAACGCTCCGTCTGCATTTACCATTGAAAACGGCGTGACTATGGGGCCTCTGCGTTTTATCTGCGAAGCTTTGGGTCAGTTCGTTTCCTATCAGGAAACCTACCACGGCGTTTATGTTGTTATCTCTCAGAGTGCTCTGACGGATGAGGATGCGCTTGCAAAAATTGAAGAAGCTTATCAGCTGGGACTGTAAAATCAGGTTCTTTATCAACCGCTTGCGGTAAAAAACGAAAACGGATATAATGATACAACAGGCAGACACCTTAAAGTGTCTGCCTGTTGGTTTTACAATAAAAACTGTCAACATTATTCATGTTTTTCCTAATTTATTTCTTAGTTGTAAACATGGATTTCGGTAATTTTAACTTGATAATATTATGTTCTTTTACTTCGTTTATACAAGTTTTACAATCTTTAACCTGATGAAGAATATCAAACGCTTTTTTTATAAAATCAGTCATTCGTGAATCGTCAATGTTAATATTATTTAAATAAGTCAGTCCGCCTTGAATATCATTTCTTTTAATGAACATATATGCTATCCATTCTAAATAATAAAATTTAAAGCCATACATATCATGAATTAAAGTATCTAAAAATACGTTTTCATCTTCGTATTTATGAAACCAAGGCATGACATATTGCTCTAAAGCGACAACGATGTTCTCAAAACTTTCTTTTGCAATCGTTTCATTTTGATAGTCCCACCAAAAATCTCTGTTTTTCACAAAACATCCTAAACGATTACCAAAGCCAAGCGTCATATAATCATGGGGAACATAAAAAGGGACTACTGCTATGTTTAAAGTGAAGGTTCGAGAACCATGCGCTTCTTTTTGAATATTGATATACTCCAATAAATCATTCTTACTTAACCGAATATAGGCATTGGTTTTATATTTGAAAAAACCATTTTCTTTCAAATAGACATCTAAAATTTCTCTTTTGCATACTTTAAAAGCTTGGTCAGCTTCTTCTTTATTAAACGCCAACATTTCTTCATCATTTTTCATCCATCTGCCATTTCCAACAAGTTGAAAATCAGCGGAAGATTTTTCTTGTTTTTCTTTAAATAAATCAAATCGTCCCATATTGAAACACATCCTTTACAAACATTTAATTTGAAAAGCACAATATTATATACGGTTATCACGTTCCTTGTAGAGTTTTAATACAATCCTCCAAATTCCTTGAAAATACAGAGCTTGGAAAGAGTTAAAAAGATAAACTCTAATTTGTCGTATCAAGGCTCTTTAACTTGCAGTAAATTCGCGGTAAATTTTCTTTTAATTTATTATAAAATCCTGTGTTTATTCGATCTTTTTACAATACATAAAAACTCCGAAAAGGCTTTGATATCGTCTTTTCGGAGCCAAAAGTTATTTACTTTACACGGAATGTTTTTGGGGAAAACTTACGAACAAGAATCAACGCTGCTATAATATAAACAATCGTTGCACAAAGGACAATAAATGCAAAAGATTTCGGTGGGCTGTCCAATTTCAGGCATAAATAGCAAAGTACATAAACTGCTGTATTAATGATATTAAAAAATGGGTTTTTCATTCCCAATTCCGTTGTATAGGGTTGAAATACATAATACAGAAAAAGATGATGCACAGAAAAAAACAATGCAAGACACCAAATGGAAAGTATAAAAGGAACCATTTCATTAAGCGGCCAATGATAACCGCTGAGGAATACCAGACCCAATACGGCGGCGCTCATAGCCAATGCAGTGATAAAATTCAATCCGGCAATTTTTTTAATCCGCACTTTAAAATTCTTTAATATTACATTTTTTTGACGGTAATAGCCGTATCTAAGCAAACTAATATCGCAATTATAAAACATGGCTCGGCAAACACGCTCACCAATAGAAGCAAAATACATAACAAAAACAAAAATCGGCAGCAGGCGGTTAATATTGCCTGCCATCTCCCCCATTTCCTTAGGGAAAATAAAACATGTCACAGCGCCAATCAGAAAAGCCGCAGTGATGATAATCAAACGGATTACAATCGGACGCCACAACATACGGCGGTGCCGTTCAAAAAAAACAGCGTTCAAATAATCATAACCGGTTTTATTTTTATATTTGTCAGACCGTGTAATAGAATTTGAAAAATCTTTATCCTGAAGCTTTACATCAGCAAAGCGGGATTCTTTCATATTTTTATCCGGGTCCAGAATCATCTGGTCAAGATTTACAGACGCATTTACCACACCTCGGTAATCTTTATAATTCAATATATAAGACGTACACAGTGCGGCAAGGGATACTGCAAACACCAACGGAAAAAATCCATTCAGCAGCAAAGAAGCCAAGGGAAGCGGAGACGCAAGGAACACAGGGACATATGCCGCCGCAAGCCCAACAAGAATCACCGGCCAGATAACCAAATGCTTTTGAGAGAGAACGATGTTTTTATGTGCAAAAACCTTTAAATGCAACGCTTCAGAAGAAATTCTCCACAAAATAAATAGTACCGTTAAAAGCAGTCCCTGCCATACCGGCGCCTGAAGATAAAGAGCCGCTAACAACATTGATGGCAAAAATGCAACAAACATACGTAAGTATCGATAGCCTACCATGGATAAAATATATCTTTGCGCCGGAACACGCATAAGCTTCACGCAAATATATTTTTTCTTATCCGATTCAAAGGTAACAGGCGATTGCACTGCGCCAATCAGAAAACTCAAAAAGAAAAAAACATGTACAAATGCTAACCATTGCGTTTGTTTCGGCAAATCCTCGCAGGCAAGCATCACAGGCGCCAGTACCATAAGCCCCACATACAGCGCTTTATAGACAAACTGCATGAGAAATTTAAAAACGGATACAACTGCCGTTAAAACCTTTTTTAAAGCAATATCCTGATAGAAATAATCCGGCAAAAGCTTTCCAATCAAAGGCAATCTTTTAAAATAATATATAAACTGATTGGCACTGCTGGAGGCGTTAATATTAAATATGATTTTCAGCGTTTTAAGCATGGCTTTCATCCTTTAAAATTTCTATAATTCTTTCCTCGAATTCCGAGCTGCCAACAATCTTATTATCCACTTCTTCGAGCTGTCCGGCATTAAGCACTACGATTTCATCACATAAATCTGTAGCAAGCTGAAGAATATGAGTTGAAAAAATAATAATATGATCATGCTTAATCTCACGCAGAAGCTTCTTAATCTCCAATGCAACAACAACATCAAAGGACGTCAATGGCTCGTCTAAAAAAATCACCTGCGGCTTTGAAATAATAAAGCACAGCATCTGTATTTTATTCTTCATGCCGTGGGAATAGCCTTTAATTAGACGGTGTCTGTCCTCCGGTTCTATTTTAATCATATCAAAATAGTCGTCAATGGTTTTATTATCATGAATTTTCTCACGGTTAATATCTATAAAAAATTTCAAAAATTCATAGCCGGTTAAAAATTCAGGAAGAATCGGTGTTGCAAACACATAACCGATTTCTTCCTCTGATAAGGGAACCTCCTGCCCATCCTGCCGAAGATACGCGCGTCCTGAATCTGCAGGGAATTCCCCGCTTAAGCAATTAAAAAGCGTTGTTTTACCCGCTCCGTTCCGCCCAAGCAAACCGTAAATTTTACCTTTTTCAAACGTAAACCCCGCTTGTTTGAGCACCTGTTTTTCACCGAAAGATTTTGTAATATTCTCCAAAACTAATTCCATAATAACCCTCAACCCCTCATTTTGTATTAACAAAATAGTACACTGATTATATTAATATGAAATCTGAAATTTGTCAATGTTAGATTTCTTTCTAATTATCCGCTTTTCACATCAAAGGTGCAAAAATTTTCAGAATACTCCGTACACACCGGATAACCCACGGTACTGCCTGACAAGTTTCTTCTGTAATTTGATTGCAAACAGGCAGGATATTTAAAAAATCATCGCGTATTTCTTCAACCGCTTGTGTCCGGTACATCCAAACACCGCATTCATAATGGTGGTACAGACTGCGGTAATCCAGATTAATGGAACCAACTGTGGCAAATTTATCATCTGCAATAAAATTTTTTGCATGTATAAAGCCCGGAGTATATTCATAAATTTTTACTCCGGCAGATATTAATTGCGGATAGTAAGCCTGTGTAACCATATGAACATACCAATGGTCAAAAATCTTTGGGGTTATAATACGCACATCAATACCATTTTTAGCCGCGAGACATAAGGCTGTGATTACTTCATTATCTGCAACCAAATATGGGGTCGTAATATAAATATAGCGCTGAGCATGATTAATCATATTGATATAAACGGATTCGCCGACCAGTTCATCATCCAGCGGACTATCATAATACGGCTGGACATAACTGTCTTGCAGTATATTTTCATCTGCTTTTAATCGGGGACGAAAAAGATTGTAATCCATATCTGTAGGTTTACAGGCATTCCAGTTTTCCAAAAACATTAATGTAAAGGTCCAAACAGCGTCGCCTTCCAGGTAAATTGCCGAATCTTTCCAATGCCCATGCCGGTCTACGGCGTTAATATATTCATCTGCAAGGTTGATCCCGCCGGTAATCGCTCTATAACCATCTACCAAAACCAATTTTCTATGGTCACGGTGATTCATTAAAATATTCAAAGCCGGATGCAGGCGATTGAACACTTGACATTTAATATTCATGGCTTTCAACTGTTCAGGATAGTTACGCGGTAATGTACTTAAACAGCCTGCATCATCGTATAATACCCTGACTTCTAAGCCCTGTGCTGCTTTCTGTTTAAGGATTTCTAAAACCTTGTTCCATACAACGCCCTCGCTGATAATAAAAAATTCTATAAAGATATATTTCTGCGCTTTTTCCAATTCCTGAAGAATTCTTTTAAAAGCTCTCTCTCCAACGGAAAGATATTGCGTCCTTGTATTCTGATATACAGGCATAAAACATTCATTTTGAAGGTAATAAGATTGGATACCTGCCGATATATCGCGCGCCCGCAGTTTTTCCAAAACAGTGTCATTTTCCGGCATAAACTCTAATGTTTTTGCCTGCAATGCTTCCAGTTTTTTCTGCATCTGCTTGGATTTTCTGCCTGTTCCAAACATCAAATACAGTAGGCCGCCAAAAACGGGAAGCAATAAAATTAAAATAACCCATGGCAATTTAACGGAGGGATTATCCTGACGGCTGATAATCCAAATCACTACCCCAAGGCTCAGTGCACGCAACACTAATTGCAAATGCTTGTAAATTTCGCTGAGCCCTAAAACAGCAAATATCAGTAACCCTATCTGAATCATCAACAGAAAAATAATCCAAAACATCCTGCTGAAAAACATTTTGAATATCTTGTTCAGTTCATACCGCCTCCTTCTTCTTTATATTATCAGCAAATGCTGATAAAACATTCCCTATAATCAAAAAACCGCTTCTGCATTTAAATACAGAAACGGCCTATATTTTATTTCATTTTATTTTTTAACCTACGATTGCAGATGATTCAAAATCAGTACCATTGGTGCGGATACGATAACTGTCTTCATATTCTTCCCCATTCATAACATAACAATAAATCCATTCTCCGTCACTCATGACGCTGTCAACCTTTTCAATACTTAAAACACTATGGTTTTGTCCTGTAATATCAATTGCATTTAATTGGGTAGATTTAACGGTTTCATCATCTGTTCCGGCAAAATAAATTCTGTTTTCTACGACAATAAAGGAATAAATTTTATAATTTTCCAAGATACATTTAACTTCTTTGCCATCCAAAGAGGCGCAGTACAAATTATTATTATCGCTTGTTGTGAAATAAATGGAATTATCATAAACCTGCAAACGGTTCAGTTCTGCATTAATTTTTGTTTCTATTTTTCCTTTCGTTCCAAAACTTGTATCTGCAATGGTGATTTCCCCATTTGTACTATTGGTATAATATAACATCCCATTTTTATCAAAAGCAAAGCTGTTCAGTTCGATTGGCGCCAACGCATTCCCTGTGCCGTCATCTGCTTTCACAGTATAAAGACCTGTGCGTTCATCTACGGGGTTTGTATGGGACGACAGGTAATAATAGATATTGCCCTCCCGAAAATCCATCTGAGAAACGGTCATATCCGCCGGGGTCTGCACCACAATCCTGTTATTGGTACCATCCGCCTGAATCTGATAAATACCGCTGCCGCTGCCGCCGGGAATGCTATAATATACAATGCCTTCCTGAAAAAATACATCTCTGGGATAATTCGGAACTTCAAATGATATGGAAACTGTGCCCAGAGGAGCGATTTCTCCGTATGTATCTTTTACATAAAGCGCAGCCTGACCTTTTTTCTTTTCGCCGTCCTCAAATAAATAATTGAAGAAATAGCTGTTATGGTAAGAGGCATAATATACGCCTCCATTATACAAATTTCCTGCCTCCAGCTTGGTAATATCCATAGCAATATCACCATTCTCTGTTCCGGTACTGTTAGGCTGGGTTTCATCCTCTATCCCCTCTACTGTACCTGTTATATCAGTAGTAATATTCTCAGGAGGAATAATTTCTACAGGCTGCGAATTATTATCATTACAGGCCAGCAGGATATTTGCTAATAACACCGTAATAAACGCTAACGCTGCCGCACGTCTTTTCATTTTTGGCAAGCCCCCATTATAAAAAATTCCGCAGAAACATTCGGTATCTTTCATACCAAAATGCCCTGCGGTTTTCATTATAACATATCAGAGGGGTTATCATCAATGCTTAACTCAAGGTTCTTTAAAGCGGCATAATAAGCGGAAATAATCTGCTTTTCAAATTTTTCCCTTAATTCGCTGTTTAGGGGATGGACAATATCACGGTATGTGCCATCCGTTTCCTGCCTGCTCGGCATTGCTACAAAGAGGCGGCTGTGACCGTTGATGACTTTAATATCATGAACCGCTAAAAGGTCATCCAATACTATAGAGACCAGGGCACGCAGCCTTCCATCATTCATTAAACGCCTGATTTTGATTTGGGTGATTTCCAAGGTTGTCAATCCTTTCTTTATTTACATATAAAATATTATGAACAAAAAACGCTTTCCTTATCCGGCTACACCGAAAATTAAACAAAACTTTAAAATTTTGCATGAAAGTGTTTATTTTATCCCTGCAATGCCCTATAATAGATAGGAAATCGCGAAGAACTAAAGGAGTTGCTTTTTTTGAAAAACATAGATGAGCTTTTAAAAACTGTTAAAAAAATACATTTTATTGGAATCGGTGGATCCGGCATGTGTCCAATTGTAGAAATCATGCACAAAGAAGGCTATGAAATTACCGGTTCTGACAATAATGAATCAGATACGCTTGCCCGTGTTCGCAGCTTGGGTATCCCTGTTACTTTAGGTCAACGTGCTGAAAATATCAACGGAGCAGAACTGGTAATATATACAGCAGCAATTCTTCCGGATAATCCTGAACTTTGCGCCGCTTTGGAAAGCGGTATCCCCACTTTTGAAAGAGCAGCAGTTCTTGGCGCCATTACACGGCTTTATTCAAACTGCATTGCTGTTTCCGGTACTCATGGTAAAACTACAACAACGTCTATGATAACACAAATATTGGTAACTGCCGGGTTAAAACCTACAGCGGTTATTGGCGGAAAACTTCCTTTAATCAACGCCAACGGTATTGTTGGCACAAGCGATACCATGATTTGCGAAGCCTGCGAGTTTAAAGCTCATTTTCTGGAACTTTCCCCTGCCGTCAGCATTATATTAAACATAGACAATGACCATATGGAATTTTTTGGAACTATAGACAATTCCATTGCTTATTTTAGAAAATTCATTGATTTAACCTCCAAAACTTTAATTATCAATGGGGATGACGCTAACACCAGAAAAGCGGCAGAAAGTATTAAAGGAAAAGAAATTATTACCTTTGGCTTTGACAGTCGCAATGACTACACCGCGGCCAATATAAAAAACAGCATTGGTATTCAAATAGAATTTGATTTGCTGTATAAAAACAAACTTCTCACCCATATTACCTCTCATGTCCCAGGTAAACACAACATTCTAAATGCTATGGCAGCGGCAGCGGCGGCAATCCATGCAGGCGCAACTCCGGAGCAGGTTACACAAGGACTGAAAAACTTTGGAGGTGCAGGACGGCGTTTTGAAGTACTTGGAAAAATACACGGCATCACCATTGCTGATGATTACGCACATCACCCTGCAGAATTAACAGTAACTCTGGAAGCCGCAAAAAAACTTGGGTTCCGTTCTGTCTGGGCGGTATTTCAGCCATTTACCTATTCCCGCACGAAACTGCATATGGATGCATTTGCAAAAGCTTTGCAAATTGCAGACCATGTGGTAATGTCCGAAATTATGGGTTCAAGGGAAGTAAATACAGAAGGTGTTTACACCAGCCAGCTTTCAGAAAAAATTCCAAACAGCATCTGGTTCTCAACCTTTGAAGAAATTGCTGATTATGTAACCGCAAATGCAAAAGATGGGGATTTAGTCATTACCCTTGGATGCGGAGATATTTATAAAGCGGCAAAAATCATGCTAAAAAAAATGAATGCTTAAATTTTCAGTAAAGGCAGGGTTTCTGAATCCTGCCTTATTATTTTCCTTCAAAACATCGTTGTGAACAATAGATATATCAGGGTAATATTGTTTATATTTGTCATCATTTAGCAAATGCGATTTTCACACGCATATTACACACTTCAAGCAAAACACAATATCAGCTATATATCATACTGTTAATTCACACTTTTTCCATTAAATCCTCAATACTTGAATCTGATACCATATATTTCCCCATAAGAAAATTATATCATAATTTTACCAAATAGCGAGCCTGAGTTAAACCACAAAGAAATATTATTTATTAAATATTAGTTTTAAGTACTGTTTTTTTGAGTATATAAAGAAAATATATGATATAGTAAAAATAATATAAACAAGTAACAAATCAAATCTGCTATTTTCAAGAAATGCTATGCAAATATGAAAATGATAATTAATTCAAAATACGATAAAGTGTTATTGTACGATTTTTATTTGAACGTTTATATATTTGATAAGTATAATTAGAAAATATTACACTTAAATTTTAAAAAAGCAGCAAGATACTATTTTCTACTTGTATTTTGCAAAACAATTTAAATTTCTAAAAAGCAATTATACATTGACAAATTTTTTACACATAACAGAGGCAGCAGGATTTATTTTCCTGCTGCCTTTTTGTCTCTTATCGGGGATTTTCTATGATTGTTCTCTTTTATACCTTGTTTTTAAATTAAAACTTCGTCATACCTAAAGTATCAACTTTTTCGCCAGATACGTTAATCCCCATTTTTTCTGCAAAAGTGGTATAGTAACGTGCGCGGCGTCCAACACGGTAATCGGAAGTAGAACAGTTGCCTTCAAGTCCTCCGTTAATAACCATAACTACTGTTCCAAAACAACATTCTGTAATACCGCCTGCAATCGCAGAAGCATTTGGAGTCCATTGATTGGTTATAACATCATGGCAGGAAGGTTTTGGTGGTTGCGGAGTCATCCAGAACTGAATTGCAGATTTAAATCCTAAAACGCCATCACTGCAAAGCCTTTCAGGGTTTTCAAGAAGGACATTGATATCGCCGTAAACAATACCGCTAAGCTGACCGTAATTATAGTTCCAGCTTGTCTGAATTGGACCGCGGCCATGATAAGAATGCCCTGCAACAGAAGGATAAGTCGCAGATGTATATCCGCTCGAAGTTGCACCAATATGAGTTACTTCTTCATTAAAATAAAGACCAGTTTGGATTTCAGGATAAATGCCGTCTACATTGCCGCCGCCGGTTTCGTGGGAAATATTTGCAAGGAAAGCGGCAAGTTCACGTTTGATATCCGTATCGCTACCTTCTGCGAGGAAAGTACCAAAATCAATAATTTTATAAACCGGTGTTTTGGTTTTATTCCAATCCTGTGTCCAGTCTTCCTGCTGGAATACAAGCATTTGCTCTTTTGTAGTTTTATCCAAACGGGTAATTCGGTAGCAGTATTGAGAATCTTCAAACCATTCCAGTTTGATCATCAGGTTGGAAAGTTCTGAAACAGCCTGTTTTAAATTATCATAAGAGTAGTAATCCGGCTGATTCTGACGTTTTTCTCCCTGATAATAGCTGTCGGAAAGTTTTTTCCATCCTGTACTGCCGAAACGATAAGGGAACAATTCTTCATAATATGCTTTAGGAAGACAGTTTTCTAAACGAGATACGGAAGCTTCAGAAGTATAGCGAGGATCAATACCACCCCAGATACTTTCTATCTGTTCATCCGTCAGCTTTTCAGCTACACCGATTTCAGGGTTGTCCGCTTCATCGTCCTCATAATTTTTCGGATCTTCTGGTACAGTCCATTCTGCATTGCCTATCAGCGTCCAGCTTTGTCCAACTAACTGATCCGGCGGGGTTCCCTGAGCCCACCAATCGCATTTATAAATTTTACCTTTGTAATAAACCATTTCGCCGCCGGTATAAATAGTGGAAACTTTCCAGAACGGATATGGCGGATCTGTTTTCTCCCCAGACGGTTGGGTGGTGGTAGTGGTTGGCTTGGTTGTTGTAGTATCCGGAGAAGTCGTGGTAGTGACGCCACTGTTTGGATCTTCTGCAATATTGCGGTAAACAGTAAAGTTTGCATTTACCCCGCTGGTAGAATATACACGATAATTGCCGGCATAAACTAATTTAGCGTTTTTACCAGTAGATTGCGCTTTTTTTGTAATGGTCCACACGCGAGTGTCGCCCGAATCAATATAGTCTTTAAAACCGCGGTCGATATCGGCCATGTAATAAGTTTGTCCATTTTCATCAGCAATTCTGATTTTTGTTGCAGCTAAATCCGTTGTTACAGTAAACTTAACCATTTGATTGATGACAGCGCTCTGAGGTTCTACCGCAACAGATTTTACCACAGGACGTGTAATAACGTCGGCTGCAAATACTGCTGCAAAGGTAGATACCAACAGTACTGCTGCAAGAAATATTGCGAGCGCTTTACGGGAAATACCGTCTTGTTTTACTAACAGCTTCGTACTCAATGAACTTCCTCCCAATATAAATTTTACAAATATACTGTTTCATTTTAAAGAATTTTATTGAAAAAATATAGTGCGGTTAGGTGTTGTTTTTTGGTAGATATTGGTCATTTTTACTGGTTTTCACGGACAGGCTCTGTTTCTGTTTAAAGATTTGACGATATTTGATGAATGCCCTGAATAACAAATACGGAACCAAAAATAAGCCTTTGCCATAAGATGTAACAGTACATCCTATGGAGGTCAATTTTATGTTTCATATTGAAAGGGTTCTGGTTTTAGGAGGAGACCTTCGGTGTGCGTATTTAGCAAAAGAACTGGCTCGTACCGGTTTTCATGTAACAACTTATGGGTTTGATTCCATAGACTTTCTTCCGTCCCATACAGCGGAGAATTTGGAACAGGCGGTACGGCAGGCAAAAATTATCATCCTGCCTCTGCCCGTAAGCAAAGATCATGAAACAATTAATACGCCGCTGTTTTCCAAAGAAATTCCGATTCAGACTGTTCTGGATTTAGTTAATGAAAATCAGATTGTGTTCGGGGGAATGTTTACCCGAGATATTTATAAGGCTGTAAAAGACCGAGGAATTAAAATCTTTGACTACTTTGAACGGGAAGAACTTGCTGTTTTGAATGCCGTGCCTACAGTGGAAGGCGCAGTTGAATTAGCAATGCATGAATTGCCGGTTACATTATGGGGAGCGGAATGCTTGATTACCGGTTACGGCCGTATTGCAAAAGTTTTACAAAAAACATTGCTGGGAATGGGCGCGCATGTTACTGTGGCGGCCAGAAAGTATTCTGACAGAGCATGGGTAAATGCATTCGGTTCAGAAAGTATTGCCATTAAAGGAATGGAAGAACAAGCAGAACGTTTTGATGTAATTTTCAATACCGTTCCTCATACAGTGCTTGATAAAACTGTGTTGCACCGTGTAAAAAAAGATGTTTTAATTATTGATTTAGCCTCCGTACCCGGCGGCGTAGATTTTGAGGAAGCAAAAAAAATGCATCTCAATGTAAAATGGGCGCTGTCTATACCGGGTAAAGTGGCGCCTAAAACAGCCGGCCAAATTATTCAGTCTACCATATTAAATATTTTGGAGGAGGAAAGCTTATGTTTGATATAGTACCAGCGGAAACAAAAGTCGGTTTTGCACTGTGCGGTTCTTTTTGCACCTTCTCCAAAGCGTTGCGGCAAATGGAAAAACTGGTTCAGTCAGGCTATCAGGTAACGCCGATTTTAAGTGAACATGCAGGAAATATTGATACGCGTTTTGGTACAGCGGAAAGCTTTCGTGAAAGAATGGAAGAAATATGCGGTAATAAAATTATTGATACTTTAGTGGAAGCAGAACCGATTGGTCCTAAAAAGAAATTTGACATATTAATTATTGCACCATGTTCCGGCAATACCATTGCCAAACTTGCAGCTGGAATTGTGGATGGAGTTGTGACATTAAGCACAAAATCCCATTTGCGCAATGCACGACCAGTACTTTTGGGGGTATCTACCAATGATGCTTTAGCAGGGGCAGGAAAAAATATAGGTACGCTCCTAAATTACAAAAATTATTATTTTATTCCAATGGGGCAGGATTCCTATACGAAAAAACCCAGGTCTATCGTTGCTGATTTTGATATGTTAATTCCCGCCATGGAAGCAGCGTTGAAAGGAGAACAAATTCAACCGATATTAATTGCACCGAAAGAGTAACCTTATTGTTTTCCTATAAAGTAACAGCATCATTATTTTTTTGTATCTGATTAAACGCGCACGATATTTACTTACGAAACATCATGCGCGTCTTTTTATCTGCTTTTCATCTAATTATTCAATTCTGATATATATTTAAGATATTCAATGATAAATTAAAAAAGTTGTAAGATAAACGCAAAATAATAAATAAGTATTAATCCATTTGGCTTTAAATAGCAGGCAGACACATTAAAGTGCCTGCCTGCTATCATTCCATGTGTTTTTATTTTTTACTGCAAACGGCTGATAAAAACTTGATTTTACAGCCCCAGCTGATAAGCTTCTTCAATTTGCGCAACTACACTCTCACTTGTTTGCGCAGTCTTCGATACGACAACATAAACACCGTGGGAGGTTTCCTGATAGGAAACTGCCAGCCCTAAAGCTTCACAGGTAAAACGCAGCGGCCCCATAGTTACACCGTTTTTAATGCTAAACGCAAGCGGGGTATCAGAAGAACCAACTTGAGTTCCGTCCGCTGTATGTTTTGTAACAGTTGTGCTGTTCGGCGTTATCAAGAGATATGTTCCATCTTCCTGATTGGTTACTCTGGTTTTTCCTGTACTTTCATCGTAGTTTACAGTAAAACCATTCACCTCCGCGATATAACGCAGAGGCAGCTGCATTGTGCCGCTGATATTTTCCATTTTCGCATAACCGGATGCATACTGCGTGGTGGGGGCAACTATTCCGTTCACATACGCTTTCTCTGCGCCCTGCTTCATAACAACATTCTGCTTTGTCGAAAGAGTTACTGTTACATCCATCGCAGTTTTTAAATTTATACTGTTTCCATTATAATAATATACCAATTCCGACGGTGTTCCTTCACCAGTATAAGAGGCAAGCCCTGTTGCTGTGTTATATTGCCAATTCTGTCCCACTTTGAGTTCTACTTTATTCAGGTTTTCTGTCCCAACCAGTTTGGACAAATCTGCTGTCCAGCCATTAGATGTTTTTTGAATTTCCAAATTCGATGTTTGAGACTTTGCCTGAGTTATTAAGACTTTAATAACTCCCCCTCCTAAAGGTAACTGTCTATCCAGTGTAGTTAGATGATTGTTAGCACAACTCAAATTTTGTAATTGGGTACATTTGTTTATATCTAAACTGCTCAACTGATTAATATCACAAATCAAATTTGCTAATCTGGTACATTTGCTTACATCCAAACTACTTAACCGATTGTTACTACAATCCAAACCGGTTAATTGGGTACAACTGCTTATATCCAAACTACTTAACTGATTACTACCACAATTTAAACTGGTTAATGCAATACAACCGCTCACATTCAAACTGTTCAGCCGATTAAATCTACAAGCCAAACTTTTTAATTGGGTGCAACCACTCGCATTTATATTCGTTAATTGATTGTATGCAGATGAAGTAGGCCCCCATCCAATAGTAAGTCCAGCACCTGAAACATTTATACTTGTTAAATCCGTACATCCGCTAACATTTAAACTAACCAAGGTAGATGAAAAACGTTCAATTCCCGTCAAATCTGCTACTGCAGTTTTAGACAAATCTATAGATGTAACTTTTTCTCTTTCATATTCACTAAGCAATAAATCTCCGTTTAAATCCAAATACTTGCTTACATAACTGCGAAATACCGGGTCAGGAAAAAAATTCTCATCAATGTTTATGCTTACTCCAACATCCGCACTAACAGTCATTGGCAATGCTGATATTATCAGCATAAATGCCAAACAAAAAGATAACATTCGTTTTTTCATTTTTACTTCCTTTCTTTTTTACCGTAAATTACAATATTATATCCATAGGCTCATTTACCTATTGATAAAACGATACATAATATTTTAACATATATATAGATAAATTCAACTATTTATTTCCTGTTTATGTAAAATAAAAAATAATTTTGCCGAAAACAGTCTTTCATTACAAAATAACAGGCAGACACATCAAAGCGCCTGCCCGTTATATCATTACATCCGTTTTTTATTTTTTATCGCAAACGGCCGATAAAAAATTTAATTTTACAGCCCAAGCTGATAAGCTTTTTCAATTTTTGCAAGTGCATCTGCATCTGTCAGCACACGCTGAGAGATAACAATATAAATACCGTGGGAGGTTTCCTGATAGGAAACTGCCAGCCCTAAAGCTTCGCAGGTAAAACGCAGCGGCCCCATAGTTATGCCGTTTTCAATATTGAACGCAAGCGGAGCATCAGAGGAACCAATCTGAGTTCCGTCCGCTGTATGTTTTGTGACAGTTGTGCTGTTCGGCGTTATCAAAAGATACGTTTCGTCCTCTGGATTGGTTACTTTAGTTTTTCCTGTGTTTTCATCGTAATTCACAGCAAAGCCATTCACCTCTGCGATATAGCGCAGAGGCAACTGCATTGTGCCGTTGATATTTTTCGGTTTTGCATAACCGGACGCATACTGCGTGGTAGGAGCAATTATTCCGTTTACATATGCTTTCTCTGCGTCCTGCTTCATCACAACGCATGACTGTGCTTCTTTTTCAAAAAGTTCTACTGTTACATCCATTTTTTGTGCCGGAAGATTATTTCCGTTATAATAATACACTAACTGATCAGGTACGCCTTCACCGGTATAAAAAGCAAGGCCTGTTGCCGCATCACACTGCCATGCCTGCCCTTCTTTGAGTTCCACTTTATTCAAATTTTCCATACCAACCAATTCTGTCAAATTTACCGTCCATTCATCGGATATTTTTTTGACTTCCAAACTCGACGTTTGACTATCCACTATCAAAGTTCCGCATTCTTTAATTAAATCTAATTTCGTTAACTGCGAGTAATGGCACTTCAAAACTTGCAATGCAGTGCATCCGCTTACATCAAGGCCAGTCAGCCGGGTATCAAAACAGTCCAAAACTTGCAATGCGGTACATCCGCTTACATTGAGATCGGTTAATTGGGTATTATGACAATATAAAGAAATCAATTTCACGCATCTGCTTACATCAAGGTTAGTTAATCGGGTATTATCACAATACAAAGTTTGCAGCACGGTACATTTGCTTACATCAAGATTGGTTAATTGAGTATTATCACAATACAAAGTTTGCAGAGCGATACATTTGCTTACATCAAAGTTGGTTAATTGGGTATTAGAACAATTCAAAGTTTGCAATGCGGTGCATCCGCTTACATCAAGGTTAGTTAATTTGGGGGTATTATAACAACTCAAAATTTGCAATGCAGTGCAGTTGCTTACATCGAGATCAGTTAATTGGGTACGATAACAATCCAAAGTTTTCAGCACGGTGCATCCGCTTACATCAAGATTGGTTAATTGGGTATTAGAACAATCCAAAGTTTTCAGCACGGTGCATCCGCTTACATCAAGATTGGTTAATTGGGTATTAGAACAATCCAAAGTTTTCAGCGCGGTGCATTCGCTTACATCAAGGTTGGTTAATTGGGTATTATAACAATTCAAAGTTTGCAACGCGGTGCATTTGCTTACATCGAGATCGGTTAATTGGGTATTATGACAATATAAAGAAGACAATTTTATGCATCTGCTTACATCAAGATTGGTTAATTGAGTATTAGAACAACCCAAATCTTGCAGCGCAGTGCATTCGCTTACATCAAGGCTGGTTAATTGGGTATTAGAACAATCTAAATTAGTTAATTTCACGCATCCGCTTACATCAAGGTTAGTTAATTGGGTATAACAACAATATAAATTTTGCAGCGCAGTGCATCCGCTTACATCAAGGTTGATTAATTGGGTTTTATTACACTTTAAATTTTGCAGCGCGGTGCATCCGCTTACATCAAGTGCGGTTAATTGGGTATTATTATCGCAATACAAAATTTGCAGTGCGGTGCATCCGCTTACATTAAGGTTGGTCAATTGGGTATTATTACAATACAAAATTTGCAACGCGGTACATCCGCTTACATCAAGGTTGGTTAATTGAGTATCATAACAATATAAATAAGCTAATTTCACACATCCGCTCACATTAAGACTAACCAACTTGGTGTTATTGCAATTCAGCGTTCGCAATACGGTGCATCCATTCACATTGAGAGCAGTTAATCGGGTGTTTTTGTCGCAATTCAAAATTTGCAGTGCGGTGCATCCACTGACATCGAGATCGGTTAATTGAGTATTCCAACAATTCAAAGTTTGCAGTGTGGTACATCTGCTTACATTGAGATCGGTTAATTGGGTATTATAACAATTCAAAGTTTGCAGCGCGGTGCAACCGCTTACATTGAGATCGGTTAATGCAACGCATCCACTCACATTAAGATTAACCAATTTGGTGTTATTGCAATTCAAAATTTGCAATACGGTGCATTTATTCACATCGAGATTAGTTAATTGAGTATTAGAACAATTCAAAATTTGCAGCGCAGTGCATCCGCTTACATCAAGACTAATCAGCGATGAAATGTACGAACAATCTAAAATATGTAAATCGGTGCATCCATTCGCATCAAGGGAAGTTAACGGAAAAAATTTGATTCCCTGCAAATCCGCTATTTGTGTATTGGAAAGATCCAGTGATGTAACCGCCGCTATTTCGTCTGAATTAAGAAGCAAATCTCCGTTTAAATCAAAATTTTCACTTACATAATTACGGAAAATCGGGTCAGGAAAATTGGTTTCATTAATCTCCACCTCATCTGCCGCACTTGCTGTCAGCGGCAATGCTGCAATGATTAATAGCAACACCATGCACAAAGATAACATTCGTTTTTTCATTTTTATACTCCTTTTCTTTTTTAACAGAAACCGCAATAATATAGCGGTAAAGTACAGTTTGCAAGAAACTACAAGGTGGCACTATGGCTCCGGCGAAGGGTCATCATGCCGCTTTGCGTTTTTTTGTTAGTCCAAATGGCATTGCCACCGGAGAGGTCAATGGCATTTGAAACGGCATGAAAACAGAACTGGGAGTGCAGGGCAAAAAAACGCAAGCGCAGGACTATTTTCATCAACAGACAGGACATATAAGAAATCTCATTCCCTAAACTTTGGAACACAGTGTCCAGAAGTTCGGTCACACTCTGGGAAAGTGGCAGGACAGCAGACAACCGTCAAGGTTTAAATGAACGGAATAATCCCCCTTGACCTCGCCTAACTTTGCTATCTCCCCAGCAAACCGAAGATTATCTTTACTTATCAACCATCACACAACGTACGCCCTTTTCCTCTAACGCTGCTTTCATATCAGAGGGCAAAGCTAATTTCGCAGTTCTGTATCCTTTATAAAATATTTGTTTTATTTTTCCGTCTTTCTTTAAGACCTTTATTGCCATATTATAAGACAACTTATGTTCTAACTCCCACGGATTATATTTCAGTTCAACACATTCAATATCGCCAAATGGAATAGGGTATGGTATCCCCGTGTTTAGTACAAGATTATTATTCTCAAAGAAAAAAGCTCCTGCATTTGATATGTTTTTGTATTTACTCCTCGAATACACAAAATAAACCAACAAAATAATGATAGGAAGCATTCCAATAAAAAACATCATCATCTCCTCCTCAAACGTTCAAATTTCCTCTAATAAGGTCATTATAGCATAGCAAATTTATCTTTGTCCATATTAATATGCCAACATAAACCAATTAGAGCTTAAACCGCCGTTTCTTTCAAGATTTTGTAACTGTTTAATCATCAAAAAGATACTCCTCAAAATCTCTTTCTATCTGGCCACTCAAAAATATGCCTTGTTCCCTTCTTACCTTACTTGTATGATTGATGTACAATAATCACAGTATAATTTCATTACCATTGCCTGTTATAATAACAAAAAAACAAGGAGCATTTCAGCTCCCTGTTTTAAAACCTATATTAACACTTATTATACCGGATGAACTTTATTTGTCAAATCCAGATGCACACCGTCAATCCCATATTTTTTATTGCGGCGCTCTTCAAAGAATTTATTTGCTACCTGACCAAACTGCGCATAAGTGAGAACATCCTCTTCCTGCTCGTTAAAATCAGGATTCATTTCTGCTTTCAGCTTTTCAAGCTCAGGCTGAAGCAAATCCGCAGGACGGCAATCAATAATTTCCATATCACCGCAAATTTTCTTACGGAATGCAGGATCAATTGTCATTGGAGTTTTACCGTATTTGCCTGCAACCAAATCTTTGAATTCTTTAGTTACCATCTTATAGCGTTCGCCCATAATAACATTGTACACTGCCTGTGTACCAACAATCTGAGAGGTTGGAGTAACCAGCGGCGGATAGCCTGAATCTTTCCGTACCCTCGGCACTTCGCGCAATACTTCATCAAGCTTATCTGCTTTGCCCGCCTGTTTCAGCTGCGATACCAAATTAGACAGCATTCCGCCCGGAACCTGATAAAGCAGTGTATTTGCATCAACACCCAGCATTTTCGGGTTCAGCAAACCATTTGCAAGATATTTCTCACGAAGAGCAGCAAAATAATCACGGATTTCTGAAAGCTGTTTTAAATCCAACCCAGTATCATACGGAGTTCCCTGAAGCGCGGCAACCATAGATTCCGTAGCCGGATGAGAAGTACCCAATGCTAAAGGCGACATTGCGGTATCAATCATATCTACACCGGCTTCGATTCCTTTTAACTGAACCATAGACGCCAACCCGGATGTATAATGGGAATGAAGCTGAATCGGAATTTTAACAGCCTTTTTCAACGCTTTGACCAACTCATAAGTTCCATATGGGGTCAGCAAGCCCGCCATATCTTTCAGGCAAATAGAATCCGCACCTGCGCTTTCAATGCGCTTTGCATAATTAACATAGTAATTCACATCAAATACAGGGCCTGTCGTATAGGAAATCGCAACCTGCATATGTCCGCCTTCTTTTTTCGTAGCGCGCATTGCAGTTTGAAGATTACGAATATCATTCAATGCATCAAAGATACGGATAATATCCATACCGTTGGCAATTGTTTTCTGCACAAAGTATTCCACTACATCATCCGCATAATGGCGGTAGCCCAGCATATTCTGCCCGCGGAACAGCATTTGCAGTTTAGTGTTCGGGCAAGCCTTACGAATAGTACGAAGCCTTTCCCATGGATCCTCGCCCAAAAAACGAATACAGGAATCGAATGTTGCGCCGCCCCAGCATTCCAGAGAATGAAAACCTACTTTATCCAACATGCTTAATGCCGGCATCATTTCATCAATAGACATACGTGTTGCAATCAACGACTGATGCGCGTCACGAAGGACCGTCTCTGTAATTTTTACCTTCTGTGCCAACGAAAGCACCTCTTTCACATAAGAATTCCGTCCAAACGGTTATTGCAGGGAAACGAGAGCCTTACCGGATTCTACACTATCGCCCTTGTTAACATGAACACCGGCAACCTTTGCATCACGCGGAGCCATAATCTCGTTTTCCATTTTCATTGCTTCCAGAACCAAAAGGACATCGCCCTTCTTAACGTCATCGCCGGCTTTTACTTTAATATTTAAAATTGTCCCAGGCATTGGGGCTGAAATAACCTCAGCATCGGCAGCCGGAGCAGAAGCCGCCGGCGCAGCTGGCGCTGCAGCAGGCACCGGTGCGGCCGGAACAGCGGCTTTAGGAGCGGCAACAGGGGCAGAACCAGCCGGAGCAGAGCCGTTTGCTTCTTCTACCTGAACATCATAAGCAACACCATTTACGGTTATAGTCAATCTTTTCATAATTTTTCCTCCTGACAAATTCAGCGTTTATCGAACATTTCCACCTTTTATGGAAATTAAAGCGGCATATTGGAATGTTTTTTCGGCATGCGGGAAACCCTCTTGCCTGCAAGCATATCCATAGCGGAAATTATTTTTGCTCTCGTATCAGCAGGGTCAATAACATCATCTACGCCGCCGCATGCCGCAGCAGCAAATGCGGATGAAACGTTTTCTTTATATTCAGCAGTTAAATCTGCACGTTTTTCGTTTTTAGCCAGTCTATCATGATACAGTATGGTAACAGCGGCGTCTTCCGGCAAAGAAGCGATTTCTGCACTTGGCCATGCAAACACCATATCGGCATTTGCCGCACGGCCCGCCAAAGCAATATAAGCTGCACCGATTGCTTTACCTGTAATCAGAGCAATCTTAGGCGTTGTAGCCTCTGCATAAGCATGAGAAAGCTTCGCCGCTTCACGAATCATGCATGCACAGCCATCTGTCTGAAAACCAGGCGTATTAACCAACGTAATCACCGGCAACGCATAAGCATCACAGAATTGAACAAAACGCGCCGCTTTTACCGCAGATTTATGGTCAATAACCTGTCCGTTAAAAGCTACGATACCTGCGGTTGTTCCGCCGATACCCGCAAGGGCGGTATAAACTGCTGTACCAAAATCCTTCTGTAATTCTGTAATGCTTCCCAAATCTGCAATACATGCGGCAAGGGCTGAAGTATCCGCGCCCGCAATATTTTCACTGGCCGCACGGAATTTCTCAGAACATCCGTCAGCTTCATCAAAATCAGAAATCGGCGCGGCACTTAAATTGTTCAATGGGAGTTTGGAAATCACACTACGTGCGGCAAGCATTGCTTCCTTATCATCCGCAGCGGTAATATGGGTAACGCCTGCTTTCGCTGCTGCCTGAGCGTTTTTATCCCCGTCAGCACCAATAAACAGTTCTGCTTTTTCAGACATAATAACAATATCTGCGCTTGCAGCAAGCATAGCGGCAGTGCCGCCGCATGTTCCGGCAACTACTGCAATCTGCGGCACAACGCCGGAAATATTATTGGCATGCAAGAGCATTTCTCCATAAGCAGAAAGGGCATCCACACCCTCGGCAAGCCTTGCGCCTTTAGAATCGTAAACCGCTACAATCGGGGCTCCGGTTTTTGAAGCAAGGTCATACACTTTTTTGATTTTCATTGCGGCCGCTCTGGAAACAGCGCCGCCTGCAACGGTACTATCCTGCGCAAAAGCATAGACAGGACTTCCCTCCACTGTGCCAAAACCAGCAACCACTTCAACCGGACCGTTTTCAGAACGGCCAAAAGTATCTAACTGAGTAAACGCACCCTCGTCAAACAGCATCGCCAGACGCTGACGGGCTGGGCTGTCACTGATTTCTGCATTTTTCTCGTTCAGTTTGCTAAGCAAACTCATCTGGATTCCTCCCATTCTATAGCACCAAAGTGTGCGAATCATTATCGCTGAAACATATACTTATTGATTATATCCTTTTTTTCAAAAAATGGCAAGTATTTCCTATGATTTTCCCATAGGAACACGATATAGATTACTGCGTATTTCCGCCGCATTTTTTGCATCCTTTAAAAATCTCCGGAACCTCGCCGATATATATATCGCCCTTTTTTTCAAAAGACAGGCTTAAAAGGACATCTTCATATTGCGATAAACCGCAATATGCTAAATATGCTCCGCGGTTCGCCGCATAATTCATTGCTGCACGCATCAGCCAATCCACAAGCGAATCATCCCCTTGCTGAAAATCAATGGCAAGGATATGAACGCCGTCTTCACGGCATTCCAAAAGGCATTTGCCTAAAATATCGGAACCGTTCATTGCAGTCAATACCGCCGAATCATCGCCCGCGCACAAATGATACTGCGCAAATATTTCATGAATCTCGTCTTTAGATAAGACAGGTGAAACTTTAATCACCGCCGTACACCTCCCCTGCCAGCAACGGCATGTCCATCATCAGCCGTACGTTCGGCGGCATCCATCAGTTTTTTTACTTCCGCAGGGGTAAGCATACGCCATTTCCCCTGCTGGAGCATACCAAGTTTTACACCGCCGACAGCAATACGTTTAAGCCTTGCAACCTCTAATCCCAAACTTTCACACATTTTACGGATTTCACGGTTGCGTCCCTCATACAGGATAATTTCCAAAACAACCCTGCCTTCTTCACGCTGAATAACGTGAACTTCCGCTGGGGCTGTCCTCTGCCCGTCTATCACCATACCTACTGTGATTGCCGTAAGCTGCTGCTCAGTAACCGAAGGCCGAACGGTAACACGGTAAGTTTTGGGAACATGGTGTTTCGGGTGCATCATAGCATTGGCAAATGCCCCGTCATTGGTCATAAGAAGCAGGCCCTCCGAATCACGGTCGAGCCTGCCTACGGGATAAATTCTGTTGTTAACATCAGAAACCAATTCCGCAACACATTTTCTGCCCATTTCATCACTCATGGTGGTAACAAATCCGCGGGGTTTATGAAGCATTAAATAAACCGGACCTTCCTCATGGGTCAGTTTTCTGCCGTTTACAGATACTTTATCTTTTTTCGGGTTAATTTTATCGCCAATATTTGCAGTAATCCCATTGACCTTTACACGTCCAGCACGGATTATATCCTCAGCCTTGCGCCTGGATGCAACACCGCAGTCCGCCATATATTTTTGCAGTCGGATTTTTTCCATTACGTCCTCCTAATTAATCAAAAATGCCCTTGATAAAAGACCAAATTCCCGCCCAAAAGCCTTCCTTTTCCGGCGGCATCAGCGTTTTGGGATCTAAATCCGCACTTTGGGCACAGATAATCGGCTCATTACAAATGAGCGTCCCATCAAGGTAATATTCCGTATAACCCACAATCTGTCCTGTTTCCAGCGGGGCATATTCAAACTTTTTCAGATAAGTTTTTGCAGTTATCCGTTCTTTTTCACCCTGCTTTAAACTTGCCGCCGGAGGCTGTGCATAAGTTAATGCAACCTGTTCAAGCACTGAACCTACAACATCCAAACGGAGCCCTGCAATATCACTGTTAAGCTCTGTGCGGCTTAATAGGCCGAAGCCGTAGTCAAACAGTTCCTTATGGGTAGACCAGTCATTCGGGTCATTCAAGGTTACCGCTACCAATGTAATATCATCACGCTCTGCGGCTGATACCAAACATCTTCCGCTTTTTTTGGTAAAACCCGTTTTGACACCAATCGTCCCTTCGTACATTTTCAGAAGCTTATTGTGGTTCGTCATTGTACGCATGTATGGCGGATTTCCATATTCCACGCGGGCAGTTTTCTGTGCACATACCTGAGCAAAAACAGGGTTGTTCAGGGCGGCGCGTGCCAGCTTGCTCATATCCTCTGCCGTAGAATAATGTCCTTCCGCATCTAAACCTGAAGGCGTTACAAAATGGGTATTTTTCATTCCCAATTCCTGTGCCCTCCGATTCATCATATCGGCAAATTTTTCTTTGCTCCCAGCTAATGTCAAAGCAGTTACATTTGCCGCATCGTTGCCGGATTGCAGAAGCATTCCATAAATAAGGCCTTCTACCGTAACGGTATCGCCGGGAAGAAGCCCCATAGAAGTGCCTTCCACCTGCAGCATTTCTTTTGTAACAACAATTTCCTTCTCCAGTTCTCCAGATTCGGCGGCGAGCAGTGCCGTCATAATTTTAGTTGTGCTCGCCATGGGCAGTTTCTCTTTTTCATTTTTAGCAAACAGAACCCTGCCGCTTTGCGCCTCTACAAGAATTACGGATTTCCCGCTTACTTCCGGCACCGGCGGCTCCTCTGCATATACAGGGAGCGAGAGAAACATAAATAAAGTTAGAAAGAGCGCTGTTATTCTTTTCAATAAAATCACCACCTGCCACTAATATATATGCTGCCAGACAGTGAAATTATTATTTAACAGATAAATTCAGCAAATTTTACTCTACTTGCCCATTCTCTTTTTCTTCCTGTTTTTTCTTTTTGTTTTTTTCAATAAAATCACTGATTTTATCTAATATTTCCGGAATCATTGTGACAAGTTTTTCAGCAGTACTGTCATTCGTATCTACATGGAGCATACGGACATCACTGCCATGAATCACAATAAATGAAATCGGAGTAATGCTGATACCAGCTCCTCCTCCTCCTCCAAAAAGCTCAGCATTGGATTTAGACGGAAAATCTGAACCGCCGGAAGCAAAGCCATAAGAGACTTTGGATATGGGAATCATTGTAACATCACCTTCGCGGATTGGCTCGCCGATTACAGTATTTGCATCCGCCATTTCCTTGATTTTCTGAATCGTGAGACCCATCAGATCTCCTACCTGGTTATCTTTCATGTTTCAGCACCGCCTTGTTTTTGTTTATTTCTTGCCAGAACAATATTTTTTATATAATGATACAATCCCCCTGCACCGGTAATAAGAACAAAAAGGGGCAAAATAGAAAACTCCAATGCTATCTCTGCCCGGCTTTTCGATGCAATAAAATCAGGACGGATATCCGCGTGATATTTACGTACTTTCGCACAAGAGCAAATCCATGATAGCAGTGGAAAAACCGCAGAACAAACGCCGCCGTAAAGAACCGCTGTATTTGCGGCATCTTCGCCTGCAATAATCAGTCTAACGTCCATCAGGCATATTACTAAATGAGATAATATTCCCTTTGCTGCGTCTTTTAAAATATCAGCAATCGCTTGTAAAAAATGCAGTGCCCCGCTGAAACCTTCTTCCTCATAGAGGGTGTGCAAAAAATTCTTTTTTCCCCCTTTTTTGCCGGTTCCGGTTTTGGACGTTTTCTTTTTGTCTTCTTTCTCAATTTTTTCCTTATCCGGCGGAGATATACGGAATTTCAAGAATAAAAAACGAATTATTACAGAAAGCCTGTCCGTGTAATCCAGCCGGATTTTAACCGGACACAAAAGCAGCAAAAAAATAAAAAGCAGGATTCCAAAAACTATATACAAAACCGTCAATCAATCGCCTCCCGCATATTCTTTTATTACTGTAATTGCGGCCGTAACGGTAAAGATTCCTGACTTTCAGAAGCATGATTTATCTGTTCTGCTTCTTTTTGCGGCAAAGGCGGCAGTTCATCCAGAGAACGCAGGCAGAAACAGCGCAGAAAAGCGTCTGTGGTCCCATAAACCAACGGTCGGCCCGGCAGTTCCAAACGGCCCTTTTCTTCAATCAGCCCTTTCTGGCATAAGCTGTTGATGACGCCGCCGCAGTCAACACCGCGTACCTGATCTGCAAATGCTTTTGTTATTGGCTGATTATAAGCAACCACAGCCAAAACCTCGAAAGCGGCAGGAGAAAGAGGCGTATTCCGTTTGATTTCCAAAGTCTGCCGGATTTGCTGTGCATACTGCAAACGAGTTGTCATTTGATATTTTCCATCCAGTTCAAGGATGCAAATTCCCCGCTGCCCTTCTTCATAATCATCCGCCAAACGCCGGATAATCTTAACCGCCATTTCCTTATCAATTAAAAGGGAAGCTGCAATCTTATCAGGTTCCAGCGGCTCCCCTGCGGCAAACAGAATTGCTTCTACCGCTCCCTGCATTTCCTGAATATTCAAAGGTTACTGTTCCCCCTTATGCAAAATAATACTGGGTTCCCCATCTGTTTCATCAACCGTTACCCGCTTGCCTTTCACCAGTTCCAGTACGGCAAGAAAGGTTGCAACCATATCGGAACGCGTAGGTGCGCTTTGAAATAAATCTTGAAAAGGTACTTGCCCTCGTTTCCAAAGACGGCGCAATACAAATATAATCTTTGAACCTACAGAAACAATTTTATGGGTTACAATCCCGCTAAATGCTGTCACCGGCGGCGGCAGCCGCCGTCTGCCTTTGCCTAAAGCAGATATATATGCATTCAGCAGTTCCTCCGGCTGATGCTGACGTTTGTAAGATAAATCCTTTGGAAGCTCCATAGGTTTCCGAAGCAGGTAATCGCCGCCTTTCGCCTGTTGTGCAAGCTTCCCTGCCATGATTTTACAATCACGGTATTCTAAAAGCTCACCGGTCAATTCACGTTTGAGTTCTTCCGCTTCCTCATGCACTGGCAGTAAGGAAACTGTTTTTAAATAAACCAATCGTGCGGCCATCTCCAAAAACTCGCTTGCCAAATCCATATCCTGTTCGCGCACCTGCTCAATATAAAGCAAATATTGCTCTACAAGTTCTGTGATAGGGATATCATAAATATTCAGCTTGTGCTTTGATATTAAGTGTAAAAGCAAATCAAGGGGCCCTTCAAAAACCGGCAGTTTAAATGATAGTTTTTCCATACCCGCCTCCTGTTATCTAAAAAAGGCAAACGGCAAATTGGCAAGATAAACAATCCCTCTGAGAAGCAAATCGCTCAGGAAGTTGATAGGAATATCCAAAACACCGGTAATTAAAAGAAGCAGAATTACCAACATAAAATAACGCTCATACTGCATGACTTTAAAATAAAGGCGATCCGGCAAAAATGCACAAAGCAGTCTGGATCCATCCAGCGGCGGTACAGGAATCAAATTAAAAACGGCAAGCGTTATATTAATTACTGCTGCATAAAAAAGAAACAAGTAAATCATGTTGATATAATAAATTGTATCCTGTGTTGCGGGAATTAAACCAATACCATTCGCAATCAACATAAATAAAAAAGCCATAAGCAAATTTGATATGGGGCCTGCTAAGGCAGTAAGCGCCATTCCCTTTTTGGGATTTTTAAAATTAGCGGGATTCACTGGAACCGGCTTCGCCCAACCAAATCCAAATAAAACAATTAGGACAGAACCAAACCAATCCAGATGCTTGAATGGGTCCATGGTAAGGCGCCCCATATTTTTCGCTGTATTATCACCTAATTTATAGGCGATAAAGGCATGTGCCATTTCATGGACGGGTAATGTGCAGAAAACAACAAACAAACTGGAAAACAACAAAAAAATGGTATTTTGAGAAAACCCCTCCCGGATTAATGTACTTAACAACAACATCACCCTTACAAATAAAATCATCTGCGCCTATATATTAGACGCTTTTCATTCAGCATATACAGTTAATAAACTCACAGGAAAAAATAAAACACGCTAACAGGGGTATTTTATTGTCCCTGTTACCTTTTGAGTTAAAATAGAAACAACAAACCGATAAATCGTCTGAAATAACAGATTTATACAACACGCATATCATCGCATTCCACATCAACATAGTTTAACTCCAGAACATTTACAATTCCTGCTTCTTCCGCATCCCTGTTTTCCCAATCAAATACGTTCACATCAGGTACTGAACATTTTCCTGATACAGCCGCCGTAATACGCAAAAGAGATTTCTTATCATGCCATGCTGATAAAAGAAAGGACATTTCAAAATCTATAAAAATCTTTTCTTCTTTCACCGTAAATCCAATTACATTTAAAGGTTCTGAATCAAAAACCTCACAATTGTTTATTTGGGAAATGAGTTCTTCTTTATCATCCAAATATCCAATATTTTTTAGCATGGCAGGTATTTGATTTACTTCCTCAACTTTAGCTGATATAATTTCCCACAGTAAATCAGCAGATAACAGTTCTAATAATTCATTTCTATCCATATCTATCACTTTTTCCTTTTTCACTCAAGACGTATTACCGTTTTTATTTTAGTATGGCGCCCTGACCTTTGTCAAGACACATGATAAAACCGACAAAACCTTTAATCACCAACACAAAAGACACCTAAAATTATTCACCTGAAGTGAATCCAATAACAACACGCTCAATTCCGCATAAATCTTTAATCTTTCGCACACGCTGCAAACCTGCCAATTTAAAAATCCATACAACGTCATCAGCTTGATATATCCCACATTCTACAGCGGCAAAACCGCCCGGGGCAAGACAGGAAAACCATTTTTCTGCAATTGCACGATAAAATAAAAGTCCGTCTTTTCCGCCGTTCAAAGCTATCTCAGGTTCAACCAGCACCTCACGCTGTAAACTGCAAATTTCTTCCGCCGGAATGTACGGCGGGTTGGAAAGCAAAGCTGCAACAGGTTCCAAAGGCTGAATACTTTTCGGGCCGCTTAAAACATCGCCCAGTATCGCTGAAGCATTTGTAGCTTGATTCCTTTGAATATTTTCCCTCAGATAAACTGCTGCCGTTTCAGATAATTCCACGATAGAAACCTGTGAAGAAGAGCATAATTTTGCAATACTGATTCCAACGCATCCGCTGCCACCGCACAAATCGAGCACACGCGGGCACTCTGTTTTTTTCAGTTCCTGCAACGCTGTTTCCACAAGAGTTTCCGTATCAGGTCTTGGAATTAAAACTCCTTTGCCTACACGAAACGGCAGTCCCATAAATTCCCATTCACCTAAAATATATTGCAGAGGTTCCCCTGCCATGCGTTTCTCGATATCCTGAAAAAAAATACTGCACAAAGCATCTTCAACGGGCATATTTCCAAAAGCCGCAAGTTTACTGCGGTCAGCCCCCAAATTCTTTTCCATCAGGCAAATAGTATCAAAGGCAGGATTTTCACACCCTGCCTGTTTTAGCCGTTTCATTCCGGTTCGATAAGCTTCTGATAAAGTCAAGCTACCACCTCTGAAAAAATTACCGGATTGCATCGTCTTCCGGGTTATCTGTAATCACTGCTTTTAAGGATTCTATGCCAACCTCGATAATATCATCTGTAGGTTCTTTGGTTGTCAGACGCTGCATCCAAAGCCCGGGAGCAGATACTATCTTAACAAAGAGGTTATTATGCCTGCCTGCATATTTTATAAATTCATAGCCAATTCCCATAACAGGGAATATCAGCAATATTTTTATTAACACCCACAACAGGGAATTTGCAGTTAAAATTGGAAAAAGATTTGAAATAACTGCCGATACAACAATACTTAAAATTAACATTACAAACAAAAAACTGGTTCCGCAACGCGGATGAAACCGAGATTGCTTTTTTACATTCTCAACAGTAAGCTCCAGTCCATTCTCATAACAGAAAATCGTTTTATGCTCCGCACCGTGATATTGAAAAACGCGGTGTATTTCTTTCATTCTGGAACATAACCCAATGTAAGCAATAAAAATAACAATACGCATAATGCCTTCAACCAAGGCGCGGCAGGCAGTAATACTGCCTCCTGCCAGATATGTATTGATGGTGTTAAACACAAAAACAGGAAGCCACATGAACAAGAATACTGCCAGCACAACGCCGATAACAGCGGCAAACCCTGTTAACACGTTCATCAGCTTATCGCCAAAAACGCGGGTCAGCCATTGTTCAAATTTGCCCGGTTCACCTTCTTCTTCCAAATCCATCCCCGCTTTTTCCGCTGATTCCATCAGGCAAGCATATCCAATCTTCATAGATTCCACCATACCTGTAATTCCACGGATAATAGGCCACCCAAGCCACTTGTGTTTCTCCTTAATAGAAGTAAAATTTTTATAGCCGGTTTCAATCGTCCCGTCAGGCAAACGAATGGACAGCGCAGTTCCTTTCGGTCCGCGCATCATAATTCCTTCAATCAGAGCCTGACCTCCAATGGAAGTCTTATGTACACTGCATTGTCCGCCGTTATTATTTTGATTCATCCGATGAACTCCTTTCTAATTCCGATATCAAAGTGATTTCTTCCACAGGTGTTACCAGCGCCGGAAGAAGAATGGTAATCGTAGTACCTTCACCCTCTACGCTGTCAACAAGCAATTCTCCGCCATGCAGTTTTATAATTTCATCCGTAACCGCAAGGCCAATTCCTGAACCACGCACTCCTTGATTTGCTTTGTAGAATTTTTCCTTAACATGCGGCAGATCTTCTTTTTTGATACCGCATCCCGTATCACGAATCTGTACTTTTATGGTACCGTCTAATAACTCGGCGTCAATAAATACCTTGCCTCCGGAGCCGGTATATTTAAACGCATTATCCAAAATATTGACAAATACCTGCTTAATTCTATCCGCGTCCCCATCGGCAGGCGCCGGCACTTCCGGCGGCATATACGTAATTTCAATACCCTCGCGCTGTGCCCGTTCACGAAACACAAAAACAGCTTCATCCAATTCTGCAAGAACATCTATTTTTTCTTTCCGCAGGGTCATTCTCCCGCTTTGCATACGGGAAAAATCCAAAAGTTCTTCCACCATTCCCGCAAGTCTCCCTGCTTCATGGGATATAACCTCCAAACCCTTATTCAAAAGCTCCGGATCTCCTGTGCCAATATCTTTCAGGGTTTCCCCCCACCCTTTAATTGCAGTCAGCGGGGTTCTCAACTCATGAGAAATGGTTGAAATAAAATCATTTTTCATCTGATCCGCATTTCCAAGTTCACCGGCCATATCATTAATGGTATCGCAGAGTTCACCAATTTCATCATCATAGTGTTTATTAATCCGTGCCTTAAAATCGCCGCGCGCAATTTGCTTTGCCGTAGCGGTAATTACGCCAACCGGATTTACAATCGATTTAATAAAGAACATACTGGAAATGACAACAAAAAAGACAACCAGCAAACATACAACTGACACAACGGTAACGAGGGAAGCAATCTGCATGTCCACATCCGTCAGGGATACCAGATACCTCACTGCGCCGCTGCGAACACCGGCTGAAGAATATAACACCGTAGTAACTGCCATAACCCGTTCTCCGGATTCCAGATTTCCAATCCATTCCCCCTGCCCGTCAGCAGAAGAAAGGGCTTTTTCCAAATCCGGAATTGTTCCGGCATTTTCAGGCAAAAATCCCTGAGAGGACATATAAGGCGTTCCATCCTTTGTTATTACCCAAACTTCTATACGGCTTTTATACGCAAAATTTTCAATAAATTCCCTTGCTCCGCTGTAAAAATCAGAATCTGAACCGTCAATATACTTTGCAAAATACATGGATGCATTGCCCGCCGGAGAATAAAGTTCCCGCCGGACACTATCGTAATAATACTGCCCAAGAGCAACCGAAACAGCTATGGCAACTGAACACATAATAATAACGATTACACCCAAAATATTTGTCATCCATCTTCTGGTAATGCCCTTAATCGCCATAATACCTCCTGTTCTGCCGCACCGGCGCATAAGCAAATGAAACTGCCGTTTCAAGATTTCAGTGTTATTTTTAATGTTCGCCGGTAATCCATTTATAACCCAACCCCCAAACGGTTACCAAATGCTTTGGAGCAGATGGATTATCTTCTACTTTCATACGCAGGCGGCGAACATTAACGTCAACAATTTTTTCTTCTCCAAAGTATGCGTTGCCCCAAACTTTGTTCAGAATATCCGTACGGTCAAGCGCGGCGTCCGGATTGGAAAAAAAGTATTCCATCATTTGAAATTCCACCTGTGTCAGTTCTATGTATTTTCCGTTTTTGGTCAATGTATGGTTGCGCAGATTTAAAATAAATTCACCGAGAATAATTTCATCACTTGATTTTTCTTTTCGCGCTTCTGCATTATTCATGGCAATACGGCGGTAAATCGCATCAACCCTTGCCATCAGCTCCGACGGTGAAAACGGTTTCGTTACGTAATCATCAGCGCCCACGAGCAGACCTGTCACCTTATCCATTTCCTGCGTACGCGCTGTCAGCATAATAATCCCCAACAGAGAACTGCGTTTACGCAATTCCTTACAGAGAGTCAAGCCATCCATAATCGGCATGGCAATATCCAAAATAGCTATTGCAAAATCCCCGTTATTGGCATCAAAAATTTTCAGCGCTTCTTCTCCGTCGCCCGCTTCCATTACATCATATCCGCTTCGCTTCAGATTAATCGCCACAAACTCGCGGATAGAAACTTCATCTTCAACAACCAATACCCGTTTCATTGTAACCACTCCCCAAACTTAATTTATAATAATAAAGTTTTCTTCCATTTGCTCAAAGGTTAACGCCCGCTCGCTTGGTTCATCAAACATTCGGATAGCATACACTGTAGTCCCTTTTTCTTTTAGGCGGGTATAACCGTCTACAGGCTGTTTCTCCCACTGAGTCTTTGTTGTTGTCAAAATACCCAACAGTTTTGCTCCCTGTGTTTTATTCTTAGCATCCCAACGATAAAAAGTCCATAAACGCTGTTCTGTATCCGGAACAACAGTAACATCATTTACCCAATCCTCCGGATAAACAAACATATAAGAATCCGCAAAATTAATAGCACCGGTCATTACCGTAGTAAACTGCTGGCTTGTCAGTTCATTATTGGCATTTACAACGATGTTATCCGGGGTATATTTATTCCATGCAGTCAACCATAATGCATCTTTATCTGTATAATTCTGACCAACCATTTGTATGTTTTTGGGAATTTCTATAATTCCGTCACTGTCAATATCCTGCGACGTAATAATGATATCCCTTTTTGTCTGTTGGGTATTATTGATATCTCCATTTATCAGCAATGCCGACAAACGATGATTTTGCCATTGCAGTATTTCCGTAATCATTGTATTCGGCCCGCAATAACTGTCAATATAAACCCGAGTTGTTTTATCCATTTTTATGGACACATAGCCTGTAACATCAGGACTCAGCAACACTTCACTGCCAATATCCATAACACCGTCACTGCCCAGCTTCAGCATCCTTGCCTTTGATACTCCCCTGTTGATATCCAGATTCAGCAAAAGCAATTCGGAAAAAGAATCTGCGTCCATATCCAGAAGCGCCATTTCCGTATAACTTTCGTTCAGCAAAGGCTGCGGGCCATCCTGCGACCATGTGTAAACCAAAACATTATACTGTTTATTTTCCAGCGCATCACATTTTACAATCATTTCAGAGACGCCTGAACCGTTTAAATCCTGAAAAATCAGCTCATTAATATCGCTGCCCAAATCATCAAAATCAGCAACAGAAACCCATTGCTCCTTAACTTTATCTAAAATATTCATATGTAACTTCGCCATATCAGAATTTTGCTTATAAAAAACAATTGTTTCTCTGCTTCCGTCGTTATCTATATCATATTGAATAAAAGCAGATCGATATTCACCGTTTTTAGGATTTTTTAAAATAATATTTTTACCGACCTTAGCCTGTAAAGCTTCCTGTACTCCCGCTAAATCTCCGCCCGGCTTCGGCGGTTTAATTAAATCTTCCGGGTCTTTAAAGTTTAGGGAACAGCCGCTTAAAAAACAGGAAAGCAATAAAAAAAGCGCGAAAATTCGTTTTCCCATGAAATGCCTCCGCAACCTTTCATTTCAACCACATCGCCGGCATCATAAGCCGGCGAATTTTCATAAAAAACTATGATAGAAATTATTATAGCATAAATCGGGAAAATAGTTATGTCAATTTTGTAACGATATTTCAAAAAATTTACATTTATTTTAACAAAAAGCAACATAGAAAACCTCCCACCGAAAGTTCGGCGGGAGATAAAAACATAACCGTATTAAATTTGCTCCATATTGCCTGCACCTGTAGAAACACTATGCTTCACACGGTCTTCGACTTCATGACGTTTCGCGTCATTAAAGCGGTCCAGTGTACCGACCAGATATCCGGTAATACGGCGGATACGCTCAAAATCCGGTTTTCCATCCCCTTCGGACCGCCCGCATCCCGGGCATACATCGTCAATAATCCCATTATAACCGCAAACCGGGTCACGGTCAACCGGATGGTTAATTGCTCCGTAACCGATACCGTTTTCTTTCATACAACGGACGACTGCTTCATATGCATCCAAATTTTTAGACGGATCGCCATCCAATTCAATGTAAGTAATATGACCGCCGTTTGTCAGCGCATGATACGGGCCTTCCAGTTGAATTTTGTCAAAAGCAGGAATATCGTAATAAACAGGCACATGGAAAGAATTAGTATAATAATCCCTGTCCGTCACCCCTGGAATAGAACCATAACGCTGGCGATCCATACGAACAAACCGTCCTGAAAGGCCTTCTGCCGGCGTAGCAATCAGACTGAAATTCAAACCGGTTTTATCTGTCATAGCGTCTGCTTTATCACGCATAAAACGAACAATACGCAAACCGAGCTGCTGTGCCTGTTCAGATTGCCCGTGATGCTTACCGCACAAGGCAACCAACGCTTCTGCAAGGCCAATAAAACCAACAGTCAAAGTGCCGTGCTTCAGTACTTCTTTCAAATTATCATCAGGGTTAAGCTTATCAGCATCCAGCCAAATCCCCTGCCCCATAAGGAACGGATAATTTTTGACTTTTTTATTACACTGGATTTTCATGCGGTCAAGCAGCTGACGGAATACCAAATCAACCTTTCGGTCAAGCTGAGAGAAAAACCATTCCACATTACCTTGGGCTTCTATAGCAATACGCGGCAAATTTACCGATGTAAAGCTCAAATTGCCCCTGCCGTATGTAATTTCAGGACGCCCTTGCGCATTTGCCATAACACGAGTGCGACAGCCCATATAGGCCACTTCCGTTGCAGGATTATTTTCCTTATAGTATTGCGCGTTAAACGGCGCATCCAAAAATGAAAAATTCGGAAACAGACGTTTGGCTGAAACACGGCATGCAAGTTTAAATAAATCATAGTTTGTATCTTCAGGGTTATAGTTAATGCCTTCCTTAACTTTGAAAATCTGAATGGGGAAAATCGGCGTTTCGCCTTTGCCCAAACCATTTTCTGTAGCCAACAGAATACTACGGATAACAAGCCTGCCTTCTGGTGAAGTATCCGTACCATAATTCAATGAACTGAATGGGATTTGCGCACCAGCGCGGGAATGCATGGTGTTCAGATTATGAATCAGCCCCTCCATCGCCTGAAATGTCGCTTTTTCCGTATCTAATTCCGCACGACGACGGATAAATTTCACCATCTGTTTTGCTGTATCAGGTGAAACACCAAATTCTGTGATTTTTTTCTTCAGACATTGGTCAAATTCTGCATCGGGCGTAATGGAAGGCATTTTTCCGTCTTTATTTAATGCTTCAAGCATGACCTTTGCATCAGCATCACCGTCCGCAACATCTGCAAATATCTCAAGACTTTCCGCAAGCTTCTGACGAAAAGCTTTGAGATAGCTTTTTTGCACATACGGCGCCATGGAATAATCAAAATTTGGAACAGACTGTCCGCCATGCTGCTCATTTTGATTTGCCTGTATGGTAATGCAAGCAAGCGCGGCGGCAGTTCCAATGCTGTTCGGTTCCCGAAGAAAACCGTGGCCGGTAGAAAAACCACCGTGAAAAAGCCTGGAAAGATCAATTTGACAACATGTAGTCGTCAATGTATAAAAATCCAAATCATGAATATGAATGTCTCCTTCCAAATGTGCTTTTGCCTGCTCCGGATCAATCATTTTGGAAAGGTTATATTGTTTGGCCCCCTCCGAGCCATATTTTAGCATAGTTCCCATGGCGGTATCGCCGTCAATGTTAGCATTTTCTCTTTTAATATTAGAATCAGACGCATCAGCGTTTGTAATTTCATCATAAATTTCCATGAGCTGGGTTTTGCCTTCACGGATATCACTGCGTTTGCGGCGATACAAAATATAAGCCTTCGCTGTTTTTGCCAGTCCCTCCTGCATGAGTACCCGCTCTACAGTATCCTGTATTTCTTCTACTGTTATTTCATTTTTTCCAATAGCTTCCAACTCCTCCGCAACCTTTACCGCAATAGGAAACGCAAGGGATGCCTCACCGGAATTGCTTGCCTGAAGCGCTTTTGCAACAGCATTTGAAATTTTTTCAATAGAAAACGGAACACGCCGCCCGTCACGTTTTAAAATTGATTTAATCATGGTTTACCTCCAAAATCATCCGTTCTAAACAGCATGATTAGTGTTTTGAACATATTATAGCACAATATATTGTGGTTTCAAGAGAAAATCCGGAAAATTTTTCTTACGATTTATATTTTCTTCGCAAAAGCTGATAATCCATACCCAAATAACCATACTAATAAATATCATTTTTACAAAATAGAAAGGCACGGTCAAAATGATGATACCGAAAAAAATCTATTACGAGCCTGCCGCACTGGATTATCCACTGGGAAAACAACTGCAAAATCAATTTTCCGCTCTTGAATGGATTCCTATTGAAAATCATAATAACATCCCATTTTTCAGAGAACAACCCAACAGCGAGTTTCCAAGAATGAAACAAAACATTATCATCGGAACCCGCAAAACTCATCGGTATGTTGAAAACCATAAGGTTTCCGACTATCTGGTTCCCTATACCTCATCGGGATGCAGTGCAAGCTGTTTATACTGCTACCTTGTCTGCAACTATAATAAATGTTCCTATCTTCGCCTTTTTGTTAACCGGGAACAAATGCTGCAAAAGCTTATCCACTTTTCTGAAAACTGCGCACAGGAAAAAGTATTTGAAATTGGAAGCAACAGTGATTTAGTTTTAGAAAATACCATTACAGGCAATCTCATTTGGACAATTGAACATTTTGCACATTGCAGGAAAGGCCATTTGACATTCCCAACAAAATTTGACATGATAGATCCTCTGCTTCCTTTATCTCACAACGGAAAAATTATTATCCGCATGAGTGTAAACCCGCAAGAGATCATTAAAAAAACAGAATTTGGAACCGCACAATTAGAACAGCGTATTCATGCACTGAACCGTTTGCATGACGCAGGCTATCAAACAGGGTTGTTAATCGCACCTGTTATTTTCCTTGAAAACTGGGAAACACTTTACACACAGCTTTTGGACATACTGGAACAAAAGCTTCTGCCCTCACTAAAAAGACAGTTAGCAATCGAGATTATTTTTATGACTTACAGCTACGTACACAAAATGATTAATACAGAAGCTTTTCCAAATGCAATCCAACTTCACAGCAAGGAACAAATGACGGGGCGCGGCATGGGGAAATACCATTACCGGCCTGCATTAAAGGAAAATGGGGAAGCTTTTTTCCGGCGGGAAATCCCGCGCCGCTTCCCCGAAAGTAAAATTCTATATATTGTTTAGCTTTTGGTTATAACTGCCCTAAATTAATTTCATTTGCTGCCATAAAGGCGGCAACCGCCCCATCCGCCGCTGCGGTAACAATCTGCCGCAGCGGCTTCGTCCGGCTGTCCCCTGCTGCATAAACGCCTTTACAGCTTGTTTTGCAGCTTTCATCAGCTATAATGTAACCGCTTTCATCCAAGTCTACCCAATGAGCAAACATCTGGTTTTCCGGTGCGAATCCAACGGCAATAAATACTGCACTGACAGGAATTTCCCGTTGAGAATGATCAGTTAAACATCTTATTTTGACCGCCGACGTTTTATCCTGCCCGATAATTTCTTCTACCACCGTATGATATAATATTTCAATATTCCCTTTTGCTTTCACGGAATCAGCCATGATTTTTTCCCCGCGGAACGTATCACGTCGGTGAATTAAATAAACTTTCTCGCAGATATTGGCAAGAAAAAGAGCATCCTCCAATGCAGTATTTCCTCCGCCAACAACTGCGGCTATTTTGCCCCGAAAGAAAGCGCCGTCACAGGTAGCGCAATAAGAAACGCCTCTGCCTTCCAGTTCTTTTTCCCCGGGGCATCCCAAAGTACGCCGCTTTGCACCGTTGGCAATAATCACCGCTTTACTATGATAGACATTGCCTTCCGCGGTTTCTATTGTTTTAACTTCGCCATAGAGGTCAAGTTTTTCTACTGTTTCAAAACGAACTTCGGCACCCAGCTTTATTGCCTGCTCATAAATGGCATTAGAAAAATCTACGCCGGATATTTTTTCAATCGCAGGATAATTTTCAATTTCCAGTGTGTTTGCCACCTGACCTCCATAAATCATGCGGTCAAATACTACGGTTCTCAGCCCGGCACGCGCCGCATAAATTGCCGCTGTAAGCCCAGCCGGCCCTGCACCAATGATCAGTACATCCGTTTCCATTGCAATACCTTCTTTCCCAACTGCCAATGAACAGACAGCTACATAATCAGATTCTGTTATTCCCATCCGCATCCATTTTTATATTATGGTTGTAATATTTTTAATTAGGTATATAATATCAAATATTCCCGATAAAAAAGCTGACATTGCCCATAAACAAAGCCAGCTTTTTCTTTGATATTTTAAGCCTTACGCTTGCACAACACCCATAAAATACAGCAGAAGAACAAGGACGCCAAGAATAATACGGTAATAACCAAACGGTTTGAAATCATGTTTCTTTACAAATTCCATCAGGAATTTAATTGCAAACAAAGATACGATAAATGCTGTTACCATACCGACAATCAAAATCATCCATTCATTGCCGGTGAATGCGAACCCTGCATCTTTTAATTCCCACAGGCTTGCCCCCAACATCGTTGGAATCGCAAGGAAAAAAGAAAATTCTGCCGCAATCGGGCGGGAAGTCCCCAGTAATACCGCACCAATAATGGTTGCACCGGAACGAGAAGTTCCTGGAATTAATGCAAGCACCTGAAACGCGCCGATGAGCAGCGCTGTTTTATAGCTCATATCCTGAAAACTGCTGATTGCCGGTTTACGTTTCCTGTTCTCAATCAGGATAAATGCAATACCATAGACAACCAAAGCCGCCGCAATAACCGGACAATTATAAAATACGCTCTGAATCTGGTCTTTAAAAAGAACACCGATAATCCCGGCAGGTACAACCGCTACAAGGACTTTCATCCACAAAGTTACTGTATCCTTTTTTTCCTGCATATTTTTTTTGGGGGAAAAAGGATTAAGTTTATGGAAAAACAATACGATAACTGCTAAAATAGAACCAAATTGAATGACTACCATAAACAAATTTCGGAATTGTTCGGAAACATTTAATTTCACAAATTCATCCGCCAGTATCATATGCCCTGTACTGCTAACAGGAAGCCATTCCGTAATGCCCTGAATAATACCAAACAAAATGGATTTTAATATTTCCCAAATTTCCATTGCTGCAACACCACCCGCTTCTTTCCTTCATTAATTTATATGTTCCAAAGTATACCATATTGTACCGGCAGGAGTAAATGGCAAATTGAAAGAAATAATCAGGGAAATATAAAAAACATTCATAGAATTTTGTCCTTTTTGTTATTTCTTTGTCTGATTGCCGTATTTTGCCTGTTTTTTTGCATTTCCCCTGTTGCATTCTTCTGCAATCCCATGTATTATATACGCTGTTTCCACATTAAACATTCGCAGCACTCTTTATTAACGGACTGCCGCGGTATGGAGGTTGTTCCTGTTATGAAAAAAATCAAGCTGTCCTACACGCAGATTATTGCGCTTGGGTTTCTTGCAATTATCCTGCTGGGTACAGTGCTGTTATGCCTGCCTGTTTCAGCTCGTTCCGGTACTATGACGCCGATACACGACGCCTTCTTTACCGCCACCTCAGCCACATGTGTAACGGGTCTGATTGTTTTTGACACATTTACCCATTGGTCATTGTTTGGACAAATCGTAATTATTACACTGATTCAAATCGGCGGTCTGGGTTTTATGACGGTTGCCATCCTAATTTCCATGTTTCTTGGCCGCAAAATCGGACTGAAACAACGTAATTTGATGCAGGAGGCCGTAAATACTTCCCAAATTGGCGGCATTGTTAAAATGACGCGCCATATTATTTTCGGCACTTTCTTTTTTGAAGGAATCGGCGCGGTTTTGCTGGCAATCCGGTTTTGTCCGGAAATGGGGTTTACAGAAGGCTTATACAACGCCATTTTTCATTCTGTATCTGCATTCTGCAACGCTGGTTTTGATTTAATGGGCAAATATGAGCCTTTTTCAAGCCTAACCCGATACAGCGGCGACTGGCTGGTAAACCTTGTTATTATATCGCTGATTGTTATCGGCGGCATCGGCTTTTTCGTATGGGAAGATATTATTAATAAAAAATTTCATTTTCATACCTATCGGCTGCACACAAAAATTGTACTGGTTACTACAGGATTGCTTATTATCATCCCTGCTCTGCTGATTTTTTTCATGGAAACAAGCGGCGGCAGTCTGCAGGATAAAGGTATTTCTGAATCTATTCTTACTTCTCTGTTTCAGGCAATAACACCGAGGACTGCAGGGTTCAACACGGCAATCGTTCCCTCTCTGCGGGATTCAACCATATTGTTGATGATGACTCTGATGATTATCGGCGGTTCTCCAGGCTCTACGGCCGGCGGTATTAAAACCACCACTTTCGCAGTTCTTCTTATCTCGATTGGTTCCACCTTTAAACACAGCGCACATATTAATGCGTTCCGGCGTAGGCTGGACGACGGTGTTTTAAAACGCTGCTGCGCTATATTGATTATTTATATTACGCTTATGACCGGTGCAATTATGGCTATCTGCTGTATTGATAATACGCCGCTGAAAGATACTGCATTTGAAGTCGCTTCTGCCATTGGCACAGTTGGAATTTCTACGGGAATCACACCGGATTTAAGCATGTGGTCCCAGTTTATCCTCAGCGGGCTGATGTATTTTGGACGTGTTGGCTGTTTAACCATGATTTTTGCGTTTGCAGACGTCAAGGGAACTTCTCCGGTTCAACTCCCGCTGGAAAAAATATCCATTGGTTAACCGGTATAATTCGCAGAAAAAATAAAATGATAGAATGAATTTGGAGGCTCTTTTATGAAATCCGTATTAGTCATCGGCCTTGGCAGGTTTGGAAGGCATGTGGCAGTTAAGCTTGCATCTCTTGGTAATGAGGTTATGGTTGTAGATAAAGACGAAGAAAAAATTGATGACATTATTTCTGAAGTAACCAGTGCACAAATCGGTGACTGCACCAATGAACAGGTTTTACGCTCTATCGGCGTGCGCAACTTTGATTTGTGCATTGTAGGTATCGGCACAAATTTTCAGGCGTCACTGGAAATCACTTCCCTGCTGAAAGAGCTTGGCGCAAGATATGTTATTTCAAAAGCAAACCGCGATATTCATGCCAAGTTCCTGCTGCGCAACGGCGCGGACGAAGTTACTTATGTAGAAAAGGAAATGGCAGAAAAACTCGCAGTACGCGTAAGCGCTAAAAATGTGTTTGACTATATTGAACTAACTCCGGAATATTCTATTTTTGAAATTCCCACACCTGCTTCCTGGGTAGGTAAAACTATTGAACAAAAAAGCGTTCGGAGCAAATATCACATCAGCATTTTGGCAACCAAAGAGGAAGGCACTATTAATCCTCTGCCGAAAGCGGATTATGTATTCCAACCCCGAGTACATTTGATTATTATCGGGCAAAAAAGCGAAGTACTCAAGTTAGTTGAAAAAATGTAATTCTTTAACCGGAATTTAACATAAATTTAACTTTGCAGGAGCGCCGATTATATTGATTTTTGTGCATAAATCCGGTATGATTGATATGATTTTACAATATATTGTAATAAAAAAACAATCATGTTATCGGAGTGGGTTTATGAATAAAAACATTTTAACCAATACGGCAAAAGGAACGGTAATCGGCGCATCTATGCTGATACCGGGCGTCAGCGGCGGAACTACCGCGATTATTCTGGGCATTTATGATAAACTGATTTCCTCTGTCAGTTCCTTTTTTAAAAACCCGAAAAAAAATCTTGTTTTCCTTGGTTCTATAGCAGTCGGCGGTATCATCGGACTTTTGCTGTTCGCTAAAGCAATTTTATTCTTAATTAACGCATGGGAAATCCCCATGTTATATTTGTTCATCGGCGCAGTGTTGGGAAGCGTGCCGCTTCTGTTTCAGCAAGCCGGGCTAAAACGTCTTACTCCCGGGGCAATCATTTTCCCTTTGATTGGGATTGGGATTGTTGCGCTTATGGCCCTTCTGCCCAAAGACCTGTTTAATGTAGATGCGGCAAGCCCCATGCTGTACGTTATGCTTTTTATCGGAGGTATATTTATTTCTATTGCCCTTATTCTTCCTGGAATCAGCACTTCCTATATGCTATTGATTTTGGGTATTTATCAGCCAACGCTGAATGCGATTGAAACGATGAACTTTCCTTTTATTGCCTGCCTTGGCATTGGCATTCTCGCAGGTATTATCCTTTGCACAAAAGTTTTAGAAACGGCAATGAATAAATTTCCACAGCCTACTTATTTGATTATTATTGGTTTTGTTCTGGGTTCCTTGAAAGACGTTTTTCCCGGCGTCCCGACAGGAATTGATATTCCAATGTCCATATTAACCCTTTTGGTCGGCTGTTCTGTTGTCTATTACATTACCAAGCGATTTGATTTTACTGACAACCCTGCCGAGTAGCCTGAAAACAGAAACGAGAGAGAAAACGTTCAACTTTCAAACGTTTTCTCTCTTTTATTTATCTGAAAAAAATTCGGCTATGCCGGCTATACATTCATTTCTTTCATACAGGAATATCAATGCTGTCAGCGTGAATAATAATGCAAATAAGGATTGTTAAAATGCCGGAATTTGCCTCCCCTAATTTTGAACACAGGGCAATTTCGCCATTGAAATATGTATTACAGAAGACTATAATGTAATATAAGTACGTAAAACGTACAATATCATTGACGAGGTATAATATGAAATCATTAAAAGATTTATTTGACATAAATTCCGACAGGCAGATTACGGGACTTGCAATTGATTCCCGCAAGGTGACTGACGGATGTGTTTTTTTCTGTATGCCCGGACAAACCGCAGACGGTCACAAATTTGCAAAACAGGCGGCTGAAAAACATGCAGCCTGTATCGTGCATTCAAAAGAACTGGAAAATTACGACTCTAATGTTTACTATTATAAAGTTGACGACGTTGTAACAACAATGAACAAAGCGGCTCTCCGATTTAACGACAATGCCGCTGACAAAATGAAAATTTACGGAGTTACAGGCACAAACGGCAAAACGACCATAGCCTGTATCCTCAAGGACGTTTTAGACCATTTTACCGAAGCCGGCTATATTGGTACTATTGCAAATAAATATAATGTTGTGCACGATAATTCCCCGCATACAACTCCCGACGCTATCGTCCTGCATTCGATACTCAAGCAAATGTATGACGACGGACTGCGCAGTGTGGCAATGGAAGTTTCCAGCCATGGGTTAGAACAGCGGCGTGTTGACAGCATTTGTTTTGACACCGCTATTTTTACTAACCTAACCCATGAACATCTTGATTTTCACGGCACGATGGAAAACTACCGCGCAGCGAAGGCAAAGCTGTTTACTATGCTTGGAGAGGATAAAACCGCTGTTATCAATAACGATGACGATTATACCTGCAACTACCTGAAAAGCCGCACAAAAGCCAATGTTTTAACTTATGGTATTAAAAATAATGCCGACTATATGGCGCGCAATATTGTACTGACTCCTGACCACACAGACTTTGAGCTTATTTTTCAGGGCAAGACATATCCGGTCCGCACCAATCTTGTCGCGTTTTTCAATGTTTACAACCTTCTCGCCGCGATTGGCGGCTTGCATGCAGGCGGACACGGCTATGCTTTGGAGGAAATTATTCCATGCCTGAACCGTATTACTCAGGTACAGGGCCGCATCGAATGCGTAGACGAAGGGCAGGATTTTCATGTCATTGTAGACTATGCCCATACACCGGACGGTTTTGAAAAAATATATCAATATGCCGAGAAAATCAAAAATGGGCATCGGATTATTTCCATGTTTGGCTCCGCAGGGGAACGCGATTTTGAAAAACGACCGATACTCGGTAAAATCAGCGATAAATACTGCGATAAAATTGTTTTGACCGAAGAAGACTGTCGAACAGAAAACCCTGCTGTCATTGCACAAGCCATACAAAAAGGAATTCAGCACGCAGAATGTTATTATGAGCCGGATCGTTATCATGCGATTGAAAAAGCCATTTCTCTGGCACAGCCGGGGGACGTTATTCTTCTTCTGGCAAAAGCAAATGAAAAATTCCTTGACCGCGATGGTCATTGTTTTGAATGGATGGGCGATATTGACGCGGCAAGGCAGATTTTAAAAAGAAATATAACAGCACTAACTTAAACAAAATTAATATTGAAGAAATGAAGGTATCAGCAGAATGGATCAGGAACTTGAAAAAATTGACCGATTTGTAATGAATCACCCGAAAGGGCATTTTATGCAGTCTCCCCGTTGGGCACAGGTAAAAAAAGGGTGGGATAATGCTTTTGTTATCAGCAAAGACGAGAATGGCAACATCAAGGGCACAATGAACTTGCTTATGCGTAAAACACCCGTATTCGGATATTCCCTGATGTACTCTCCCCGCGGACCTGTTTGCGATATACATGATGAAGAAACCATTGCAGATCTGATTGGACAGGCAAGAATGCTTTGCAAACAGAAAAAATGTTATGAATTGAAAATTGACCCGGATGTTACAATTGAGGACTCTGATTTTTCTAACACCTTTCAGCGGCTTGGATTTAAAATTGACACAGGCATTACAGGATTCAGCGGCGCACAGCCCCATTTTGTTTTCCGGCTGAATATTAAAGACCGCACAGAAGACGACATTATGATGGGCTTTGAAAAACAAACACGGAAAAACGTTCGCCGTGCCGTAAAATACGGCATTACCTCCCGTATCGGCACGCGGGAAGATATTCCGCTGCTGTATGAAATGGTGGAAGAAACCTCCCGTAGGCAAGGCTTCGCACACAGACCGCTGGATTATTTCTACCGCCTGTACGATGCTTACGCGCCGGAATACATGCGGTTATATGTTATGGAATATGAAGGAGAAGTTTGCTGCTGCAGCCTCGTTATGTGTTATGGCAATAAAGTCTGGTCCGTATACAGCGGTACCAGCGATAACCACCGTGAGAAAAAAGCCTCGTTCCTGATGCGTATGGAACAAATCCGCTGGGGATTGGAACGCGGCTGTGAAATTTATGATTTAATGGGCGTCCCCGGGCTTGTGCCGGAAGATGACCCGCTGTACGGCCTGTATGCCGTAAAAAAAGGTTTTGGCGGCGACCTTGTAGAATTTGCAGGCGAAATGGATTTAATTACAAATAAATTCATTTACAACCTTGCGGAAACAGGAGAAAAAACTTACCGCAAACTGCGCAAAACCATCAAAACTGCAACCAGAACCAAAAATAAATGAGGAGATTCCGAGAAATTATTTACGCATATTTTCTCATCTGCTTCCACTTTAAGGAGATGATTTTTGAATGAAATACCGTTTGGGGATTGACATCGGCTCAACCACCATTAAGCTTGCGCTGATTGATTCCAACGATAAGGTCATATACTCCCAATACCGCCGCCATCTTTCAGATGTGCGCGGCGGACTGACTGCACTTTTTGAAGATTTAGGACGCGATAACCCGGGCGTCCATGCCTGCATCAGCATCACCGGTTCTGCCGGGCTGAATGTTGCCAAATCTCTGGACATTACATTCGTACAGGAAGTAATCGCCGCAACAGAAGCTGTAGAACGTTTTCTGCCTGAAACCGACGTTGTCATTGAGCTCGGCGGTGAAGATGCGAAAATTACATTCATGAAACCTGTACTTTCACAGCGTATGAACGGCACCTGTGCAGGCGGTACCGGCGCTTTTATTGACCAGATGGCATCCCTGCTGCAGACAGACGCCAGCGGGCTGAATGAACTGGCACAGCAGCATAAAACAATTTATCCCATTGCCTCCCGCTGCGGCGTTTTTGCAAAAAGCGATTTGCAGCCTTTGCTGAACGATGGCGCTCCAACTGCCGACCTTGCAGCTTCTGTTTTACAGGCGGTTGTTAACCAGACTGTTGCCGGACTTGCCTGCGGACAGCCGATCACCGGCAACATTGTTTTTCTTGGAGGTCCCCTCCACTTTATGCCGCAACTGCGCAAACGGTTTGAACTGACTTTGCAGGACAATGCCAAATCCTTTACCACACCGGAAAACGGACAGTTATATGTTGCCATTGGTGCCGCAATGACAGCCGGCGGAAAAGAAATCGCACTGGATAGCCTTGCTGATAAAATGCGTTCCCTTCCGGCACAGGATAATGAAATCCAACGCATGGGAAAGCTTTTTAAAACGGAACAGGAAAAAAAGGACTTTTATGAACGGCACAGCAAGGCGCGGGCAAAATCAGAAGATATCACAAAAGCGGCCGGTCCTTGTTTCCTCGGCATAGACGCAGGCTCCACCACCATTAAAGCCGCACTGACAAATGAAAAAGGCGAGCTTCTTTATACATACTACAATTCAAATAAAGGCAACCCTATCAAATACGCAATTAAAATTTTAAAAGAAATATATGCGCAGCTTCCCGATAATGCTTACATTGCCAACGCCTGTGTAACCGGCTACGGCGAAGCATTACTGAAAACCGCTTTATGCTTTGACGAAGGCGAGGTTGAAACCCTTTCCCATTATAAGGCGGCGGAATTTTTTGCACCTGACGTTGATTATATTATCGACATCGGCGGACAGGACATGAAATGTATCAAAATCCGCGATAAAGTTATTGACAGCGTTGTACTGAACGAGGCATGTTCTTCGGGCTGCGGCTCTTTTATTCAGGCATTTGCAAAAAGTCTTTCGCTGGAACCGGAGGAATTTTCCAAAGCTGCAATCGAATCAGAAAATCCGGTTGACCTTGGCACCCGCTGTACTGTTTTTATGAACTCGCGCGTAAAACAGGCGCAGAAAGAAGGGGCAACACCGGGCGATATTTCCGCCGGTCTTTCTTACTCAGTGGTACGAAACGCACTTTATAAAGTTGTAAAATTAAAATCCCCCGATGACTTGGGCGATAAAGTCCTTGTGCAGGGCGGTACATTTTTGAACGACGCTATTTTGCGATGCTTTGAGTTAATTTCCGGCAAAGAGGTTATTCGCCCTAATATCGCCGGATTGATGGGCGCATTCGGTGCGGCACGAATTGCAAAAGAACGCTGGCAGGGCGGCGTTTCCAGCCTTCTGTCACTGAAACAGCTGGAAAATGAATTCTCCATGACAACCAAAGCAGCAAACTGCAAGGGTTGTTCTAATAACTGCAAGCTTACAATTACAACGTTTGATAATGGACGCAGACTGATTACCGGCAACCGCTGCGAACGCGGTGCAGGCAATATTGAAAAGGCATCAGACGTTTCAAACCTGTTCGATTATAAATACCATCGTTTGTTTGATTATGAACCGCTTGCTGAAAAAGATGCTCCCCGCGGCACAGTCGGCATCCCAAGGGCATTGAACCTTTATGAGGATTATCCTTTCTGGTTTACCCTACTTACAAATTTGGGATTCCGCGTCGTATTATCTCGTCAGTCTGACCATCAATTGTTTGAGGAAGGTATGTCCACCATTCCCAGTGAAAGCGTATGCTATCCTGCAAAGCTTGCACACGGTCATATCATGGATTTAATTGAAAAAGGTATATCCTTCATTTTTTATCCCTGCCTCCCCTACTCAAAAAAAGAAGATGAAAATGCAGGAAACCACTATAACTGCCCAATCGTAACTTCTTACCCTGAAGTAATCTGGAACAATATGGAAATCCTCAGAGAAAAAAATATCCGCTTTAAAAAGCCATTTCTCTCCAAGGATAACCCTAAAAAGCTGACAGAACGCATGATAGAAGAATTTAAAGAATTCGGTGTAACAAAAGCCGAAGCCAAACGTGCTGTTGACGCCGCATATTTGGAACATGAAAAGTTTAAAGCAGATATTCGTGCAGAAGGCGAAAAAATCCTGAAAGAATTGGATAAATCCGGCAAAACCGGAATTGTTATCGCAGGGCGTCCCTACCATGTCGACCCTGAAATCAATCATGGTATTCCTGCAATGATTGCCAGCCTTGGTCTCGCTGTCCTAACCGAAGACAGTATTGCACATTTGGGTACTGCAGAACGCCCCCTGCGGGTTGTTGATCAATGGGTTTATCATACCCGTCTTTATAATGCAGCGCAGGCAGTAACAGAACATGACAACTTACAACTTGTTCAGCTAAATTCTTTCGGCTGCGGCCTTGACGCAGTAACCACTGACCAGGTACAGGAAATTTTAGAAGCGGGCAACAAAATTTATACCTGCCTGAAAATTGATGAAATCAGCAACCTTGGTGCGGCACGAATCCGCGCCCGCTCACTAAAGGTTGCAATTGAGGAGCGCGCTCAAAATAAAGAAAAACTTCCCAAACATTCTTATCAACAGCAACGCGTTATTTTCACTAAGGAAATGCGCAAAGAACATACTATCATCGCCCCTCAAATGGCACCGGTTCAGTTTGATTTAATTGAAGCCGCGTTTCGCAATGCCGGTTATCGTCTGGAAGTATTAAAAAAGGCAACACCGGAAGATGTGGAAACCGGTCTAAAATATGTCAATAACGACGCATGTTATCCGACGATTATCGTTATCGGGCAATTAATTCATGCATTACAATCCGGCAAGTACGATCCGGAAAATACCTCTATATTTATTACCCAAACGGGCGGCGGCTGCCGTGCAACCAATTACATTGCATTCCTGCGCAAGGCATTAAAAGACAGCGGTTTTTCACAGGTCCCGGTAGTTTCTCTAAATATGTCCGGACTGGAAAAAAATCCCGGTTTGAAATTCACACCAAAACTTTTGAATGACGCTGTTCACGGATTAATTTATGGTGATGTACTGCAAAAAGTCGTACTTCGCACACGCCCTTATGAACTGGTTCAAGGCTCTGCCAACCAACTGTATGAAAAATGGAACACCATATGTAAAGATTCCTTTTCCAAAGATGTCGGAATGAAATATCATGAAATTCTACAAGGAATTATCAAAGACTTTGATGAACTTCCCCTGAATGAAAATATTGTAAAACCGAAAGTTGGATTAGTCGGTGAAATCCTGGTTAAATTTCAGCCTGATGCAAACAACCACGCAATTGACGTTGTTGAAAAAGAAGGTTGTGAAGCTGTAGTTCCTGGATTGACAGATTTCTTCCTTTACTGTTTCTCTAACGGGCAATTCAAATATGATAAGCTTGGAAAGGGCTATTGGGCAGCTGTAGGGGGCAATCTGCTTGTAAAGCTGATTGAAAAATACCGCAAACCGGCAAATGAGGCGTTTAAACAATCCAAACGTTTCAGTCCTTCAAACAACATATATGAAATTCAGGAACATGCCGGTCATATTCTTTCCATTGGCAACACCTGCGGTGAAGGCTGGCTTTTGACCGGTGAAATGATTGAACTAATTCAGGAAGGGGTTCCAAATATTATCTGCGCCCAGCCGTTTGCGTGCCTGCCAAACCATGTAACCGGCAAAGGTATGATTAAAGAATTACGCAGACAATATCCTGAAAGCAACATTGTCGCTATAGACTATGACCCGGGTGCAAGTGAAGTTAATCAATTAAACCGCATTAAATTGATGATTTCCACTGCATTTAAACGGCTGAAGCAACAAAACATTATTGCCAAAACAGAAGATAATGCATCTGAAAAGATACATATGATCACAGCAAAGCAAACTGAATCTGCAAATTAAATCAAAAACATCCGTAAAATGGATGGTTTAATCCTTACCGCAATACAAAATTTAAAGGCCGGATATATAATATCCGGCCTTACTTTTGTACATTAAAATAATCAGTAAATTGTATATTAAAATATTTTATCAATATGTATACTCACATTTATTAAGTTTTCAATGCAAAGTTGATATGACTATCACTGAAACTGTACTATTAATCCCTCGATTCATCATCTTGGCGAAGTAAAAGCTGCATCTCTTTCATACACTTCGGGCAAACATTTTTACCTCTGAATGTAGCAATGTCTTTGACTGTATTGCAAAAAATACAGCTTGGCTCATATTTTTTTAATACAATCATATTATCGTCTACAAATATTTCCAATGCGTCCTCATCATCTTTCAGATCAAAAGAACGGCGCAATTCCTTTGGTATTACAATGCGTCCCAATTCATCAATCTTTCGTACTATACCGGTAGATTTCATTTTATTATCCCTCCAATTTGTAAATATTTGGAAATAATTACACTGTTTGCTAATAATATAGCAAAATCTTCCATTTCTGTCAAGGGGAAAAAAGCAGGTATAAAAAATTTTATTATTTCATACATTTATTTGTAACTTTTATGTTAAACAATCTCATGGATGGAGTGAAATACATTGAATTACATTTGGGCTGGAATGATCATTGTTTCAATTATTACAGCTTTCTTTACAGGCCGCGGGCAGGAAGTCAGCAACGCTGTCATGAACGGCGGGCAGGACGCTGTCTCTCTGTTTCTGGTCCTATTAGGAATGACCTGTTTATGGAGCGGATTATCAGCCATTGCAGAAAAAGCCGGACTTACAAAAATTGTCAGCAATCTTTTTCATCCATTTATGAAACATCTTTTTCCCAAGCTGGATAAAAATTCACCTGCAGTCAAATCCATGTCCATGAACATTACCGCCAATTTGCTTGGTCTTGGTAATGCGGCTACACCTCTGGGATTGGAAGCAATGAAACATTTACAGGATATTAACTCAAATCCCCTGCGTGCTTCTAATGAAATGGTTACATTTGTTATTTTAAATACTTCCTGCATACAGTTAATTCCTACTACAATTGCCATGCTTCGTCAACAAAACGGTTCTCAGAATCCCATGGATATTTTATTCGCCACTTGGATTTGCTCCATTGCCTCGCTGTGTATTGGCTTAATCACATCACGCATTATGGGAATAAGGGGGCAGAAAAAAGATTGAACATCATTGGAATTTGGGCTATGCCCGTTGCCATCGGCAGTATTTTACTTTTCGGATTATTTCGAGGCGTTAACGTTTTTCAGGTCTTCGTAGAAGGAGCAAAAAAGGGTATTGAAACCAGTTTGAATATTCTGCCAAGCCTGATTGGATTAATGGTGTCTATTGCCATGCTGAAAGCCTCCGGCGCATTGGATGTCATCTGCCATGCATTACTTCCTCTTTCCTCCGCAATCGGCATTCCACAGGAAATTATGCCCCTTGCGTTATTGCGTCCGGTATCCGGCGGAGGGTCTATCGCCCTTTTACAGAATATTCTGGCAGATTGCGGACCGGACTCTTTTGCAGGACGGGTTGCTTCTGTTATCGCCGGCGCTTCTGATACCACTTTCTATGCTGTCAGCCTTTATTTCGGCTCTATCGGCGTAAAAAACACCAGGCAAACCATACCAGCGGCATTGACTGCCGACCTCTCCAGCGTCATTTTAAGCGGAATTATCGTAAAAATGCTGTTCACACCTTAATTATCCGATTGGATTTAAACTTTAATTTAAAACGTGTATAGAACGCAAAAAGGAATCCGAAAACGGATTCCTTTTTACGTAATGAGGAGAGGGTATAAAAATAAAACTTGTAAGCAAAATTATATATCTCCACCGCCATGACCGTCGCTAAGCATCATTGATTTTTTAATATCAAACCAAAAACGCACGCCGCCCTGACAGTTTTGAACACCATAACCCAAACCGTGAAGTTCCTGAATGGCACTGACAATCGACAGTCCCAAACCTACGCGACCCTGTTCCCGGGAATGTGCTTTATCAGAACGGTAAAAACTTCCCCAAATCCGTTCCATTTCTTCAACAGGAATTCGATCCCCCGTATTAAACACACCTAAACGGTAACAACTGCCCAAATCCGCACAGGAAACTACAATTCGCTTGGGTGACTTACAATGTGAAACAGCATTGCTGATATAGTTATTTAATACTTGCTCAAGCTTGCTGACATCACCATAACCGCTGTAAGTCTCATCTACGTCATTATACGCTAAAATTTCAAATTCATCAAGTCTTAAAGCATGATTTTCTAAAATTTTTCCAGTAAAATTTCGAATATTGAAATTTTCAGGCGATAATTGGGCATGTCCCGACCCATATTTAGATAACTCCAAAAGTTCATAAACCATCTGGTTCATTTTTTTTGCTTCATCCATAATAATATCAGCATATTCTGCCAAACGTTCAGGGTCATCGCTGACACCTACCTGCAATCCTTCCGCATATCCCTGAATAATTGCAATCGGCGTTTTCAGTTCATGGGAAACATTTGCAATAAATTCCTTTCGTGTTTTTTCAAGGTTCCTTTCTTTCTCAATATCCTGCTCTAAACGTGCATTTTTTTCCTGCAATTCCCGCAGGGTATAATCCAGCGAATCGGACAAATAGTTAATGCTATTGCCTAACTGCCCTAATTCATCTTCTGTTTCCGGTGCACATTTACGTGTAAAATCCATATCCGCCATACCACGTGTTACTTCATTCATCTCAATTAACGGCTTGGTAAAGTGTCTGGAGAAAAAATATGCCCATATTAAAGCGGCAAATAACGCGGCAACTGTAATAATAAAGATAAAGCGATTTGCCAACTCGGCACTTGTATGAATAACATCTTTCTGTACATATATTTCAACATTATATCCATTCGCATCCCGCGTATGAAAAACTAAATATTGGCTGTTGTTTACCTGATCCTGCCGGGTATCAAAATAACTGCCGTCGTCATTCATCTCCCGGTTCAAGGTCGGCATGCGCTGGGGACGATACATAAAATAATCCTCCGGGCGCTGATATACCGAATTATAAAAAGATGTATATATACTAATGTTATTGTCATAGTAAATATCAATAATTATATTATACTTGCTTTCATAAGCCGCCATACGCGATTTAAAATCCTGTGTATACAAATCCTCTTCCAGAATATGATTTGCAACATCTGTTAATATCCGTTTTTCATTCCAAATATAATAACTGCCTAAAAATTGAGAAATCAATAACATGATAACTGCCCCAATAGCAACTACAATCAAGGCAACTTGCAGAAACAGGCGCGTGCGTATACTATTTTTCACTGTCCCCCACCTCTATTTTATACCCCATACCATAAACGGTCTTCAGATGCTTATTTCCCCATTTGCCAAGCTTTGTACGCAGGCGTGCCACATGGGAATCCACTGTACGGATATCACCAACAAAATCATAACCCCAAATCGCGTCCAACAACTGCTCCCGTGTAAAAACCTGCCCTGTATGGGAAAGCATTTTTAACAGAATATCATATTCCTTCAATGTCAATTCAACAATTGCCTGATCCAGATAAACTTCATGTGCACTTTCCTGAATGGAAAGACCGTCCAGCGCAAGCTGTGCAGAAGAAAATTTTTCGTCTGAACTGCGGCGAAGCAATGCGCCAACCCGCTTCATTAAAACAGTAGGGCTAAAAGGCTTTACCACATAATCATCCGCACCGGCTTCAAAACCCATTAACTCGTCAAACTCCTGACTGCGGGCAGTCAGCATTAAAACCGGCACCATAGATTTTTTTCTGATCCTCCGGCAAACTTCCCAACCGTCAACTTCCGGCATCATAATATCAAGAATTAAAAGCGCAGTATCAGGGTTCTGATTAAACAACCGGATTGCCTGTAACCCATCCTCAGCTTCCAACGGCTGGTAACCTTCGCGCTTTAAAAAATCACTTACCAAGCTTCGGATTCTTTTTTCATCATCTGCAATGATTATTTTTTCCATCCTGCATTCCCCGCTATCTTTTTCTAATAACTATACTTTAACAAAATACTTTGCAAATTTCATCCCATAAATATGAACAAAAAATGAAGCAGTTTAATTCGCCGTATAAGAAATTTTTCAAATAAATTCTCTAAAAAAGCTTGACAACGGCAAGCAGATTGTGATAAACTATGCTAAGTCAAAACACGGAGAGGTGTCCGAGTGGTTTAAGGAGCTGGTCTTGAAAACCAGTGACTCGCAAGAGCCAAGAGTTCGAATCTCTTCCTCTCCGCCACTTTACCTCATAGTTTTATATTATTATTTTTATGTTGCCATGGAGAAGTACTCAAGTTGGTGACGAGGCGCCCCTGCTAAGGGCGTAGGTCGGGTAACCGGCGCGAGGGTTCGAGTCCCTCCTTCTCCGCCATAAGTCCACCGTAATTTTGATAGAATTACGGTGGATTTTTCTATACGTTTTTATTGACCGACATATAGCGCAACGGTATTGTCAGTGTGACAAATTGTAAGTTTTTAACCAAAGAAAATAAGATCACTTAAGACTCGACTGCTTTTTCATAACATCCGGGAGCACGCAAAATCAAGAAATAGCATCTGCTTTTTGATAGAATGTAATCACAGAAAGGGAGTGAACAAATGAATTGGATACAAGGCGTCCAAAGAGCGATTGACTATGTAGAAATGAATATAACGGAAGAACTTGATTTTGAAGAAGTGGCAAAGCAAGCCTACTCGTCCTCTTTTCATTTTCAAAGAGTATTCAGTATTTTGTGTGGTTTTTCGCTTGGAGATTATATCCGTATGCGCAGACTTTCCCTTGCAGGAGAAGAACTGTCAAAGGGAAACGCAAAAATTATTGAGATTACGATGAAATACGGATACGATACACCGGAGAGCTTTTCTCGTGCCTTCACCCGATTCCACGGTATTGCGCCAAGTGAAGCAAAACACAGCGGCAATGTTAGGCTCTTTACTCCGTTGTCTGTAAAACTAACCTTAACAGGAGGCAGTAAGATGGATTACAGAATTGAAAAAAGAGAAGCATTTCAGGTCGTTTGTAAACGCAAAAGAGTCGGCAAACCGCAGTCAGCCGATGCAACGGCGGATATTTCCGCAATGTGGCAGGAGTATGGTAAAGACGGAACGATAGACAGATTGATTGCTTGTATGCCGGAAAATCCGGTTATGAAGGGCTTGCTCGGCATCTGCTTTTCGTCCGAACTTGATGCAAAACAGTTCCCATATGGCATCGGTGTCGAGTACGATGGCAGAAAAGTCGATGATGATTTAGAGATTGTTGCCATTCCGGCAAACACCTATGCAGTATTCGCAAGCAAAGGTAAAATGCCTGACGCGTTTATTGAAACCTATCGTAGAATCGTTACGGAATTCTTCCCGCAAAGCACGCAGTACGAATATGCTGAGAATGTTGAGTTTGAGGTCTATTTTTCCGAAAACACTTCAGATCCAAATTATCAGTGCGAAATCTGGATTGCAGTGAAAGAAAAAACGGTGTAACGGAATCGAAAACAACAGGATAGTTGCTCTGTGCGTGTAGAATTTTAGTCGGCAAATTTCAAAAATTAGCGATGTGCTCCTGCCTTTCTGCAGGGGCACAAATAAAGCCGAGAGGTGCTTTTTTCGTAGGGGACATCGTACTCGGCTTTCTATCAAAATTAGCGTTCTTTATACAATAAATCAAGCCCTCCGGTTTCGCGGAGGGCTTGATTTATGTTAGCAAACATCTAAAAGGCATACTAAATATTAGCTTTTGCTATCTTTGAAAAAGCTATATTAAAATAAACAATAAAATCCAAACCTTTTTCAATAAGCAATAATCTCCAATGAACGTGAGAAGAAGTGAGGGTATGGTTTTATTGAAAAAAATCGGAACAAGCGAAACACAGTTTGCTTCGATGTACCCAGTCTGACGAAAATTGAATCCACTTAATCTTTCAATAGACGGATATAATGATTCGCTTCCCGTAGAACATGATCTGCCAGCAGAGGCAAAATAACTGAACGAATCTTGCATTCCTGAATACCTTTTGTTCCAGCCGCTTTAAAATCTCTGAGTTTAACGGTTTTTTCAAGCGAATTTGCCGTCAAGGCTTGATCTTGAGCGCTGTTGCACTGCTGCAACAGCTCTGCAAAATCTTTAGCAGATTCGTCTGCCGAACCGATCAATTCAGTTTCACATGGATCGAGAAGACCTCGTATAAATAGTGCATGCTCCATCATGATTTGATTCCAGAAGCACTCGATTTCCAGCATAGACTGGCAGTTTAATTCCCCTTCTTTTTCAAGCATGTGCAGATATTTGCGGTAAAGCTTTGCTTCTCGTATAATATGCTCGATCAATAAAGGATAATTCATGGTGAACATTTGACAGTTTAGTACATTTTTCAAAATGTTTTCCTTGAAGCAGATTAGTCCGTCCAAAAGCCGGATTGCTTTTTCGTTGAGTTTACGTACGGTACAGACCTTTTGGGAATGGTTGCTGCCACAGTAATCGCAATCGCCGCAAAGGTGTAACTCTCTATTGGTGATTTTTCTGTCGATTGTAATACCGGTAAAGTATTCCGTCTGCTTTTCCGCCAAAACTGTAAATTCAGTTACCACCTCGCCGGAATTTAAAACATCGGACGATATGACACCATTACTGAGAGCCACGGTTTCGCACAAAAGCTTTTCAAATTCATTTTTATAAATTTCTGCCTGTTTTGAAAAAGCTGTATTAGCAGGCGTAAAGCCTGCCCTTAAAAATAGAGCATGCTCTTTCATGATACGCCCGAAGAAAAGATGCAGCTCAAGAGATTTTGCTATATAATGATCATTACACATAGTTTCCTCCCAAAAATAATATCGGTACACTATATGTGAAATGTGATTTATTGTGCAAAGACAGTTGTTTCTACAATTCCATGAGTTTTTATCTCTTTTCTCAAGATAAAATAAGGATAAGAAAATATGCTAAGGGATTTGTAAAGCTTCATCCTAATTTTGTGTTTTTAGATTTGTGATATTTCGGTTTCAAGTTCAAATAATAAAAAGAAAAAACGGCCTTAAAACGCCGCAAAAACACCATTGAATGAAACCGGTAAGGGTTTAGAAATCAATGGTGTTTCCATATGTGAAGCGACTGCAAAAAACATATTTTCAATTTTGGATTAGAGATCTGAACTTATACTCCCCACAAAAGATTGTGCGATTTCCCATCTCTGCAAAAGCTTTTATACCAAAGGTTTTATTTTGTTTTTCCATCTACTGCACCTTTAAATGTAAAGGCCTTAATAATATTATGATTCCTCTGTATGTAATTTATCGTAATCCTCATCCGAAACCGCTTCCAGCCATTCATTTGAGATTTGCTTACCCGGGCACTCCACCGCTAAATGGCTGAACCAACTGTTTTTCTTTGCCCCGTGCCAGTGCTTTACCCCTGCTGAAATTGTCACGATGTCGCCTGATTTTAAACTTTGCGCTTCCTGCCCTTCCTCCTGATACCAACCTTCGCCGTCAACACAAACAAGAATCTGTCCGCCGCCCTGCACCGCATGATGGATATGCCAGTTGTTTCGGCAACCCGGTTCAAAGGTTACGTTTGCGATAAATATCGTTTCCTTTGGATTAGTCAGCGGCTTCAAATAACTGTTCCCAACAAAATACTGTGCAAATGCAGTGTTTAATTCACCCTGCCCAAAGAATCCTCCGTGTTCTTCACATACATCGTCACCCACATAAACTTCCTTTGCCATACGGAACGCCGCCCATGCATTCGGCCAGCCTGCATAAAATGCAAGGTGCGTTAAAATCTCCGCCATTTCCGTTTTCGACACACCGTTTTTACGGGCAGTTGACAGATGATAAACAAGCGAACTATCTACAATACCTTTGCTGATAAGCGCAGTAATCGTCACAATTGAACGCATTTTCAAAGACAGTTCATTCTCTCTTGACCATACTTCTCCGAACAGCACATCATCATTTAACTGTGCAAATTTTGGAGCAAAACCATTCAAAGCATCTCTGCCTGCTGTTTGCTTTATCACTTTCTTACCCTCCATATAAACTATTCGTTTTTTGAAAATGTTACAGTAACATTTTCGTCACCAAGTCTTTCTTTCAGTTCATTCCGAGACAACCCTTGTACTTTCCCAAGCTTAGTAAAACTCCATGTATTCGTATCATAATAAATTGCGACCGAATTTCCCTGATATAAAATGACATCTCCCGGCTGGGTTGTGATAGTCTTATCGTTTGCCGGCAGAACCACACCGAGATTTCCAACTTTTTCAAAGCTGCCATAATCGTGCATTTCTATGGTAATATCCCCCTTTGAAAGCAAGTCAGCAAATGCCTCTGCGGAAGAATTATCTGCAAGCAGGATTGCCATGCTGCTGCCGGCAATATGTGCATAAATTGTTTTTTCCACTCTGCTTCTTTGGGATGTATTTATATTTGTTTGAAAGATATCTGCTGACGGAACTCCCGGTTTACTTGCGCAGGCAGCAAGAAAAAATAAAAGTGTTACAAATAAAACTGAATGAATAAACTTTCGTTTCATTTAACTGCTCCTGTTATTTATTTCAGGTTTTCTTTGAAAAATTCTGTAATTTTATCAAAAGGAATCACATCTGTCCGGTCATACAAATCCGTGTGAACAGCATTTGGTACCAAAAACAATTCCTTATTATCCCCTTTTAAATTTTGAAACACATCCTTACTGAAATAACAGGAATGAGCCTTTTCACCATGAATCAGCAATACGGCACTGCGGATTTCACCGCTGTACTGCAAGATAGGCATATTTAAAAATGACAGCGAAGAAGTGATATTCCAACCGTCATTGGAATTTAAAGACCTTTTATGATAGCCTCTGCTTGTTTTATAGTAATCATAATAATCTTTCACGAAAAACGGCGCATCTTTCGGTAAAGGGTCCACTACACCGCCGGCTTTTGCATAATTGCCGTTTTTATAATCAATAATTCTTTGAGCATTTAAAGCTTTCCGTTTTTCAAAACGAACCTCTTCGCTATCTTCAGAATCAAAATATCCCTTTGCAGTCACACGGGTCATATCATACATAGTCGAACTGACAGTCGCTTTTATCCTTGTATCGACTGCAGCAGCATTTAAAGCCATTCCGCCCCACCCGCAGATACCAATAATCCCAATCTTCTCAGGATCAACATGATTCTGAACAGACAAAAAATCAACAGCCGCCTGAAAATCTTCCGTATTAATATCCGGCGAAGCCACACAGCGAGGATTTCCGCCGCTTTCACCTGTGAAAGATGGATCAAAAGCAATCGTCAAAAACCCTTTTTCCGCCATTACCTGTGCATATAGACCGGATGACTGTTCTTTTACAGCGCCAAATGGACCGCTTACTGCAATGGCAGGCAACCTTCCGTTTGCGCCTTTCGGCTCATACAAGTCTGCTGCCAAAGTAATTCCATAACGATTACAGAAAGTAACCTTGCGATGATTCACTTTTTCGCTTTTTGGAAATGTTTTATCCCATTCCTCTGTTAAAATTAACTTTTCTTCCATATTACATTCCTCCTTAACGAATCGATGCGCCCATATCATAGGCTTTTTTCACTGACGGATGACCTTCCATTTCACCTGCATTGCTGACGCCGCCGGCAAATATTGTTCCTGCAAGATGAACTTTTTCAAAACAGGCAATCCACCCTTCCAAACCGTGAATTGCTCTTTCATCTACGTCCCTTGCATCTTCTGCTGCGGAAGAAAGAAAATAAATATCCCGAAAAGCATAATCTGAAGTATAAAGCGCATTTACCCGATCCAAGAGTGTTTTCATTTGCCCGCTCATCTCATAATAATAAATCGGGGTAGCAAAAACGATGACGTCTGCTGTTTTCATTTGTTCTGCAAGATGAACCGCATCATCTTTTATAACACAGCTGTGCAACGACTGACAGGCAAGACAGCCTTTGCAAAAGGCAATAGATTTATTCTTCAGAGATATTTTCTCCACTTCATTACCTGCCGCTTTTGCTCCGTCAGCAAAAGCATCGGCAAGAGTTTCAGAATTGCTTTTTGCCCTTAAACTTGTACTGATAACCAAAACTTTTTTGCTCATATAAAATCCTCCCAAACAGCAGATTGAAATTTGAGTTTATCTATGATATTATCAGTATAGTATCTAAACTTAACTTTAGGTCAAGAGTTTTTTGTTGATGTAAGGAGATTTTTTATGTATACAATCGGTCAGGTATCCGAAATGTTTCATCTGCCTGTTTCTACCCTCCGCTACTATGATAAAGAGGGTCTATTTCCAAATATCGAACGTTCTTCCGGTATCCGTATATTTGGAGATAAAGAAATTGAAGCGCTTCGAGTCATCGAATGTCTGAAAAAGTCAGGCTTAGAAATAAAAGATATTAAACAATTTATGGCATGGTGTTCAGAGGGATGCAGTACCTATCCCCAAAGGCGGGAACTTTTTTTAAAACAAAAGGAAACGGTGGAAAAAGAAATCCGCAGAATGGAAAAAGTATTGGATATGATTCGATTCAAGTGCTGGTATTATGAACAGGCTATCAAAGATGGAAATGAAGACCGTTTGCATAAAATGCTGCCGGATCATCTGCCGGATGAAATACAGATTTTATACAACCACGCTCATGAAGACTGTTAACTTTCTTTATTTAAAATTTTAACAAAGAGATTTCAAAAATAAAGCAAATTTCTTAAAAATATCAATATATAAATTGTATTTTTCATATATTTATGCTATAATAGTAAGCAATCATTCGTCAAGGAGGTCCAAATATGAGTAATCAGCAGAATATCAATCAAGGGGAACAAAATCAAGCTTTTGAAAATTCAATGCCCGTCAATGCACCGAGTATCCATGCGCTCACTTGTCCCAAATGTCAAAAAAATGATCTTAAAATTTTAGGTACAAAAGGTTCCAAGGGTACAGCTACAGGTGTTGCAATGGCGTTCGGTGCAATCGGTAATATGGTAGCAAGCTCCATGAGCAAAAATGATTTTACATTACAGCCTATTCAATATAAATGCAATTCCTGCGGCAATAAATTTGAAACTCTTCCGCTGACAGCTAAACCCGAAGAAATTTTATCTGTCCCTTGTACGGTTAATTTTACACGGCTTTCCAGTTTTATCGGGATGGCGGTTACACAGCAAGTATGGATTAATGGCGTAAAAGCCGGTTCTGTAGGCAACGGTAAAACGCTCACCTTTCAGACCTTTACCAAATACAATACAGTTTTTGTAACCGACCAATACGGCGTGGCTTTCAAAGGTGATTATAAATTTGAAGCATCAAACGGCGGAAACGTTGATATTCGTTTCAAAAGGAAATTTTTATAGTTTCAATTTCAACAATTATACAAAAAATAGATCATATAAGATATTTACACATTTATCTCTTTTTTGTTCTTTGTTAACAGACTGAGCTTGAATGCATTACGCATTTAAGCTCAGTCTGTTATTGTTTCTTTCCCAATACATTTATTACAAATATCCCCTTGAGAAATCGTGCTTTAATATTCACAACTTAAAAACATACAAATTCAAAATAGGATTCACCTTTTATTGAACGCTCATGTATTTGAAAACGACTAAAACTTTTATAAAATCACATCCGATACACCTTAAGACCATTAGCATATTAATTGTAAATTATTTATAAATTTTCAAAAAAGCCCCTTGCACATAAAGTTAACTTTAAGTATATAATAAACAGCATAAGAAAGCTGAAAAGAATGATATAAGCAAACCATCCGCAATGGAAGCCGAAACAAAAAGCATTCTCGCTGGACAATCCTCATTCCTGTACTCTTAAACCAGATGAAAACTGAAAGAATAAACAGAAAGGAAACAAAATTATGTATTTAGAACACATCAATTCTCCCGCTGATGTAAAAAAACTGTCCCAAAAAGAAAGATTACAGCTTGCACAAGAAATACGCAAAGTATTACTTGAAAAATTAAGTAATCACGGCGGCCACTTTGGCCCCAACTTTGGATTTGTAGAAGCAACGATTGCGCTTCATTACGTTTTTGATTCTCCAAAGGATAAATTCGTTTTTGATGTTTCTCATCAGAGTTATTGTCACAAGATGCTGACCGGCAGAAAAGAGGCTTTTCTGCATCCAGAAAAATACGATGATGTTTCGGGATATAGCTGCCCTGCTGAGAGTGCACATGACTTTTTTGAAATTGGTCACACGTCTACATCTATAAGCCTTGCCTGCGGTCTGGCAAAGGCAAGAGATTTGAACGGCGGGAATGAAAATATTATCGCAATCATCGGTGATGGTTCACTGAGCGGCGGCGAAGCATTAGAAGGTCTTGATTTTGGAGGAGAATTCAATGGAAATCTCATCATTGTTGTCAATGACAACGATATGTCCATTGCCGAAAATCATGGCGGACTCTATCAAAACTTAAAGGCCCTTCGGGAATCCAACGGACAGTGCGAATGTAATCTTTTCAAAGCGATGGGATACAATTATATTTTTGTCAAAAAGGGCAATGATATTGATTCCCTAATTACTGCTTTTAAAAGTGTAAAGAACAGCAAATCTCCCGTTGTTCTGCATATCGTCACACAAAAAGGGAAAGGTTATCTTCCTGCCGAACAAAACAAGGAAAATTGGCATTGGTGTATGCCGTTTGATATTGCTACAGGCAAAAGCAAATTTAATTTTGAAGATGAAACCTATGAGTCACTCACCTGTGATTTTCTGATGAAAAAAATGAAAAATGACCGCAGTATCGTGACAATTACCGCAGGCGTACCCACCAGTATCGGCTTTACAGATGAAAAACGAAAGGAAGCAGGCGATCAATTCATCGATGTAGGAATCGCTGAAGAACATGCCGTCGCCATGGCTTCCGGCATTGCCAAAAATGGAGGCAAACCGGTTTTTGCAACACATTCAAGCTTTATCCAGCGTACTTTCGATCAAATGTCACAGGATTTATGCATCAATAACAATTCCGCAACACTCCTGATAAATACTGCTTCCATATTCGGTATGAATGATGTTACACATCTTGGCATTTTTGATATTCCTTTAATTTCCAATATTCCGAATATGGTTTATCTGGCGCCGACCAATAAACAGGAATATCTGGCAATGCTTAACTGGAGTATTGAACAAAGTAAACATCCGGTCGCCATTCGGATTCCCTGCAACGGCGTCATTTCAGCAAGCGAACCTATAGATACGGATTACAGCCAATTAAATCAGTATAAAATCACAAAGCATGGCGAAAAAACAGCGGTGCTTGCCCTGGGTGATTTTTATCAGCTTGGCGAACAAGTTGCTGAAAAACTTGGTGCAACGCTTATCAATCCCCGTTATATTACAGGCCTTGACACCAAGCTTCTGGAAAGCTTAAAACAAAAACACGATGTGGTTATAACGCTGGAAGACGGCATTCTTGACGGCGGTTTCGGGGAAAAAATCGCAAGATTTTACGGCAATTCTGATATGAAAGTTCTTTGCTATGGCTTTAAAAAAGAATTTATCGACCGCTATGATATTTCCAATATTCTCAAAGAAAACAGATTAACTGTTGAGTGCATAGAAAATGATATAATGAAAATCCGTGTTTAAAAACTCAAAAAGACAAAATTATTCAATGGGAGCAGGTTTTATTGGCCTGCTCCCATTCATTGCAAAATTTTATTTTTCTTCTTGCTTTGCCACCATCCAAAAGCATATAATAATTATCAGGAAAGGAATGAAATCTGATAATGAAAGAACTAAGAAAAAAGAAAGCAACCGCTGTTTCATATAAAAATTTATACAGGAGGTGAATGAAAAGCAAAGGAGAAGTAAAATGCATCATATACCAGACCCAAATGCTATTTTTCCAAATGAATATAAAACATCATGTTTTATAAAAAACGTGATAAGCGCCCCGAACATTTTTATCGGCGACTATACCTATTATGATGATCCGGTTGATCCCACACAATTTGAGCAAAACAATGTTCTGTTCAATTGGCCGCAGTTTGGTGACAAACTTATTATCGGCAAATTCTGTTCCATTGCCAGCGGAACAAAATTTATAATGGGTCCTGCTAATCATCGTATGAATAGTATTTCCACTTATCCTTTTAATGTTTTTGGCGGCGCATGGGAAGAAAATACAAAACCTCATTTAGAAGAATTACCGTGGAAAGGCGATATTGTTGTAGGCAATGACGTATGGATAGGCCGGGAAAGCGTAATTATGCCGGGTGTAAAAATTGGAAACGGCGCTATTGTGGCTGCGTATTCCGTGGTTACAAAAAATATTGCACCTTACACTGTTGTTGGCGGCAACCCTGCAAAACATATAAAAAATCGTTTTGATGATGAACTTATAAAGCTTTTACAGGAACTTTGCTGGTGGGATTTTGAACCGGAAAAGTTGGTTTCATTTTTACCCATTCTATGCGATAGTAATTTAGATGCTGTCAAGGCAAAGCTTACAGATATGCTGAAACGATAGATTGTAATTCGGTTTGGCGTTTTCCCTATGATTGAATTTTTAAATACCTATAGATATTTGGAACAACCACTGCTTTCTGAACCCGCCGAATCAGATGCATTGGTTGTTTCCGTTTTGGTTAAAAAAAATTGCATAAAAAATTAAAAACAAACATGGAAATTGAATTTCTCTTCATTTTTCAGACACAAATGTTAAAAATACAATGGCATAGATTTTTTTGGTGAAAAATGATGAAAATCTTCTTGCCATATGATAGAATAACTGAGGAATCAGAATGAGGTGACAATATTTGAAAATTGGAAAAATTGAAATAAACAGCCGAACTGCTGGCCTTGCGCCTATGGCAGGGGTTGCCGACCGCGCGTTCCGTGAACTTTGTGCAGAATTTGGCGCTGGTTACGTGGTAGGAGAAATGGCAAGCGCAAAAGGTATTACAAGAAATGATAAAAAGTCTGCCGAACTTCTATCACTGAGCGAGACAGAACGCCCTGCGGCAGTACAGATATTTGGTGATGAACCGGAAACTATGGCAAAGGCAGCAGTAATGGCGCTTGCTTATCAGCCGGATATTATTGATATTAACATGGGATGCCCTGCGCCTAAAATCGCAGGCGGCGGGGGCGGTTCTGCATTGATGAAAAATCCGCATTTAGCACAGGATATTACACGCGCTGTCGCCGAGTCTGTAAACCTTCCTGTAACGGTAAAAATCCGCACCGGATGGGATTCCAACAACCTGAACGCAGTAGAGATTGCCAAACGCTGTGAAGATGCGGGCGCCGCCGCTATTACCGTCCACGGGCGCACGAAACAGCAGATGTATGCACCGCCTGTGGATTATAAAACAATCCGAAAAGTGAAAGCTGCAGTATCAATTCCTGTCATCGGCAACGGAGATGTCGAGGATGGGCTTTCTGCCGCAAAAATGCTGGAACTGACAAACTGCGATTACATTTTAGTTGGGCGCGGTGCGTTGGGCAGACCGTGGGTATTTTCCCAAATTTCCGCATGGCTTGGACAGGAACGCATATTGGACGAGCCGCCTATCAGTCAACGCATGGTGATTATGATACGCCATATTAAACGCCTCGTTAAATACAAGGGCGAATATATCGGTATGCGGGAAGCCCGCAAACATGCCGCATGGTATATGAAAGGAATCCGCGGCGCGGCAGGATACCGGCAGGAAATCGGCAAACTGAACACTCTGGAACAGCTGGAAGAACTGGCATACCATGTTGTAAAAGAAAATACATAAAAACACCGGACGTCACTTCATATTTAGACGTCCGGTGTTTTTTCTTAATAATATGTTAAAGAATCCGTGAAATCTTGCCGTAAATATTGTCTCTGCCGACCCAGCCATTTACATGTCCATGATTATTCCCTATCTGATACCGCCCATTTTTAACAGCAAGAATTTTATGCAAATAAAAATGCCCTTTTACTTTACAAAACACGATATCATTTTTCTTCAATTCCGTTCCCTCTGTTATATGCTTAACTTCCACTGGCTGGCCAGAAGCAAGAATTGGCGTCATGGACTGCCCGAATCCAATAATAATTCCATCCTCGCCTGCTTTCAGCTTTTCAGCCGAATAAGCGCTTTCTTTTCCCCGAAACAACAAATATCCCCTCCTTATCCTTTTAAAAATATGTTTTCTTTCTCTTCATTCTAACGTTTGCATAGACGAATACCGACAACTGAGCAAAAAATATCCCCGCCGGACAAGAGTCGTTCCGGCAGGGACGTTCTATTCTCTGGAACCTTCTGTCAGGCGGGAAATCAGACACTGATAAACATCCGCAGGCTTTTGCAGGAACTTCTCCCTAACCGTCTGCGCCTGCAATTCATCGGCAACAAACAAACGCACGCTCATCAACTCCGTATCATTATCGAGAATTCTGCACGTAACAAAATATTTGCCATCCTTTTTTTCTACCGTAACAAGATTTTCCTGTTCCCGTTTTGCTTTTGCAAGCAGATTCAGCGCCGCATTAACCGCCTTTTCACGCACGGTAACAGGCAAAGCGCTTTCCAGCATTTCCGCAGTCCTGCGCCCATTTGCCGTTATTTCATAGTAGGATGTATTCTGTCCTGCCGTTTCCGAAATACTTCCCGCTCCGACAAGTTCCAAAAGCGACTGGTTCACTTCAAAATAATTTGCCAGCCCATACTCCTGCATCACTTCATTGATCGTTTCTTTTGACAATGGCTTGCCAATACTGCGCAGAAGATAACAAAGCAGCAATCTAATATCGCTTTTACTCAGAAGCCCGCCCGGCTCTACTCCAGCTTCAAACGCATCAAAATCCATGGTAACGCCTCCTGTTTTCTCTATTTATAAGATTAACACAATTTACTGTAAAATGGAAGTGCCCTTCCTGAGAAAGCCCCGTGAGTCATTGATACTCATTTCCATATTTTTTCTGACTGATAAAAAAACATACAAAAATCATAGAAAATTCAGTACGGACAGCATAAAAAATTAAAAAAGCCTAATTTTGTTTACTTTTCATGTATTGCATTAACCCGCGCGTGGGATTATAATAATAACAGTTTTAAAGTAAAGGAGCAACGCACATGACTGAAATTAATAAAGATATGACCATCGGCGATATTCTGGACGCTGACCGCGAAACTGCCACATTTTTTCTGAATATGGGGATGCATTGTCTTGGCTGCCCTGCCTCCCGCGGGGAAACAGTAGAACAAGCATGTATGGTACACGGTGTTGACTGTAATGCACTGGTTGCGGAAATTAACGCTTATCTGAAAAGCAAACAGCAATAAAATTTCCACTGTTCATTCAAAACCGTCCCTTTCTTTATTGATTGGGGCGGTTTGTTTATGTAAAGGAGCAAGAAATATGCGCAAACAAAACGTTGCTGTAAAAGAGAAGCTGCCTTCCAGTTTCCGTCCTTTTCTCCTGATGCATACGGGATATCTGGTATTTTTTAATTTGCCAAGCATTTTTATTAATACCTTTTTTCTTTCTATCGTTGATGATGCACGTTTTACTTACATGTACAACATTATCCTGTATCTGATTCAGGGGATTATGATGATTGCAGGCGCATATGCCCTGCGTAAAATACCTTCCCGATACTGCACAAGAATCGGAATTTTACTGAGCAGCGTCGGTTATCTTTTACTTTTGCTGCTGCGGGAACAATCTGTTCGTTTTATGCCTCTGCTTGCTCTTGTTATGGGCACAGGCGGCGCATTTTATTGGATTAGTTTTGCAATGCTCCTGACAGATTCCAGCAGTGACAGCAGCAGGGACAAGGCTTACAGTTCTATCGGCTTAGTCGGCGCTGTTGTAACGCTGATTATCCCATTTACTTCCGGCAACATTATTCGTTCCTTTACAGACAGCACTGGTTATTTTGTTATTTTCGGCATTGCTTTCTGCATGGCGATAATAACTGTGTTTCTCTCCATGCATATCCATGAAAAAAACGCCGAGCAGGGCAAAAGCAGGTTTTATGAAGCGATTCAGTTAATTAAAAATACGCGCAGTGCAAAATTCAGTTATGCCGCTATTGCCGCGCTTGGCCTGCGCGAAGGTTCTGTGAGTTTTGTTTTAAACATACTGCTTTATCAGATGCTGAAAGATGAACGCATTATTGGCATCAATACCTTCCTGACAGGTGCGGCGGCAATTTTTGCAAATATGCTGTGTGCAAGGATTATGCGCCCGAACAACCGTGTTCGCATATTTAATATCTCAACTACGATTCTTCTGACGATATGTTTATTGCTCATTTTTCAATTGAATGTGTTTACAGTAATCCTGACAGGTATGGCAACATTTGCGTTAACTGCCCTGATGAATAATGCGGCAAACAGCGTTTATTTTGCAGCCTTTGACGATACAGGGCTAACCAGTACACTTCGTCCCGAAATGTTTGCAATTAAAGAAGTAATACTCGGCGCAGGACGTATCGCAGGCATCTTTATTTTATATTTCCTGCCGCCGACTTTCTTCTGGTGTGCCATTGGGCTGATTATTCTGACAGGACTTCAATACATAACGGGCGCGCTGTGCCATCTTAGTGTTACAGCCAGAAAAAGAGAAAAGGAGCTGCAACAATGATTCAGGACAACTGCCAAATAAAACTCACCCCCAGGCTTCAGCTTGCCGCAGATATGGCAAGACCATGCGTAACCGCAGCGGATATCGGCACGGACCACGCTTATCTGCCCGCTTACCTGATACATTATAAACAATGCCCCCATGTCATAGCCGCTGACCTCCGTCAGGGACCGCTGAACAATGCAGCGGAAACTTTGAAAAAATACCAGATTGGTCAGGAAGCTGAACTTCGCTTATGTAATGGTCTTGACGGAATTAACCCAGAAGAAGCATATGACATTTTTATTTGCGGGATGGGCGGAGACATGATTTGCCACATACTTTCCCGTGCGCCATGGATTAAAAACAGCGCTTACCATTTGATTCTTCAGCCAATGACCCGTGCCGCAGAGGTCCGCCGATACCTGTGCGCAGAAGGGTTTGATATTTTGGAAGAACGTGCGGCACGAGAAACGGAACACTGTTACACCGTTCTTTGTGCTGAATTTACGGGTCATATTTATCCGGCAGATGAAGTCTTTCTGCAAATCGGAAAACTTTCCCACCATCTTGATGAAAACGCTCGGTTTTACATTCTGCGTCAAGCCCAGCGGCTGGAAGCCAAAGCGCGCGGTATGGAAAAATCCGCCACAAATACAGGCGGTGCACAGGCATTTTACGAATTAGCGCAAAAAATCCGAAAAATTTTGGATTATCCATTCGCAGGTCTATGATAATTCATAATTTTACAGTATAATAAAAACATAAAATAACTATAAGGAGTGAGATGGATGGCAAAAGTTATTGATATTTACAATTATCTTGATGAACTCGCGCCGTTTTCCACGCAGGAAGGCTGGGATAACAGCGGTATGCTGGTGGGTGATTTTGAAAAAGAAATCAACTGCGTTGCCGTAGTATTGGATATTACGCCTGCGGCGATTACTACCGCTAAAGATTTAGGCGCAGGATTGATTGTCAGCCATCATCCCGTAATATTTAAACCGCAAAAATGCTTTAAAACAGGGAACATTGCTTATGAACTGGCAGTCAGCGGTATTTCTGCTATTTGCACCCACACTTGCCTTGACAATGCGTCCGGCGGAGTCAATGATGTTTTAGCGGAAAAAATAGGACTAACCAATGTATTCCCAATGATTGACGCAGACGGAGAAAGTACCATGGTTCGCATCGGCGATTTTAACACAGAACTCACCCCGAAAGAAATGGACGCAATCAGCAATATGATAAAAGACAGCGACCTTGACTGCACCAACTTTACACCTGCTGAATTTGCCGCCTACATAAAGGCACGCATTGGGACAGGCTGTGTGCGTTACTGTAAAGGAACAAACATTATAAAAACTGTTGCAGTCTGCGGCGGGTCCGGCGGCTCTTTTATCAATGACGTCATTGCATCCGGTGCGGACGCATTTGTTACAGGCGACGCTAACCATCATGATTTTCTTGATGCACGCGCGGCGGGGCTGACTTTAGTTGCCGCAGGGCATTTTAATACAGAGGATCCAGTGATTGAACCCCTTGCAAGGAAGCTTGCCGCTAAATTCCCGGCAGTTAAAATTATTCGTCTGAAACAGGCCGACCCTATCCTTAGCTTTTAAAGAAAACCGGAGGACACAACGTGGCATTTGATGGAATCTTTTTATCCTTTTTAAAAAATGAATTAACGGACGCTGTTGTTAATGCAAGAGTCGAAAAAATATATCAGCCCTCACCTGAGGAACTGGTTGTTTCCATGCGCGGAAAAGAAGGCCACAAAAAGCTTCTTTTCTCTGTACGTGCAAACAGTCCCCGCGTACAACTAACCAACATCACGCCGGAAAATCCGGCAGTTCCGCCGATGCTGTGCATGCTTCTGCGTAAACATTTATCCGGCGCGCGACTGGTTGATATTCGTCAGCCTGGTCTGGAACGTATTCTGTTTTTTGATTTTGACGGCACAAATGAAATGGGCGATGCCGTCAGGCTGACGCTTTGTATTGAAATAATGGCACGTCATAGCAATATTATCCTAATGAATGAATCCGGAAAAATTTTGGATTCTGTAAAACGTGTTGATATCACTACTTCATCGGTACGTCAGGTATTGCCGGGAATGCAGTACCAACTCCCACCTGCACAGGATAAATTGGATATTACAGCCTGTGCACCGGAAGAAATTCTGTCTTCCATGCTGAACGGAAAAAATTTACTGCTGCCAAAAGCTCTGCAACAAGTATTGCAAGGGGCTTCGCCTTTGGTTTGCCGTGAACTTGCCAATCTTTGCCACGGCAGTGAAAAGCTTATTTCTGCACTTGGTGAAGATAAATCTCAAAGGCTCCTTTTCTTTTTGAAACGTCTGCAAGAACTTACTTTAGACGGAAAAGGCAAACCGATCATGGTTATGGACGTTAGCGGTAAGCCCATTGATTTTTCATTTACAGAAATTACACAATACGGATTGCAGGCAATTACGAAAGAATACAGCAGTTATTCTGAACTTCTTGACAATTTCTACGCGGAAAGGGATCGAATTGAACGTACACGTCAACGATCCCATGATTTACTTCGCATTCTTACAAATGCAAGCGAACGCATTACCCGAAAACTGAATTCCCAACATCTGGAACTGAAAACTTGCGCTGACCGCGAAACCTTAAAAATGTACGGCGATATTATTAATGCAAACCTTTATAAACTAAATAAAGGCGCTTTGTTTTATGATTTAGAAGATTTTTATCACGATTATAAAACCATACGCATTCCTGTTGACCCAGCATTAACACCATCCCAAAATGCACAGAAATATTACAAGGAATACCAAAAAGCACGCACTGCGGAAACTATGCTGACTCGCTTGATTGAACAGGGCGAAAAAGAACTGGAATACATTGACACTGTTTTCGACAGCCTAAGCCGTGCCGATACCGAACGGGAACTTGCGGAAATTAAGGAAGAACTCGCAGAGCAAGGATATTTGAAACAAACAAAAAACCGTGGCAAAGTAAAAAAAGCCGCAGCATTAAAACCAATTTCTTTTATTTCTAATGACGGATTTCCTATTTTAGTTGGCAGGAACAACCGGCAAAATGACCGCCTGACGCTCCATGACGCTGCAAAAAATGACATTTGGTTCCATACAAAGGGAATTCCGGGTTCTCATGTTATTATAGTTACACAGGGACAAACTCCGCCTCCCACCACTCTGGAACAGGCCGCACTCCTTGCGGCTTTTCATAGTAAAGCCCGGGAATCCTCAGGCGTTGCTGTAGACTATACCGCAGTCAAGAATGTGAAAAAGCCTTCTGGAGCAAAGCCAGGTATGGTAATTTACGAAAACTACTCCACTGCTTATGTTACACCGAACAGAGATTCTATCGAAAAGCTCCGCGAAAATTAGGTCTCGCATTTTACACTTAAAAAGGGTGTAAATATTTTTCAACTGCTCTATATCGGAGGATTTACAATTTTAAAAGAAAGTTACAGGGTAATTTATTATAATCTCTTAACCTCTTGCAAACTCAATTTGTACCTGCACAAAATTGAGAGTAAATAAAGAATACAATTTACTTGTAAAACATCTTGCTGAAAGACAAGGTATTACAGAATTACTCAAATCTCAAAACCAAATGCTTTCATGCAGAAGATCAATAATACCGCTAATCAAGCAAGAGAGATTGTATATAAAATAATATACACTATATAACTTAACGAGGTAGGCATTGCCTACCTCGTTGCTATTTCTTCGATTACTTTTGATATGTCTGTGTCAATACATATTGACTGATGCTCAATTTCTTTTGGACAAACTGCCTCGCCCATATTTATGCAAGCATAGATTGCATTCGGATTTTGTGCAGTCAGCTTCCAAAAAGGATATTTGATAATGACAGGCGTATTATATCCGACACCAATTTCAAGATAAAGTACATTTAATTCTTTATGACTACGTATAAATTTACCGTATCTTTCGCTTGATTTATACCACCCTTTATCCTGAACAAATTTATCATCTGCCCTTAAATTTGTGACAAGAAATTTCCCGCAATAAGGGCATTTCGGTATAAGTTCACTCGGTATTTTCATATTTTTTTGCTTATCATACATTGCTTTAATAGTTTCTTCATTATCAAAGGTTTCCTGACAGCAAGGCTCACTACACTGAAAAAGTCCGTAATCTCCTTGAGTATAAAATAATCTCTCTTTATCAAACTCAGCCTTTTGAAAACAATGATCAACATTAGTCGTAATGATAAAATAATCCTTATTCTTAACTAAATCATAAAATCTGCTATATAAATCTGACGGAATAGCCATATAACGATTAACATAAATATATCTGCTCCAATATGCCCAAAATTCTTCCTGTGTTTCATACGGATAAAATCCGCCATAGTACATATCATTAAAACCATATTTTTGATCTAAATCTGAAAAATATTTATTAAATCTTTCACCGCTGTAGGTAAAGCCTGTGGCAGTCGAAAATCCTGCACCTGCTCCGATAACTACTGCATCACATTCATTAAGCGCCTTTTTTAATTTATCAATCTGAACAGAGTAATTCTCTGTAGATTTTATAATCCTTATCCTTGAAAACATTGAATATCACCTTGATTTTACTGTTGGTTTTCTTTTTATATTCTTTAACCGTATTCACTGCAATTTCAGCACCTTTATCGTTAGGAAAATGAAATTCACCTGTCGAAATACAGCAGAATGAAATGCTTTTTAAATCATATGTATCAGAAAGCTTCAGGCACTCTGTATAACAGGATTCAAGTAATTCTTTATCGCTTTTTTTGAGTGTACCATTTATAATCGGACCGACAGTATGAATAACATATTTACTTGGAAGATTATATGCAGGGGTTATTTTTGCTTTGCCTGCCGACCCTTTACAAATTTGTTTCTGCATAATTTTATTACATTCTAAACGAAGCCTTACTCCTGCAAACGTATGAATACAATTATCAACGCAGGCATGACAAGGACAAAAGCAACCCAAAAGCTGATCATTGGCAGCATTAACTATTGCATCCGTATCAATAGTTGTTATATCCCCCTGCCACAAATAAATATCATCACTGTCAGGTATCAGCTTGTTTATATGAGTAATACCTTTTTTACTTACTTCTTCTTGCAGATATTCGTCCTCAACATTCAGATATTCATCACTGATAGGTTCTGGCATACGCACATTAACAAGTGAACGATACAGATTAAATTGCTCACAAATATCGTCAGGTATTTCAACCTTACTGTATCTTGAATTTTCTGAAAGCAGATATTTAATCAGTCAAATCAGCCGTTCATTTTGTGTCATAATATTTTCAACCTCTTTTCATCACGGCATTGACAGGACAAACCTCATAGCAATTTCCACAGTGCAGACAATTATTCTGTTTAATAAATTATTCTGTTTAATAACTGCAATTCCGTTTGCGAAAGATATGCATCCTTGCGGGCAATATTTCCCACAAGCCCCACACATCATACAATTATCGGTTATACAATATCTGCATATGATTTCATTAACTGTATCAAAGTTAAAGCTTTTGCGTTCAATTGGCTTTTTTGATAAATCAAACCATTCACCGCTGCCATCATAAATCTTAAAAACAGTAAGTGCTTGTTTTGATTTTTCTGTAGGGCATATTTCACTCATATAAAGATTTTTTTCAATTAATCTATCAAGATAGGTCCTTCCAATTTCTTTAACTTTTCCTTTTACAGATACTGAAATACAACGCATTGTATCATTTCCCTTTATTCCCGTCAGAGAAATGTATTCTTTATCCTTAAGACGATGATAAAAACTTTTTCCTTTTGCAGTAAGAAAATATAATCCATCTTCATCATAATCCATAATATCAATAGCACTCGTAACAGGCAAACCTTTTTCATTAACAGTTGCAATAACTGTTGTATATATATCTTCTGCAAGAAATTTTAAGTAATCTAATGTATTCATCTTATCACCAATTGTATGATAACGCCCGTAAAACTTAATAGAAAGTACGCACAATAAAGTGCTATGGTTTCTTTTTGATATCATAGCACTTTACGGATTTATATTTAGAATTTACCGTTTTGATTCTGCCATGTACTTTCCTCAGCAATTGTTTCCATTACATCCCAGTGCTCAGCGATTTTTCCGTTTTCAATTCTGAACAAATCGTAATATGCTGTAGGAACACCGCCAAAAGCACCTTCACTTACCGCAAGAGCATAGTCGCCATCTGCGAGCACCTGATAAGTTTTGTTATAAATCATTTGAATACCCTGCTTTGCAAGTGCACCAAGCGCAGCACCAAGTCCTGAAAGTCCATCCGCAATACCTGTATTGTGCTGAATATAATTGTCTCCGTCAAAATATGATGTAAGTTTATCAGGATTTTTTGCACGGAGAACATCACATACAAAACCGGCAGCTACCTTGCGTGTTTCTTCCTTATCTGCATAAGTATTCTTTTCAAGAGTACCGTCAATCTGGGTTCTGCCTGACGGATTAGGCACTGCCTTAACAGTGAGATTATCCCAGTGTTCTGCTATTTTTCCATTATTATCAATACGAAAAATATCAAAGGCAACCTGCTCGCCTGCTCCTGCAAAGTTGTAAACAGTTTGAAGAAATACTTTATCGCCGTCTTCAAATGCACGGATATTGTTTACAGTTGTTTTTATAGGCGCTGATGCAAGATATAAAACTGAACCTACAAAAGCATCCCTGCCCGTACCATATGCGAGATTATGCTGAATATATCCCTCTGCAAGTAATTCCTTTGCTTTCTCCGCATCACCTGTTGTAAATGTGTTAATAAGTTCTAAAGCTTTTCGTGTATTTGTCATTGTTATTTCCTCTCTGACATTTTTATTTGTTTTATCTAAGAAATCTTTTAAAAAGTTCATCTGGATTTCTCCTTTTCGATTTTTTGAAGAGTGTGTCGACTTATCTCTTGACTGTATTGTACTGCTTATGGTATCATCTGTAAAGTAAGCACTTTATTGTGCTGTAGTTACCAAAAGGAAACTAATAGGTAGTTACTGCTTGGTAACAATTGCGATATTATTCGGTTTTTCAAAGAAAATAAATTTTTTTAAATCCAAAAAATTTTTCAGGAGATGTAATTATGGCTTTGAATGAAACGAAAAATCTGCCGGTATGCCCTGTAGAAACAACATTGACTTTGATAGGTAATAAATGGAAAGTGTTGATATTGCGTGATTTACTTCCCGGAACAAAGCGCTTCGGAGAACTAAAAAAATCATTAGGCTCTGTAAGTCAAAAAGTCCTTACTGCACAATTAAGGGATATGGAGGCTGACGGTCTGGTGACAAGAACCGTTTATCCAGAAGTCCCTCCGAGAGTTGAATATACATTAACAGATTTAGGCTTGAGCCTTCAGCCGGTTCTTAATTCGCTTTGGAACTGGGGCGAAAGCTACAAAACAAGTTTATAACTTTACACAGACTTATACAAACTTGAAACCAAGTATTTTGTTTCATATCTCTGGCCAAAATATAAACCTTTGCTAATCTTTGGAATAAAAGCGATTAAACCTCAAATCATTTTATTGTCCATTCAGTTAATACATAAACATAAAACTAACTGTTAAATTAACTTTCATTAACCTAAAATAAAAGAGCCGTTTACATACCATTGTGTACCAACAGTATGTAAACGGCTTTTCCTTTTGCCCTCTGTAAGAGAGTGTGCCGAACTTTTTATTATGGAGCCCGGTATGCGGAATATCAGCATAGAAATATTTGAGCATTTCTTACTGATTTTCATTTTCATTCCTCTTTTTTACTTCTTCATCTGCTCAGCAATATCAGCATCTACAATTTCTTCTCCTGTTTTATCTTTTAACTGCTCCATGCTTGCGGCACTAAGCCCGTTATTCACAACTGCACACATATCACAGGTAGAACATTGATCCAGTTCTTCTTTTGTTATTCTGCCATCGCGGTAATCACGAACAATTTTATTCTCATACATGCTGTAAGGATGTTTGCTGAACAGCGCTTTGACCTTATGGGCAACAACCCATGCGGCCGGTTTCCAAATATATTTATGCATTGCAGGAGAAACAGAACCAATCATCCAGCAATTACGGTCACAATGTCTTACTTTCTTACGAACCTCTTCCGCCTCTGGGCTATTCCATAACTCATCCCAAGTCTGTTCATTCAGATTTCCCATGACTTCTTTATCTTTGGTACCATTACAGGGCATAACATCTCCATAAGGGTCAATGAAAAAGGTATCAAAACTCATATCACAGGGCAGCAGACGTTTTTGCCCGTAAATATAATTAATCAAACCATGATTGAAATAAGCACGGAACCATTTTTTGGGACTATTAGACTCCAGCAATTTATTCACTAAATGCTCAAAGTTCTGTGCTACCATCGGCCGATCATGAATGATGTTCTTTGCCTCTACAAAATAAAAACTATTATGAAGGCTTGCCGTAGCAAACTCCATCCCCATTTTATCAGACAGTTCATATAACGGCACAAGATCGGGAGCATTCTTATCCTGAACAGTCATGCCAAACCCGACGTCTTTCATACCCATGTCACGTAATTTCTTCAGCGTAGTATATCCGCGGTTGTATCCATCCTGCAAACCGCGAATTTCATTATTGGTCTGTTCCAAACCTTCAATGGAAATGCGAATGCCAATCTGGGGAAATTCCTTACAAAGGTCTATAATACGGTCTGTAAAAAAGCCATTTGTGGAAATCACAATGCGGTCGCTTTTTTTATAAATCTCGCGTACAATATCTTTGAGGTCGGTACGAATAAAAGGTTCTCCGCCGGTAATATTTGTAAAATACATCTTTGGCAGTTTTTTTATCGTTTCAATGGAAATTTCCTCTTCTGGTTTGGAAGGCGCCTTATATCTATTACACATGGAACAACGCGCATTACAGCGATAAGTAACAATCACAGTACCATTTAATTTTTTTTCAGCCATAACTTTTCTCCTTAAATTGTTTTATCAGTTTAGCCGCCTTACCTAAAACCCATTTGGCACATAAGGAAAACAAAATAGAGCCACCAATGGTTCCCATAGCAGTAAGGCAATAAGAGATGAACTCATTTCCAAATAAATGAATAAAACCACATTTTTCAAGCACACGATAAACTGCCATATGGCATAAATAAACTTCAAAACTAATACCGCTGATGAACTTTGTAACAGGATTACATAATATGCCTCTCTGATCACTTCTCCCAATTGCATAAATTAATAATGCCGCACTGAGAGGCAATATCGTTACAATCGACGCTCCAACAACAAAATATAACACAGCCAGCACTATGCACATGAAAAACAATGCAAACCGATATTTATCTGCTATTTCGGATAGCTTATCACGATATAAATAAACCAACCCACCCATCACAAAATAAACTGCACAATAAATAAAACTTGTCCTTGCCGAAAAATTTTCCGGCACATGATTTGCATCAAAAAAATATATGATACACAGCATATGAAAAATCAAAGCCACTGCAAAGGTCAGCCACGCGCGTTTCTTACGGCTTAGCAAATAACAGAAAAACGGGAACAGCAAATAGAAAACAAAAATCACTCCCAATGTCCAACTGACGCCGATTACCTGAATATTTGCGTTTGGCAGTAATTCCTGACATAAGGTCAGATTTGCAAAAACCTCATATAACGTATGCACACTTGGTGACATCACCCAATCCAATATACACAGCAAGGCAAAAAAGGGCCAAATTTTAGCGTACCGTTTACTGTAAAATTCCTCAAGAGTAATTCTGTGTTCTAAAATCTTATCAAAATAACCACAGCACATACCAAAACCGCTGACCATCATAAATAAAAATACAAAATTTGTAAAAGCCGGAATCAGGCTGTTAAATAGAAAGCCGCCAATCTGATAACCGCTGTTTGTATAGACATGCATAAGCACAATTCCAATAATCGCATATGCACGTAGCCCATCCAGCGAGCCATATCGTTTGGATTTCTCTTCTTGTACTGTCATTGCCGCCGCTTCTGCCATCACATCAACTCTCCTTCAATCAGCCGGTGTAAATTTCCATCAGTTTTTCTGCATACGTTTCAACAGTATCAAAAGAAATATTCCTGCAATTCCTGCTGTAATCGTTCAGTTTTTCCTTATTTGTCCACAGCTTTTCAATTTTTTCTTTCAGGTCAGCCTTATTGCCGCTCGTAAACAACTCTCCGGTTTTTCCCTCCTGAATCAGCTCCGGAATACCGCCAATATCAGCTCCCAACACAGGCGTCCCATATATTTGGCTTTCCATCACAGAAAATGGACAATTCTCATACCATTCGGATGGATAAACGCTAAGCCTTGCTTCACGAATGAGTTTTTCCAAAGCCTCACCTTTTTGAAAACCAACATTTTTAATATTTGAAATATCATTTATTTTTTTTTCTAAAGAACCTGTACCCGCAAAGATAAACGGAATCCCGCTGAGTTCCCTGCAAACATCCAGTAAGGTGTCAATCCCCTTCTCCTCTGAAAAACGCCCAAAATAAAGAATATAATCTTTTTTTTCAGCCTCTTTCCATTCAGTTTGATCCACAAAATTGTGCATTGCAATTGTTTTTTCAGCAAACAAAGGATTGCTGTCCATTTTACTTTTCAAAAAAACAGAACAGCAAACCATACTGTCAATATATCGATAAACTCCATTCATCTTCCAGAAGTATGCTTCCACTGTTCCAACAGCCGATTTTACCGTACTGCCATGAATACACTTATTTTTTGTGCAGTTCATAAAATGACCGCCAAGACACTCTTCACAGTTCTGATGTATGTTCGGATTATTCAGCATATGGTTTGGACAAATCAAATTGTAATCATGCGCAGTAAAAACAATCTTACACTTATGACCAGTTTTTTTTCTCCACGTTTCAATCTCTAAAATAATAGAAGGCGTGAGCTGGTATGTAAAATTATTCAGATGGCAAACATCTGGCTGAAAATCATCCAGTACCAGACGGATTTTCTTGCGCGCCTCAGAAGAATAAATCGTTTTTAACGGGTAAGTCAATTTTGCCAGCTTGAAACCGCCATGAAAATCCATGTCAGAAGTATAAGCGTTCACGGCGTTTCCAACGCAGCGGCCCTCATGCTCCATTCCAAAATACTGGACTTCATGCCCCTGTCCTTTCAGATAATCCCCTAATTTAAAGATATAGGTTTCCGAGCCCCCATTTGGATAAAGGAATTTATTTATCATTAGAATTTTCATAATTACCTCACCTATATAACTTTAATGTTTGTGCCACCACATCATCCCAGTTATATTTTTTAAAGATGAAATCGCCCGCTTCATTTTTGTATCGAACCGTTATATTTGGATTATCACAAAGCATCTGTAATTTATCTCTTAAATCCTCCGTGTTTCCTTTTTTGAACATTACGGCTTTATCCTCTATTACTTCGGCACATTCTGAAATATCTGAAGTAACGCAACAATTCCCATAGCTCATTCCCTCAAGCAAACTCAAGGGCATCCCCTCAAGGTCGCTTGGCAATATATAAACATAAGCATTGCTATAAAGTTCCTCCAACAACCTGCCCTGAACAAATCCGGTAAAAACAATCCGGTCATCGTCCTTGCTCATTTCTTCTAATTCCATCATAAAAGTATCTGTATCAGAACTGCCGCCTGCTATTACAAGCTTTTTATCTGTTTTTACTTTCTTAAATGCCTGAATTAAATATTTCAGTCCCTTTTCGGGAACAATCCTGCCAAGAAATAAAAAATAGGAGTCCTTTTCAATCCCCCATCTTTCTGTTATTTCTTTTGCTTCTACTATCTTCGGTCTGTTTACCCCATTAGGAATAAACTTAGTTTCCCGCCCGTACGTATCTTTAAAATACTGCCGAACACTTTCGCTCAAAACAATGATTTCATCTGCAAAGCGCACTGCGTTTTTTTCTCCCAGCATGATATAAGCTGAAGCAAGCTTGCCCCATTTCGCCCTGCGATGATCCAGTCCATGAATTGTTACGATAACTTTTTTGCGAAAAATCTTAGGAAGCCAGCACATAAATGCGGGCCCTTCCGCATGAAAATGAACAACATCATATTTACCAAACGCCGCAAATACAGCGGCAAAAAATGAAGACGTCATAGCCGCCAAACCTTTGCAGTTGATTGTAGGCACACTTTTCAATTTAACGCCTTTATATTGATTGCTGTTTTCTGCATCAAATTGTTTACCGCTTATGTGATGACCTCTGCGGTTATAACAGGTAACATGATATCCCATTTTTACCATTCGCACAGATAATTCTTCTACAACAATCTCAACTCCGCCTTCACGGGATGGAATTCGCTTGTGTCCAAGCATTGCAATTTTCGGTTTTCCTTTTTGTCCCATCCTGTGTGCACTCCTCTAATCTATAGTTAAATGGTTCAACTTCAACATTGACGCTTTCCGGTTTTTAATCTGCCGGTATTTCTCTTTAAACTGTAGTACAGTAAAACAATTGATACAATCAAAACCACTGCCTATAAATCGGTATCATACTAAAAACATCTAACTGAATGAAAACCTTGTTTTTATATTCTACCATTAAGAGCCGCTTCCTGCAAGTCTACAGCCATGTATGGAAAATAAAACATAAATTTTTTTGCATTTAATAGCAAACCCTCGCTGCATCAATCACAGCAAGGGCTATTGGAATTTTATACATATCCAAGCAATCCGCGAACGGATACCTCTCCGGATGAAAGTGTCAGCATTTCACCCTTAGAACGAATCAGTAATTCCCCTCTCTCTGTAATATCTTCGGCGGTACCGATGAGCACTTCTCCACGCTGTATTGCTCTAATATCCCTGCCAAGCGTAACACAGCAGGATTTATATTCTTCAAGAAAACTGTCCGTTACCCCATCCGTAAGGAATGGAACATAATATTTTTCAAAACAGTTCATGACCTCTGCGGCAAGCCTTGCACGCGGTTGTTTTATCCCGCTTTCTAAAAACAAGGATGTCGCCGCATTGCTGAGGTCTTCAGGAAAGCTTTCTGTATTTACGTTTATTCCCATACCGCAGATCAGGCATTCAATCCGTTCCGCTTCCGCTGACATTTCTGTTAATATACCGCAAACCTTTTTACCTCGAATAACAACATCGTTCGGCCACTTAATTTGTGCCGGCAGACCTGCAACATTTTCAATTGCACGGCAAACAGCCAAACCTGCAAGCAGTGTAATTTGTGTAATATCCTCAGGCTGAACACTGGGGCGCAGTAAAAGTGTCATCCAAACCCCTGTTTTTGGAGGAGCTACCCACATCTTCCCCAGCCTGCCTCTGCCGGCAGTTTGTTCTTCTGCAATAAACAAACTCCCATCCGGAGCACCGTTTTCACTTTCTATACGTGCACGCCGATTGGTAGAGTCGGTTATAGAATAGAAAAAAACATTTCTTCCCAGTTTTTCTGTTGTAAGATATGGGGAAATTTCAGGTCCAGTCAGAACATCAGGAGACGACACCAAACGATAACCACGATTGGTGACAGATTCAATAACATACCCTTCTTCTTTTAATTTTGCGATTACCTTCCAAACAGCAGCACGGGTTACCCCCATACGTTTGCTCAACTCTTCCCCCGAAGTGTATTCATTTGATAATTTTAAAATTTCCAATATTTTATCTTTCAAAGCTTTTTCATCCTGTTCTATATATTCTAATATCTATGATAACAAAAACGCAAAAGACAGTAAACCAGGTTTGCATAATATTTTCAGAATGGTAAAGAATAGTGATAACGAATAAAAATGGAGTGGTTTTCATGGAATATTTAAAGGCATTTCTGGTCGGCGGTCTTATCTGCGCCATTGGTCAGATCCTCATTGATAAAACAGGTCTAACACCTGCGAAAATCCTCGTCAGTTTTGTCACTGCCGGCGTTATTCTCGGAGCCATCGGCGTTTATCAGCCTCTGGTGGATTGGGCAGGCGCAGGTGCAACCGTTCCATTAACAGGGTTCGGCTATAACCTTGCCAAAGGCGTAAAGGAAGCCGTGCAGGAGCAAGGGCTTCTTGGAATTGTCACCGGCGGCCTAACCGCAGGCGCCGCTGGTATTACCACTGCAATTTTGGGTGGTTTTATAGCATCTATGCTGACAAAATCAAAAGACAAATCTTAAAAATTTTGAATATATACCCATTTATCTTCAACTTCCCATTAGAAAAAGCCGCAGAATTAACTGCGGCTTTCTTCAATACAATTATCTAATTAGATAACACGGGTTTTAACAACGCCGTCGATTGCATTAATGGCTTCCAAAGCAGATTTTGTAATATCAGACTCAATATCCAGAATGGTATACGCATAATCCTTTTTGGATTTATTCACCATATTTTCAATATTAACACCTTCTGCTGCAACCGCACCGGAAATACTGGTCAGCACATTCGGAATGTTTTTGTGAATAACGCAAAGACGTTTGCCGTGCGGACGCGGGAGGCTGACATTCGGCAGGTTCACAGAGTTGGTAATATTACCGTTTTCAAGGTAATCAATCAATTCATCTGTTGCCATACTTGCACAGTTATCCTCAGACTCCGGTGTTGAAGCGCCCAAATGAGGAATCGCAATCACACCGTCAACACCAATAACGGTATCTGTCGGGAAATCGGTTACATAGGCGGCGACTTTGCCACTGCTGAGAGCTTCTACAATATCTTCACTGTTAACCAGTGCGTCGCGGGAGAAGTTCATAATGCGCACGCCATCTTTCATAGTGGCGATAGATTCTGCACTAATCATATCACGGGTTTCATTGGTCAGCGGGACATGCAGAGTAATATAGTCGCAGTTTGCGTAAATATCTTTAATATTGACAGAATGAGTAATAGAGCTGGAAAGTTTCCACGCAGCGTCAACCGAAACATATGGGTCATAGCCGTAAACTTCCATACCAAGGCTCTTTGCCGCATTTGCTACAAGAATACCAATTGCACCCAGACCAATAACCCCTAGCTTTTTGCCGCGGATTTCCGGGCCTGTAAATGCGCTTTTGCCTTTTTCTACCAGCTTGCCGACTTCATCGCCTTTGCCCTTGAGCGTTTTCGCCCATTCAATACCGGGCACAACCTTACGGGAAGAAACCAAAAGCCCGGCTATTACCAATTCCTTAACTGCATTTGCATTTGCACCCGGGGTATTAAATACAACAATACCTTTTTCACTGCACTTATCAATCGGAATATTATTTACGCCCGCACCAGCACGTGCAATTGCAAGCAGGCTTTCCGGCATCTCCATTTCATGCATAGAGGCTGAGCGAACCATAATTGCATCTGGATTTTCTGTTTCGGTACCGTAAGTATATTTAGAGGTATCAAAACGATCCAAACCAATCGGTGAAATTTTATTAAGCGTTTGAATTTTGAACATGAAAAACAACCCCTGTCTGATTATATTTTATGCGTTTTCTTCTTCAAATTTTTTCATGAAAGCTACAAGCGCTTCCACACCGCCAACAGGCATAGCGTTATAGATAGAAGCACGCATACCGCCCACACTGCGGTGACCTTTCAGATTAACAAAACCTGCAGCTGCGGCTTCCTTAACAAATTTAGCATCCAGTTCATCATTGCCGGTTACAAACGGAACATTCATCAAAGAACGGTCTTTCTTTTCTACAGTGCCGCGGAACATTTTGCTGTTATCAAGGAAATCATACAGCAAAGCCGCTTTCTTTTCATTAATAGCCTTCATATTTTCCAAGCCGCCAATATCATTCTTAATCCACTCAAGAACCAGCTTTGCAATATAAATGCACCAGCACGGCGGCGTATTAAACATGGAGCCGTTATCTGCATGGGTCTGATAATTAAACATTGTCGGCGTAATATCCATAGCCTTGCCGATAAGATCTTCCCGAATAATAACAACGGTTAGACCGGCCGGAGCCATATTTTTCTGCGCACCGGCATACAAAACGCCGAACTTGCTGACATCAATAGGTTCAGACAGAATGCAGGAAGAAATATCTGCAACCAGCGGGACATTTCCTGTTTCCGGCAGTTTAGTAAAACGAGTGCCATAGATGGTATTGTTCATACAAATATGGAAATAATCTGCATCTTTAGTAAATGCTGCAGGGTCAAGTTCCGGAATATAAGAAAAAGTTTTATCTTTACTGGACGCAACCACATTAGCTTCGCCATAGCGCGCTGCTTCTTTATAAGCTTTTGTTGCCCACTGACCGGTTAAAACAAAATCAGCTTTTCCGCTGCCGGTCATCAGATTCATCGGAATCATTGCAAACTGCGAAGACGCACCGCCCTGCAAAAACAATACTTTATAATTATCCGGAATCTGCATTACTTCGCGCAGTAATGCTTCACAGTCTTTAATAATTTTATCATACGTTTTTGAACGGTGGGACATTTCCATAACAGACTGTCCGGAGCCCTCATAATCCATAATTTCACTACCTGCTTTTTCCAATACAGACTCCGGCAGCACAGAAGGTCCTGCTGAAAAATTATATACTCTTGACATAATAAGAATCCTCCTAATGACGGCCAATGGCCTAAAATTTGACATAAATTCATTATAAACCACTACGCTACTAAAAGTCAATAGATTGTTATTTTTTTAACATCATTTTCAAACCGTTTTTTTGTTTTGCTTTTTGAATTGCATAATTTTTTAACAATCTTTTCTTTGCGGTTATCTATTTTCCTATGGATTTTTAAACTTTTAGAAATAATTTTAGCACTATTGCAGTTACCCAAAATTTTCTGCGGTTTCTTTCAGTTGTAAAAGTGCCAAAGCTATTGTATAATAAATAAAAAATAGTAATTTTCCTATGATAAACCAATCCTAAAAATAATGGAGGAAACCGTTTATGACCGTTAATGACATTAAAGGATACCTGAATGCTGAAATTATATGCGGTGAAGATTTGATGGATACGGAAGTCCACACCGCATGCGGCAGTGATATGATGAGCGATGTACTTGCTTTTGTGAAAGATCAGGCTGTTCTGCTGACAGGGTTGATTAACCCACAGGTGGTGCGCACTGCTGAAATGATGGATATTTGCTGTATCGTATTTGTCCGTGGAAAAATGCCTGATGAGTCTGTTATCCGTCTCGCACAGGAGCGAGAGATTGTCTTGATGAAAACCCCTTTGCGAATGTTTTCCGCCTGCGGCATTCTTTACGAAAACGGACTCAGAGGGGGCAGTGAAAGCTGATGGAGGAAAATTGTTTTTTGCATTATGACGTTCCCGGAGATGATTTTACCCGAGCAGGCGAGGCCTCTGGCAGCGTTAAGCGTTTTTTAAAAAAACTGGGTTTTGATTCAAAGGTGATTCGCAATGTTTCTATCGCCATGTACGAAGCAGAGATTAACATGGTTATCCACGCAGGCGGCGGTACAGCAGATGTAGAGGTATCTCCTGAATACATAAAAATCACGCTGGCCGACCACGGCCCCGGTATTCCAAACATAGAACTTGCAATGAAAGAAGGTTATTCAACCGCACCGGACAACGTACGCGCCCTTGGCTTCGGCGCCGGTATGGGTTTGCCAAACATTAAAAAATATACGGATGAAATGAAAATTGATACAGAGGTGGGCAAAGGCACCACTATCTACTTAACAATATATGTCAGTTAGTCATCCATAGGAACCGAGGTGTATGTCTTGAAGGAATTTTTCCATTCCGTGCTTTTGGACAGCGCAAAATGCAAAGGCTGTATTAACTGCATCAAACGCTGTCCTACAGAAGCAATCCGTGTCAGGAACGGGAAAGCACATATTATTTCCGAACGCTGTATTGACTGCGGCGAATGTATCCGCGTCTGTCCCTATCACGCTAAAAAAGCGCAGACAGATCCATTAGATAAAGTATGGAAGTTTAAATACCGCATCGCGCTTCCCGCACCAACACTTTACGGGCAATTCAACAATCTGGATGATGTGGATTACATATTAACCGCTTTTAAAATGATGGGGTTTAACAGTGTATTTGAAGTATCCCGCGGTGCAGAACTTGTTAGTGAAGCAACACGTATTATGATGAACAGCTGGAAACTGAAACGTCCGGTAATCAGTTCCGCATGCCCTGCTGTTTGCCGTTTAATACGGGTACGTTTCCCTGAACTTTGCGATAACCTGCTCCCTTTAATTGCGCCCATGGAAGAAGCGGCGCGCCTTGCCCGGCTGGAAGCCAGAGAAAAAACGGGTTTAAAGGATGAGGAAATCGGCGTATTCTTTATTACACCCTGTCCGGCAAAAGCTACAGATATAAAAATGCCGACAGGACTGGAAAAATCCAATGTAAACGGTGCATTGGCTATCAGTGATATGTACCCCCGCCTTGTTCATTACATGGATAAAATTAAAACACCGGAACCGCTTTCCAAAACAGGCATTATCGGGGTAAGCTGGGCCGGTATCGGCGGCGAATCTTCTGCATTGCTGAAAGAACGTTATCTTGCAGCTGATGGTATTGAAAACGTTATTAATGTGCTGGAAGAAGTAGAAGATGATAAACTGAATGACCTTGATTTTATAGAGCTGAACGCCTGTTCCGGCGGATGTGTCGGCGGTGTTTTAACTGTTGCCAACCCATATGTTGCACGTGCACGTATTCAGGCTTTGCGCAAATATCTGCCTGTTGCATGCAATCATCTTGACGATGAAAAAAGCTTTCCTAAAGAGATGTTCTGGAGCAAACCGCTGGAAGAACTCCCTGTCCTCAAACTTGCTGACAACATCCGCGATGCCATGGTATTAATGCACCGGATTGACGAACTGACAGCAAAACTGCCGGGTATTGACTGCGGCACTTGCGGCGCCCCCTCCTGCCATGCACTGGCTGAGGATATTGTACGCGGGAAAGCGGCAGAATCTGATTGTATCTTCTTCCTGAACGAACAATTAGAACCTGAAAAAGCAAATACTTTTATGCCAACACCGTTCCGAAAAGAAAAAGAATAACCGACTGATAGTCTTAAGGAAACGGAATTTATTAACATGGTCAACAAACAAAAAATTTTTATAGATTCTCAGGTTTTAGGAAGAAATCTCAATTACGAGGTGAATTTGAATGAACGTAAAAGAACTTGCCCACAATTTGGGCTGTACTATATTAACCGGTGAAGAAGGATTGGATAATAAAGTAACCGGGGGATATTGCGGCGACCTGCTGAGTTGGGTAATGGGGCGTGCAAATGCGGGCGACGCATGGCTCACCGTCATGGGAAATATAAACTCTATTGCAGTAGCGGTGCTTGCCGATACTGCGTGTATTATTTTGACAGAAAACGCTGTGCTTGACGAGGACGCCAAAAACCGTGCCATCCAACAAGGCATTCCCGTCCTTCACAGCGAGCAAAACAGCTTTGAACTGGCGGTACGTCTTTCAGAACTTCTGAAAAAATAACGCGCGTACCTTAATTATTACGGAGCAAATCATGAAGATTTATTATGACCTGCATATGCATTCCTGTTTGTCCCCTTGCGGAGATAATGATATGACGCCATACAATTTGGTAAATATGGCGGCAATTAATGGACTGCAAATGATTGCTTTAACCGACCATAACTCCTGCCGCAACTGCAAAAGCGCCATAGAAGCAGGGCGGGAAGCCGGAATTCTTGTTATTCCGGGCATGGAATTATGCACCAGTGAAGAAGTACATATCGTTTGTCTTTTTCCTGATCTCAATAGTGCAGATACATTTAACCAATATGTGGAAACACATACTCCGCCTATTCCCAACCGTCCTGAAATTTTTGGCAACCAGTTTGTCATGGATGCACAGGATAAAATTCTGGAAACACATGACACATTATTAGTAACTGCAACAGATATTTCCATCGAAACTGTACCGAAATTAATTCAAAGCTTTAGCGGCGCCTGTTTTCCTGCCCACATTGACCGAAGCTCTTACAGTGTTATATCCAATTTAGGCAGTTTTCCCGACCATCTGGGATTCACTTGCGCTGAAGTCACAAAAGACGGTGATATTCAGGCATTGGCAGAACAAAATCCCATACTAAACAGTATACCGCTGTTTTTAGATTCTGACGCTCATTATCTGGAAAACATCTATGAGGCCGGCGCATGGATTGACTTGGAACGGTTTTCTCCTCGTGCACTTATTGAAGCGATTAACAGCGGAACGTTTTTATGGAACCGCGGTATTTAAATACATCAACAATAATAAAAGACTGGAAATCCTGATATGGAATCCAGTCTTTTTATTAATCAATGATATGAAATGAATAAAGTAAAAGAATGTCAAATATGTTAAAATCAATATTTCTCAGGAAGCCTTTCTTCTCAGCCGCAGTTTATCGCTGATCATTGCTATGAATTCGGAATTTGTAGGTTTGCCGCGTTCATTTTGAATAGTATAACCAAAATAAGAAGAAAGCACATCTACATCACCGCGATCCCAAGCAACCTCAATGGCATGACGGATTGCTCGTTCCACTCTGGAAGATGTTGTAGAAAAACGTTTTGCAACAGTTGGATATAATAACTTTGTTACGGAATTCATCATTTCATTATCATTAATTGCAAGAATAATAGCTTCACGCAGGTATTGGTAACCTTTAATATGTGCCGGAACTCCTATTTGGTGCATAATGCCTGAAATTACTACTTCCAAATCCGGTTCATTGGACTGGTAAGTTTTTGACAAACCTGTTCCCTGATTCCATCCGGTCATTTGTTTGATACGTTCAGCAAGCATGTCCAAATCAAACGGTTTAATAAAATAATAGTCAGCGCCTGCAGAAAGAACTTCTTGTTCAAACCTTGGATTGTCCACACTGGACATAAGCATTACTAATGGGCGCTGTGCCATTTTTTTTGCGTCAATCGCTTTTAATACACCCAGGCCATCAATATGCGGCATAAATACATCCATTAATACAACGTCCGGCATTTCTTTTTCCAAAGCTGAAAGAACTTCTCCGCCATCCTTTGGAACAAGTGTTACCAGAAAACCATGCGAACGTAATACGTTACTGCATGTTTGTCCGAATTCGCTGGAATCATCTGCTAGAATTATTTTTTGTTGTTTTGTCATTTTGATTACCTCCAAAGCGTTATGAAAAGATTTTACCAGAAAATGGAAATCTTTGCAATAGTTTCACTGGAAATAATTGTAAATTCTGGAAAATCACAAATATATACAACAAAACACATTTTTAATTATGCTGCGCCGTTTAATAAGGATTGATATAGGGAATTTGCGGTATTCATCATATTTTCTGCAAATATGGCATATCCCTGGGTAGAATTATTAACAAAGACATGCGTTACAGCTCCTACCAACATTCCATCCTGAATAATTGGGCTTCCGCTCATGCCCTGTACAATCCCTCCTGTTTTTTCCAGCAACTCCGAATCAGTCACTTTTATCACCATGTTTTTTTGATGCGAACTGCTATTATAATATATTTTCACAATTTCAATATCATAAGTCTGCGGCCCGTCCGTATCAATGGTGGTAATAATCTGTGCAGGTCCCTCGGATATTTCCTGCTTCATTGCCACCGGCAACGCTTGTTCCTGAGAAATTACGGTTTTAGACTGACCATAAACACCTGTTTCCCCATTAATTTTCAAATCACCTAATAAATTATCATTATGAAAAAAACCGCAAAGTTCTCCGGGATTTCCATTTCTTCCCCTGTTACATCCGGTAATTGTTGCGCCAACCACTGCACCGGACATCAACGGCAGAATTTCTCCCGTATCTACATCACATACAGCATGGCCAAGGCCTGCAAAAACACCGGTCTGCGGATTATAAAAAGTCATCGTCCCTATCCCCGCCGAACTGTCACGTACCCATAATCCGGCTTTATAGATCTTTTGGGATGCTGAAAGCAATGGCGTAAACTTTACATGAAACGTAGAATTCCCTCTTTGTATTTCCACATTCATTGGGTCTCCATTACAATTTTCAAAACTCTTTGCTACATCTTCCGTCGTATTTACCTTTTTTCCTTCAATGGATAATATAGCATCCCCCTCTCTAATACCCGCATTTTTTGCGGGATTTGACATCCCATTAGCAGTATCTACATCCGTCATACCTACTACAATAACACCTGCTGTATAAATTTTTATACCAAAAGGGGTTCCGCAAGGAATCATATACTGTCGTTCAACATTCTTGACATGTGCAGTCTTAATGGGAATCATTCCCATTAATTTTAAATCGACTTCATAATCTCCGCGTTGTGTGTTTGCTTCTGCACACATAGATAATTCATTATTTTTTTGAGTGCCTACCATTTTACTAAGAGATGATTCTAATTCCAGTTTTCCATTAGAAGCCATATAAAAATTGTCTGGCAGCATACCAGCTAACAAAACAGATACTATTAGTATGATAAGCGATAATATCCCGGCAGTTATACTAACTGTTTTAATCGCTTTTCTCATCATCTTTCACCTCCCACATGGTCTCAGGCGTTGAAAATGCTTGATAATTTCATGCCCATACCGAGACCGCATTAATACTTTTCTCCGTTTGCAGAAATATATTTCAGCCAAATAAAGATTGTTTTGGGATTCTACTGGATGATTAACCTGTGAAGGATATTTCAATTTTTTTATTTTATGTTATACTAAGTATAAATAAAAAAGAAATGAGTGAATCATTTTGAAAGTGGCAGTAATAGGCTCGCGCAGTACCAATTCGCTTTCTCTCGATGCAGTAATTGAACGCCTGCCAAAAGGTACCTATGAAATCATTACCGGCGGTGCAAAAGGCGTCGATTTACTTGCCGAAGCCGCTGCACGACAGCTACAGTTACATTTGAAAATTATTTTGCCAAATTATAAAAAATATGGACGCGCTGCTCCTATCGTCCGCAATGAAGAAATTATTAACAGTGCCGATTTTGTACTTGCATTTTGGGATTTTCATTCTAAAGGCACACGCAATGTAATTTTGGAATGTATTAAAAAACGTAAGCCGGTTAAGATTATAAAAATTTAATTACAAACAGGCAAAAAATCAAACGCCGTAAGAAATAAACTGTCATCTATTATTTTTGAAATTTTAGGACATGGATATAAAGATACGATAAAAATATATCTTTATTTTCAGCAACAAGGCTTGCTTTATACAGCAAGCCTTGTTTTCTTGACATAAAAAAATCCGGAAAGTTAAAACTTTCCGGATTTTTACTTAATTTTCTGGTACAGGCTTTCCCATCAGCAAATCAACCGCATCTGCCGATTTACCTTTTTCCATATACTCAATAAACCGTGCACCATCCATTTTTTCATGTTCAAACAGATACTGTGCAATCAAATGCAGCTTATCGAGATGCGTATTCAATAAATCTTTTGTTCGGTCATACGCACGTGAAATAATACTGGATACTTCTGTATCAATTTTAGAAGCAATAGATTCTGAAAAATTCTGCGTATGATTGTAATCCCTTCCAAGAAATACTTCTTCATTTCCTGAACCATAAGAAATTGGCCCTAAAGTATCACTCATGCCATACTTTGTAACCATTTTCCTTGCAATATCAGACGCACGTTCAATATCATTCGACGCACCTGTGGAAATATCATCCAACACTAAAGATTCTGCTACACGCCCGCCAAGCAACACCACCAGTTCATCCAACATATCGTTACGCAGTTTGTAACTCTTATCCTCTGTTGGGAGCTGCATAGTATATCCGCCTGCACGACCGCGCGGGATAATAGAAATCTGATGTACTGGATCTTGACTCGGCAGATAATAGGCAACCACTGCATGACCGGCTTCATGATAAGAAGTAAGCTTCTTTTCTTTATCAGAAATCTTATGAGATTTCTTTTCCGTACCAACAACAACTTTAATCGTTGCTTCTTCAATTTCTTCCATGGTAATTGCCTTTTGATTTTTACGACCTGCAAGCAAAGCCGCTTCATTTAAAAGGTTTTCCAAATCCGCGCCCGTAAAACCGGCGGTTGATTTTGCAATAGTAGCTAATTCAACATCAGGCGCAAAAGGTTTGCCTTTTGCATGCACTTTTAAAATTTCTTCACGGCCCTTAATATCAGGGTAGCCTACAGTCACCTGACGATCAAAACGTCCGGGACGCAGAAGCGCCGGGTCAAGAATATCCGGCCGGTTTGTTGCTGCAATAATAATAACGCCTTCATTTGCGCCAAAGCCATCCATTTCAACAAGAAGCTGATTCAAAGTCTGTTCACGCTCATCATGCCCGCCGCCAAGACCTGCGCCGCGGTGACGTCCTACAGCGTCAATTTCATCAATAAAGATAATGGACGGTGCATTCTTCTTCGCCTGATCAAACAAATCTCGTACACGGGACGCACCTACACCAACAAACATTTCCACGAAATCCGAACCGGAAATAGAAAAGAAAGGAACGCCCGCCTCACCCGCAACTGCTCTGGCAAGCAGGGTTTTACCGGTACCGGGAGGACCTACAAGCAAAACTCCCTTTGGAATACGTGCACCAAGCTCATTAAATTTCTTTGGATTTTTCAAAAACTCCACAATTTCTCTGAGTTCTTCTTTTTCCTCATCTGCTCCAGCTACATCTTCAAAAGTAGTTTTCCTTTTTTCATCGGAAACTTTCTTGATTTTTGCCTTCCCGAAACTGGTGGCTTTTCCATCACCGCCCATGGTTTGATTCATCCTGCGCATCATAAATATGAACAAACCGCTGATAATTATAATCATCAATATCGTTGGCAGCATACTCAACAGCCATGAGGATTCATTACCGGCATCATAATCTGCTACGATTTTATTATCCGGATGTTCCAGATTATATTTCATAACATACTCATGAATATCTTCTATGAACAGGGTAGCATTGGGAACGCTATATGTGCGGCGGATTTCATCACTGCGCAATTTATACGTTAAGTTTCCGTTGCCAAGGTTAAGCGTATACTCAGAAACCTGGTTGTTACGGAACTGGTCAACCACTTCATAATATTTCAATTTGGTCTGCGCCGGTTTTGTCATCATAAACATTGTAACGGCAAAAAGCGCAATAATCAAAACAGGTATCAATATGGCGGACAACCGTTTTTTGTTATTATTCAAAAAGTAACATCTCCTTAAATATGCTTATATGAAAACCGCTGTATCCCTCCGGATAATCCCCGACTACCGGTATAGTATGCGGTCACTTTATAAAGTACTCACAATACGCAATGACAAGGCAATCCCGCTAAAAGTATTTTACTCCAATAAACAGTTAAAAATGCCTTACTTTTCCTGTTGATACTGAAAAATCAACAAATATAAGCGTTCTGTATCCTCATCAACCGCACAACGCTCTGCAGCACCAAAACCATATACCCAGAGTATCCCTTCGTCGTCACAAACAACGGGAATAGACGCACGTTTTTCAGGTGCAATTCCTGCTTCATTAAAAAGCTTTTTTAATGATTTTGTACATCCTCTTTTTGCGATACGGTAGGAATCCCCGTCCCTGCGGTTCCTTACTATCATCTTGCCCCTTATTTTATCACAATCAATACAATTAGTTAATAAGTTTTTATTAATTTTTTTAAAATTATTTTCAGAATCCCTCCGAACCATTTGAACAGATAATTCGCCATGAGGACACACATTCCTGCCTATAACCATATTCTGCTCAAAATCCCCTGCTTTTTTCACTTGAAGTACAAATTCCAAAAAACCTTTACGCAGGCGAATACGATATCCGCCGATTATCTGTGTACTCCCTGCGTTTAACAAAACTTCTTTTATCCTGCATATAGTTTCATAATCAGCGGCATATCCGGTCTGCTCTGTTACCATTTTCTGCAATACACGGTTTTGCACTGGTTCCGGCAGATGCCTGAGAATTTCCGCGCGCAGACCTTGACTGCATTTGGCTTTCTCATAAGCCTCTTTCGCTGTTTCACATAGATAGGTATCGTCTTCCCGCAAAGAAGAAACCATTCGGCATATTCCCTGCGCCAGAGAAGGATTCATCTGAACCAATAATGGAATAACATCCAACCGAATTTTATTGCGCGCATAACAACGTTCCAAATTGGTGCTATCTGTTATATAAGATAAGTGTTCTTTTCGGCAATATAATTCAATTTCTTCCCTTGTACAATCTATCAGAGGGCGAATAATATTTCCTCTAATGGGAGGAATTCCGCATAATCCATGCAAACCTGTTCCACGCACCAGATGAAACAAAATAGTTTCCATATTGTCGCTTAACGTATGTGCCGTTACTATTCTTGCATCTGGATATTTTTGGGATGCAAGTTCTTCAAAAAAAGAATATCGAAGTCTGCGCCCGCACTCTTCTTCGCCTTCGCCTGAAACCTGCGCTTCTTTTTTTATATTGGCATGACGAATATGCAAGGGGATATTCCAATTACGGCAGAGATCGGAAACAAACATTTCATCCCTGTCCGCTTCTTCTCCCCGCAGACCATGGTTTAAATGTGCGGCAATCAATTTAAAATTTAACGCCTGCTGTCTTACATAAAGGAAATGGGCGAGCGCGACAGAATCCGCACCGCCCGAAAGCCCTATAATAACGGCTGAACCTTTAGGAATCATGTGATATTTTTGTATCGTATTCTCAGCTTTAATCTCCATGATAACCTTCTTCCACTGTAGTAAAACGTGTAAACTGAGGCTCCCAATGGAGTTTGATTGTATCTGTGGAGCCATGGCGGTTTTTAGCAATAATTAGTTCCGCCGCATTGATATCCACCTGATCCGGCGTTGCCTCCGAATCATTTTTATAGTAATCTTCACGGTAAAGCATCATAACAATATCTGCATCCTGCTCAATAGATCCAGATTCACGCAAATCTGCCAGCTGCGGACGGTGAGATTTGCCGCGCGCTTCTGTACTACGTGAAAGCTGAGCAAGTGTAATGACAGGGATTGCCAAATCCTTTGCCATGAGTTTTAAAGAACGGGTAATTTCTGAAACTTCCTGCACACGGCTTTCGTTTCGTTTGCCTGACGTCATAAGCTGAAGATAATCGATAATCACTACATCAACATTTTTTAAACGGCGCACGCGGGCTTTCATTTCCGGAACCGTAATATTGGATGTATCATCAAAATAAATCTGACACTCTGACAAAATTGCTGCTGCACTGCCAAGACGTGACCATTCATCTGTATCCAACTGTCCGGTACGCATTTTAATAGACGGGATACCCGCAGAAGATGAAAGCATCCTCTGTGCAAGCTGTTCTTTTGTCATTTCAAGCGAAAAGAATACCACTTTTTTTCGGGCAAGCTTCGCCACATTTTCACAAATGTTTAATGCAAAGCTGGTTTTACCCATACCGGGACGAGCGCCAATCAAAATCAAATCCGACCGGTTTAAACCGGTCGTTACCTTGTCCACAGCAGAAAGCCCCATGGGAATTCCCTTGTACTTATCCCGCTCATCAGAATTCAACATTTGCAGGCGGCCGTAAACATCGTTTACAATAACCTCTTTAATCGGCGAAGGACCGCCGACATCTTTTCCCTGACGGATATTATAAATCCGTTGCTCCGCAGAATCCAAAAGCAGGTTGGCATCCCCTTGCCCGTCAATGGCGCTGTCTATAATCTCCTGTGAAGCTGTAATTAAGGTGCGGATATAATATTTCTCCCGCACTATTTTCGCATAAACATCCACATTTGCTGTGGACGGAACCATATCAGCTAACTGGAGCAAATAAGTTTTGCCGCCGGCTTCATCATATGTACCGTCTTTGACCAGATTTTCCAATACGATAACCGGATCAATTTTCATACTTAAATTGAACATGGAGTGCATGGTTGTAAAAATAGCCCGATGCTGCGGAAAATAAAAATGTTCCGGCCGCAGCATTAAAACGACCTGTTCCATACATTCAGGGTCAAGCAAAACAGAACCTAAAACTGCCTGCTCTGCCTCAGAGCTATGAGGCAATTCCATACCCTCCAAGCCAAAAGGAAAATTTCTTTTTTTAGGTAAATCACCGGAAACCGCCATTCAGGTTACTCCTTTAAATGCAGAAAAAATAAAATTATTTATCTTCTCCGACAACAACAAATATTTTTGCGCTGATTCCATTATACAATTTTACATCAGCCTGATAACTGCCGAACGCTTTAATATCCTCGGCAAGGGTAATTTTACGCTTATCCACTGCAATGGAAAAATCTTTTTTTAACTGTTCTGCAATTTCCTTTGAAGTTACGGAACCAAACAGCCTGCCGTTGGAACCTGCTTTTGCAGTAATATGAACACTTTTGCCTTCCAATACTTTTGCGGCGTTTTCCGCATTGGCTTTTTCTTCGTCCAGACGGTGCTGCTTTGCCGCTTCACGGTTTTTATAGTCATTCAGCGCCTGCGTACTAGCTTCAATGGCCAGCTTGCGGGGAAAAAGGAAATTCCTTGCATAACCGTCAGAAACGTTTATCATATCGCCTTTTTTTCCAGAACCTTTGACATCCTGCTGTAAAATTACTTTCATGATTGGAAACCTCCTTATATATTACTCCTGATTTGATGCGGGCAACGCAGCGTTAGAAGCTTTAATTGCTTCTGCAAGCATTCGAACCGCATCATCCATTGATATATCATCAAGCTGAGCCGCCGCCATTGTCTGATGACCGCCGCCGCCGATTTTCTCCATTACTACCTGAACATTTAAATCACCCATAGAACGTGCGGAAATATTAACCCGCCTGCCTGTTCTAAACAGCACAAAAGAAGCTTTAATTCCACGAATGTTTAACAGTTCATCTGCCGCCTGAGATGAAACCACGCGGATATCCGGTGACTGAACTTCTGTGACGGCAATCGCACAGCTATGGTAAGTTTTTGTATTCGCTATAATCGCTGTACGCAAAAGGTAGCTTTCCATACTATTGGCGAATAACTGTTTCACCTCTACAGTATCAGCCCCGCGGCTGCGAAGATACGCTGCCGCTTCAAAAGTGCGCACGCCTGTACGCATGACAAAATCCCTTGTATCCAACATAATCCCTGCAAGCAGCGCTTCTGCTTCCATTTTCCCAATCATCGGTTTATCACTCATGTATTGGGTTAGCTCCGCCACCATTTCTGAGGCTGATGATGCATAAGGCTCATGGAAAAATATTACTGCATTGTCAATATGGTCAACTGTTTTACGGTGATGATCTATAACAACTATCGTTTTGCACATTTCCAGCAGTTCCGGTGATTCTGTAAAATCCGCCTTATGTGTATCACAAATAATAAGTAATGTTTTCCTGTTTGCCTCTATCAGCGCATTCTCCGGTTCAATTACCATATCGGTAACGCCTTGTTCTTCAATACGCTCCAAAAGCGGAACGGCAAGGGATTTACTGCGTGACATAACAATATGTGCAGGCTTACCCAGCGTTTTTACGCATCGCCAAATACCAACAGAAGCACCGAATGCATCCAAATCAGCAAACCGATGACCCATAATCAGAACGTTATCACAGCCCTCTATCAGCTCTGTAATTGCCGACGCAATGATTCTTGTCCTGACCTTTGTCCGCTTTTCAACCCCTTTGGATACACCGCCGAAAAATTCATAAGAATTTTTATTCTTTACGGCTACCTGATCGCCTCCACGCCCCAGAGCCATATCCAGCGCTTGCCGCGCCAACTCTTCGCATTCCGCCATGGTATCTCCCCTGCCAACACCGATACTCAGTGTTGCACCGGAGATACCTGCATAAGAATAGGAACGGACGGTATCCAAAATGCTGAATCGGTTTGATAAAAAAGTACGTAAATGACGTTCTTCCACTACAGCAAGGAACCGACCCCGCCCAAGTTTTTTTAGAAAACCATTGGTATTGCCCATCCAATTCTCCAAAATCTGCTCAACACCGCCAACCATTGCGGCTTGCTCGCTTTCGCGAACATTTTTGACCAATTCATCAAGGCTATCGATGGTGATGAGCATAACGCTCGGTCGGCTGTCCGCATATTCCTGACCAATCTTTTTTAAACCGGTATCATCAATAAAATAGAGAATATAAAGGGAAATCTCATCCTTCACCGTTCTGCCTGTATAGACTGTATACAGCCTGCCGTTAAATTCAATCGGAGTTGAAATATTCTGCGTTAATTCATGCAGGCTGACGCCTGAGGTAAACTGGCTCAGACTGTCACTCCTGATTTCACCGCCGCGAACCACTTGCGTACTGAACAGCTGGTTAAACCACTGGATTCGCCCCGCCGCATCGGACACCAACATGGGCATGGGGAACTCCTCCAACGCCGAACGGTTCAGCGGGTCCAATTCCTCGGACAACTTCGAGAGATAATGATAAAAATCCCGCTGTACTTTTTTCAACCGGAAAACCGCCGCAATAATAAAACCAGCGGTCAGCCCTAATTCAATAACTGCCAAACGCCAATCGTAAAAGAAACTGACAGCAGAAAAAAGTAATGCTAAAAAAAAGATAACAAAACTCAGCGGAGAAAGGTTCCATAACCTTTTCAAAAATGATCCCCCCTAAAAACGGCAGAAAACCAGATTTACAGCAACAACTCCCCAGTAAAAGATATTATATCATACTTCCATGATAACTGGAAGTATCATGGGGTTACGTTTTGTGCGTTCATACATCAAACGGGAGATTTCATCCCGAATACGCGTTTTAATCACACCCCATTCATGAATTTCATTATCAGCACAGTCTATCAAAATATCACGTGCAAGACAGCGCGCATCCTCAATCAGCTGTTCTGCCTCCCTGACATACACAAACCCACGGGACACTACATCCGGACCTGCAAGGATTTCTCCCGTACCTGACTGTATAGTTGCAACTACAATAATAAGGCCATCCTCTGCAAGGTGTTTTCTGTCACGCAGAACAATGCTCCCCACATCCCCAACACCATAACCGTCCACCAGAACTCGTCCCGCAGGAACTGTCCCGATAAATTTACACTCCTTCTGCGTCAGCTCAAGGACACGGCCATTATCACCAATGAAAATATTTTCATCCTGAATCCCCATCATCTTTGCAAGCTTTGCATGTTTCCGAAGCTGTTTCTGCTCACCATGCACAGGGATAAAATATTTCGGTTTAACCAAGCCAAGCATAATTTTCTGTTCTTCATTGCAGGCATGACCGGAAACATGAACCTCATACATTCTTTCATAAATTACTTCGGCTCCAAGCTTCATCAGCTCATTTACAACATTGCTGACGGTCTTTTCATTACCGGGAATGGGATTTGCAGATATGATAACATAATCCCCGGGCAAAACAGAAATTTTCCGATGGTCAGAATATGCCATACGGTAAAGCGCCGACATTGGTTCTCCCTGACTGCCGGTAGTGATAATTACCAATTTCTCCGCCGGATAATTTCGGATTTGGTCAATACCAATCAAAAGCCCCTGCGGTACGTTTAAATACCCTAATTCCAAACCGATAGACATTACATTCTCAAGACTCCGGCCGGACAGTACAACCTTACGCCCCATACTCTGTGCCACATCTATAATTTGCTGTACACGGTGAATGTTAGAAGCAAAGGTTGCTACAATAATGCGGTGATTGCCGGCCCTTTGAAAAAGGTTTACAAAAGAATCTCCTACTTTGCGTTCTGATTCTGTAAATCCGGGAACCTCTGCATTGGTTGAATCAGACAGCAGGGCGAGAACACCTTTTTTCCCATATTCGGCAAATCTTGCCAAATCAATGCTTTCCCCGTCGATAGGAGTGCTGTCTATTTTAAAATCGCCTGTTTGGACTACAACTCCGGCAGGCGTATTAATTGCAAAGGAAACTGCGTCAGGAATCGAATGATTGACATGTATAAACTCTACGTTAAAACAGCCGAGCTTAACCGACTGACCGGGGTTAATAACATTCAGTTTTACTTTATTTAAAATACCGTGCTCTTTCAGCTTACCCTCAACTAAGCCTAAAGTCAGGCGTGTCCCATAAACCGGCACATTTACACTTTTTAAAAGATAAGGCAAGGAACCGATATGATCTTCGTGCCCATGCGTCAGCAATATTCCTCGAATTTTATCTTTGTTCCGTTCAATATAGGTAAAATCCGGGATAACAATATCCACTCCCGGCATATCCTGGTCAGGGAACGCCATTCCGCAGTCAACAATGAACATATCATCCTGACATTCATAAAGCGTTATATTCTTTCCGATTTCATTCAGCCCGCCTAAAAATGCGATTTTCAACGGAATCTGAGGTGCGGTCTGCGTCTGTTTTCTGCTTCTTGCACCTGTTTTATTACTGCGGTTATAGCGCCTCTTTACCGGGGCGGCGCTTACCGGCGCAGCTATATTTGTTTCTTTTGACATTCAATAACCTCCATTAATTTTTTAAATAAATATATCAATTTAATTTTTTGTTTTAGGTACGATTTTACCTTATTCCTGTTATGAAGCGTATATAATCTGAAACCCGCTACACAACTTTAAATTGCAGCGGGATATTTTCGCCGCTTCCGCAGCATTATTCAGGTAATTTCCGCACTATTATTTACCCGATTATAATAAGCATATAGGAACTCCGAACACGCACTCTTAGTTAGATTTTACCTTTTTCCATCTCTGCTGTCAAGTCAAACACGCTGAATATGCTGATTAGTTCCCGCATTAGCTGTGTATTTCCCTTGAAATCATTATATATTATTGGCATTAAAATTATTTTATACCCTGAAAATTTCATTTTATGGAACAAGTTGCCAAGCAGAATGGAAAATGCTATACTACAAAAATGAATAAAGATAAACAAGGTGTGAAGAATATGAATGGCGCTTTAAAAAAAGTCTCTCTCTATACAGACGGCGCGTGTTCCGGCAATCCCGGCCCCGGCGGATGGGGTGCAATCCTGAGATTCGGCACATTTGAGAAAGAGCTTTCCGGCGGTGAAGCTGAAACAACAAATAACCGGATGGAACTTTCTGCTGTCATTGCCGGCCTGAAAGCATTAAAAGAAAAATGCTATGTAGATTTATACAGTGATTCCCAATATGTCTGCAATGGTATCAATAAAGGCTGGGCTAAAAAATGGCGCGCCAACAACTGGAGAAAATCCGGTAATGAACCTGCACTTAATCCCGACCTCTGGGGCGAACTTCTTGACCTTATTGATAAACATGAAGTCGAAATTCACTGGGTAAAAGGGCACGCAGGACACCCTGAAAACGAGAGATGTGATAAACTTGCAGTACAAGAAGCAGCAAAATACAAATAAAGTATACTAATTTAGTGTTTTTTATGTTTTACCGCTTGCAATCCCTACCAAAAAGGTATATATTATGATTACAGATAAAGTTATCAAACTTTTTCCAATAATCTATCATCAGGGGAAATGAAAATGAAAAGATTTGTTTATGCGGACAATGCCGCAACTACAAAAGTATCTGAAAACGTCCTTTCCGCAATGCTCCCCTATTTCTGTGAGAATTACGGAAATCCCTCCAGCCTTTATGCATTCGCAGACAAGGCTAAAAGGGCCGTTGAACATGCACGGGAACAGGTTGCCGCCGCTCTGCATGCAGACCCGAAAGAAATTTACTTTACTTCAGGCGGTTCAGAGGGCGATAACTGGGCTATTAAAGGCGCTGCACTGATGCGTGCCCGTCAGGGAAAAAAACATATTATTTCCAGCCGTTTTGAACACCATGCGGTATTACACACACTGCGTGCCCTTGAAAAAGACGGTTATGAAATCACATATATTGATGTTGGGACAGACGGTATTATCAATGCGCAGGATATTGCAGACGCCATACGCAGTGATACGGCACTCGTTTCCATTATGTATGTAAATAATGAGATTGGGACAATTCAGCCAATTCCGGAAATTGGAAAAATATGCCGTGAAAAAGGTGTGTTATTTCATACAGACGCGGTTCAGGCTATAGGCCATATTGAAATAGACGTAAAAGAGCAATGCATCGATATCCTTTCCCTTTCCGGTCATAAGATACACGGCCCCAAGGGTATTGGCGCACAATATATCCGCAAAGGAATTGTACTGCCAAACCTTGTTGACGGCGGTGCACAGGAACGTGGAAAACGTGCAGGAACCGAAAATGTTCCGGCGATTGTTGGTTTGGGTGCAGCTATTGAGGAAGCCTGCCAAAACATTGCAGAACGTGAGGCTAAAATCCGTATGCTGCGCGATAGACTTTTTGACGAAGCTTCGAAAATTACCCATTCACGTATTAACGGCAGCCGTGACAAACGCATCGCAGGAAATTTCAACATGAGCTTTGAGGGAATTGAAGGTGAATCCCTGCTTTTGCTTATGGATATGAATGGTATTTGCTGCTCGTCCGGCTCTGCATGCACCTCCGGCTCCTTAGACCCCAGCCATGTATTACTCGCTATAGGGCTGCCCCACGAGGTCGCTCACGGCTCCCTGCGGTTATCTTTAAATGAATATAACACCGAGGAAGATGTTGACCAAATCTTGGAAGCCCTTCCGAAAATTATACAACGGCTTCGTGACATGTCCCCCCTCTGGGATGAAATTATTGTCAAAGACAACAAGCAGACCGAAGAAAGGATGAAATCTGTATGTACAGCGAAAAAGTAATGGACCATTTTACAAATCCCCGCAATGTTGGAGAACTGCCTGATGCCAACGGTATTGGTACAGTCGGCAACAAGGTCTGCGGTGATATTATGAAAATGTATATTAAAGTAGAAAACGATGTAATTGTTGACGTTAAATTTAAAACTTTCGGATGCGGTTCTGCTATTGCCACCAGTTCCATTGCAACTGAAATGATTAAGGGCCGCACCATTCAGGAAGCACTTAATCTTTCCAACAAAGCGGTTGTAGAAGCATTAGACGGTCTGCCGGCACATAAAATTCATTGTTCTGTTTTAGCTGAACAGTCAATTAAAGCTGCTATTGCAGACTATTATACACGTCAGGGCATTGACCCCACCCCAATTGTCGGCGAAATTGAAGAATGCGAAGCCTGCCACTGATTGATAATATCATCAGTAACATACTACCCTCTCAAAATACTACACTGATGTATTATTCATCTGAGAACACGGACAATTAAATTCTCTAAACTACAAAGCACTTGTTACTAACCGAAAGAAACGGTCAAGAGACAAGTGCTTTTCATTAATAAATCATAATACATTGCCTAAAAATATGCTTGCCTCATGGATGACTGGATGGAAATTCAAAACCTCACGCCTTTATTGCAGAATAGAAACCTTTATCTCTTGAAAACGAGCCGTATACATTTTTAAATCTCTGCCGCAACTGACAAAATATGCTCTTACTGCCGATATTTACACACATACAGATATAATTTATTCAAAGATTTAGCGGTAAAATGTAATATATAAATCATTTGCAATCCTTATTTTTGCTCATATTTTCAAACATGAGTAAAAGACCTCGAAACCATTACAATTCAAAGGTTTCAAGGTCTTTTAACTGGTGATCCATCGGAGATTCGAACTCCGGACACCTTGATTAAAAGTCAAGTGCTCTGCCAACTGAGCTAATGGATCATACATGATTTAGACGACTTTGATAGTATATCAATTTTAGACCTATTTGTCAAGAGTTTTTCTAATTTTTTTAATTATAAATTTAAACCAAAGCACCTAAATTTTAGATATAACCTTTTTGTATTGATTTTAACCATGAGAATGAATTTAAAATACTCACCAAAAATTCTGAAAAAAGATTCTTCGTTATGTTATCAATCTATTTATATAATTCATTCACGCAATCATTTTAGATGTTGTTTTAAAATAATCTCGGTCTTATAATTAATGCATAAAAAACCATCGTCAACTATTACTGCAAAAGCAATTCTTCCGGCACTATTTGTTTAAGCAACTCATTAAATTCTCCTTCCAACTCAGAATAATTTTCAACGACATGCATGGTTGTTTCTGATGGAGTATAAATATACGGAAGCCTCGTTGAAGCAATAGGGATAATATTTCCATCCTCATCATAAAAAGCCACGAAAAAACCATAAGGCCCTAATGCCATATCATTTTGCGTTACCGATGTTTTCATCTTTTTTAATAAAGTTACCCACTGTTGAATATACGCAGGATCCTCACTTAAAAAAAAGTGATTTTTAATATCTTGATCAAAAACATCCAATCGCACTTTAGATAAATGATTTGCTTTAAGAGAACCCAATAAATCCTTAAATCTTTTTTCTTCTGCTGTCAATTCTTCCTTTGTAGCTATGTGAGGTGGCGGGAACTCAGTAACACTGTCATTGAAATTTGTTTGTTCTATTTGTGTTGTCTCTGTTTGAGATGCTGTATAGTAAGAATTACTATTCCCTTTTTTACAAGCAGTTAAAATAATAACAAATAATAAACACAATATGATAAGCTTTTTACCTTTTATTATCATAGCGTATTCCTCCTGCGTCATTAACAAATTTTTATGTTTTTATAAAAATATCGGTAATCCATTGATCCAAACTATAAAACAACATATTGCTACCATTGTCAATGCAATCTTATACTTAGATATCATCATACCATTCTCCGGCATCAAGAGCATAACTATATCTACTATTTTGATCCGATCGTATAGTAATCATAAAAATAATATTATCACAAATTTCATTTCCTATGAAATCATAACCTGGCCGAGCCTGCCAGCCAATAGGAAATTTCGAGGATGGTTTATAAAATGTTAAGTCTATTACATATTTTTCTATCACCGCCTTCAATTTTTCTTGAGTTTTCGGCGGTTCACAAATCATGAAAATTGCCTGTAAGAAATAAGATATATTTACGTACATAAATAATTAACTGCTATACGCTATTTTATCAGTGCGTTTAAAGTTTTCAGATAAAATCTTACCTTTTCTACATTATATCATATTATCAACAAAACGGAATAAATCTGATGAATTTTGACGATGACATTTTATTCACAGATTTTAGATGTTTATTTTCACTTGACTGTACCCCAAGGGATTAGAGTATGATTACTTTTGAGGTGATAATTATGATGATTCATGAAGCCGCTAAAATGACCAATTTGACTAAAAAAGCAATTATATACTACACCGAGCAAGAACTCATTTCTCCGGTAATTCTGAAAAACGGATATCGAGATTACAGTGAAAGAGATATTATACGTTTAAAAGAAATTTATGTATTACGGAATCTGGGACTAAGTACACGTCAAATCAAAATGATATTGGACAATCATTCCAAAGAAACACTGCAAAAGTTGTGTACAACAAAAGAATTGAGTATCCAAAGAGAATCTATCAAAAAAGACTTACTGGAACAACTCTCTGCCGACAAGTCTTATGACGATATAAAACAGCAATTAGAAATGCTGGATGCCAAAAAAACAATTACAGAAAAGCTTCTGGAGGCTTTCCCCGGTTATTATGGGAGATTTATCTGTCTGCATTTTGCCGGATTCTTAAACGAACCTATTACCACCTCACAACAGCAAACTGCATATGATGAAATTATTATATTTCTAGATAATTTTCCCTCCATCGATTTTCCGGAAGATTTAAAGAACTTCTTATATGAAACTACAAAGCATATACAAACAGAACACATATTTAAAATTTTAGAAAATACAAAACAATCCATTACTGAACCGGAGCTATTTATTTCAGAAAACAGAAAAATATTGGAAGATTATTTGACGTTTAAACAATCAAAAGAATATCTTGAATCTCCAATTTACAGGATTCAAAAGATTTTAAAGGAATTCAATAAAACAAACGGCTATAACGATATTTTTATTCCGGCCATGATAAAACTCAGCCCTTCTTATGCAAAATATTATGCCCAACTGCAGAAAGCAAATCAGATGCTGTTAAAACAATTTCCTGAAATCCAGGATATTATAAACCAATAAACGTGAAAACAAAATACAAATTTTATATTTTTAAGTATTGACTTCTCCATTTTCATTTTGTTAAACTAAGCTTATTAAAACAGAAAAAGGAAACTAAAAACATGAAGTTTATAAATGCGTTTCAAAAACGTCCTATATTATATTCCTATTTATGTGCATTATGCATAACATTATTAAATCTCTCGCTTATTTTTTCACCTATATCATTATTTCTTATTTGCACTTTTTTATTTCATCCCATTGTTCTCACATTTTTAAATATATTCTATCTTTTCCACAGACATCCGAAACCTTTGACGCTGTCTGCCGGAAAAAAAATTGAAGTCTTAACTATCATTCTCGGAACGTTTTATTCATTACTGTATTTTTCCCTCAATATACTTATGATTGAATGGAAAGACTGGCAAGAACCACTGTACAGTTTTCAACTGCATACCCCTATTGCCAAAAATACAACGCCGACCGTCATTGCTATCGCTGTTATTGCCATAACTGCATATTTTATATTAAGATTTGTTCCTTTAAAAAAACTTCCGCCATTAATTATTGTTATTTGCATCTCTGCGATATACCTGGGAATGGCGTTATGTATATTAGAGATTATTCAGTTATATAAAAATGATTTAAGTTATCTCTTACCCTGCTTGTTCCCATTTAATTGTATTTTAATTGCTGCTAAAACATTAAAAGAAATCATCAGACAATGGAATAAAATCAATCAAGAAACAGAACATTCAGAAAAATTCACCGGAAAACCTGTGCTAAATAAATTAAATAATCTTTTAATACGCTCTGTCAATTGGCCTTGGCTTGCGCTTATGGGAACATTACCTTTACTATACATATCTATTATAATTCTTATGCTGTTCGGACAAGCACCGGACAGTATTATAAAAGCTTGGACAGAAACTGCAGACTGGAATCTTTCTCAGCATATTGCACCGCAAAATTTACCATACGATGGACATTACCTTTGCACTGTTGCTGCCAGAGGACATAAAAAAATAGTAAAACCGCTCCGATTAGGTCAACGTCATGGGCATAAAGTTATCGTGAACCGCCAGCTTTGTATTGCAAATGCCTTTGAACAAATATTAGAAGAAAAACTCCCCCGTCTGCACAAACTTATCAGGTACATTTATGATACTTACGGTTATCCGATTGCTAAACATATTCATTCTCCCTTGGCTGCCGATGCGGTTTACATTATTATGAAACCCGCAGAATGGTTTTTTCTAATCGTCATTTACTTATGCGACGTAAAACCTGAAAACCGCATTGCAATACAATATTTTCCACTAAAAAACAGGAGGCTGCAATGATTCAAATTGATGTATATTTACATAAACTTATAAATGAATTAAAAATTGCTTTCGACACACGGTTGATTTACGTAGGCTTGCAGGGCAGCTATAGCAGAAATGAAGCCTCTGAAAACAGTGATATTGATATTGTTGTTATATTAGATGAATTGCAAATGGCAGATATGGATACTTACCGACATATATTAAACGCTTTAGAATATACAAAACAATCCTGCGGCTTTATTTGCGGAAAAGAGGAAATGAAAAATTGGAACCCATTGGAAATCTGCCAATTTAAACATGAAACAAAAAATTATTACGGTGAATTAGAACCTTTGCTTCCTTCCTACCATTTAGCAGATGTAAAAAATCATGTTAAACTCAGCGTCTGCAATCTGTTCCATATGCTTTGCCACGAATATATTCATGCTAAACAAGAGGAACGCCGAAAAAATCTTCAGTTTTCTTACAAGGCTGTTTTTTATCTTTTGCAAAATCTTCATTATTTACGCACAGGTAATTATATAGACACAAAATCGGAACTACTGAATGCACTATCAAATGATAAGGACCGCCTGCTTTTACAAACTGCATTGGATATAAAAGAAAATGAAAATTTTAATTTTCAGACAGCAAATAATCTGCTGTTTCAATGGTGCAAAGAAACACTAAAAAGTATGTAGACCGATTACAAGAAAGATTATAAAAAACAATCAGAATAATTAAAATAGGCAACCGTTAAAAAACGGTTGCCATAATAATTAAAGTTTCTTTGATATAACGGACTGTATTCCTTTCAAAAACACATGACTTAACATACAAAAACGCTCCGGAAATTCCGGAGCGTTTTTTATAAAAGAATTATCTCTTACAGTCCAAGGCCATAAGCTTTTTCTATCAAAGCAAGAGCATCAGATGCAGAAACAGCTGTAGAAGTAACCGTTACATAGATACCATGACCGGTTTCCTGATAGTTTACAAACATACCAAGAGATTCACAGGTATAACGCAGCGGGCCCATGGTTACACCATTGTTAATGGTAAACGCACTCGGAGCATTTGTGGTACCAAGCAAAGCACCGGTAGAAGAATACTTAGAAACTGCATTGCTGCCCGGAGTTACCAGCAAGTATTCGCCGTTCGCTTTGTTTGTAACCTTTGTCTTCTGAGTAGCTTCATCATAAGCTACATCAAAGCCGCTTACTTCTGCAATGTAACGCAGCGGCATCATAGCTGTGCCGTTTACATTGGTAAGGGTTGCATAACCAGTAGCATACTGAGTGGTCGGATATACACTGCCATCAACGTATGCTTTAGTTGCATCAAACTTCATGACAATCTCTTTGCCAGTTTCAATAACGCCACCACCAACATTAATGGTAATGGAATCTGTTTTTCCGTTTGCTGTAGCTTTCAATACAGCAGTACCCTCTGCTTTTGCTGTAACAGTAGCCATTGGGTTACCGTTGCCATCGTTGCCGCCGGTAGTCAATGTAACGCAACCAGCCGGAGAAACGTTGGTCAATTCCCAAACAACATTGGTGGAACCTGCAACAATTGTGCAGTCAGCAATAAACTGTTTGGACTCATTTACATTCAGACTTGCAGAAGTTACATCTGCACGGTTAGAATCAAGGATGTTCATATAATAACCGCCAGAAGAACCGGATTCTGTAACATAAACATCAAAAGTACCTAATACTGCATTATTCGCACCATAAGCAGTTACTGTAGCCAAACCGCCGACAGTTTTACCAGTAACATTTGCACTGCCATCGGAATTCTTTGCAACTGTAATTGCAGAAGTATCACCGCCGGTAACAGCCCAGGAAGTTACTGACAAGCTGCAGGTAACTTTAACAGTAGTATTTACATCAACTGTTGTAAGACCAACAATCGGGCTACCATTTGCAAGGAAGTTTGCACTGGTAGCTTCATTAACTTTTACAGTGAAAGTTAAAGTTTTACCATACAGATCCAGAGTAATCTGGGAAGAACCAACATTAGCACCGAGAATAGTAACCGGAACACCGGTTGTACCTCTGCTAACGGTTACTGCGTTTCCAGACTGTGTTACCTCTAATTTAGAAGGATCTGTACAATCAACCAAAACATCAATTGCCTGACCTTTTTCAATTGTCAGGGTAGAACCGTTTGCAATAGCGCCTTCTACAGTAGAAGCATTCAGCATGATTGTTGCGTTAGTAACGTTGATAACAACCTGTGCTGTACCGTTATCGCTGTCAGTTGCAACGAGGGTTACGGAACCAACTTTGCTAAAGCTGACAAGAGCGCCGCCGTTATAGTTATCATTGAGAGTTGCGCCGCAGGTGTTATTTGTGATAGACCATTTGATGGGAGCCTTATTACTTTCAGCAGTGAAGAAAACTGAGCCTTCTTCAACGCCTACGTTAACAGGAGCGGTAACAGCATTGCCTGCACCGTCTTTAATGGTAACATTGCTTACGCTGCCTACTACATTGTAATAGCGATCATCTGGCGGCGGAGTTGTAATCCACCAGCAATTGTCTTTAACCTGGTATTTAATACCGTCTACTATTACTGTGTCGCCTACTTGAAGACCATTCCCCTGATTGACACCGACGTCTTCCCAACTGGCATAATCTGCTGCACCTGCGATCATTCCGGCTGAGATAACGCCCATGAGCATTACGACAGCAATCAGCAAGCTGAGCGCCTTGGAGAATTTTGCTGACTTTTTCATTGGCAATTTGCCTCCTCTTTGATTTTTTCGCCATTGCCCACCAAAAAATTATGATGAACCACGACAATGAAAATGCGTTCGTTAATTTACATACAATACAACTTTTCTAAAAGCCTATTTATATGTATTTAACCTACGTTTATATTTTATAACACAAATTACCAAGTTGCAAGAGCAAAATGAAATCAGCAAAAATAGCAAATTTATGCCAAAAAACAAGACGGAGCTTTGTTTTTTTTATGATAATAACCACTAAAAATACGCACATATTAAGAATTTGTTATGATTCCCCGCTTGACTTTCAATTCAAGTATCCGGCGAACAGAAACATCCAGTCTTTCCTGTGTGATGTTCCCGCTCTTTACTGCGGAAATAACAGCATGGTAAGCTTCCTCAAACTGCTCGGAAGGCGTTCCCCGTTCCTTACTGGTTTCCGGCGTTTGCATCAGCAAAATATCGACACCAGCATTGATTGCAAGAACACTGGATTCTGCTAAAGTATATTTGTCATAAAGCGCCCTCATAATCATAGAATCTGTAATCGCCACACCATTATATCCCATTTCCTCACGCAGCAATTCAGTCACGAGCTGATAGGAAATAACCGCCGGTTCATCGTTTCCCGTTACATTTGGTACGGAAATATGTCCTATCATTACCATATCGGCACCGGCATCAATCCCTTTTTGAAACGGCACTAATTCTACATCTCTCAGTCTTTGTATATCATGTGTAACTGAAGCCGCGCCTGTATGCGTATCGGAAAAAGTATCTCCATGTCCCGGAAAATGTTTCAAACAGGAAATAATTCCTTGGCTGTCAAACCCTCTAATCACTGCTGCCACCATTTCAGCAACAAGTTCCGGTTCATTTCCAAATGACCGGGAGCCTATGACAGGATTATTCGGATTTGTATTGATATCTGCCACAGGCGCAAAATCCAGATTAAAACCAAGATCTTTCAACGCGGTCCCCAATTCTGAACCAACCTGATAGGCGTTTTTAGGATCTCCTGTCTCTCCGATTTTCGCCATTGCCGGCTGCTTTTTCACTCCCATTTCAGGATTAGAACCAATTCTGCTGACAATTCCTCCTTCTTCATCCACACCAATAAACGGTTTGCATTTTGATACTGAACTTAAATCTGAAATTAAATTTTTTGTTTGTGTTGGCGTTTGTATATTAGGTTTAAAGAAAATCCAACCTCCGATATGATATTTTTTTGCCTTTTCCAGCAATTCTGAAGATGCTTCGGAAGTTTCAAAATTATCAACCAGCATTCCTGGATCAATCATAAATAATTGTCCGACCTTTTCTTCCAACGTCATGGATTCCAACAATTCATCAACGATACTTCGAGGCTGTGTTGTTTCTTCATTATTTGTCACAGTAACGCTTGATGAAGTCTCCCGCAATGTCTGTTGAATATTTTGAGATGTATACTGCTCTACAGAGGTCTCGGGCATACTGCATGCGGCTACCATACAAAGTAATGCAATCACGATAAATATCGATAAAAATTTTTTCAAGTATATTCCCCCTTTAAAATATGAAACAAACTCCTGCGGGTTTCTCCGCAGGAGTAATTGTTTATGAACATACTATTTTGATTTATTCCGTTTCGTCATTATTGGCATCGGCATCCTTATCCGCATCATCATGATGCTCTCCGTAATCGCCGTAACCATAACTGCCATAGCCATAGCCTCTGCCGTAACCATAACCTTTACCATAACCATAGCCTTTTCCGTAACCGTAACTTTTTTTATAATACTTTTTATAGTATTTTTTACCGTAACCATAGCCGCCGGTACCGGATTCAACAACGTTATAAACACAGCCAATAACAGGCGTTCCTCGTTCTCCGAGATCCTGAATTGCTCTGCTGATATCAGGTAAACGTGCAACATCCTGCTTAACAACCAAAATTACTGCATCGCAATAGCCTGAAATAATCGCAGAATCCGTAACCATACTGGCCGGAGGAGAGTCGATAATAATATAATCAAACTCATCCTGAATGGACTGCATTAAATCTTCCATACGCTGAGAAGATAGATACTCTGCTGAATTTTCAGAAGAGGAACCGCTGTGAAGGATGAAAATACCCATTTGGTCAACATATTTAATAGATTCCTGCCATGTAGCCTCGCCGCGCAAAATCGGGAGCATACCGATTTTACTGCTTCGTTTTACACTCAAAAGCTTATGAACTGCAGGTTTTCTCAAGTCGCCGTCAATTAACAAAACAGATTTTCCATTCTGTGCCAGGGAAATCGCAATATTTGCGGCAACCGTTGTTTTACCTTCATTCTCAACCGTACTGGAAATAAGAAATTTCTTGTAATTATTTTTATCTGAAAGGGTCTCAATCTTCGTACGGATTGATTTATAGGTTTCAATAAAAGTAAAGCCTGACGTACTGTCATTAACAAGCAAACCTTTGGGGAGCTGACCTTTTTTCATACCCGGGCGGATAACCATAGGCACACTGCCAATAATATTCAAATCCAGTTTGTTCTGAATATCCGCAGATGACTGCACCGTATTGCGGAAATGGTCTGTAAGGAAAAGGAACACTGCTGCCAGCAACATACCAATAACAGCGCCAATCGCCGTATAGGAACGCTTTGTACTGTTAACAATTGGATTCGCGTTTGCCAAAGGCTTATCCAATATAGAAATGGAACAGTTCTCTCCGCCAACAATTTCCGGTGCATTTACCAGAAATACCTCTGAGAATGCAGTACAGGCCGCCTGTGCCATCTCCGGAGTACTTGCGATAAACGTTGTTTTAATAATGCTGGAGGAGGTTTTTTCTACTATCATAGTAGCGGGGAAATAATCAACAGCCGTTCCCTGCGCTTTTAATTTTTCTACTGCATCAGATTTTATATCACGGCTTTGCGCAATGGCTGTAAAAACATCTGCAACCGCACTGCCGGCATAAATATCATTCGAGTTAATCATAGACGAGCCTACGCCATTTGTATTAAACAGAATGAAAAATGAACAATCTGCCTGATAGGTAGGCACATAAGTTAACAAGGATGAAACAAAACCCACTACTCCAAAAATAACAGCCATTGCGGCAACAACATACCATTTTTTACGCAGTGTAGATAAAATTCTAAAAATATCAATTCCCTGCGTTTGTTCCATTGACTTTGCAGCTGTTTTATTTGTATCTGCCAATCTATTCACTCCAAACTGTATATTCACTTACAACACATTATATAGTATAAACGAGCAAACGTTTTTTGTATAGAGGTTTTACAAAAAAATTTAAAAAGCTCAGGCATTCCTCACCCTTTTTTAATTTTTTAGCCTGCGCCAAACCTTGCAAGGCAGGATAATTTTCAATTTTGTTCCGGCACGCATTTTTTTTATATGCCGTTCCTCTCTGCCTTCCGTAGATTTTAAAAAATCTTCACCAATCATCAAATACCATAACATATTGTTGTATTTCAGTATCTCGCTGTTTTTATAATAATGGGAAATCAAACGTTTTTTTTCTTTATATAAATCATAATAATTTTTTATATAGCCTGCCCGGTAATTCCTGATTGCAGAACCTTCCCGAACGTAATAATAATACAAAACTTGCGTTGTATAATAATATCTTTGCGTATAAGCAAGATAATTCAAAACAAAAAGATAATCTTCCCCAATGGAAAGTCCCGGTTTGAAATGAATATTTTCCCGTTCAATAAGCTTCCTTTTGAACAGCTTGTTCCAAACTGCACAATCGAAACCTTTATATGCCGCAGGCAATAACACACGATCCATTTCCCTACGCGATAAAGGCTGGTTCACCGAATCAATCCATATAGTATCCGGCGTCTGGATTTCCCATAACGCCCCAGACAAAGAACAATACCGGCAGGAAACAAGATCACACTCATATTGAACCGCCAAATGATATAAAACAGAAAACATATTCTTGCTTATCACATCGTCTGCATCCACAAAGCCAACGTATTCCCCTTGTGCCGCCGCCAGTCCGGCATTACGCGCACAGCTTACCCCTGTATTATTCTGATGAATAACACGCACTCTCGGATTTTTTTCAGCAATCATATCGCAGATTTTACCAGAACCGTCAAGAGACCCGTCATTCACAAGAATCAATTCCAATGCATCAAGCGTTTGTTCCAGAATACTGGCAACACTTTTTTCTAAATATTTTTCAGCATTATAAACCGGCATAATCACCGACACTTTGGGGTTCATTGTGCTTCCCCTTTCAGTTTCCGTAAACGATTATAAGCTCTGTAAAAAAAGCAAAGACAAAACGCCGCACGCAGACGCATAAAGAAAAAGCATAAACTTTCATACCACGTCCAGCTTCTCTTTTCGCCGGAACATAAGATTTCCCTCACCATTGGGTCATTGCAAATTTTCCTTATTTTTTTTACCGACTGCCAAAAGGATCTGCTACAATCCGTCTTGCATTCATTGAAAACGCCTGCCAGCGCAAAATCATATTTTGTACTTACAATCAACCTATTGTACTGCTCAACAACATCCAACTTTTCGGCAAATTCCCAAAATTTATCAACCAACGCTCGGTTCATTTCCCACAGCTCCGCACAATAGCCATGATTCAGAGAAGTATCATATATGCAGTAGCAATAAAGCGGTTCATCAAGAAAACAAATACGCTCTGCATAACAAAAATAGTCTAAAAGAAAAAGCTCGTCCTCATGATTATACTCTTTCTGTGAATAAAAAGCAATATTATTTTCAGAAATAATTTTCTTCTTATAAAGATACAGCCAAATATACCCCTGCGTTTTTTTAGGATAGAGAACTGTTTCATCGCCAAAAATATGTGCAGCTACCTGATAAATCAAAACATCCCGCTCATAGCATCCTGTTGGCAAACTTGCAGGACAAACCATACGCTCTTCATTCTTTTGATGAACAGAATAAAATCCGCATCCTGCAATATCAGCCTGATTTTCCGTAAGGGACATATATAAACGTTCCATCATTTCAGGACAAATAAAATCATCAGGGTCCACAAACCCAATATATTCCCCTTTGGCAATTGCTATGCCTGCATTACGCGCACTGCTGACGCCGGCATTTTCTTGATGGATAACATGAATTTCTTCATATTTTTCAGCATATTCATCGCATATTTGTCCGGAATTATCAGGAGAGCCGTCATCCACTAAAATAATTTCAATCCCCTGTAAAGTCTGTGCGAGAATACTGTCAATACATCTGCTCAAATATTTTTCAACTTTATAAATCGGCACAATAATACTAAGCTTTACTTCCAACTATTTCACCTGCTGCATTCGTTATAATGTTTTCCGTTTTGTTATTTTTAAGTAATGGTAAAGGACAAAACGAACAACTGCCGGATGATTTTTTTTTGCCATTGCTAAAATAAAGCTTATCATTTTCGGTTCATGAAAAACAATGGGTTCACGAAAAACACGTTTCGTCTCTTCATCTTCAAACACCGTCCTAATTTGAGCAGTACGTTCTCCGGAAGTCAGCGCAACAGAAGGTAAACAAGCACAAAACGTAGTATATATTACAAAAAAAAGCAGATACATATCAATCCGGCGTCCGCATTCATGCGCAATTCCATATTCCTCTGCAATTTCATGATATCTGTTAATCAGCCGCTTTCCCATTTCCCACATATTATTCCAATGGCGATGGCTCAAGGAACCCTCCTGAAAATAATAATGATAAAGGGGCTGGTCTAAATAAACGACTCGATGAACATGTTTCATAAACGCAAAGTAAAACAGCTCGTCTTCATGAAATATCTCTCGTTCTGATTGAAAACGGATTTGATTGGTTTCTAAAATTTCCCTGCGGAAAATCCCCATACATCCATATCCATTCACACCCTTATTGCCAACCCGTTTTTCATTGCCCAGCAAAGGCTTCACTAAAAGCTGTACTATTTGTTCATAACTATAACATCCCTCAGGTAAATTGGAAGGACCAATGATCCATGTGCCTTTATCGTTTCTGTATTTGTAACCGCAGCCAACAAAATCCGCTTGTTTTTCCTCCGCCTGTTGATACAGTAACCTATACATTTCAGGTTCCACTGCATCGTCGGAATCTACAAAACCAATAAACTCTCCCAAAGCAACATTCAACCCTGCATTACGTGCACCGCTAGCACCTTTGTTTTCTTGAGAATACGCTCTGACTTTCGGAGAAGCCTCCATATATTTTTTGCATATCTCCCAGCTATTGTCTGTGGAACCATCATCAATCAATATAATCTCAATTTCCTGAAGCGTTTGCGCCAAAATGCTGTCAACACATCGCCGCAATGTATTCTCAGCACAATAAACCGGTACAATAATACTAACTTTCGGTTGCATGTTTATCTCCTCCTCGCTTCTACTCTACGATAGCAGCGAGTTTGCCTTATTTTATACCAGATATAAATTAGTACCGCATGTTTTCCCTTAACCAACCGGAATTTTATCTTTACTTTTCTCTCTTCTGATTCCGGTAATGGCTGCATCAATACCCGTTGCACTTCAGTATCTTCACATATCTTCGCAATAAAACCAATTTGCTGCATTGCTGTCCGACCAGAAGTAGGGTAACATTCATTTTGCACTGCGATTGAAACATAAGACAACATATATAAATCAATTCTGCGGCGGCATTCATCCTCTATACCAAACTTTTTGGAAAAATCCCTAAATGCGGCTATCAGATGCTTTGACATTTCCCACATCCCCGGCCGATACCGTTTGCTTAACGAATTGCCGTTAAAACGATAATAATAAAGCGGTTCATCAATAAAGGATACAGTTTGCGAATGATAAAGAAATTGCAGAAGAAACAGCTCATCTTCATGAAAATAAACTCTCTCTGACGGAAATTCAATATGGTAGGTACTTATAATACCCCGTCTATATAAATTCAGCCAGGCATAGCCCTGACATTTTTTTGCGCCAACCTTCCGGTCATTCCCAAGAATATTTTTTACAATCTCCTCCACAATGGTTTCATGATTATAAACGCCGGACGGCAAATTTGCATGAAATATCTTCCATTCTCCATCACAGTTCATTTCATAGAAACCGCAGCCTATCAGATCGCTGTTTGACTGCACAGCAGCCTGGTACATCTTTTCCAACATCTGCAAATCAGTATAATCATCTGAGTCAATAAAACTAACATACTCTCCGCCTGCCACCATCAAGCCCGCATTGCGCGCACTGGAAAGCCCGCCGTTTTCTTTATGTATGACTTTAATACGGTTATCTTCTAATGCAAATGCATCACACATTTTACCGCAGCCGTCCGGGGATCCATCGTCTACTAAAATAATTTCTATATCTTGAAACGTTTGATTCCTTATTGAATCCACACATTGCTGCAAATATTTTTCTACCTTGTAAATTGGTATAATTACACTGATTTTGCTCAATACAGGCCCCCCTAAAACTCACCGCTTTGCAGTTGTTTTTTTATTTTTTAAGTTATAAAAAATCAGCCACCATAAGAAAATTCCCACGGCGGAACCAGCAGTATCCAACAGCATATCGCTGAATTGACAGGAACGGCCCGGGATAAAAAACTGATGAATTTCATCCGTTACACTGTAAAAACTACAAACCGCCAAGGCCATCCATAAACTATTTTTAGAAAAAAACAAACGCATGGCATTGACAGTGAATATTCCCAATAACGCATATTCTGAAAAATGCGCAGATTTGCGCACAAAATGATCTGTAAATGGTAAATGAAAAATTTCTATCAGTTTTGAAACCAATCCATTGCTTAACTCTGCCGACTGTTCCGCAGGTTGATGTGAAAAATAAAAAATAATCCCCATCCATGCTAAAGGAAGCAATAGCATGATGAGTTTACCAAAAGAAACCTCTTCTCGTTTCATTTTTTTCTACCATTCTTCTTTGTTATTTCATAATACAGGCACAGGATTTTATGCCGCACCGGCAAGCAAAGCCGCCACGGGACACGAAACAGCCACCAGATAAATGAACTAGTATCAATTTTTTTCCCTTTCCTATATGCAGTCCTGACAATACCAAACACCTGTTTAGGAGAAATTGAAGTTTCAATACAGGTTTGTGCATCTCCGCATAAAGATAAACTTCCGCTCTTATCAATCCCAACAATACGGTGCATAATATAAGCTCCATTGGAACGCTGATAAAAAACAATATCCCCCCGCTGAAAACTGCCATTCGGTTTAGAAACCAAAACGCTATCCCTTTGATCGACCAAAAACGGAACCATACTGCCTCCGCTTACTGTCAAACAAACCTCATTTCCCTGTACCAAAAGTTCACGGGTTAATTCGGCAAGAACAGCAATCGGTACATGCTTTGCGTTATCCTGCATATCTGCCATAGTTTGCCTCCCCAGCAAATTGTTCTTTTCTGTTATGTAAAAATTCTTCAACTATAAAATGGGGATATTCCTTTACTTTTCAGCATATTTTTCCAATATATTCCCTAAAGAGTCCCCAACAACACAAATAAATTCTGCCCAACAGCCAAATAAGAAACTGCAACTGCCGTCCATCAACAACGGAGTTCAATAACTAAAAAACTACTGCACAAAGTATTCCAATATACGACACAAAGAAATAATCAAACCTAAATTAGACATTATACGCAAATTTTCACACTAAAAAATGTAATTCCGCCAAATGAAAATAACAATATTTTTCAACAGATACTTTCGTTTCAGAGCACCTAAAAATCACTCGTAAACATAATTATATAACCGCTCAGAAAGCCGATCATCGGCATAATACTGCGGAAAAAGTTAACTTTTATATTCCAAAAGGACAACTATTGCCTGCCCGCTCGTCAGACGGTAAACTGCATGAGGATAAACAACAATATAAACATTAAACATTTTCATTATAGCATAGCACGACAATACATAAAATACTCATTTTAATTTACCTGTTCTGCCTATCTCTGCCAATGCAGATTTCTATCTGAAGCAATGATAAACCGAGTATTCGAGAATCTAATACACTAATTTATCAAAGGTAATTTCGTCTAATTTTCGACGTACAATCACAGAAATATCATCGAAAACTTTATAAAACGGACAGTTTTTAGATTCCGCACGAGCGCAGGAATAATCATCACTCAGGCATCTGCTAAACATATACGGCCCCTCAACCGCTTCTACCACCATGCGCATGGATATCTGCTCCGGCGGCTTCGCAAGCTCATAACCACCTTTTGCCCCTTTATAAGATTTTACAATACTTTTCTCCAACAGCTTACGCAGTATTTTAAGTGTAAAGCGCAGCGTAACAGAGACATTTTCTGCAATTTCCGCAGCATCCATACGCCGCCCATGAACGGCCAAACAATAAACAATTCTTACTGCATAATCGGATTCCAAATTGATATGCATCTTCCCACCTCGTATATCAATCAAGAAAATCTTTTAATCTTTTGCTTCGGCTGGGATGACGCAGTTTGCGCAGCGCCTTAGCTTCAATTTGCCTGATACGTTCTCTTGTAACATTAAATTCCTTGCCAACTTCTTCCAATGTACGCGGGTGACCGTCAACCAATCCAAAACGCAGGGCAAGGACTTTTTCTTCCCGCGGCGTTAATGTTTTTAGTACATTCCCCAACTGCTCTTTTAACAGAAGCTGAGATGCTGCATCAGCAGGCGCCAAAGCATCGTCATCCGGAATAAAATCTCCCAGATGGCTGTCTTCCTCCTCACCAATCGGCGTTTCTAAAGATACCGGTTCCTGAGAAACACGCAAAATTTCGCGCACTTTTTCCACGGGCATTTCTACCTCAAGGGCAATTTCCTCCGGTGTAGGCTCCCTGCCATTTTTATGTAAAAGCTGGCTGTTTGCTTTTTTTACCTTATTAATCGTTTCTACCATATGTACCGGAATACGAATGGTCCTCGCCTGATCTGCAATCGCCCTTGTGATTGCCTGACGAATCCACCATGTTGCATAAGTGGAAAACTTGAATCCCTTTGTATAATCAAATTTATCAACTGCTTTAATTAATCCAAGATTTCCTTCCTGTATCAAATCCAAAAACTGCATTCCCCTACCTACATAACGCTTAGCAATGCTGACAACAAGGCGCAGGTTGGCTTCCGCCAGGCGCTGTTTGGCTTTCGGGTCATTATCCGTAATGCGTACTGCTAATTCAATTTCCTCTTCTGGCGTCAGCAAACGGACACGTCCAATTTCTTTCAGGTAAACTTTTACGGGGTCGTCAATCGAAACGCCGTCCACAAAAATATCTTGTGTCTCCTCTTTGGGTGTATCTATATTAACCAGCATTTCATCAATGGCATTTTCGTTAAAGTCGTCTACAATTTCTATATGATTGCTTTCCAGCATTTCATATAATTTTTCCATTTGTTCCGGGTCAAAATCAGGGTCGTCAAGAAGCACGGCAATTTCATCCATAGTGACTTTACCTTTGGCTTTCCCGGTTTCAATCAGATTCTTTATAAAAGCCTTTTTATCTATCGTTGGCATAGCAATCTCCTTCACTTGCAGCTAAATCTTTGGGATGAAACAGTTGCTCAGGATTCCCTGAAACGCGCGCTGCGTACTGGATTCCTCAATTTTCTGAGCGCTTTTGCTTCAATTTGGCGGATTCGTTCCCTGGTAACGGCAAACTCCCTGCCAACTTCCTCTAAAGTATGGCATCGGCCGTCTTTCAAACCAAAACGCAAACGGATAACCTCTTCTTCACGGGGCGTCAACGTACTAAGAATTTTAGAAAGGTCTTCACTAATCATATTATCAAAGGCCGCTTGCTCCGGTGACATGGCATTATCGTCACGGATAAAATCAACAAGGCGGCTGTCTTCTTCCTGTCCAACAGGGGTTTCCATAGAAACTGGCTCCTGCATAACGCTGATAATTTCCCAAACACGTTCCACCGGCAATTCCATGGCATCTGCAATTTCCTGCTCAGTTGCTTCGTGCCCTGTTTCATGCAAAATTTGACTTTGTACCCGTTTCATTCGATTAATGGTTTCAACCATATGAACCGGAATGCGGATGGTCCGCGCCTGATCCGCAATCGCTCTGGTAATCGCCTGACGAATCCACCATGTTGCGTAAGTGGAAAATTTATACCCTTTTGTATAATCAAATTTTTCCACGGCTTTAATCAAACCAACATTGCCTTCTTGAATCAAATCCAAAAACTGCATTCCTCTGTTAACATAACGCTTCGCAATACTAACAACCAGACGAAGATTTGCTTCCGTTAAACGTCGCTTTGCTTCCTCATCACCTTCACCAATACGAATGGCAAGCTGGATTTCCTCCTCTGAAGATAACAGAGGAACACGTCCGATTTCTTTTAAATAGAGCTTAACCGGATCGTCCATAATAACACCGGCCATAAAGTCAAAAGCATCTTCAATCTCCTGCTGTTCCGGAACATCTTCAAATTCCATATCTTCAACGTCTGGTTCCAAGAAATCCAAAACCGGAACCTCTGCCAGTTCTTCCTCAGGAATGCTGGCTCCTTCCTCTGCTGTATTCGCATCATCATACTGAATGGAATCAAAATCATTCTGGTTTTCATTCATTTCGATGGTATCCTTAGAATTCTTCATGTTTACTCCCCTTGTTCTTCTTCGCCGCAAGGCGTTCAAATGCCCTGGAAATTCCTTCTGCTGACATTTCCGAAGGCTTTTGCAGCGCCATTTTTTCTTTTTCTTCAAGAATAACGCTGATATAATCATTGCATTCTTCTAATGTATTGGAACTTTTACTACATAAAGTTTGTATTCTGGCGATACGCCCCATTTCCTCTGGAGTGAAAAAGCCGGAAACACTGGTTAAATCAACATTTTTTTTATCTATAATTAAACCAGTCACTGCAATGTATACACGCCGGTTAAAATCTGTAACAAAGTCCTCCGGTTTCAGCCGTTGTCCTACATAACTATAATAATCCGGGTTCAGCATGAGCAATGCAATTAACCCTTCTTCCGCTTTTGCACAACGAAGGTGTTCGGGACGCTGTGGGTTAATCGTATCATTTCTGCCTGCACTTCCCTGCACCATTTCTTTAAACTGTTTTTGTGATTGATTCCTGCGAATCTGTTTTCTCATTTTTTCGGTTTGGTTAATAATTGCCAGCTTATCCACACCAACATCTTCTGCTAAACGCCCGGCATATATTTCTCTTTGAACAGGCTCGTTTAATGTTGCAAGCACGCCGCACGCCGCTTTCAAATAATCAACCTTTCCATCGGGCGTTGTAACATCAAAACGGCTTTTTTCTTTTTCAATACGATATTCCACATCATTTTCCGCTTGCTCCAGAAGCTGTTTAAAGCGTTCTTTGCCAAAGGTACGTATAATTTCATCCGGATCCTTACCTCCGGAAGGCTTCAGCACCCGCACCTTTACACCGGTTCGGGAAAATATACTGATTGCCCTGCGCGCCGCGGCTTGTCCGGCATTGTCTGCATCATATGATAAAATAACTTCACCGGTATAGCGGGAAATCATACGTGCCTGCTCCTCTGTCAATGCTGTACCAAGACAGGCAACTGCATTTTCAAAACCTGCCTGATGCAGTGCAATAACATCCATATATCCCTCTGCCAAAATCAAATAATCCTGAACATGGCTTTTGGCAAAATTCAGGGCAAAAACCCCTTGGCTTTTTTTATATACTAAAGTATCAGAAGTATTGATATATTTTGGCTTACTGTCATCCAGCACACGGCCGCCAAAAGCAATTACATTCCCCCGCAAATCAATTATAGGTATCATAACACGATTACGAAAATTGTCATAACAGCGGTTACTCTTCCGGCTTCTCTGCAATAAATTTGCCATCACCAATTCATCCTCTTTATAACCAAGGGAACTCAAATGGCGATAAAGGGAATCCCAGGAATCCGGTGCATAGCCAAGACCGAAATGGCGGATCGTAGTCATGGTCAATCCACGGTTTGTAAAATATGACAATGCCTGTGCACCATCAGAAGAAAGCAGACACTGATGAAAATAACGCGCCGCTTCACGGTTTGCCTCCAGCAGCCGTTTGCGCTGACGGGACAAACTCTCATCTACGCCATCTTCCGGCATGGACATGCCTGCACGCTGGGCAAGCAATTTAACTGCCTCAATATAATCTAAATTTTCTGCTCGGCGAACAAAAGTAATGGCATCCCCGCCTGCACCGCAGCCAAAGCAATAAAAAGACTGCGTTTCAGGATAAACGGTAAAGGACGGTGATTTTTCATTATGAAACGGGCAAAGTCCATTCAGCACACGGCCGCGACGACGAAGGCTGACATAAGAAGAAATTAACGATTCAATGTCTGTTTTCATTCTAAGCTCTTGAAGAAACTCATCACTTAAAGCCATAGCACCACCGCCTTCATCTATCCTTCCCAAAAGTGTTTCAATTACTCACCCCATCCTTGGGGAATAAAAAACTTTTGAAAGCTTTCCAAAGCATAACCATCGGACATTCCTGCAATATAGTCACATGCTGCCCGTTCTGCTCCTTCTTTATTTAAAATACCTTTATATTCATCCGGCAGTTTTTCCGGATACAGTACAAAATAAGCATATAAGCGCTGCACTAAATCCTGCGCCTTACCCTCTTCCCCTTTGCACTTAGGGTTTAAGTATACTTTTTCAAACATAAACTCGTGTAAGCGCTGAAAATACTCATATATTTTATCATCCATACGAATATCACTATCGCTGTTTTCCAGCACGGAAACCACCAAGGTGTTAATTCGCCTGCTTCTTCCTTCCCCCAAAACCTTGCGGATATCAGCCGGAATATCTGTTTCTCTCAATATACCGGCACGGGAAGCATCGTCAATATCATGATTGATATACGCGATCTTATCTGAAATCCGCACGATACGTCCTTCCAGTGTATACGCCTGTTCCCCCTTGGTATGGCAAAGAATACCGTTGCGTACTTCATCCGTCAAATTAAGTCCTTTACCATCTTTTTCTAAAACTTCAACAACACGCACGCTTTGTTCATAATGATGAAAACCTGGACCATAAATATCATTCAATGCCCGCTCACCGGCATGACCAAAAGGGGTATGCCCTAAATCATGCCCTAAAGCAATAGCTTCTGTTAAATCCTCATTTAACGCCAATCCCCGTGCAATTGTGCGCGCAATTTGCGCGACCTCCAACGTATGCGTCAATCTTGTGCGGTAATGATCACCCTCCGGTGCAAGAAACACCTGCGTCTTGTGCTTTAGGCGGCGGAATGCTTTACAGTGAATAATCCGATCCCTGTCCCGCTGGAAAGCCGTACGCATTGAGCATTCCTGCTCTTGACAGGCTCGCCCCACAGTGCGAGACGCTAAAGCAGCACGAGAAGAAAGAAAACGTTTTTCATTCTCTTCAATCCGTATCCTGATTTCATTATCCACATTCCCACCTCCGAAAAAATCCTTATGAATAATTATACAACATAAAAACTTTTATCCCTGCAAGAACGACAAATTTTTTCTGTAAAAACATAAAAAAACCCTCAAACAGGATTGAGGGTTATAAAATTTTCAAAAAATTAATCCATTGAGTCATATTTTTCGCCTAAAATTTGTAAATGATACCTGCCATTGCTATAATCCATCAGTTTTTTATCAAAATTATCGGAAACCTCTTTTTTTATCAAAAACGAAACATTTACATCACTTTCAAAAACAGTATCTGTTATTTTTCCTCCCATTTCAGGTATCATCGAGGACAGCCTCCCGTAAAACTGATAATCACAAACCACATTGCCTATGATACACAGACTCATAGTTACAATACCGCCTGCATCCAATGCAATTTTAGAACCATGGGAATAAGCACGAACCAGTCCGCCGCCGCCAAGAAGGATTCCTCCGAAGTAACGAGTAACTACAACAACGCAATCCGTAATTTCTTCCTTACGTATAACATCAAGAACCGGCATCCCCGCCGTTCCCTGCGGTTCCCCATCATCTGAATACCTTTGAATATTATTTTCGCGCAGGATATAAGCGTAAACATTATGCGTTGCATCCCAATGGCGGTTTTTTATTTGATTAATAAAATCAACAGCATCCTGCTCTTCAGCCACAGGTTTTACATAACCGATAAACCTTGAACGGCGTTCCGTGAATTCCGCCCTGCCTTCCTGCATTATTGTACGGTATTGCAGCATTTTGTCCTCCAATAACAAAAAATCAGGCGGTGCCGTTACTGCACCGCCCCAATCATTATTTTGCCTCAGTCATATTAAAACGCTTCTTGAACCTGTCTACACGCCCACCGGTATCAACCAGTTTCTGCTTACCAGTAAAAAACGGATGACACTTTGAGCAAATGTCAACTCTCAATTCCGGCTTTGTGGAGCGGGTTTCAAAAACTTCACCGCAGGCACAGCGGACGGTAGCCTTTTCATATTTTGGATGTATGCCCTCTTTCATCTATGTCACCTCTTTCGCTGGTACAAAGTCCATAACGCAATGATTATAGCATGATATGCCGACTTTTGCAAGATAAATTTTAAAGAAATTTGGACTCAATAGGTATTAATTTCCATGAAGTGCCATACAACGTGTTTTTTATTTTAAAAAAAGACAAAACTATAAAACAAAACAGAACCTCTCTAAATCACTTACTGCAAACAGATACGAAATTCAGTTTCGCTTTATTTCCAGTTTTTATTTTTATATTTTGTCTGCTTATAACCGTTAGAAATTACCCGCTGTCTCCCAATACGTCCAAATTTTCGATTTGCAGCCTGCACAGAAAATTCCTTTCTCCTCTATCCAACCATCGAATATACTTAATACAGCAGGTGCAAATAAAATAAGTTTTCTATTGATACAATCAAACATTTCAGCGATACAATTCGTATGATAAACCCTCTTATCCTTATTAACATTAACATTTCAAAACCGACAAATGCATATTTTATCCGGTTCTGTTAATACAATATAATAAACTTATTCATTAAATTTAAACAGATACATATCAGAGATTTTTAATCTCTGGATTATTTTTTCAGTAAAGCCGTGTATTCCGGTGCAATCTCAGCATATTTTTCTTTTGCAATATTCCTGATCTCAGATTTCGCGTTATTGTTCAGCATTCTGTAATAAAGAATAAGTTCACGCTCATCTTTTGATAAATCCCCCAGATGATCAAAAGAAATATTGGTGCGGACATATTCTGCGCCTTCTTCATTTACACAGCTAACACCCTTATCTTCCTGATCCCCAAGCAGCAAATAATCCGTACTTACCTTAAATATCTTTGCAAGCATCACCAAAGTATCAATATCCGGTCTTGTACGGGCAAGCTCATAATAAGCATACGTGGAGCGATCCAACCCTAAAATATCAGATATCTGTTTTTGAGTAAAGTTATTTTCCTGACGCAAAGCCTTTAGTCTATCTGCAAACATAAACATACCCCCATAATGGTTTTTAACATCTTTATAATTATACTATTTTATTTCACGATTTGTTGAAATCGTGATTTGATACCACTGTGAAATTTGTACTCTACTGTAAAAACAGAAAACTTTTTGTCAGATTTTAATTTTCATGGTCTTTTTCATATCAATTGTGCTATAATAATACGATTGTATGATACGTTAAAAAATGAGGTGTAAATAAAAAAATGGAAAACTATAGTAACAATAATCAGCCATACAGCGGTGGTATACGCTGGACTATAACAATATTATTATGTGTCGCCGCAATTTTATTAATATTATTGCTTTTTTTATACAAAGGAGATGGATGGACATTTTCCCACGGCAGTTCCTCCTCAGCGACAACAGAACACACCTCATCCATTGAAACAACTGCTGAAACAACAAAAGCCGTACCAGTTTATACACAGGCACCATCCCTCATCAGTGAAATTGCACTTGCCGCAGATTTAACAAATGATAAAATTATCTATGAGCAAAACGCAGATCAAATTACCGCGCCTGCCTCCTTAACAAAAATCGTGACGGCGTTAATCACTCTTGAAAAATACGGTGACATTTTAGGTTCAACTTATGTAACTGTACCGGAAGAAGCGCTTCGTCCCTTTGAAGGAACTATTGCTTCCGTTGTTCCGTTAAAAGCCGGAGAAACTGTTACCCTAAAAGACCTGCTATACTGTACTCTGCTGCCTTCTGCATGCGATGCTGCCAATGTTATTGCTTATTACTACGGAAATGGAAATCCTCAGATATTTATCGACCAAATGAACCGTTACGTCGAAAGCCTTGGCTGTCAAAACACACATTTCGTCAACTCTCATGGATTAGATTCTCCGGAACAAACAACTACCGCTAAAGATATGTATCTGATTGCAAAAGCTGCAATTAATACGCAGGAGTTTATGGAAATAGCGGAACATACCAGTTATACTATAAGCAAAAACGGACCGGATGATCCACCCCGCGTATACAGCACAATTATCTTGATGCGCTCAGACAGCCCTTATTATTTTCCATATGCCAAAGGTATTAAAACCGGCTCTACATCTCAGGCTGGACGATGCCTGATTACTACAGCTGAAAAAGATGGGCAAAGTTTCCTTATCATTACCATGAAAGCACCTTACAATAGCCTTGACACTGAAACAGAAAAAATTCTGGCAGCACAAATTGACAGTTTACACTTATTACAGTGGGCGTTTTCTTGTGCAGGAATCACCTATTAAAGCAAACCACGGAGGAATTGTATGAACTTTTTTGTTATTTTATTAATTGCCCTTAGTCTGGCAATGGATGCCTTTGCAGTATCTGTAAGCAATGGGATTGCAATCAAAAATTTAAAAACAAAACACGCAGTCAAAACCGGACTTTATTTTGGCTTTTTCCAATTTGCAATGCCGCTGATTGGCTGGGCTTTAGGCACCAGTTTCAGTAACGCTATTTCAAGCATAGACCATTGGGTTGCCTTTGTGTTATTAGGCGCAATTGGGGGAAAAATGGTTTGGGACGCCTGCCACAATGACCCATGTGATAAACAGGAAAATCGTTCTGCACAAGAAGTTTTAACCGCAAAATTATTAGTCGTTCAGGCAATCGCCACCAGCATTGACGCCCTTGTGGTTGGTGTCAGTTTTGCCATGCTTCAGGTGAATATTTGGGGTGCCTGTACTATCATCGGTATCGTCGCATTTTTACTTTCTTTTTTCGGCAGTTTACTTGGAAAGAAAATCGGATGTTTTTTTCAGCAGAAAGCTGCGATCGCAGGAGGCATAATTTTAATTGGCATTGGCTTAAAAATCCTGCTTGAACATTTATTTACATAATTAAAATTATCTGTTAAATGAACACTTCAAGGAAAAACAGACATGTAAAACCACCAATTATGTACCCTCTGTTCAAGCTATATTAAACAGAGGTTGCATAATTGTCTGTAATAAAATCAAAACCACTATTAAATGCTCATCCCTCTTCCAAGGTCAGTACTTGCTGACCCTTGGAAGGGGGATGAAAAATACTATTGCATCGCTCGTCCTGCTACTGGTAAACCAGTTACTCTCCGTACTTTATTAGCCACATCTAATTTCAGATTCTCTTCCGAACCCTCCGAAACTCTTGGATGAAATCATTAGCCACGTTGTTTCTTATTGGACTGTCAAGATTTTTTACTCATCGTCGATAGAACCGGGTGTGTTTCTCTTACTGAAAGCGATAAAAAGAGCTATCAGACTTTCAAAAAATCTGATAGCTCTTTACTTTTACAATAATTCAAATAATGTTGCCATTTTG
>CAKTEE010000007.1 GCA_934546985.1 uncultured Eubacteriales bacterium
CCTGGATATGTTCGAAAAGATAGTATATACTGTGTATGCAGTCGAAGGAAAGGAGTGAGGCGGATGAACCGGTATCGGATCAGGATCAGCGTAGACGGCAAACGGAAGCTGTACTACATCGAAGACCAGGAAAACTACGATATCGTTCTCCTGCCGAGCAAGTACCTGAAGCATAAGGCGGACGCCAACCGGTCGCCAAACACGGTCAGACGGCTCGCCCTTTCGATCTGCTACTACCTGAACTATCTGGATCAGACCGGGACCGAGCTATTGCAAGTGGCAAAAAAGAGCTTTGAGGAACAGAGCAGCCACTTCGGGCAGTTCCTCTATTGGCTGGTGGAGGGACGGCATATCACAGACAATCGAACAGCGAAGACGGGAAATGGAACCTGCAACGCATACCTCAAGGATGTGTTCGGGTTCTTTTTATATCTGGCGGATAACGGATATACGGAACCCCTGCGGGTGCTGGCTTACAACCAGATCACCGTATCCAATGCGGTAGGGGTCAAACGGACGATCCGTTCCAAGTCTTTCAAGGGGTACCTGAAGGAAAAGGACCGGAATGTGCGGGCGGCGCAAGAGCCGGAGATCATCGATATCCTCCGGGCCTGTACCAACCTCCGGGATCAGCTGCTGCTCCTGCTGCTGGCAGAGACCGGATTTCGGATCGGCGAGATCCTGGGGGTGGATTATACCAAGGATATCGATTATGAGAAGCAGGTCCTCAAGGTGTACTTCCGGGACGACAACGACAACGAAGCCCGAGCCAAGAATGCGGAATACCGCTCAGCGAAGATCAGCAGGGAAACCTTCGAGTTCCTGCTGCATTATCTGGCGGAATACAGGAGGTTACTGCAGCGGCAGAGCCTCCTGTTTATTAATATCAGGGGAGAAACCGCTGGCAAACCCATGCGGGTGGAGAGCGTGTATGACATGCTGGACCGAATGGAGGAAAAAACCGGCATTAAGCTGACCCCGCACATGCTCCGCAGATATTATGCGGTGTCCAGACGGGACACCGGCTGGGCGCTGGAGCTGATCCAGCTGGCCCTGGGACATAAGCATCTGGATACGACGGTCAAATATCTGGGCATCCTGGATAACCAGCTGATGACCGCAAGCCGGGAATTTTATGAAAAGCACTCGGATCTATATGGGATCAAGGATCTGCTGTAAGAGGAGGTGAACCGCTATGCCGACGGCTGCGCTCAGGCAGATAACAGCAAAACAGGATAATCAGGCGCTTCGAGCCAGATTGGAAGCGGAAGCCGGCAGGGTGCAGATCAGCTATAAAGCCAGTGTGATCGACTTCATGGTCATGGAAGGGATCCAGGATTTCTCGAAGCTGGACTATGCAACAAGAAAAAGCTTTGAAGCCTACCTGAAAGGGCAAAGCGGTATGAAGTATATCCGCCATCACCTGCTGGCCTTTGACAAGCTCAAACAGCATGCACTGAGCCAGGGGATCCGTGTTCTGGAGGATGGAAAGGTCGCACGGCCGCGGTATGAGAATGGAATCCTCTACCTGCCATACCATCCAGACCCAAAGGTTTCGGCCATGTTCCGAAATTCCACAAGGAAAAACGAGCATGTCTGGGATTTTTCCAGAAATGCCCCGGAGAGGATGAAACGGCAGGTGTTCGACATCCTGCATTATGAGCTGGAGAACAGCACAAACCCTGAAGGTAGGCGCGTCCACCTGCTGGGGCTGCGGGACCTGTATGACTTTTGTACGGAGCAGGGGATTGAGGATATAGAAACCATGGAACTGCCGCAGATACAGGCGTTCCGTGAACCCCCCAGCAACCGGCTCACGGAAAGCAAGCGCCCCGGAATCATCAACTTCTGCCGAAGAGCGCTGTTCCTGCAAGCGGAGGAAATCAACTGGAACGCCCATGTATGGTATATGGAGCGGTTCCACATACAGCCAGAGCGGATGGATCCCGCAAACCCTGTGTTAAGCATCTCCTTTGTCGAAGTGACGCACCGCCGGAACCGGGAACTTCTCAAAAGATATATCCGGTATGGGCTTGGTATCACCAACCTGTCGGTCGGCGTGATCCGGGGGGAACTCATCTACCTGCGAAGCTTCCTGAATGATATCCAGCAGCCGGAAGATACCGATATCTGCTCTGTAACGCCGGCGCAGATGGAGGCGTACTTCCGGGTGCAGCGACAGAGGGGGGTACAGGCGGAAACCTACAATAAGATCGTCATGAGCATCCTGCACTTCTTCAACCATCTGCGGGTACGGCAGCTCATCGGACAAATCCCCTTCGATGCGGACAGCTTACTGCAGAAGACGGTACTGAAGCATCATAACCGGAGCGTGGCACAGGAGGTCACAGAAGAAATCTTCTCCAAGCTCTATGCCTTCCCTGAAACCCTCCGGCTGATGTATCTGCATCTATGGGGTATAGGGTTACGGATCAGCGAGGTGTGTACCCTGAAAGGGAACGCTTACTACATACAGGGCGATGACGCCTGGATTCAGGTCTATCAGATCAAAATGCGCACTTACAAGCGTATCCCAATTCCTGCGGCCCTGTATAAGCTGATGCGGGTATACCTGAAAAAGCACCACATAAAAGCGGGGGACTATGTGTTCCAAAACAGCAAAGGCGGCCCCTACCGGAGCGGAACCTTCCGCTACAATATGCTGAAATACTGCGAACTCAACGACATTCAGAACGGGGAATACATCTTCCGCTCCCACGATTACCGCCACACCATAGCGACCTGCTTCTATGACTCAGGCGTATCCCTGCAGAGCATCCGCGATTACCTCGGTCACGACTATGAGGAGATGACCGAGCAGTATATCGACTACATGCCCAAGAAGATTGAAAAAGCGAGTGAAGACTACTTCAGCCGGCACAGCCTGGCGTCATACATCAAGAGAGGTGAGGAAAAAGATGGATGAGAAAATATACCTGCGGCTGCTGTATGGAATGGAGGAAATACCGGATGGCCTGGCACGAATCATAGGACGCAACCCTTGTTACGACCTGGCAGGGCTGCCGTCGCCTAAACTAAAGGAAGAGATTGAAGGATTCATCCGATACCGCAGTACGCAGGTAAGCATCGGAAGAATGCAGGGCGACAAACAGTTCTACAATAAGGTGCGCAGGTTCCTGAAAGAATGTGCAACAGCAAAATCCAGCCTGCGGGATAAGGCTCCGGAAACCTGGGTCAAACAGTTCCGGACATGGATGTTCAAGGAACACATCCCATTGTATTATAGGAACAGAGGACCCACCGGCAAAGAGAACATATCCAAGGCAAGAGAAATTGGATATTTTGAGCGAATGCTCAAGTTCACAGCAGTAGATACCCGCCGGGAAGAAGAAAAGGATGTCTGGGAGCTGGACAAGCTGGAAATCGAACACAGAGAGAATCCAATCAAGCGGGTCAGAACGCTGAATTTTACGCGGATATCCCAAGATGGCATCCGACAGGAGCTGAAGAAAGGGATCTACCTGAACCTGCAGGGGGAAGCCATTGCCTGTGTACAGAAGGAATTAACGGCAGCCAGACGCCTGTCGAGATATCTGGCAGATCGATACCCACAGGTGCAGTCCTGCCGGGACCTGAACCGGGAGATCATAGAGGAATACCTGACCTACCTAAAGACGGAAGCTACAGGGACGAAACACTACCATGCAGATTTGAACCGGCTGCGCAGTCTGCTGGAAAGCACCGGCCGGATGTGCGATTATCCAAACCTGATCGTACTGTTCCTCACAAGGGACATTCCGCCAACGCCAAAGGCGGCTTTCAAGACCTATTCAGATGCGGAACTAAAGCGGTTGAACCGGGAGATCGTAAAGCTGGATGCGCAGACGGCACGGCTGATGATTATCCACCAGATGCTGGGGACGCGGATATCCGATACCCTGACCCTGACGCCGGATTGCCTGTCGGAACGGAACGGCGAGATTATCATCCGGATCCGGCAGATGAAAACCAAGCCCTATGAAAAGCCCATTAGTGCAGAGCTTGCGGCGCTGATCAAAAAGGCAATTGCTTACACCAAAGAGAAATATGGGGATACAACTTACATCTTCGTCGATGAGAAGAACCCCAGCCGGCCGATGCCATATACCACCGTACAGTTCCGGATTACGGACATGATCTATAAGAAAGAACTGCGGGATGACAACGGTGAGATCTTCGGCTTCGGGACCCATATCTACCGGCACTACTATGGGATGAAGCTGACCGAGATGCACCTGGACGACTGGACCATTGCCAAGCTGCTGGGGCACAGCAGCGTTCGAAATGTGAAGTATTACCGGAAGATGAGCAACCAGCTTCTCGCCGATGAGACGCGAAAGGCCAGACAAAGGCTCTCTGCGGTAATCCTGGATAACTTAGATGGATGGGAGGCAGAGTATGAACAAATACGACAAGATGATCGCCTGCAATAGGAAGGCCAGCGCCGAAAAGATTGACCTTGCCAGGAGAACCATCTTCGAGATGGTGGAGGAAGGCGAGAAGGTCACGATCCCCAAGCTGATCGCCAAGACGGGACTGTCGAGGGGGTTCTTCTACAAGAATCCGATGGTACGGCAAGCGCTGGACAAAGTGCTGGAGCAGCAGGTCGGGATGATCGACCCCAGGCGTTCGGTTCTGGATATGGCGATGGATAATGAGATCGTTGCCCTGCACGAAAGGATACGGGAACTGCAGCAGGAGAATCAGCGGCTGCGGGCAGAAAATGAAAAGATGCAGAAAGCATTAAGCAGGAGGAACGACAAGCTGCTCCGTAATTTATAATCGGATAATACATAGCTCATCGGAGCCGGAGGCGCCGGGGAGCATGGAAAGGAATGCACGGTTTGAATTGACTGTGCATTCCTTTTTGCCTACAATGGAAACGGGAAGTGGACATGAAACACATTTGTGCATACCGTTAAGGCCAGTTATGTCAATGGTTTTGAGAGATATACCCAAGTTAATGGACGAAGCAACAAGCGGACTTGACCCTGTTATGCGTGACGATATTTTAGACATATTTCTTGCATTTGTTCAGGATGAGGATCATGCTATCCTTGTTTCTTCCCATATTACAAGCGATTTGGAAAAGGCAGCGGATTATATTGTTTTTATTCACGAAGGGAAGGTTATATTTCAAAAATCAAAGGATGAATTGATTTATCAGTATGGTATTATAAAATGCGGTGCGGCGCAGTTTGATGCGATAGACCCGAAAGATATAGAGGCATATCGAAAGCAGGATTATGAATATCAGGTTTTGGTTACGGATAAATCTGCGGTACAGAAAAAATATCCGAAAGCGCTGATTGATATACCAACCATTGATGAAATTATGTTGCTTTATATAAAGGGGGAAAATAAATGAAGGGTTTGCTTTTAAAAGATTTTTATATTGTAAAAGATAGTCTCTTGGCGCTTCTTCTAGTTTACATTACGGTTAGTGTGGGTATGTCTTTTCTGGTTTCACCTTGGGTTTTTATCATTATTGCCGCAGTAATGCTGAGTATGATGTCTGCTTCAACCATCACCAGTGATAAAACATCTCAATGGGACAAGTTTGCTGTTACTTTGCCTGTTAAAAAAGAGCAGGTAGTGTCAAGCAAATATATGATGTACGCTGTGCTGTGTTTGACAGGTATGGTTATTGGCGTCATATTGAGTTCCTGTATTGCATTATTCAAAGGCGAATTTCATTTTGGGGAAATGCTCCCGTATATCCTTGTTGGATTAATGGTTTGCCTTGTTTCCGCCAGTGTGAGTATTCCTTTGAATTTTATTTTTAAAGAAGAAAAAATGGCGTCTGTCAGTATGATACTCTCTTATAGTGTTACCGCAGTTATTTTTATTCTTGTTGTTTTGATATTGAATCAGTTTATAGATGTAAAGAGTAATTTTATTCTTGTATGTGCAGGTGGTGCGATTATTGGCATAATCCTTTTCTTTTTGTCTTGGCTTGCCGCGCGAAAATACGTACTGCGCTGTGGTGTTTGATAATCAACCACCTATAATATAAAGAAACTGTACCCTTGATTGATTATTTTTTCGGCGGTTTTTAAATATTGATAATATCACAATAAAGCTCTTGAAGTTTTTTCAGGAGTTTTATTTTTATATATCTGAGATATGGAACTTTAAATTCATATTGGATGATTGGCTCTGAATAAAATAAGCAATGATGATGCATTAGTTAAATTACAGTTGACAACACAAGGTTAAAATTGATATTATTAAAGAATAGATTTTTTTGTTAAAAATGGCGCAAGCAAGAATAAATCGCTGTTTCCGGTGATAAAAAAGGAGAGAGCACCTTGATAAAAAGCATGACAGGTTACGGCCGTTCTCAGCAAGTAATTAACGGGATGGACATTACGGTGGAAATCAAAAGTGTGAACCATCGTTATTTTGAGTTTTCAGCCAGAATGCCCCGCGTGTACGGTTTTTTAGAAGAAAAGATGAAATCTTTTGTTCAGTCTGCCGTTTCAAGGGGAAAGGTTGACTGCTATATTCAGATTGAAACGGTAGAAATGCCCCTTTCGGTTGTAGAGGTTAATACCGCGCTGGCAGAAAGCTATATCAATGCATTGCAGGAACTGGAAGAAAAATTCCATTTGCGGGATGATATTTCAGCCGGATTGGTTGCACGGTATCCCGATGTTCTGACTGTGCGCAAAGCAGAAACGGATGAAGAAGCTATTTGGGACGCTGTCAGGCAAACGGCGCAGAAAGCGTTGGATTCATTTATCCGTATGCGTGAAACCGAAGGTGCGAAGCTGCGTGAGGATATTTTAAACCGCAGCGGGGAAATTCTGGAGTGCGTAAAGTTTATTGAAGAGCGTTCTCCGCAAACAGTGAAAGAATATAAAGAAAAGCTGGAAGCGCGTATCAGAGAGCTTTTGGAAGATGCCCATGTGGATGAGCAGCGTTTGCTTACAGAGGCAGCTATTTTTGCGGACAAGGTTGCGGTGGATGAGGAAACCGTTCGTCTGCGCAGCCATATTGAGCAGCTCCATAAATTTTTGGATTCAGAGAATGCCGTTGGGCGTAAAATGGATTTTCTGGTTCAGGAAATGAACCGCGAGGGCAATACCATCGGTTCAAAAGCGCAGGATGTTGCGATTGTACGTAAAGTTGTAGATATCAAAGCGGAAATTGAAAAAATCCGTGAACAGGTACAGAATATAGAATAAAACGGAGGTAATTTATGAAACTGATTAATATCGGATTCGGCAACATGGTAAACGCTAACCGGCTGGTTGCGATTGTCAGTCCGGAATCTGCTCCAATCAAGCGTATTATTCAGGATGCTAAAGAACGCGGGGCGTTAATTGACGCAACCCACGGCAGAAGGACCCGTGCTGTTATCATTTCCGACAGCGACCATGTCATATTGACTTATCTCCAATCGGAAACCGTGGCGAACCGTTTGCTGGATGATGATTCTGATTTGGATGCGGAGGAAAATACGGTTGATGATGAATAAAGGTATGCTTGTAATTGTTTCAGCGCCTTCTGGATGTGGAAAAGACTCGATTCTCGAAGAGCTTGCTCAGTGCGGGCGACCGTTTCAGCGTTCCGTATCTGTTACAACACGTGCACCACGGGAAAATGAAGTGCATGGAGTTGATTATTTGTTCCTTTCGGAAGATGATTTTCAGATTTTGATTGAGACGGATGGGTTATTGGAATATGCGGAATTTGGGAAACATTATTATGGTACGCCCAAAGCTCCTGTGGACGAATGGCTGACGGAAGGCAAAACAGTTATCCTAAAAATTGAAACGCAGGGTGCTGATAAAGTTCGGGCAATGTATCCGGATGCAGTTGCCATTTTTGTTGTTCCGCCGTCTTTGGAAGAACTGGAAAAACGCCTGCGCGGGCGCGGTACAGACAGTGAAGATAGTATTCGTATTCGTTTGCAAACTGCCCGTGAAGAACTGAAAAAAGCGGAAAGTTATCAATATATCGTTGTGAACGATGATTTGAAAACAGCGGCGCAAACGGTGCTTGCAATTATTACCGCCGAACAGTGCAAAATAAAAAATATGAAAAGTATGATAGACGAGGTGCTGAAAAATGCTGAATCCTGATTTAAGAGAACTTCTTGCAAAAGACGATATGAGCCGTTATTCCCTGGTGATTGCAACTGCAAAGCGTGCCCGGGAAATTGCGGAGAATGCAGAAAAAAACCATGATATTATTATTCAAAAAACAGTGACAATTGCTCTGGAAGAAATCCTCAGGGGCGATTATACTGTAACAGAATCCCCGGAACTCGAAAAAATTACACAGGATTAATGCGAGCAGTATAGTGCTTTGCTGAATGGAGGAACGCCATATGAATTCTGAAAACGCGGCTATGGTCGCAGTGGAAAAAGTGGCGTACCATTTTGATAAACCATACACTTATTTGATACCTCAAATGCTTGCAGGGAAAGTTCAGGCAGGGTGTAGGGTTATGGTTCCCTTTGGCGCGGGCAACCGCAAACGTCAGGGAATTGTTCTGAAATTGACGTGTGTACAGGATGTGTCCCGCATCAAGGCAATCGCATCGGTACTGGATGAAATACCTTTGCTGAATGCAGAATTGCTTGCTCTTGGTGTCTGGCTAAGAGAACGGACGTTCTGTACTTATTTTGAGGGGATTAAATCGCTTTTGCCTGCGGGGATTAACCTGCAAATTATTATCAGCTATTCTTTTGCGCAGGATTGCGGGACAGAAGCAATACAAAATTTACCGGAACAGGAGAAACAGATTTGCTGTTTTCTGTCCAATGCAATCAGTCCTGTTGAACGAAAAAAGCTTTTAGATGCCTTTGCATTGCCGGAGGATTCTTCTTTACTGGAAAATTTGGCGAAGCAAGGAATCCTTACACGATGGGATGATGTGCACCAAAAAATCGGCGACGCTTCTATCCGCATGGTTCGTTTGGCTGACAGGGAAGAAAATGCGGAAGACTGGCTTGCATTTCTGACAAAAAAGCAGAAGGCTGTTGCTGAACTGCTGATGGAAACAGGGACAGCTTCTGTTAAAGAGCTGTGTTACCTTTGCGGCGTAACGCAGGCGGTAGTATCTGCCCTTGTAAAAAAAGGCGTTGCAGAATACTATGACAGGGAGATTTACCGTAATCCATATCGCGGTTATCGGCAAAATGGAGCGGCAGAAAAAATTATTCTGACTCCGGAACAGCAGAAAGTTTTTGAAAATCTGGCTTTGCAGTCTGAAACAGGTGGCGCTTCTCTGCTTTTTGGTGTAACCGGAAGCGGAAAAACACAGGTGTTTTTGAAACTGATTGACCATGTCCTTCCTACCGGAAAAGGTATTATTGTCATGGTGCCGGAGATTTCACTGACAGCACAGACACTTGCCATTTTTCATAAACGTTATGGAGATAAAGTTGCTGTACTCCATAGCGGGCTTTCCGTTGGAGAACGTATGGATGAATGGAAGCGAATCCGCAATGGCGATGCACAAATAGCTGTCGGCACTCGTTCCGCAGTGTTTGCGCCCTTTGACAACCTTGGACTTGTTATTATGGACGAGGAACAGGAAAGCACTTATAAATCGGAAGCAGCTCCCCGTTATCATGCACGGGATGCAGCAAGGTTCCGGTGTGCGCAGCACCAGGCGCTTTTGCTTTTGGCGTCTGCAACCCCAAGTATTGAAACATATACTGCCGCGGCAAACGGTCGTTTTACTTTAAACCGTTTATCTGTCAGATATGGAGATGCACAGCTCCCTCAGGTTATCCCGGTGGATATGCGAAAAGAACTCGCGGCAGGCAATAGAAGTGCACTCAGCGAGCGTTTGCTGGAAGAACTTCGTCTGAATTTAAAAGAAGGGCGGCAGTCTATTCTTCTGATGAACCGCCGGGGGTATCATACCTTTATATCCTGCCGAAGCTGCGGGCATGTGATGGTTTGTCCTCATTGCAGTATTTCTTTGACGTATCATCGTGTAAATAATCGTTTAATGTGCCATTATTGCGGCTATTCGCAGGAGGCTGACTCTATTTGTCCCGCATGCGGGGAAGAAACAGTACGTTTTTCAGGTTTTGGAACCCAAAAACTGGAGGATGAGTTAACACAGCTGCTGCCTTCTGCACGTATTCTGCGTATGGATGCGGATACTACAATGGTGCGGTATGCCCATGAAAAAGGGCTGAACGCTTTTGCGGAAGGTAAATATGATATTCTTTTGGGAACGCAAATGGTTGCCAAAGGGCTTGATTTTGAGAATGTGACGCTGGTCGGTGTCGTAAATGCTGACCAATCTTTATACAATGATGATTACAGAAGTCTGGAAAAAACTTTTGCGCTTTTAACACAGGTGGTAGGACGCTCGGGAAGGGGAAAATATCCCGGGCGGGCGGTCATCCAGACAACGGCGCCGGAGCATCCTGTGTTTCGTCTTGCCGCCGCACAGGACTATGAAGCCTTCTATGAAACGGAGATTCTAACGCGCCGTTTGATGGTATATCCTCCTTACTGCGATATATGTGCCGCGGGTTTTACGGGCAGAGAAGAAAATGCGGTAAAAGAAGGGGCATACCGTTTTTTGGAAATGCTGAAAAAGGAAAATGCAGGGCAGTTTAATGATCAGAAGTTGATTGTTCTTGGCCCGATGCCTGCGCGTGTCCCGCGCGTCAGCGGTAAATACCGGTATCGCCTGCTGATAAAATGCAGGAATACCAAGCGGTTTCGGGAAATGATGAGCGGGTTGCTTTGTGTTTTTGGAAAATCAGACGCTGCGAAACAGGTTACTGTATATTTAGATATGGATCCTGACGGCGGATTGTGATGAACAGGAATATACCTTCATAAATTATTTGGGAGGGATTTTTATGGCATTAAGAAATATTGTAAAAGAAGGCGACCCAATACTCAATAAGGTATGCCGTAAGGTTGAAAAATTTGATGACCGTTTGGCGGCATTGTTGGATGATATGAAGGAAACTTTATACAATGCAGACGGTGTGGGACTTGCTGCGCCGCAGGTTGGTATTTTGCGCCGTGTTGTTGTGGTTGATGTTGGCGATGGCCTGATAGAGCTTGTTAATCCTCAGATTATCTCCTGTGAAGGCGGTGAAGAAGAGGCGAGCGAAGGCTGTCTTTCCTGTCCGGGAATTTACGGAGTTGTTTCACGCCCTCGTATTGTTAAATTGCAGGCGCAGGACAGAAATGGAAAATGGCATATTTATAAAGGTGAAGGGTTAAAAGCGCGTTGTTTTTGCCATGAACTCGACCATTTGGACGGTATTTTATTTACATCAAAGGTTATTCGTATGGAACAGACGGAGCAGTGATAATTCAAGAGAGAAGGATAGGCACAATGAAAATTGTTTTTATGGGCACGCCGGATTTTGCCGTAATATCCCTGACAAAGCTTTTGAATGATCCATTTTATGAGGTAGCGGCAGTGTTTACACAACCGGATAAGCCTGTTGGCCGTAAACGTATTTTAACGCCGCCGCCTGTAAAGGCTGAAGCGGCGGCGCATGGTATTCCGGTCTATCAGCCTGTTACTATGCGCGACGGGAAAGCGGCGGAAATACTGCGCGGCATTGCGCCGGATGTTATTGTTGTTGTAGCATATGGGAAAATTTTGCCGCAGGAAGTATTGGAAATTCCTGCACAGGGATGTGTGAATGTTCATGGTTCTTTGCTGCCCAAATACCGAGGAGCCGCACCGATACAGTGGGCCGTCCTCAACGGGGAAAAAACGGCGGGAGTAACAACAATGCTGATGGACGCGGGGCTTGATACAGGCGATATGCTTTTAAAAGCAGAAACACCTATAGGTGAAAATGAAAACTATGGCGAACTTTTTCTTCGCCTTGCGGATATCGGTGCAGATTTGCTGGACGCTACATTAAAAGGTATGAATGCGGGTACAATAAAAAGAGAAAAGCAGGATAACGCTTTGGCGGTTTATGCGCCGATGCTGGATAAAAGCATGTGCCCGATTGATTGGTCAAAATCCGCACAGGAAGTGCATAATCAAATCCGCGGTTTATGCCCGTGGCCAATTGCAACAACTGTATTAAACGGGAAGGTACTCAAGGTTTATGCGTCTCTGCTTTGCGGAGAAACCATTTCCGGTAAAGCTGGTGAAGTTCTGGAGAGTGGAAAAAAATTAGTGATTGCCTGTGGTTCTGGTGCGATTGAACTAACGCAGGTGCAGTATGATGGCGGAAAACGTATGGCAATACAGGATTTTCTTCGCGGACATTCTGTAAAAGCAGGAGAAATACTGCCTTTTTAACAAACTTGAGAAAGTTTTGTAATAATTTCACCTGTAGATAACAAAATTGAAATATTCTGTTCATTTCTTTATCAAGAAATAAAAGCCGCGAAGTTGTATACTTTAACATGCAGAAACTATTGGCTAACACTCAGAGGTAATTTATAGGGGGTAACGAATTGCTGCTTTATTATTTTGACGTATACGGCATGATTTTCATGCTTCCGTTTCTTGTGTTTGCGATATGGTGTTCTTATAATGTAAAAAACACATTTCAAAAATATTCGCAGACAAAATCATCCCGAAAAATGACAGGTGCACAGGCGGCACAGGAACTATTGCAGCAGAATGGCGTTTACGATGTAAGGATTGAGCATATCAGCGGAAAATTAAATGACCATTATGATCCGCGCACAAAAGTGATACGTTTATCTGATGACGTATACAATAGTACGTCAATTGCGGCGATTGGCGTAGCATGCCATGAAGCAGGGCATGCTGTCCAGCATGCAACTGGCTATACGCCGCTGAAAATCAGGAATGCTATTATTCCGGTTACAAACATTGGTTCCCAATTTGGTATCTTTGGGGTGGTGCTTGGTTTTTTGTTGTCGGCAGACTGGCTGGTTACAGTTTCGCTTATTTTGTTCTTCTTTACCGTATTATTTCAGCTTTTAACGTTGCCTACGGAATTGAATGCAAGCAGACGTGCACTGGAAACGTTGGAATCCACACATATGCTGCATGGTAAAGAAGTGGATGGAGCACGCAAAGTGCTAAACGCCGCGGCGCTCACATATGTTGCGGCATTGGCTACTGCCATTGCACAGTTCTTCCGCGTATTGATTTATGCTAATCGGCGCAGATAACGTGTTGAAATATAAGGAGACAGTCTGATGAAGGATGCCCGTAAAACTGCTTTTGATGCACTGCTGAGGGTGCAAAAAGATCATGCATATTCTAATTTGGTATTGGATGGTGCTGTACGTGATGCTGCTCTTTTAGAGAGGGAGGCTTCTTTAGCATCTGCATTGTTTTACGGAGTACTGGAACGAAGTATTTCATTAGATTATGCGCTGAGCGCATATTTGCGCCAGCCATTAAAAAAATTAAAGCCAGAAGTGTTGGTATTGCTTCGTATAGGTGCATATCAGCTTTTGTATATGGATAAAATTCCTGCTTCTGCTGCAGTCAATGAAACGGTAAAGCTTGCAAAAAACAACAAAAGAACCGCATTTGCCTCAGGTCTGATCAATGGCGTACTGCGCAGTCTTCAGCGAGGCGGTGTAGTTTGGCCGGACCGGGAAAAAGATCTGCTTTTATATTTGCAGACAGTATATTCCTGCCCTGCATGGTTAGCGGAACTGTTCGTAAATTCCTATGGGGAAGAAAATGCAGTCGGCATTTTAAAAGAAAATTTCGGGCGTCCGCCGTTAACGATTCGTGTGAATACACAAAGGATGACGGCAGATGAATTGATTGATATTCTTGTGAATGAGGGTGTAGAAGCAGAGCATGCCGCGTGTGCAGATGCTTTGTTATTGCATAAAACCGGAAGTGTGGAAAAACTGAAATCCTATCAGGAAGGCTTATTTCATGTGCAGGATTTAGCGTCGCAATATTGCTGTGCCGCGCTGGATGCAAAACCCGGCGACAGCGTTTTAGATGTTTGTTCTGCACCTGGCGGAAAAGCATTTACCATTGCACAGATGATGAAAAATCAAGGCAGACTGACGGCTATGGATTTGTATCCGGCACGTACGGCATTAATTGCACGGGGCGCTGACCGGTTGGGACTTTCTGTTTTGGAAACTGCTGTGAATGATGCCCGGGTATATCAGCCTGGTTTTCCGCAATATGATAAAGTTTTGTGTGATGTTCCGTGTTCTGGATTGGGAATTATTCGGAGAAAACCGGAAATTCGCTTAAAATCGAAGGAAGATATTGACAAATTGCCGGATTTGCAGTACCTTATAATGGGTACTTCTGTTAAATATGTAAAATCAGGCGGAAGGTTGGTTTATTCTACCTGTACCATTCATCCTCAGGAAAACGAAAAAGTCGTGGAACGTTTTTTAAATGAGCATCAGAATTTTCGTTTGATTGAGGTTTTACCTGAATTACCGCGTTGGAATGGGGATCGGCGTATGCTTACCTTACTTCCGCATTTGCATGGTACGGATGGATTTTTTATCGCAGTATTTGAAAGGATGGGGTAGTTCTGGAGAAAAAGGATATAAAATCCATGTCCCTGTCTGAATTGAAAGAGGATTTTTCTGCAATGGGTCTGCCTGTATACCGTGCGGGGCAGGTTTATCAATGGCTGTCACGCAGCGGCGTTTCTTCCTTTGATGAAATGACCAATTTATCAAAAAGCCTGCGTGAAACATTGCGGGAAAAATATGACATTTATAGTTGTGAAATTGAACGCCGTCTGGTATCGCAGATAGACGGGACAGTAAAATATTTGTTCAGGTTGCATGATGGCGAATATATTGAATCGGTTTTGATGCATTATAAATATGGATATACACTTTGCATATCAACTCAGGTTGGGTGCAGGATGGGATGTTCTTTTTGTGCTTCTACTATTGGAGGAATCCACAGGAACCTTCAGCCATCGGAAATGCTGGGACAAATCCATGCCGCGCAAAAGGACAGGAATATTCGGGTCTCCCACATCGTATTGATGGGTATGGGAGAACCGCTGGATAATTTTGAGTATGTGATGCGGTTTCTTTTATTGGTATCCAGTGAAGAAGGCTTGAACCTTGGAATGCGGCATATTTCCCTGTCTACATGTGGCGTTGTGCCGAAAATATATGATTTAATGAAAGAAGATTTACAGCTGACGCTTTCTGTTTCTTTGCATGCACCGAATGATACGATACGGTCGAAAATTATGCCGGTCAACCGAAAATGGGGCGTAGATGAATTGCTGGAGGTTTGCCGCAAGTATGCGCGCAGGACGGGCCGCCGTATCTCTTTCGAGTATGCAATGATCAGCGGCGTGAATGACAGCGAAGCCTGCGCACGTGAGCTTGCAGCGAGATTAAAAGGAATGCTGTGCCATATTAATTTAATTCCTGCAAATGAAGTCAGGGAGAATGACTATAAACGCAGTACCAAACAGCAGTTGGCAAAATTCCAGTCAGTTTTAGAAGCAAACGGTATGAATGCAACCGTTCGCCGGAGTTTGGGCGCAGACATCAGTGCGTCCTGCGGTCAGCTCAGGCAAAAAGAGATGTGCAGCGGAGGTGATCACGCTTGAAAATTGTTGGGGAAACACATCAGGGACTGGTTAGAAGTTCCAATCAGGATAGTTTTGCTTTTGGCGATTTTTCATCGGAAAGTTGCTGGGCAGTTGTTTGTGACGGGATGGGCGGTGCAAACGGTGGTAATATTGCCAGCCAGTCCGCTGTAAAAATTGCGGCGGAAAATTTGTGCTTGCATTTCCGTGAAGAAATGACTGATAATTCTATTAAAAATTTATTGCAGACAGTAGCTGCTCAGGCAAATTATTCTGTCTATTCCAAAGCTCAGGTGGATGATGCATTGTCCGGAATGGGTACGACGATAGCAGCCGTTGTTGTTTCCCATAAAAAAGCGCACATTGTGCATATTGGCGATAGTCGGGTTTATTTAATTTCAGGCGGGGAAATCAACCAGATTACGAAAGACCACTCCATTGTGCAGATGATGCTGGATAATGGGCAGATTACGCCGGAGCAGGCAAAAGAGCATCCGCGCAAGCATATTATAACGAGGGCGATTGGCGTGGAGGAAACTGTTCAGCCAGATTATGATGAAGTAGATTTGTCACCGGAAAGTATGCTGCTGCTTTGTACGGATGGTTTGACAAATTTTGTTGAAGATGATGAAATTCTCACTCTAATAAACCAAAGTGGGTTTGAAGGCGCCGCTGTACAGTTGATAGAACTGGCGAATCAAAATGGGGGCGGCGATAACATCACTGTTGTGGCGATTGCCTGTAATAGTTAGGAGCGAATATGATGGATAATTATATTGGAAAGCGTCTCGACGGGAGATATGAAATACAGGAAATCATCGGCGTCGGCGGGATGGCCGTTGTTTATAAAGCCTATGATAATATTGATGATCGTATTGTCGCCATAAAGATACTTAAGGAAGAATTTTTAGCAAATGAGGAGTTCCGCCGCCGTTTTAAAAATGAATCCAAGGCGATTGCTGTATTATCTCACCCTAATATTGTTAAGGTTTATGATGTCAGCTTTGGCGATAAACTCCAATATATCGTTATGGAATACATTGACGGGATTACTTTGAAAGAATACATTGAACAGCAGGGTGGGTTAAAGTGGAAAGAAGCAGTTCATTTTACCTGCCAGATTTTAAAAGCTCTTCAGCATGCGCATGATAAGGGGATTGTCCACAGGGATGTAAAACCGCAGAATATTATATTGCTGCAAAATGGAAATATTAAGGTAACTGATTTTGGTATTGCACGTTTCAGCCGCAGTGATACCCGTACAATGACGGAAAAGGCGATCGGCAGTGTTCATTACATCAGCCCGGAACAGGCACGCGGTGAGGTTACGGATGAAAAAGCAGATATTTATTCTGTCGGCGTTATGATGTATGAAATGCTGACGGGACAACTGCCGTTCCAGTCTGACAGCGCTGTATCTGTTGCTATTATGCAGTTGCAGGCTGACCCACGCAGGCCGCGTGATCTGAATCCTGAAATTCCAATGGGATTAGAGCAGATTACCATGCGTGCCATGCAGAAAAATCCCATGGAACGTTATCAGTCAGCTGCAGAAATGCTGCGTGATTTGGATGCATTCCGGCGTAATCCGAACATTATATTTGAATATAGTTATTTTGTGGATAATCAACCGACAAAGTATTTGGATCGGGATTTGATTCAACGGAATACTTCTTATGCGGCGCCGGTCCGTGCCCCTCGTCAGCAAACTGTACAGCCAAGACTGGAAGAAGAGGAATATTATGAGGAAAGGCCCTCTAAAAATAAAACGGTACAAATTTTGACCGGTGTGGCTATTGCAGTTATTATTGTACTAATTGCATTTGTTGCTATTGTTTTTGGCGGCAATCTTTTCAGCGGCGGAAAAGCCACTGTAAAATGTCCGGATTTGATTGGAAAGGTTTATGAGCAAATTAAAGATGACCCGCAGTATGGCGGAAAATTTAATATCGTTGTAGAGAAAGAAGAGCAGAACAATGAATATCCCGCAGGGCAAATTGTGGATCAGAATCCGGGAAAAGACCGGATGATTAAGGAAGGCTCAACCATTTCAGTTGTTGTCAGCGCTGGTGCGGATACAAAACCAGTTCCGGATGTTTATAATCAGACGTTGCGGGATGCAAAAGCACAGTTGATTGCCTCTGGTTTTGAGGTTGCTGAGCAAGAGGTTGCCAGCAAGGATGTAGCGAAAGGTTATGTTATTAAAACAGTGCCTGAGAAGGAGCAGAAGGCAGCAGTAGGTTCTACAGTGACCATTTATGTCAGCAAAGGAGAATTGGAGGACGCTGTACCGGTACCGGATATTTTAAATCTGACCAAAGAAAAGGCAAAGGAAGTTTTGGAGAAAAACGGGCTGAAACTGGGAGAAGCAACCCCTGTCAGCAGTGATCAGCCGGAAGGCATTGTGCTTTCTCAGGATCCAAAGGATGTTGAAGTCGAAAAAGGTTCTGCAGTGAATATTACGTATAGTAACGGCGACGGCGTTAAACAGGAAGTTTCTGTTACTGTTACCCTCCCGCTTGCGGGTTCTGCCGGAAGCTATGAAAATGGCAAGTTGCAGGTGTTTATTGATGATGTGGAATTGACTTCAGCAGCAAGTAATGTAAGGCTTTCCGGTGCTTCTAAAACTCTTATGGTTTCAGGTTCGGGAACCAGTGCTTATGTTGAAATTACTGTGGATAATAATACCATTTATACAGCTACGATTGATTTTAAAAATAAACGTATAAAAAGTGAAAAAGTTGTTCCACTGATAAAGATTCCGGATTTGACAGGAAAAAATATTTCAGATGTTAAAAATCAATACGGTGCATTGGTTGAAATTGTGGTAGATGAAAGGGAAAGCAATGAGCCGGCAGGTACGGTTGTGAATCAGTCGCCTAAGAGCGGTTTTGTAGGCAAAGGTTCTGCTCTAAAACTGATTGTGAGCAAGGCAGCAACAACGGTACCGCAAATACAACAGCCAACGCAGGAGGAGCAATGAGTAACACACAGGCACAATATCATGGTATTATATTAAAAGGTATCGGTGGCTTCTATTATGTAGAGGCCGCCGATGCTGTGTTTGAGTGCAAAGCAAGAGGAATTTTCCGAAAAGAAAAAATAACCCCGTTAGTTGGCGATGCAGTTACTTTTACTGTAAATGAAAAAGGCGAAAATACAATTGATTGTATTGCACCACGGAAAAACAGTTTAATTCGTCCGCCGTTGGCAAACATTGACCAATTATTTATTGTGGTCTCAACCTGTTCTCCGGCTCCAAGCACGCTGGTGATAGATAAGCTTACCGCTATTGCCTGCCGCAAAGGGATTGAGCCTGTAATTGTAATCAGTAAATCGGATTTAAAGAACGCACAATTTTTGGAAAAAATATACCGCAGCGCCGGTTTTACAGTTGTAGTAGTATCCGGTATCACCGGCGAAGGGGTTGACAGCATCCGCCCTTTATTGTGTAATAAAATCAGTGCATTTACGGGAAATTCCGGTGTAGGAAAATCTACTCTGCTAAATGCCATTGACCCACAGTTAGGGCTTTCTACCGGGGAAATCAGTGAAAAGCTGGGCAGAGGCAGACATACTACCAGGCATTGTGAATTGTTTCGCATTGCAGGTAATGGTTATGTAGCTGATACCCCTGGATTTTCTTCTTTGGATATGGAACGGTATGAAATTATTATGAAAGATGAGCTTCCGGTGTGTTTTCCGGATTTTCGTCCCTATTTGGGGGAATGCAAATTTACATCCTGTTGTCATGTAAATGACAAAGGTTGTGCGATTGTGCAGGCTGTTCATGATGGGAAAATCGAAAAGTCCCGGCATGAAAGCTATATTGCAATGTACCAGAATGTAAAAGATTTAAAGGAGTGGGAACTAAAATGAGCCGTTGTGTTGTGTTATGTGCCGCACCGGTCAGTGATGACGCCTGTCTTGCACAGGAGATATTGCCTGACGACTATTTAATATGTGTGGACGGCGGTATGAAGCATGCACAACGGATTGAGTGCGAACCTCAGCTTTGGGTGGGAGATTTTGATTCTGCGCCTTTTGAGCAGACGGGAATTGAAACTCTGCGTCATCCACCGGAAAAGGATGATACAGATACCATGCTTGCGGTAATGGAAGGAATTCAGCGTGGGTTTCGTGAATTTTTGCTGCTTGCGGCAACAGGTGGGCGTATGGATCATACCATAGCTAATCTGATGGTGCTGGATTATCTGAAAACACAGGGCTTATCCGGTACAATTAAAGATGAAAAAAATACATTGTTTATGATTCATAACGAAGCGGTTACTTTACCGCGTAAATCCGGTTGGAAATTTTCAGTTTTTCCTTGGGGAGGAGATGCAGAAGGTATTTTTATTAGAAATGCCGTTTACAATGTGGAAAATTTTGTGATGCATTGTTCTTATCCCTCTGGTGTCAGCAATGAATTTGCAGATGGCCCGGCTGAAATTGGTGTTGCACAGGGAACACTTTTAATTTGCCTTTCCAGAGATTAAATATCGTTTGCTTTCTTTGCCGCCGGGAGTAATCCCGGTTTTTTTATTGTTTTTTTGTAATGAACAAGTATTTTTGTAACACATCTTTACCGTATGCGTATACTGGTAACAGAAGCAGAGAAATAGCTGCTGATACGCGGCTGGGGGTGGCAAGAATGAAAAGAGTAGCAGGCTCTAAGGGATTTTGGTGTGTAGCTTTCGGCCTTGGGCTGTTAGTGTCATCATGGTGCCCTGCAAGACTGCTCATAATCATTATGTCCCTGATGATTATAATTCTTGGCTGTTCCAGGTGCAGATAATTGGGAGGTAGCGATATGAAAGTAGTAGTGGTTAAAAGTCCAAAATTTATCGGCGGTATCCTTCGTCTCATTTTTCATATTAAAAAAGAAGCGCTGTAATCCCGGCATCGGTAATCCTCCAACCGGCTCGAATATTCGGGCCGTTTTGTTTTGCCTATATTGCAGCAGGCAATGGCATGACCATGCTTTTTTTCGCATATGTTATATTGTCTTGATTTTTTTATTACAGCCACTTTTTTGTTTTCTAATAGGGAAATAAATTATAAAAGTTTATGCTGCAGGACGGGGAGGAACATTATGGTGGCGTTTCTTTATCTATATGAAGAAAAAAGAGGGGTATTTTCCCGTATAAAAAGACGGTTTCATAAAGTTCTGCCGGAGATTCAACAAGTTCCGGTGGAAGGCGGTTTGCCGTTTTTTATTATACATACGCCGGTATTCAAAGGAGAAATTCCGTGGGAAGAAATTTCAGATATTGTCCGTATCAATCATTTAAACCTTGTGTTGCCTGATGATGTGGCTTTACCTAAACAGGAACGTTTGCCATTATTTCAAATGGAAGAATTTCCAAGGTTGGTTGGTTATTATACTTTTCTATCTTTGCTTGAGCATTTTAAACAGCCGCCGATGAAAAGAAGTGTTGGCGTTGTTGACCTTCGGGGAAGTTTTGTAAATGAATATGCAAGTTTAATTGACCTTGCAGGAGATATTACAATTATTACGAGCCGCCCTTATCTTTATGAAAATTTAAAGGAGTGGGCGTTGGAACAGCATGGCGCGGCGATTCAGGTCAGCGGAGATATTCGCCGTATTGAAAGATACCGGACGGTTTATCTTCCAAACGGTTTGATGTTAGAGGTTCCTGGCGGGGGCGGAATTTTTTCTTCCAAAAGTACAGCAGTTAAAAACCGCAGGGTAGTTACAGGTAAGGAAATACGTTTGCCAGAAGAGTATCAGGCGCTTCTCCCACAGGGATATGACCCATTCATTTTTGCCGCAGTTTTATATGAGCAGTGCAATGTGAAAACATTGAATGGACTGACTTATCAAAAATATCTGTTAAACGATAATGAAATAAACCTTTTTGACGCACTAAGTGTGCTTGGCGGCACTTGACAGGGGAATTTCCATTTTATATAATATGAGTATTGCCTTTGTAACAGCGTTGAAAGGATGAAGTGATTTATGCCAAAAGAAATACTATTGACGGATGACGGCTTACGCGCGTTGGAAGAGGAATTGGAAGAACTCAAAACCGTCAAACGTAAGGAAATATCTGAAAAAATTAAAGTAGCGCTTTCTTTCGGTGACCTCTCGGAAAATAGTGAATATGATGAGGCCAAAAACGACCAGGGTAAGTTGGAGTCCCGCATCGCTGAAATTGAAGAAATGCTTAAAAATGTCCGTGTACTGGATGATGACGACGTGACCAATGAAACGGTTAGCGTTGGTTCCCGCGTAAAAGTACGCGATATTGAATATGATGAAATTGTAACCTATCAGATTGTAGGTTTTACACAGGCTGACCCGGATGAAGGAAGAATTTCTGATGAATCCCCTGTGGGTATGGCATTGTTGGGGCATAAAGTGGGCGAAACGGTGGAAGCGGAAGTCCCGTCCGGTGTGCTGTCCTTTGAAATTTTGGAAATCTCAAGGTAATTTTAAAGGCAGGGGATATCGGTCCCTTGCCTTATTTATTTAAAATGGAATTTGGAGTGTGTGGAATGGCCGAAAATCAGAATATAGAAAATCAGGTAGAAGAAGCAGCGGAAGAAAATTTAAATGAATTGCGCCAAATACGTGTGGACAAGCTAAAAGTTTTACAGGAGCAGGGGAAAGATCCATTTCAAATTACAAAATCTGAGCAGACTCATATTTCCAGTGAAATATTGGAGAATTTTGAGTCTTTGGAAAATACAGATGTGGCTGTTTGCGGACGTATTATCGCATGGCGTGACATGGGTAAAGCGAATTTTATTGTTATATCTGACCGTGCAGGTAAAATTCAAGTGTATGTTCGCATTAATGATATTGGAGAAGAAGCTTTTGCTGAATTTAAAAAATGGGATATTGGTGATATTATAGAAGTCAAAGGTTTTGTGTTCCGTACCCGTAGGGGGGAGATTTCTATTCATGCAAAATCTCTTCGGCTTCTTTCTAAATCTCTGCTTCCGTTGCCGGAAAAATTCCATGGTTTAAAGGATATGGATACCCGTTACCGTCAGCGTTACGTAGATTTAATCGTTAACCCTGAGGTGAAGGATACATTTATAAAAAGAAGCAAGATTATTACATCCATGCGAAGTTATCTGGATAGTATTGGCTTTGTGGAAGTAGAGACCCCTGTGCTTAATACCATAGCCGGCGGTGCAGCGGCAAGGCCGTTTATTACACACCATAATACTTTAAACTTAGATATGTTCCTGCGTATTGCGCCGGAGCTTTACCTGAAACGCCTGATTGTCGGCGGTATGGAGAAGGTTTATGAAATTGGCCGTCAATTCCGCAACGAAGGTATGGATTACAAACATAATCCTGAATTTACGACGATTGAGTTATATGAAGCTTATACGGATTATTACGGCATGATGGATATTACCGAAGAACTTATCAGAAATGCGGCTAAAGCCGCTTGCGGAGAACTGAAAGTGACTTATCAGGGTACAATAGTAGATTTAGAATCTCCATTCCGCAGGTTGACTATGATTGATGCAGTCAAGGAATATGCAAATGTAGATTTCATTTCTTTTAAAGGTAATAATGACAAGGCGGTCGAAATTGCAAAAGAACGCGGACTGGAAGTGAAGGAAGGTTCTTGTTGGGGCGATATTCTTAACATGTTCTTTGAAGAATTTGTGGAAGATAAGTTAATTCAGCCCACTTTCATTATGGATTATCCGGTAGAAGTTTCTCCTCTAACAAAACGCAAGCCTGACTGTCCTGAATTGACGGAACGGTTTGAATTATTTATCACTGCCCGTGAATTCGCAAATGCCTATTCCGAGTTGAACGACCCCATTGACCAATATGAACGTTTTAAGCGTCAGGCAGCGCTGCGTGAAGCAGGTGATGATGAAGCAAATATGCTGGATGAAGATTTTGTAACTGCACTGGAATACGGTATGCCGCCTACCGGCGGTATGGGTATGGGAATCGACAGACTTGCCATGTTGTTGACAGATAGTGCAACCATTCGTGATGTTCTGTTGTTCCCGACAATGAAGCCTGTGGACAAATAAACCGCGTATTTATGCGGGCTTGCGGAGATAAAGCAATACAAAAATCTTACACCCTACACCATTTTGTGCAGAGATGAAAAAATCGCATAATTAACAGAATGAATGGGCAGTCTCAATCGAGATTGCCCATTTTTGAAATAAAAAGAAATGCAAATAATGAAGCTGCGAAGGAGATAAATTATGGGTTTATTTAGCAAATTCAAAAAAGAAAAAACATCGGTTGATTGGAGCAATGCATATACTGCAACACCAAAATTCTATGTCAAACTAGATGATAGTTCTTTTGGAGCAATAGCATTAACAGAAGGAACGGAAACAATTCTACCTAAAATGCCGCAGAGTGAATATGCTGTAGACGGAAAGCAAGTAGCAAATTGGAAAATGGTACTTGTAAGTACAACGAAAGATAATATTATTGGGGGGTGTGATTATTTTAGAGCATTAAAGAAATTAGAAAAATATACATTAGATTTTAATGAAAATAACATTTTAATTAAAGGCTTGTCTTTAGATGAATTAGAAACTATTGTGGAATAGAAAACAACCGCTTCCTATTTGCTAAATTGCCCTTTGAGAGAGGAGAAATCCTTTTCTTCATATAATAAAGCCATAGGAAGGAGAGGATTTGGTATAAGTAATCTTTTATCAGAAGTACATTCGGAGCTTGGTTTGGAATGGTCAGAGAGAAACCGGTCGGTTACGCCGGATAAAATAACCTATGGCTCAAATAAAATTGTTAAGAAAGCACTTTGGAAGTGCAAGTATGGTCACGAATGGGAGGCTTCGATAAAAAGCCAGACAATAAACGGCACGGATTGTGTATTGCTCCCACAATAAGGTGTTGGAGAGATTTGATGATTTTGCTTCTCAAATACCGGAGGTATCCGCCGAATGGTCGGAGAAAAACTATTCTCTATTGCCTACTATGGGTTACACTGTTTACGAATAAAAAAGTAGGAAACAACGAATCATTGGAAGTTGTGTGCCTTTAACAGATAAAGCGAACTAAAGGAGGGGCGAATAATGGGCAATGTAATAGAATTTGCTAACAGAGAAGAATTTAGAAAATGGCTTTATGATCATTGCCTGTCAAATGCTGGTGTTTGGCTTTTATTCGGCAAAGTTGGCGGACCGAAAACGATAAAAGCAGCAGAAGCGCTTGAAGAGGCTCTCTGTTTTGGTTGGATTGATGGTCAGATGAAAAGTATCGACGATAAAACGTATAAGAAATATTTTTCAATGCGTCGGGAGAAGAGCAAGTGGTCAGAGAAAAATAAAGCATTGGTTAAAACCCTCGAAGAACGGGGACTTATGACCGATTTTGGCAGAAAGAAAATTGAAGAAGCTAAGAAAAACGGTCAGTGGGACGCTCAAAACTCTATAGTAGTGACTGAAGAACAGATTGCTCAGCTGTCTGCCCTGCTCAAAGAATATGAGCCTGCCAGCACTAATTTTGAGGCTATGTCCCCATCTGTAAAGAAAACCTACACGCGGGCATATTTGAATGCAAAGACAGATGACGGACGGGAAAAGCGGATTGCTTGGATGGTGGACAGGCTCAATAAAAATTTAAAACCGATGTAAGGGTCAGTGTCCAGTGTTGGGATTACATCTAATTACAAATTGAGAAAAAGCGTATGGAGGTATCATGAAAGGATTTAACCGACAAAATCAATTGTTTTCACTCTGTGGGCTGAATTGCGGTCTTTGTCCCATGTTTTTGAATAAATATTGCCCTGGCTGTGGTGGCGGCGAAGGCAATCAATCGTGCAAAATCGCAAGATGCAGCATGGAACATGATGGTGTAGAATACTGCTTTCAATGCGGTGAATACCCGTGCCCTAAATACGAGTATATCGACGATTTTGATTCCTTTATTACACATCTCCGCCGAAAGGCCGATTTGGAAAAGGCCAGACAGTCAGGAATAGAAGCCTACAATGCGGAGCAGGTGGAAAAGACAAAAATATTGAACATTCTCCTGACGGGTTATAATGCTGGCCGCCAAAAGAGCATGTTTTGTGCAGCAGTCAACCTGTTAGATCTGCAGGAACTGCGTGAGGTGTTAAATCAAATTGAAAAGAGGCCAGATGTGGAAACATGGACACTCAAAGAAAAAAGTGATTTTGTAGTGGGACTGCTTCAGGAGGCGGCGAAAAAGAAAGACATTAATTTGAAGTTGCGCAAGAAAAAGCGATGATTAAGACACTGCAATTGTTATTTGTCAGTACATAGGAGACGGGAGTGGATATATGGAGAGCATTGATTTAATAAAAACCTTTGAAATGTTGATGGCTAAGGATAGCAATGCCGCTTATGGGGCATTGAGGATTTTGCAGGATTTGAGTGAAAAAACGAATGCCGTATATCCTTACATGGATCAGTTGAGTGATATGATGGATAGCGATAACTCTTATATCCGTACAAGGGCACTTACCCTAATTGCGTACAATGCGAAATGGGATAAGGATTATAAAATTGATGAAATAATAGACAGGTATTTGCGGCACATTATGGATGCAAAGCCCATTACTGCAAGGCAATGTATCAAGCTGCTCCCGATGATTGCTAAGAGCAAGCCTGACTTGAAAAAGGATATTACATCTGCGTTGCATAAAGCAGATATTTCTCATTATTCCGACAGTATGCAGCCGTTGGTTTATAAGGATATTCAAAAGGCTTTGTCGGAGATAAAGAAATAAGCTAAAGAAAATTGAGAAATGTGGAATTAAAGGGAGTATTTATATGAAGTATGTATGTACGGTTATATCGGTAGCGGACATAAACAGTGCAAGAAAATTCTATGAGGATTTATTTAGCCTGGAGGTATATCAGGATTACGGAAAAAACATAGCTTTTTCCTGCGGTCTGGCATTGCAGCAGGATTTTGACTGGCTTGTGAATTTGCCGAAAGAAAGCGTATTGAATAAATCCAATAATGCGGAAATTGTTTTTGAGGAACAGGATTTTGATGTTTTTTTGAGCAAGTTGAAAGAGTATCCGGACATTGAATGTCTGGGAGAAGTAATTGAGCATAGCTGGGGACAGAGGGTGATTCGGTTTTACGATTTAGACGGACATATCATAGAGGTTGGCGAGAATATGAAAATGGTGATTAACCGTTTTCTTGCTTCGGGTATGACTATGGAAGAAGTCTCTGTGAGAATGGACGCTTCCGTTGAGGATTTAACAAAACTTCTAAATGACTAATCACGACAGAAAATGTAGTAGAGATAAAATGAAATTGGAAATAAAAAAGAAATAACAAACCAGTATTTATTGAGGAGGATTTGAATGTATAAAGGTACTTTAATTGCAGTGAAGGATATGGAAGAAAGCAAAAAGTTTTATCACGATGTACCAGGAATGAATATGGTAGGTGATTTGGACGCCAATGTTGTATGCTATATTTGTTCATACCATACTCACGACTGATTTCACGCTGACCTTTGCCTGATGCAATTTGTCTCCTTATCTTTTTTGAATTCTTCTGTATACTGTTTTATCCTCTTTTTCCGGATATTGCAAATACCCCCTGACGTAGTCTTGTGATCCTACATCAAGGGGTGTCTGTTGTCTGTTTTACTGCCTTAGTTTAATTTTTCTTTGCGGCTTTTATCAAGATTTTGGGATAAGATCTGTACCATTAATCATTAAAATGAAAAGCAAAAAAAACAGCGGCGATACCTGATAACATAATAGCGATTCCGCACAATATCATAACTGCAGAAAATCCCCATATTGGGCTGATAATGCAGATGATACCAAAACCAACCTGTATGGAACTGCTAATAATTTCCCGCCGCCAATGTTTAACAGGCGTAATATTACGAGTTTTCAGTGTCATTCCCAAATCAATTCCTCCAGTGATAAGTGCCCATAACCCTAAAACAATTGCAATTGCTGAAGAAATAAATTTGGTTCCAAAGACAATCAATAACCCAAAACCTAAATCAATGAAAGCCTGCATCAATATACTGCGTGAAATAATTCCGGAGTTTTGAGAAGAAATGTATGTCAGTAAAGAGATAATGCCGCGGATTAGAAAAACAGAGCCAATACAAATCATGATAACCTGCATGGATAATTGAGGACGGATTATTAATATCATTCCCATTAGGATTAGTAGAATGCCGCCCAGCACGGAAAGCTTCAGAAATTTTTTCATTTTCCAACATCTCCTTTTGAATGGCTGATGCCGCTAATATGTAGTCGTTATATTTGCCGGTATAAGATGTAAAGATTGAAAATGATATTACAGTTCGTAAATGCCGGAATCTAGCATGACAATTTCCTTATTTTCTATGCGCATGTATTTCCATACAGATTCTTCAAATTGCAGATAATCCTTTACTGTATAATCCTTAATATTTACAATGCGTATTTTTTTGCTTCCGGCATTGGAAACATAAACATCGTCATCAATTTTAAAAATACTTTGAGGTTTGTCAAAGCATTTTGAATGCCCTCCGCCAATGCGAAGGTCTACGTTTAAATTGCGCGTATGGTATCGGATAATAGAATTATCCTTTGGAACAGCACACCAGAAATATTTTCCATCTGCAATAATGTCTTTAACAGGACATTCGTGATACAACAAGTCGCCGGTCCAGATTAGCTGTCCGTCAGCATTAAAAATACCGGATTCACCGGTGTGATAAACTACCATCGTTTTTCTGCTTTGTAAATGTCCAACATCACAGGTAATGTAATTTCCCAACTGGCTTGCAATAGATTTAAAGGAATTGCCGAATTTACTCAGCAAGTATGCATTTTTGGTAAAAGGAGAACTGGATTGCGTTTCAAAATCATAAGAAAAATAGTTAATTTTTACGCGGTGGTCAGGTAGATTTATCTTTTCAGCATATATAAAACCATGATTCCGTGGGAAAATATCAAGAGTTTCAGTTGTAACGATTCTTTTCAATGCTACCACACTTTCTGAATTATAATTATCCGTTTATAATAGTTTAACCGTTTTTAGCGGATAGGTCAACAAATAAAATGATGGTATTTTGTTAATTTTCCTTGTATAATGTTGTTGAAAAATGAAACTTGGAAAGCGGAGGAACTATATCCATGAGTAAAGCGTCTGAAAAACGTTATGATGCAATGCTGTATCGGCGATGTGGAAACAGCGGCTTAAAACTTCCGGTGATTTCATTAGGACTTTGGCAGAATTTCGGTGCAGATGTTCCCTATGAAACCAGCCGTGCTATGCTTTGCCATGCGTTTGATATGGGAATCACACATTTTGATTTAGCCAATAATTATGGCAGACCGTATGGTTCGGCAGAATTAACAATGGGCAGGGTACTTCGTGAGGAACTTCATGCATATCGGGATGAGTTGATTATTTCTACAAAAGCAGGCTGGGATATGTGGCAGGGTCCTTATGGGGATGGCGGATCACGAAAATATTTAATGGCTTCCCTTAATCAAAGCCTGAAACGGTTGGGTGTAGATTATGTAGACATTTTTTATTCCCACAGAGAAGACCCGGAAACGCCGATGGAGGAAACCATGTGTGCATTGGCGGATGCCGTAAAACAAGGGAAAGCGCTGTATGTTGGTATTTCCCAATATTCCCCTCAAAACACGAAAAAGGCAGCGCGTATACTGCGTGAAATGGGTGTGCCTTGCTTGATTCATCAGCCGTCATATAATATGCTGAACCGCTGGGCGGAAGAGGATGGACTATTCGATGTGCTGGAGGAAGAAGGCATCGGCTGTATTGCTTTTTCTGTACTTCATCAGGGTTTCTTATCCGGAAAATATTTAAGAGGGATACCGGAGCAGTCAAGAGCGGCACAAGTGCATTCAACCTGCGGCAGTGATTTTATTAATGAGAAGGATTTAAAGCGTGTGCAGGCATTGGCGGAGCTTGCCGCAAATCGGGGGCAAAGTCTTTCGCAAATGGCAATTGCATGGGTTTTGCGTAGAAAACATGTTACGTCGGCTTTGATTGGTGCAAGAAGTATAGAACAAATTACAGAAAATATCGGTGCTATAAAGCATTTGGATTTTACGGTTCAGGAATTGGAAATGATTGAAGAAATTTTAAATAGCTGAAATATGTAGTCCTCAAAGGAAAAAATCTTATTCGCTTTTTGAACAAATCCAGCAAAAACAGACAATAGACGATAGGACGATAATGAAATAGCCAACCCCGATTTATACTGTCTGTACAAATTTGGGGCTGGCTAAATTTTTGCAGGGGATTTCAGTTTCATCGCACGTATTTTCTGTTTGGTTGCGTTATCGACCTGTAAGGATTCTGTTATTTTTGCCAACGCTTTATGATAAGTTTCATTGTCCAACGTATTATAGTGCAGATAATCCATGGTCAAATCAGGAAATTTTACAAAACACATGGAAATTGCCCATGCCACTGCTGTTTTTGCATAATAGCCCGAATGTTTTATGGAGTCAAGCAGGGGAAGGATTCGATTGATATAATCCGGCTCAATAAAAAAATCAAGCAGCATAACAACACCGAAGCGAACATCAAATTCCTTCATTGATGTAAAATAAGGCTGTAAAAATTCCCAAACGCAGGCTTGATGTTCAATAGTGAATTTCAAACCAATGCAAAAGCTGTCACAAACGGACCAGTTATTAATATAGGGGACAAATTCTGAAATATAATGAAGCCGCTCTTTTAATTCAGTTTTTATATAACCTAAAATCATGCCGTGCAGCATGGTTTCTTCAAATGTATCATGAGATAAATTTTGGATAGCCGTTTTCCAATCGCCTTTTGCAATTTTTTTTGCAAGCCTTCGCAGAGCAGGAAGACGTACGCCGAGAATATTGTCTGTTCCTGGGAGCAGGGAAGCTGAAAAACAGCGGTAGTTTTCTTCTGCCAATCCTTCAAGCTGTTCTCGGAGTGTTGTTAAGGAACTATCATTTGTCACAATGGGCCTCCCGCAAAATCCGGATTTCTTCCGCATATCCCGGCAGTTCATTTGGGGTTTCCAAATAGAACGGCAATTGTTTCAGGTTTGGGTGATTAATGATTTTTATGATTGTTTCTAATCCAATATAGCCCTTGCCGATTTTTTCATGCCGGTCTTTATGGCTGCCTAACGGATTTTTACTGTCATTCAAGTGAATGGCTTTGAGCTTATTAAGTCCAATGGTTTTATCAAACTGCTCCAATACATCCTCCAACTGATTGGTAATGTCATATCCGCCGTCGAATATATGGCATGTGTCCAAACAAACCCCCATTTTGTCTGTAAGAGAAACCTGTTCAAGAATTCCTTTTAGTTCTTCAAAGCTGCGTCCAACTTCGGTACCTTTGCCTGCCATTGTTTCCAGCAGGACAGTTGTTGTCTGATCGGGTTTGAGCAGTGTATTTAGCTGGTTGGAAATCAGACGAATCCCTTCCGATGCGCCTTGTCCAACATGACTGCCCGGATGAAAATTATAATAATTATTGGGGAGATATTCCATTCGTTTCAAATCGTCTTCCATTGCCTGCATTGCAAATTCCCTTGTTTTAGGATCGGCAGAGCAGGCGTTGAGGGTATATGGTGCATGTGCAACGATTGGTGCAAAATTATTGTTTGCCATAAGATTGCATAGTGCCTTAATATCTTGCTTATCTAAAGCCTTTGCCTTACTTCCACGGGGATTACGTGTAAAAAATTGAAAAGTATTTGCTCCGATTTCTAAAGCGGTTTTACCCATAGCGAGAAACCCTTTGGATGATGATAGATGACAGCCAATGTTCAGCATTTATTTCCCTCCTTGTTTTTTCGATGTCGCTGTTCCAGAAGAAGCAGATTTTCTTTTTTATCAAGCCCACCTGCATAGCCGGTTAAATTTCCATTTTTTCCAATTACGCGATGGCATGGTATAATGATGCCTATAGGATTTTTATGATTTGCCATTCCTACAGCCCGGCATGCTTTGGGTTTACCGATTAGCTGTGCAATTTGCAGATAAGATCTTGTTTCTCCATAGGGAATAGTGCATAATGCTTCCCATACAGCTTGTTGAAATGGTGTTCCTTGAGGTGCGAGGGGCAGATGAAATTCCGTACGCGTGCCGGTGAAATATTCATTTAATTGTACAAATGCATCTTTTAATAATGGCGTTTCACAGATTTGTTGTTTGGCACATGGTTGCTTGCAGAAACGTACCTCAGTAATTGCCGTCCCATTTTCTGCAATTCAAATTGTTCCTATTTTTGTATCAAAATAAAAATGATTTTCCAAATTAAACATCCCCATACTGCATGATTGTCAATATTATACCGTAAAGATGTTTTTCTTTCAACAAACGGAAACAATGAATACGCATTGACAAAACAACAGAAAAAGAATATGCTTTTTATATTGTTCAGCGTTTCTACTGTATTTGAGATTGTACTATTAAATCAGACTTCTAAAAGTTTTGTGATTTTTGGGACCAATAACAAGCTGTTTCGCTGTCGTATAAAAGTTCATATTTTCCCGTTTCCCTAAGATAAATATTTAAAGGGCTGTTTTTTCTTATAAAGAATGCGTCAAAATTATATTTTTCAATAGTTGCTTTAATATCAAATGCCTCTTTTTTCTTTTCGGGATCATAATTTTTTAAATACTCAATATTTATTCCATCCCGAAGAATATTATTAGTATATACATCAGCTCTGGCATCGATAAAGACAGGTATGTTGTTCTTTATTAAAAACTCTCCAAAATTGTAACAGTTATAGAGCCGCTGCGGAGCATCTTCTTTAATAATGCCGACAACGTCGTCCTCTGTTACTTCACTCACATAATCTTTCATAGAAGTATACTTTGACGCCTGTGTTGCTATAATGCACACTGCCAGAACTCCCAGAAAAACGCTTGTAAATATTTGTTTTTTTTCTTCTGTATGGTACTCAAATATTGGATATCTAAAAACCAGAAACGTGTATGAAATCATCATTAAGGCGCCGAATCTGATGCTTCTTAAGTACATATATGCAAACAGCAAAAGCAGGATGGTGTCTGTAAGCTGAACCTTTTTCGTGTTAACAACCAAACCAATACTTGTAATAATCAGCGGGATATAAAGAACTAAAGAACTGAGATCCTTTGCATCGGGAGATGCCCATTCAGAAATAAATGAAAGCATGAACGAATCTGCCATATTTGCATAAGGATATAAAAGCATCGAAATTCCGTGAGGATTTATTAAAATTGTTCCTGCGCTTAGAATTCCGCAGAAAAAATATTTTAATAGCTGTTTTTTAGTCATTCTTACCGCTTCAAAACGCCATACTGAAAAATTAAAGAATCCGCAGAACATAAAAATAAAGCAGAGCAAATACGGCATATTTGACGAGCCGCCATGAAAGTTTGTCCATAGCAGCGAAATAAGCGGAAGGAAATAAATAGTCTTTGAATTTTCATGATCATACAAATCGTAAAGAATTTTTATTGTTGCCGCAAACAGAAAGAAACTAAAAATTTGAGGTCTTGGCTGAAAAAATGAACTTGAAACGATACTGGCTATTGAAAACCATAAAATTACGAAGAGAGTATTCTCTTTCCAGTATTTTTGCGTCCATTTCATTAAAAGTATCATGAAAAGAAAAGCGCTGAACATACAAAAGGTTAAAACCAACGGTTCTCCTCCAAAGGCGTAAATTTTATATAGAATAATTTCACTGAGCCATTCATGACTGATCCATTCAAAGTTATGACTTGTACCATACCATGAAAAAATATCCTTCGTCGGGATAGAACCGTTTTCGCAAATCCATTCCCCAGCCTTTATATGCCACCAGAAATCATTTCCGCTTACACCGGAATTATAGAGCAAAATAATAACGATTGCAGAGACAAAAATTGCGGAAATCAATATGCATAAATTCTGATAATTTTTTTTAATCACCATGTGTAGTTCCTCCAAAGTACTTAATCATAAAACATTATAAAAAGAAAACACATTTTTTACAATGTTTTATTGATGATTTTTTCATTTTATTTAGTCAAATAAAAATTTTGCCGGAGGATTTGCATGAAGCGATTAACAATATGGCAATTTTGAGCATTTTTACCGATAGAAGACCTTTGGATAGAAAACGGACCATTATTATGAAAAATTATGAGGAGGCAGGTACTCATATGATTTATCAGACGATTTTGTTATTTACTTTGTACAGCTTTTTGGGATGGGTGAGTGAAACTGTTTACTGTTCTGTTCCCGCCGGAAAATTTATCAACCGCGGATTTTTGAACGGCCCGTTTTGTCCTGTCTATGGTATCGGGGCGTTGCTGGTGGTATCGTTTCTAAAACCATTTCAGAGTAATATTCTATTGCTGTTTTTATGTGGGATAGTTGTAACAAGTGTTTTGGAATATATAACAGCTTTTTTATTGGAAAAGATGTTTCATACCAAATGGTGGGATTATTCTGAGCACAAGTTTAATATACATGGCAGGGTATGCCTGCTGAATTCTGTTTTATTTGGAATATTGTCTGTGTTTGTTATGGAGATTCTTCATCCTTTTTTACTGTCTATGCTGGAACATTTGCCGGAATGGACAGTAATTGGATTAACTGCTGGATTCTCTGTATATTTTATTGTAGATACAGTGATAACTGTCCGTTCTATTTTCCAGTTAAATGAAAAATTGGAAAAACTGCATGGAATGCTCGATGAACTTACAAGGCATAAAGAAGCATATAAAGAAAAACTTCATAATAAACTAACTGATTTAGATCAGGAAACCCGTGCCGCAGCGCAGCAGAAAATTAACAAATTGTCTGCTGCATTAGAGGAGTTTGCACAAAACAACAAATTTTCCTACCAACGTTTGCTTCAGGCTTTCCCGCATATGAAATCCATACGTCATACTGAGATGCTGGAAAAAATAAAAAATGCTGTAAAAAGCAAGCTGCAGGAGAGAAAATAAGACGCATAGACTGAAGCTGTTAATTTCATGAGATGATATTTGCATTTTTTAAATTTTGTTCACATAATATTGCTTGACTTTATTGTTAAAACAGTGTAAATTTTAACAATAGATATTATTTTTTCTGATTAGTAGGTGAAAAAGTGGGGCAGAAGAGTCAAATTAAACGCGGTGCAGTATTATCTTATTTTAATATGCTGATTACTATTTCAACCGGTTTTATCCTTTCCCCTTTAATGAAAAATACTTGGGGAGCCGATAACATGGGCTGTTATATTTTAATTGGCTCTATGATTGGCTATATTTCTCTTCTAGATTTTGGTCTTGGGGATTGTATTGTACGTTATGTTGCTAAATTCAGGGCACAGGAGAATAAAAAGGCGCGCGATAACTTTATTAATATGTGTTTTACCCTCTATTTAGTAATAGCTGTTGTTGTAGCAGTAGTGGGTGTTTTGCTTTTTTTCACTTATCATAATTTTTTAGATGAGGGAAAATATACGCCGGAACAGTTTGCTTTGATGGATAAAATGTTCCTGATTGTCCTGCTGAATTTGGTTGTTTCTTTTGTTTTTCAGGTGTTTCCCGGTGTGTTGGGAGCGTATGAGAAATTTATTTTTATCAGGCGTGTAGAGTTAATCAGAAATATTGTCCGTCCCATTATTGTTCTTCTTTTGCTTCACTATAATTATGATGCGGTTTCCGTTGTTATTGTTGATGCCTGCAGCAATATTTTTTATTATGCTTGTGTCATTGTATATGCACTGAAAGTTCTTAATATCCGGGTGTGTATGAAAGGGATAGATTATTCCATTATCCGTGAACTTTTTAACTATTCTTTCTTTGTTTTTTTGACCTATGTTGTAAACCAGCTCAACTGGAAAATCGACCATTTAATTCTTGGTATGAATAATGGCGGTGAGCAAATCACGATATCGTCAACCGGCACACAGTTTGCGAATTATTTTATCCAGATTTCTACTACTCTTGCAACATTATTCCTTCCAAGAGTAACGAATCTTGTGGTGAAAAATGCTGGCAAAGGTCCCTTAACGGATATTATGATTCGCGTGGGAAGAATTCAATTTTTAATTTTGGGATTGGTCTTTACCGGATTTACAATAATTGGAAAGCAGTTTATGGTTACATGGATGGGCCCCGGTTTTATAGATTCCTATTATATTGGTTTGATGATGATGGTTGCACTGTTTGTGCCGGAAATACAAACAGTAGGGTTAAATATTTTATTTGCAAAAAGTATGCATAAATTTCGTGCCTGCATGCTTTTGGGGATTGCAGTCTTAAATGTGGCTGTAAGTATCCCTTTGGCGAACAACTATGGCGCTATTGGTGCAGCAATTGGTACCGCGCTGTCATTATTGATTGGTAACGGTCTGATTCTCAACATTTATTATAACAATGCCGTTGGAGTGGATATTAAAAGGTTTTTTAAGGAAACCTGTCATGGGTTGCTTCCCGTGATGCTTATTTCTATTCTTCTTAGCAGTATTACATTCCTTGTGCCTCAAAATGGGTGGTTTTCCATGTTTGTGCGGGGAGTTATTGTTACTGTTATTTATTTCGGCATGCAATGGATATTCGGTATGAATCGGTATGAGAAAAATCTAATAATCCAGTTAATAGAAAAGTTCACGAAAAAGCTTCCGCATTTAGAAGGCAGGGAAGGAGATTAAAAGTTGCGTATTTATACTGAAGCGTATTTAGACCGAAATCTTGGGGATGATTTAATGATCCGCTTAATGGCGAAAACCTTCCCCGAGCATGATTTTTATCTGTATATTGACAGGGGATCAAATATGATCCCTTTTTATGATTTAGAAAATGTACACAGTACAGACGTTCCTTTTAATAAAAATTTTGATACCGCGCAGTTTGAGGCAGTGGTTATTATCGGCGGTTCTATCTTTATGCTTTCGAGACGCCTTCAGGCAATTGAGCGTATTCGCCTGAAATTTCCTGTTTTGCGCAAAATCCGTAAGGCAGGGCTGAAATTGGCAACGATTGGCTGCAATTTGGGTCCGTTTCGTGATAAATGGTGTGAAAAAATTGCCTGCAAGCAATTAGCGTTCAGCGAACTTGCTACTGTCAGAGATCAAAAATCTCTGGCAATCTATCAATCTTATGGAAATAGGGCGAAAATGTTTCCGGATATGCTTTTTTCACTTGAAATTCCCTATGTTCCTCCGGCACATAAAGATCAGGTGCTGGGAATATCCGCTTACCGCAGTATGTTCCGCGGCGGAGTATGTATGGATTATTATGAAGGTATGGCGAACATTGCGGATGCCTATGTAAACCGAACCAACGGAAAAATCCGCTTATTTGCCTTTGACTGTGAAGGTGAAAATGATATTGGCGCCGCATATACTATTCGCCGTCTGATGCAGAATAAGAAAAACTGTGAAATTGTCGTTTATGATGGTGATACAGATGAATTTATTCAGGCGTTTGACGGGTGCAGCAGCCTAATTGCAACAAGGTTTCATTCTATGGTTTTGGCGCAGGTCAGCGGTATTCCAGTTTTACCTGTGGTTTATTCAAACAAAATGGAGGATGCGCTTGATGATTTAAATTATCAGGGGCTTCGTTTAATATTTGGAGAGCCTATTAATGATGCTGAAAAAGTAACCGATTTATTATTAGAGAGGGATCAGCTTTTTTCATTGAAAAAATCACAGCTTGAGGAATTGAAACAGGCGGCTGACGGGCATATGGAATCCCTGCGGAAATATTTAGAAGCTTAAAGCTGCATTTTCAGTTGGCGGAAGGAGGAGATCCTTATGAATCGGAAAGGTATGATACATCAGGGAAATTTTTACAAATTGCCGCTCATTCATATTTCAGGACAAAATGGAGATGGAACTTACCGACAGGAATTGCTCAATCAAATATCTGTTGGCGAGCAGTTAAAAATCCGTTATTATTCTGATGGAGTTAAAACCTATGTTGGAATCTATAATATGAACGGCAGTATGTTAGGTGATTTGCCTGAGGATTTTACGGAGGAAATTATAAGGAAAATTCAGCATTACGGCAACCCGTTGGTACGTGTGTCAGCAATAGAAGGAATTGGCACAGACGCAAATAAAGGTTTGATTGTAACGCTTGATTTTCATTAAAGGAAGCGGAAATACCATGCCTGTAATTACTGTTATTTCAAAAGAAAAAATAACAACGTTTAAAGTACCCTTAAATAAAAATGTGTTGAACGCGCTTCGTGAAAACGGCTTTTTACTCTCTGCCCCTTGCGGGGGAAAAGGAGTCTGTGGAAAATGCCGTATCACAGCATGTTCTTTTTTACCTACTGCGCTTGATTTTAAATATTTAACGCCGGAAGAACTGGAACAGGGGATACGCTTGGCTTGTGATAAATTTGTAGATTGTGATATAGAGGTTCAAATGGAAGAATCTGTACTTTCTCAAATTGAAACAGGTTTCACTGAGAATACTTGTGATGTACGCTTGGGGCAGGAACAGAAATATGCCATTGCATTTGACATTGGAACAACAACGATTGCCTGCTATTTGTTAGTGCCGGGTTTAAAACCGGCAGTTGCAGGTGTCATTGCAGCTGGAAATAAGCAGGTGGTTTATGGTGCAGATGTAATAACACGTATTCAGTATACAATGGAATATCCGTATGGATTAAAACAACTGAACCAATGTATAATACAGCAGATTGACAGAATGTGCTGCGAGGTTTTAAAACGAAATGCTGTAGCCAAAGAATCTGTCCACCTATTGTACTTTGCGGGCAACACAGTCATGCTCCATTTATTGTTAGGCATAAGCCCTGCTGGTATGGGAGTGGCGCCTTATCGGGTGGAATTTTTGCAAACACAGTCAGTATCTGCAAGGGAATTAGGTATTACAAGTTTATCTGAAGCACAATGTTTTACTGCGCCTTGTATTTCTGCATTTGTGGGTGGGGATATTACCTGTGCAGCGCTTGCCTGCGGGGCACAAAATTGGCAAAAGCCCTCTTTACTGATTGATATTGGCACTAACGGGGAAATTTTGGCAGGAGATGGGCATAGATATTATTGCTGTTCTGCAGCAGCAGGACCGGCTTTTGAGGGGGGGAACCTGCGCTGTGGTATGGCAAGTGTTCCGGGCGCTGTGTGCCATGTATCTGTTAAAAATGGTGAACTGATTACTGAAACTATTAATGATGTCAGGCCTTTAGGAATTTGCGGTTCCGGTATGATTGATGCGGTATACTGCATGCTGGAATTGGGCGCTATTGATGAAACCGGTTATTTTGATATAACCAATCCTTTTATTCAAAAAAAGGATGGCTTGGAAGGATTTTTGTTATCTGATAATGTTATTATTACGCAAAAGGATATTCGAGAATTTCAGCTTGCAAAAAGTGCGGTACGTTCCGCGATTGAACTTTTATTAAAAGAAGCCGGCTGGAATGCGGATACGATAGAAACAGTTTACCTGGCAGGCGGATTCGGCAGCCGTTTGGATTTAGAAAAATGTGCTGTATTGGGTCTCTTTCCAAAAGCATTCTTAGATAAAATTGTGACTGTAGGTAATGCTTCGGGTCAGGGTGCGGTTTTGGCTGCGGAGAATTATGGCAGCAGGCAGATTCTAAATAAGTTTTCTCAATCTGTGAAGAATATCGAGTTGGCGGAACGAATGGATTTTCAGGAAAAATTTATGGAATATATAATGTTTGAGTGCGATTAAGATGTGATATTATTGTTTTTCTTGACAATTTTTTTGATTCATTGTATGATTGCATTGAATTTTATTTAAATTGGCTTTCATTTGAAAGGGGAATAAACATGTCCAAAAAGGTTCCTTATAGAATATATCTTTCTGAAGAGCAAATGCCGAAGCAATGGTATAATGTACGTGCAGATATGAAAGAACAGCATGCTCCCCATATCAATCCGGCTACAATGAAACCGGCTGTTCTTGAAGATATGTATCCTGTGTTCTGCGAGGAACTTGCCAAACAGGAATTAGATGAAACCACTCGTTACATTGACATTCCCGAAGAGATTCAGGAGTTTTACAAAGTTTATCGTCCGTCACCGTTGATTCGGGCATATAATCTTGAAAAGTATTTGGATACCCCGGCAAAAATTTATTATAAATTTGAAGGGAATAATACTTCTGGCAGTCATAAGCTTAATTCTGCAATTGCACAGGCATATTATGCGAAAAAACAGGGGATCACCTCTTTGACAACAGAAACCGGAGCGGGTCAATGGGGAACAGCACTTTCAGAAGCATGCGCTTATTATGGCATTCCGTTAAAAGTTTTTATGGTAAAAGTAAGTTCTCAGCAAAAGCCTTATAGAAAGGCGATTATGGAAACCTTTGGTGCTGAAGTTGTGCCAAGCCCCAGCAATACCACAGAGGTCGGTCGTTCCATTCTTGCAAAAGACCCGAATAATACCGGTTCTCTTGGCACCGCAATTTCTGAAGCGATTGAAGTGGCGGTCCATACGCCAAACTGCCGTTATGTTTTAGGCTCTGTGCTGGATCAGGTTCTTTTACATCAGTCTGTGATTGGTTTGGAAGCCAAAACTGCAATGGAACTTTATGATGAATATCCTGATATTGTAATTGGCTGTGCCGGCGGCGGCTCTAATATGGGCGGCTTGATGTCCCCATTTATGCAGGATAAACTGAACGGGAGCAAAAATCCATATTTTATTGCAGTGGAACCTGCTTCCTGCCCGTCGCTGACCCGCGGCAAATATGCTTATGATTTTTGTGATACAGGGAAGATTACGCCGCTTGCTAAAATGTATACTCTTGGTTCTCAGTTTAAACCATCTCCAAACCATGCCGGTGGATTGCGTTATCATGGTATGTCCCCAATTTTAAGTAAATTGTACCATGACGGCTATATTGATGAAGCACGCTCTGTAGAACAAACCAAGGTGTTTGAAGCAGCAACTCTCTTTGCTAAATACGAAACGATTCTTCCAGCGCCGGAGTCAGCGCATGCAATTTGGGGTGCTATTGAAGAAGCAATCAAATGTAAAGAAACAGGCGAAGCAAAAACAATTCTGTTTGGTCTTACTGGTACCGGTTACTTTGATATGCAGGCATATATGGCATATCATGATCATACAATGTCTGATTATATCCCAACAGATGAAGATTTACAGCCGGGTTTTGATGCCTTACCGAAAATCCCCGGTATACAGGAATAATAAATAACAAAATCCCGATTCTGTATTTTGCGGAATCGGGATTCATTATTTAAAAGCAAATACTGCTATTATTGTGATTAGTTTTTATTGAATAATGTTGTCAACAAACTCGCGATAGATCAAGAGAGCAACCGATTACTTTAATTTTGTTAAGATAGCATATTATTTAATAATATTGTATTTTTTGTTAATATAAGTTATAATTTAATCATATCTAAAAATTAAGTTAATAAAAAGGAGAATTTGTATGAAAAAGGCAAAAAATTATTTTCTTTGTGCTTTAGCTTTCGCAATGATGTTTGCGTTGTGTTCTTGTTCTACTTTTTTAAGCTATAGCTTTAATGTAGAAACAGGAGATAAAATTAAAGTTACTTTAGATACTTCATCAGGACTTTCTTTAGAACAAAAAGACGGCGTATTCAGTGTTAAAAAAGATGATGAAGTTATTTTACAGGGAATGTTTATCAATGAAGATACTTATAATCAGTACGTTAAAATTAAGGGTCAGCAGGGAATGACAGTTCTTGCTGATACAGAAAAAGATGGCAATACATATTATATGTATGAAGTTGACGGACAGACAGGCACGGAAGATAATTTTGTTGTGTGGTTAAAAAACTCAAATACAGGAGTTATTTTAGGAAGTGTTGCAGGAAAGGATAATGCGAAAGAAGCTTTTGAAAAGCTAACGTTAGAAAAGGAATAGTTATTTAAAAGTAAGTATTTCAGAACAAATAATTTTATATTGATAACATTAAAAAAGCAGTCAACCAGTTCGGCAACGCCAGATAAGGAAGTTTTTATGTAGGGTACGGTGTAGCTCAGTAAATGGGTTACACCGTATTCTTTTTTCTTATGCTACAAAGCGGAAGTCCTGTGGATTTTCCCGTATTTCCTCCATCATAGCAAGGATTTCATGTTCGGTAGGAATATCTATCATTCCCGCTGCCGTGAAGTAAATATCCACCTTTACATAACAGTGACCGCTTGGCTTATCGTTGTTGTGAACTTCAATACGCTCAATCAGCGAATTGACAAGCGTTGGAGTAAGCTCCGTAATATCCGTCATTTCACGAAGCGTTCGGAGTAGCAGCCTTAAATCTGTAACCTTTTGCTTGGCTTCCTGCAAGGTCTGCTGACTATCGGCAACCTCCTGCGTCAATGTTTTCTGCTCTTTCTCATAGCTTTGGATCATTTTTGCAAAACGCTCATCGGAGAGTATACCTGCTGAGTTCTGCTCAAACACCTTTTCAATCAGTCTGTCGATTTCGGCAATTCTCCTTGTACCCTGTTCCACCGCCTGCTGAAGTTTTTTGTGTTCTTTCTGACGCATAGCGTTTGTTTTCTTCGCCAGCATATACAGAAATACCGTTTCATGGCACTTCACAAAATCCGCTAAACTGCTGATGGCTTCAAACACGATTTTTTCAAGCACTACATCTCGGATATAGTGAACGGTACACTCACCACGCCCCGATTTGTAGTTAGAGCAGCGGAAGTGTTCTTGGTTTCGTGTCATACTTTTGGCTGCGGCAAAGTGCATTTTCGCTCCACAGTCATAACAATATACCAAACCTGAAAACAGACTTGTCCTGCCTGTTGCTGTCGGTCTACGGCGGTGTTTACGAAGTTCCTGTACTCTCAGCCATTGCTCCTCAGAAATTATCGGCTCCTGCATATTCGGAATAATCTGATGTTCCTCCGCTGGCTTGTAAATGGTTTTATGCACCTTGTAGCTGACGGTGGTGGTTTTGAAATTAACTGCACATCCGGTGTACTGCCTGTTTTCAAGAATAACTACAACTGTTTTCTGTTCCCACTTACAAGAATTGCTTTCTACCTTTCGAGCGTGCGTTCTGCCAATACTTTCATAATAAGCTGATGGAATAAGAACTTGTTCTTTCTCTAATTGCCTTGCAATCTGTGACGGACCTCTCCCCGCAAGACATAAAGCATAGATTTTTCGCACCACTTCGGCGGCAGGCTCGTCAATCAGCCATTTTTCTTTATCGTTCGGGTCTTTCATATACCCAAACGGAACAGTAGAAGATACTCGCTTGCCGTTATCAGCTTTTGACTGCCACACCGCACGGATTTTCTTGGAGGTCTGCGCCGCATACCATTCGTTGAAAATATTGTGGAACGGCATCATCTCTACACCGTCCCCCGTCAAGGTATCTACTCTTTCCTGTATAGCAATAAAGCGGATGCCAAGCGACGGATATACCACCTGCGTCAGCCTGCCCATTTCCACCTGTTCACGCCCGAAGCGGGATAGGTTTTTTACAATGATTGTGCCGATTTCTCCGTTCTCTGCCATACGCTCCATACGCTGAAAAGAAGGTCTTTGAAAGGTCGTACCCGATACTCCGTCGTCCACGAAAAACATGGTGTTGGTGTATCCCTCTTTTCGGGCGAAGTCCTGCAAAATCTGTTTTTGGTTGGTTATGGAATTGGATTCCTCGTCCTTGTTGTCGTCGTCTACGGAAAGCCTGCAATACAATGCTGTGATTTTTTCATCTGCTTGCCCGTTTGATTTCGTTGCTGTTGTCATATATCTTTTCTCCTTTCCGACAACAGGGCATAGCAAAGGCAGTTTTATTTTACAATGCCCCGCTGTCTTTTTCGATGGTGCGATGATTAAATTAACTGCTCGGATTAACTGCTCGGACAGTATCAGTTCCTTAAATTGCTCCATCACGCATTGCCTGCCCTTTGGATTAAAATGCGTAGAAATTTCATAGGTTGTCCCGCCGATTTTCATCGTAAAGTTATCTTCTCCGAAACGGCGTACCTTACCGTAATCAAAAAGGCAGTCCCTGCTTCGGGGCAGTAAATAATCCACAAGACAGATTTCTTCATTGTCGTTTATCGGCTCAGGCGGTATGGCATACACCGCTTTATCGTTCTGCAAAATATCTATTTTCTCCATACCGCCACCTTACCTTTCATCACGGCTGCTTCGTCTGCGTTCCATTTTTTCGCTGATTTTGATACAGCAGTTTCAAAATGGTATCTGTCATCTGCTTTTGGGTGTACCCTTTCGGGAAAAATCCCCTCAAGTCCTGCACCCTAAAACGAATATGCTCGGTCTGATTGGCTTTTTCTTCCGACATAATCGCATAAATACTTTCCTAAGAAAGCGTACCCTGTTGTGCCGCCTTCTTCATACGGATACTCTGTGCGTGGGAAGGGGTACAGTCATTCAGGCTCATAGCGTCAAGCAGTATCCGCTGCGCTTTTTCGGACAGATAGGAAAGCTCTACGGCGGGGCTGAGGGCGATGATACCGTCGTCCACCTTTTGTAAGAGTTCTGGGATTAAGCGGGTAAGACGGATATAGCGGAACACTTGGTCACGGCTCTCATTCTGCGTTTTCCCAATTTCGGCAGCGGTATCGGACTTTGTCGCAAGTTGCGACAAAGTTAAATCCGTTCTCCTGCCCTGCGCTTTCATTGCCTCCATTTTCAGCCTGTAGGCAAAGGCTTTTTCCGACGGGAGCAGCTTTTCTCTGTGCAGATTACTGTCTACCACCGCAATCGCCGCCGCATTTCTGTCGAGGGGATAGATTAAGGCGGGCACTTCACAAAATCCCGCTTTCTTTGCCGCATATAGCCTGCGGTGTCCCGATATGACCTCGTATTCATCGGGTCTGCCCTCCATCGGACGGACAATCAGTGGAGACAATATGCCCTGTGCCTTAATACTCTCTGCGAGATTGTCCATTTCCGCATTGTCGATGACCTGAAAGGGGTGTCCTTCAAAGGTGCGGAGTTTGTCTGTTCTAATATTTGCCGCCCGTTTTTTCGGCGGGTTTAACATTTCATTTACAAGCTGTTCTGTATTTGTCATCTTGCATACCTTCTTTCTCTTGTTTTGTTCAGGACGGCGGCTTCCGCCTGCCGTTCCGCTTCGATTACTTCCTGCAGCTTCGGCAGCTTTTCCAAAACCGATTTTGCTATGGACAGTTCCTCCCGCAGAGGCTTTATCTTTGCGGAGATTTCCCGTGCCTGAGCGTTTAACCTTTGGTCTTTTTTATGCCGGTTTTTGTTGTACATGGATTGGCGTTCACGCTCTAATTCAGAAATCTGTTCCCGTTTTTCGCCAATAAAGGAAACAAGCTCCTGCGGAGAGTTGATATTGCTCTCGCATAGGAACTTGTATTCTTTCAGCGTTTTATTTAAGTTTACGACTTCCTGCCGCATGGCGGGAGACAGCGGGCGGGGCGTATCGGCAGCGATATTGTTCCCCGTAATCAGCCTGCAAAGCTCAATCACAAGGGCGAACAATAGCTGTATCCCGTCCATTTTTTGTGCGTTCCGATATTCCATCTCCAATACGAGCAGCGGCGTGTGCTTCGGCTTGTGGAAGGGCATATATCCTAAATACCGCTGGTTGTCGAGCAGCCGTTCCCGTATCGCCTGCGGCGTATAGGCTTTGCCTAAGCTGTCCAAGCGGATGGCTCGTTTCCAGTCAGGGGCTTTGAGGGAGTAGTGGGCGAAGCATTCGTCACGGCGGATTTCATAGCCCATATCTTTCAGCCGGATTTCAAAGGCTTTGAAATTGGTGGACTGGGCGAGGGCGGCGTCAATATCCGCCCTCATAAGCTCTCTGTGTGTCAGATTACCTTTCTGCTTCAGCCAGTATTCTTTTTTGTCGCCGCCGTAAAAGGACGCTTCCTTCAGGACGCTTTTTCCGTATTCCAGACAGATGGCGTCGGAGATTTCCCGAAGCCTGTAATGGTCGGAGATATGGTTTTCAAACTTCCTGCCGGTCTTGAAGGACACGGAGTTTACCACAAAATGATTGTGCAGGTTATCGGTATTCAGGTGAGTGGTCACGACGATTTCATAATCGCCGCCCCACATACGCCTTGCGGTTTCCAGTCCGATTTTGTGCGCTTCCTCCGGCGTGACCTCGCCTGTCTGGAAGCTCTGGTAGCCGTGGTACGCCACATTTCCGCCCGTCTTGCCGAAGCGTTTCTTTGTTGCCGTCATACGCTCGTAAGCTCTCTTGGCGTTGCAGTTGATACCCGACACATACATTTTCTTATCGGTCTTTTGGTCGTTTGAAACATACTGTAAGGCGGCGTACAGGTCGCTGTCCACATACCTTTTGTCGATGGTCTTATCTGGATTTTCCGCATAGTCAATTACCTCCTTCAGCTTGCTTTTGACAGGCCAGAAGCCGGTAGTTGCCATTTACACCGCCTGCCTTTCACGCTTTGGCAGTATCAGTTCTTCGGTAATACTGTCAATAAGGTCAATGATTTTTGCTTCCGTATCCGCCATGATTTTGCCCTCGCATACAACGCAGAGTTCATCTAACTTGTCGCTGAAGGAGAAGAATACTTCGGGCAGGACGGCTCTCGGCATATATCCCAAAGCACGCTGGCGGAGATATTCCGATACGGACAAGCCGCATTGTTCCGCATTGCGTTCAATGAGATGCTTCTCTTTTTCGCTCACTCTGATAAAGAGATTTTTGTTCTTCACATCGTTCATAACATCAGTCCTTTCATTTAATTTTATAGGGGTTTGGGGATTTCCCCAAAGAGTAATCGGCAGGAATGCCGATTAAAATGGAAACTGTCAATACAGTTTCCCTGCTCGTTACGGTATACGACTTCGTCGTCACAAGCTGCATATCATTCGTTTCCGTGCGAGCACGAAAACTCATTCATTCCGCTGCTCCTCCTCTCCCCAAAAAGTCTTTCGACTTTTCGGGGACCCCTAAATATTTGTCTTTCTCGCAGGCGTTTTTGCCGGTCTGCCTGAATGCAGTTCCTGCCCCCCGTTAGGCGGCGTTTCGTTCCTCTTGGTACGCTCATATCTTGGCAATACTTTCCCGAAAAAACATATCCTATTCAGCCGGTCATTCAGTTGTAACCGGCGTTTGGGCAGCAAAAAAAGCCGGTACACGAATGCGTACCGACTAACCGACAAAAAGATAGAGTTATCCCTTTGTGATGTTGGTTTCACACTCATGTAACCGGCTTTGAAATTCAAAGTCGAAACTGTCTTTTACGCTTTCCGCCCGCCGACAGTTCAGGGCGGCTTCGGAAACGGCGGTATTTCCTTTCCGCATACCGCAGGCGTGTACGGCGTAAAACCGTACTTCCAAATTTCGTGAAGATATGTAGTTGATTGTGGCTCTCCTGAGAGAATATTTTATTATACTGGACGAAACAAGTGTTTGTCAATACTTTTAGAAAGAAATTTTGAATACTTTTTCGGCTGGTGGGGAATACTATTTTGTTTAGGCAAAAACCAATAAGGCATAAGATGAGTGCAATGATCTATTTACAACGACCACAATCGGAACACCCATTGCAGATAAGCCTGCTTCCGCAATGTTTACAGTTATTCCGATAATGGGGTACATACAAATTTTCTTTCGGAATCAGTCTGCCAAAAGGATCAGTCAGCTTCCAGTCTATCGGTTTGCCCTCATAATTCATTCCCGATTTATACGCCATTTCACTTTGTACCTGCTTTTTCGGAATGTGATAGCGTTTTCCGTCCTTGATAAAAACTGTCCCTGTTTCAATAAAGCAGAATTTAATATTATGAGCAACGCACTCAGCCTGTAAAGACTTTACCCAATCAAAGTTACACGGTCTTGCGCCGTCATAATTTTCGCCGCCGCAAATTACCTGTTCAATCACACCGCCGCCAAGATATTTTTCAATACTGACCGCACCGATGAACGGAGCGCACATGATTCCTTTATGCTTAAAAGGCAGTTCCTTCAATATCGGAATACGCTCGTCGGCTCTGTGCTGATTCTCACAGGTAACATTAAACATTACATTGTCCCAGCCATCGCCCCAATCTTTCGGCAGGCATTTTTCCACTCTCTGCGGGCGCTTCGTCAGCAGAAAAAATTTCACATCCGGGCGTCGGCGTATTATATCCCACGCTTCTTCACGCCAGTTGTCAGCTTCCTCTAAAAAGAAATCAGAGGACATACAGACACGGATTAGCTCGCCGCTTTTGATTTTATAACCGCCGTCACGCTGTTTTTGAATCGGATAACGAAAGCGCGATTTTGTGCGGTATATATCAGCGCCGTTTCGCTCCCGCACACGGTCAAGAAAATACATATAGCAGTGCTGACAACCCTCGCTGCATTTCACACAGCCGTGCCACGGATTCCAAATATCGTGCATAGCGTCACCTCAAATCAGAAAGGACTGTCCCAATATCACTGTCAATACAAATGGACTGTGCCTCAATTTCTTTCGGGCAGACTGTTTCCCCATAATTTACACAAGCATAGACCGCCTCGCTGTTTTGTGCTGTCATCTGCCAAAACGGATATTTAATAATAACCGGAGTATTGTAGCCTACGCCAAGCTCCAAAAATAGGATTTTTTGATTTTTCCTTGTCCGCAGGAAGTTTTCGTATCTCTCAGCGGCGGCAATCCAGCCTTCGTCCTCAACAAATTTATCGTCCGAGCGCAGATTCATCGTCAGCGGCTTCCCGCATTTCGGACATTTCGGAATCAGTTCCGCAGGGATTTTCATATCCCTTTGTTCGTCCATCATACGCCGTATGATTTCTTCGTTATCGTAGGTGTCTATGTCGCAGGGGACGCTGCATTGAAACAGTCCGTAATCTCCCTGTGTGTAAAACAAACGCTTTTTGTCAAAACACGCCTTCTGAAAGCAATGATCCACATTGGTGGTAATGACAAAATAGTCCTTATCCTTTACAAGCTCAAAAAGCTCCTGATATATCGGTTTCGGAGCGTCCATATAACGGTTCACATAGATATATCGGCTCCAATACGCCCAATGCTCCTCCGGCGTTTTGTACGGATAAAAACCGCCGGAATACATATCGTGAAAGCCATATTTCTTCTCAAAATCCGAAAAATACTCGTGAAATCTCTCCCCGGTATAGACAAAGCCTGCGGAAGTGGAAAGACCTGCACCTGCGCCGATCACAATGGCGTCGGCAGATTGGATTGATTCTTTAAGGCGGCTAATTTGTTCGGAGCAGCTTTTTGTAGATTTCGTAGTCCAAATCTTTGAAAACATTAAATATCACCTTGATTTCGCTTTGTTTTTGCGCCACAAATTCCGTTACAGTCTGTATGGCGATTTCGGCTGCACGGTCGTTTGGAAAATGAAACTCGCCCGTAGAGATACAGCAAAATGCAATGCGGTTTATTCTGCTCAGCAACGCAAGTTCCAAGCAGGAACGGTAGCAGGACGCAAGCAGTTTTTCATCTTCCTTTGTCACACAGCCTTTTACGATTGGACCGACTGTGTGAAAAACATAATCGCATGGAAGATTATAGGCGGGCGTGATTTTGACTTTACCCGGTTCTTCATCGACGATCTGTTCCAGCATAATATCCGCACAGGCAAGGCGCAACTGAACGCCTGCAAAGGTATGGATGGCATTGTCAATACAGCCGTGATTTGGGCAAAAGCAGCCGAGAAGCTGTGAGTTTGCGGCATTAACGATAGCGTCACACCGAAGCGTCGTAATATCCCCTTGCCAAAGGTAAATACCGTTCTGCGCCGGAGTTAAATCTGTAAAATCGGTAATCCCCTTACGGGCGGTTTCCTCTTGCAAATACGCATCCTGTACCCTAAGAAATTCCTCTGATACAGGCTCCGGCATACGGATATTAAAAAGCGAACGCAGGAGCTTCTTTTGCTCATCAGCGTTCGCTGGAATCTGCATATCCGCATATTTCGGCTGCTCCCTGAGCAATGCTTTGATTAAGAAAATCCTTCTTTCCGTTTGATTCATTTGCCGCCTCGTTTCCCAACTGCATGAACAGGGCAGTTTTCATAACAGTTTCCGCAGTGCAGACAATGTTCCTGCCGGATAAAATAAGGCTTGCCCTGCGTAATGCACTGCTGCGGACAGCCACGCTGACATTTCCCGCACCCAATACAGCTATCGGTGATAACATATCCTTTTTCGGACAGCGTTCCCGCTCCAAGCGTATAACTTTCCCTGAAAATCGGCTTTACGCCAAGATTGAAATATTCAATCTCTGCGTCTTTTATCTCGAAAATAATCCCTATTTTTCGGGTATCGCCCGGATAAACATTTGAGAGGTAGGGCTGCTCTGCAAAAATCGTATTGATTTTTTCTTCCTGCTCCGATTCGGGGACAGGCTGCGCCTTTGCTGACAGCCGTATCATTTCTTTGAAACGGGTATAGGCGAGTATCTGTACCTTTCCGCTTTCCAGAAGCTCTTTGCAAAAGTTTTTTCCTCTCGCTGTGAAGAAATAGAAGCTGTCGCTGTCAAAATGAATTGCGCTGATACAGCGGATTTGCGGATTACCCTCGCTGTCAACCGTTGCAAAGGACAAAACGCCGACCAGCTTCAATTTTTCTATACAGGTTTTTGCGTCCATATACACCATCCTTCCTAAATTATTTTAGCGGTGCCTGATTATAAAAACAGGTCTCGCTAAGCGGCTTTCTATGACAGCCGAGCTTGGTGTTCGGGACAAAATCATCTGCCGGATAGCCAATATAAAGCATACACACGGGCTGCCAAGTTTCGGGAATCTTCAAGAGTTCCTTTGCCTTATCTTCATCAAAATAGCTGATCCATACCGTTCCAAGATCAATACTTGCCGCTTCCAGCATCATATGTGTGGTGACAATCGTTCCGTCTGTCGCTCCGCTGCTTTTTCCGCTTATCGGATGCATCCAGCAGGCGGTTTTGTCATAGCACACAAACAGAACAAGCGGTGCGCCGTAGTAAAGATTGATTTTTCCATGCTCTTTATCGTCGCACTCTTTTGATAAATCCACATATTTCTGATCGTAACCGAAAGAGCAGAACTCCTTAACCTTCGCCAGATTTTCAGGCGTATTCAGTATAATGATTCTTTGCGGCTGTGCGTTTACCGCAGTAGGAGACCATCTGCCGGCTTCCAAAATCTTCTCTATTTTTTCTTCCTCAACAGGCTTCTGCGAGAATTTACGGACAGTTACCCGCATTTTGGAAATATCCATAAACTCCATTTTTATTCCTCGCTTTCTTAACTTCGTCCCTGCTCCGAATAGCGGTGGATTTTTGCTTTTCTGTCTTTTTGTACGCCTCTTGCATACGGTATTTCAGGGTAGCCAAAGCCCACAATCAGCTTCATATAATGGTTGGGCGGTATATGAAGCATTTTTTTCGCTTCCGGTGCAAGCTCTATAAGTACATCTGCCGGATAACTCATAATAATCGTACCCAATCCAAATGCATTGGCGAGAAGTTCAAAGTAGGCAGTTGCGATATTGCAATTTACTTTGGAATCTTCTGCCCATTTGCCCGAACATTTTTCGTGGGCGATAAACAGATGAGGTGCGCCGCAGAAAAGCAGCTCATCTTTTCTGACTGTTTTTTCTGATTCTTTCATCTTACTGTAATAGAAATCGCTGAAGCTGGAAGTGTAAATGTGTTTTCTGGCGGCGGATTCCATTTTGGAATAGGCAAGCTGCCAGATTTCTTTTACCCTGTTTTTATCGTCAATTACCGTGTATTCCACGCTGCTTGAATTTCCCCCTGTGGGGACAGCCTGCATAGCGTTTAATATCCTGTCAACTATCTGCGGTTCAACATTTTTGTCAAGGTATCTGCGGCAGGAACGGCGGCTCATTACAAGCTGTTCCATATAGCCGCCCATTTCAGACGGTGGCAGAGGGAGCGAATCTTCCGGTTTCTTATCAAAAATGGAGATTGCGCCTGTCGGACACACCGCAAGGCAGTGCTGGCACCTCCAGCACCCCCGCCAGCCGTACCGCTCAAATTCTTTCATTTCCGGGCAGCCGTTTGCGCCGGGGGAAAGCACCATGCCGGAGCAGACGTTTACGCATCTGCCGCAGCGGATACATTTTGATTTGTCTACCAAAAAATGTGTTTTTTGTTCCATGCCCATCGTTTCTTTCTCCTGCCTGCTGTCAAAGGGTGACAACGATTTTTCCGTTCACGCTTCCGCTGTCAAGAGCAAAACAAGCGTCCTTAATCTGCTCAAAGGCAAAACTTGCTCCGATGGCGGGTTTCAGACTGTGATTGTCTAAAAACTCAAAAATATCCCGCATTGTTTTTTCGGTCGGATAGTTGGAAAAAAATCCGGTGAGATATACTCCATTCGGAATATCCTTAATCGGATCAAAGCCGTTCAGTATATATACGCCGCCTAAAATACCCGTATTGCAGACGATTCCGCCCTTTTCTACACAGCGGAGCGTGTCAGGCAGAGTTTTGGGGCCGACCAGCTCCAACGCTTTTGTTACGCCGTTCAGGGTATCACAAAGCTTTCCCGTATCAAGAATCGCTTTATCCGCCCCCGTAAGCAACGGCAGCTTACTTTCTTTATGCGTTGTTGCAACAACAGTACAGCCAATCGCTTTTGCTATCTGAATTGCCGCATAACCAAGCGCACAGGTAGCGCCACGAATCAATAATGTATCGCTTGGTTTCAGATGGAGGCATTCAAAAAGTGAACCCCATGCTGTAAAATAGGTTTCGGGGATTGCCGCCATATCCGTCCACGAAAGCGCCGATTCCACAGCAAATACATGATGAATCGGTAAAAGTGTATATTCTGCATAGCTTCCGTGAAAACTGCGCCCCATACCGCCCATAAGAGCGACAACCTTTTGTCCGGCTGTAAAATTGCTGTCTGAGGGATCGGCAATCTCTCCAACGCATTCAATACCGGGAATAATTGGTTTTCTGATATAGTCGGCTCTGATTTCATTTAACCGCAAAATCTGCTCGGAGTGATTCATTCCAAATGCTTTTATTCTGACAAGTACCCAGCCGGGCTTTACTTCGGGAATCGGAATTTCGCAAAGTTCAACACTTTCGGCTTCTGCCGGTCTGTTAAGCAAAACCGCTTTCATTGTCGTATTCACAGGCACCCTCACTTTCTGAACAAATCGCTGTTCTCATCTGCCCAGCACTGCGGGTCGGCGGCATAAAAGTCTCCGTTTGTTCCTTTTGCGACTGCGGAGCAGCCCCGGCAGAAGCTTAGCAGTTTGCAGTTTGCACATTTGCTGAATTTCGTGTATTCCCGGTAACACTCCATTTTTGTTACCCATATATCGGCAAGACGGTCGGTAAAGATATTCCCCACATGGCTGTCCGCTACCCGGCGGCAGGCGTAAACTTCACCTGTGGGAAGAATGGTAATATGGCAGTTTCCGCAGTTACAGCCGCCGTAAATCATGCCGTCCTTCGCGTTTTCGGGAATTTTGAACGCTCCCGTTTCATATTCATACAGCGTCCAGAGGTGATCCTTGTTGTTAAAGTAGGTATTGCAGCCCTCTGCTTCGTACTCTTTGAATTTCTTATCGCACACGGCAAGCAGGTCACGATATTCCAGCGGCGTCATACTCGCATCGAGATCGCCGCCGCTGGGAACATAACGGGAAAAAGCAAATACATTCACGCCTGCTTTTACAACAGCGTCGATAATACCGGGGATTTCCATGCGGTTTGTTTTGGAAACTGTGGTCATCACAACGCTGCGGATTCCTGCACGGTTAATACAGCCGATTTTTTCAAGAGTGCAGTCGTAAGAGCCGGGTTTCCGAAACCAGTCGTGTGTCTCACGCAGACCGTCGATTGACAACTGATATTTCTCACAGCCGTATGCTTTCAGTTCACGGCAGACCTGATCGTTTAAGTGGAATGGATTTCCGAGAATGGTAAAAGGTACGCTGCGTTCGTGAAGCAGTTCCAGAAGTCTCCAAAAATCAGGGTGCAGAATCGGATCGCCGCCCGTAATATAGAAATAGGGCAAACGGTTATAAACCTCGCAAAAATCAAGACAATTATAAAAGGTGTCCTGCATTTGCTGCCAATTCATAGAATCTATTTTTTTACAGGTATCTCCCGAAAAAATGTAACAGTGCTTGCACCGCTGATCGCACGCATCTGTAATGTGCCATTGAAAAGAAAAATATTGCTTCATATCGCATACCTCGCTTTATATAAAATCGGTTATACCGAGTAACATCTAAATGTTCCCGGCGAGAGCGTTCCCGCCGGGAACAGCTTTGGGATAGAGAACGGAACAATTATTTGTCGCCAGCGCCACAGGCAGAGCCGCAAGCAGCAGGCTTTTCCTCCGGCTTGTCGGCTGCACCGCAAGCTGCGGGAGTTTCGGCAGGCTTATCGCCAGCGCCACAGGCAGAGCCACAAGCAGCAGGCTTTTCTTCCGGCTTGTCAGACGCACCGCAAGCTGTGGAAGGAGTAGCCTCCTTTTTGTTCCATCCAAACAGATTAGAAAGTGCCATTGTTTTGACCTCCGTATAAGTATTCAGCGAGCGTTTTGCCCTCTGTATCTATTATTTTACTGATTTTTTTGCCCTCCACAAGTACGTACTTTTTTATTACCCAGTCACCTTTTTGTGACCTTTGCGTAATAGCAGGGTTTTTGGAGCGAAAAAAATTTGAAAAAATTTGTGACATATAAAAATCTATTGAAAAATGGCGAGTGTTGCAGTATAATAAGAATGTAACATTCAAATATGATGTAATATAATTTTTGGAGGTTTTCATATGCTGACAAAGGACGAAATGCCCGCTTGTCCCGTAGCGACAACTGTACGGATGATAGGTAGCAAATGGAAATTGCTTATTATGCGTAATCTTCTTGCTCGTCCGTGGCGCTTTAATGAGTTGAAAAAGGATTTGGAGGGTATCAGTCAAAAGGTATTGACGGACAGCCTTCGCTCTATGGAGGATGACGGTATTGTTATTCGTACTGTTTATCCCGAAGTCCCGCCGAGAGTAGAATACGCATTAAGCGAGCTTGGCGAGTCTATGCGTCCAATTATCAAATCTATGGAAGAATGGGGAATAAATTACAAGAACCTGTAATTTGGTGTGTATATGTAACGCTTTTGAGTGTCGAAATTGCCTATTTTATGTGTTTCCAAGCACAGAAATGCGGCGGGCAAGGGAATTATTCCTGCCCGCCGCATTTTTTGAAATATAAGCGTTACATTCGGTTAATTGTAAATCAGTTCGGCGTTTACGATTTCTCTCGCCCTTGCGCTTATCTCATTCATTTTTCCTGTCCAAAGCAGGGCGTTCTCCGCTTTTAGTTCCTCCGTAACAGCTTCCCGTTTTGCCATTTCCTTTACCAGCCGAAAAAACATGTCCTCCGCCTGCTTGTTGATTTCGGCAAGGTAACTGTTCAGCCTGCCGCTTGTAAGCAGATTATAGTAGGTAACTTTTCGATGTATTTTCAAATATCTTGCGTGACGCTGCCCCCATAAGCCGATTGGCTTGGTTTCTTCTTGGGATGGCAGGAGATTAGGCAAATGATAATCGCCAACTCTTGAATATGTACCGCCCATCTGCTCAAATAAACTTTTCTCCATAATTTTAACCCTCCGTAATCTTGACTTTGAATTTCCTGACTGGTGTGTTGACCACTTTGATTAGAACATCATCAACAGCGTCGGTATATCTCCCTTCTGCAAGCAGTTTGTTCCGTAAGGAATTCAAGGCGTTAATGATAATCCTCCATTCATTTTCGTCAATCGCTATGTAGTATTTTTCACATCGCATATTTTCTGACCTCCTTTGCCTGCATTGTAGCAAAGGATTTTTTCTTTTGCGAATGTGCGATTTTATATTTTGACAGAAAAAAGCCAGCGCAAGAAGCGTTTTCGCTTCCCACGCTGGCTTTTGCCTTTGCAACGCCCATAATATTGTACTTCAATGTTGTTTTCAAATTACTTCCTTATTTGACGTTAGCATTAGTGACTGCTTTTTATATTTAACAAAGTCATTTATAAGATTGTCCTAAATCAATATATATAATCATATCAAGGCTCATTCAATCGTGGTAAATTCGAATGTTTTTAATGTTTCAAAATGCTTGAAAACACAGTACTTATGTGGATAGTCGAAAGTTAGATATAAAATTTTCAATATAAAAATAATGGTGAATATAAATATGATTAAGATGGTTTTTATTTTATCTCTCCCCATATACAGACAAAGGATATGCCGCTATTATTGCAGCATATCCTTTGTGTTTTTTTGTAAATATTATTTGAAATAACGATTGAGGAGTCCCTCAAAAGCTTTGCCGTGTCTTGCTTCATCCTTGCACATTTCGTGTACGGTATCGTGGATTGCATCCAGATTTAATTCTTTTGCTTTTTTGGCGAGCATTAATTTACCTTCTGTCGCACCATATTCAGCGTCAACACGAGCCTGAAGATTTGCTTTGGTATCAGCGGCTACTACTTCGCCAAGCAGTTCAGCAAATTTAGCGGCATGTTCTGCTTCTTCAAAAGCAATTCTTTTATATGCTTCTGCAACCTCAGGGTAGCCTTCACGGTCAGCCTGACGGCTCATGGCAAGGTACATGCCAACTTCTGTACATTCACCGGTGAAGTTCTCACGAAGGCCCTGAATTACTTCAGGATCAACATCCTTGGCGATTCCAACGCGATGTTCGTCAGCCCAAGCTTTTTCACTGCTGACTTCGTTGAATTTAGATGCCGGAGCTTTACAGATTGGGCAAAACTCCGGAGCGGAATCTCCTTCATGAGTATAGCCGCATACGCTGCAAACAAATTTTTTCATTTTACATTACCTCCATTGAAATGTTTATTATGTATGAAACAATTTTCACAGATGCCGTAAAATATCAGTCTGTGATCATTGATTTTACCGTTATAATATTTTTGGGCTTCATTATCTAATTCATCTAAAACCGGCATATTTAAATCATAAAGACGATTACATTCTGAGCAGAGCAAATGATAGTGAGGTTGTGTGTTATAATCGAAATGGTCGGCGCCGCCGCAGGTGAGTTTTAAGATAGTGTTATTTTCACTAAGTTGGGAAAGGTTTCGGTAAACCGTGCCAAGACTAATATTTGGAAATTCTTCTCTCAAAGAAAAATAGAGTTCATCTGCCGTTGGATGATCTGTTCGTGAAGCAAGATCTGCAAGCAGAGCTTCACGCTGGCGGCTTCTTTTTTCCAGTGCCATGATTACCTCCAATCAATAACAGTAACAATTATTATTATTATAAGAATCTTTATCTTTTTTGTCAATAGAAAAATAAAAAAAGTTTAAATTTTACCAAATAACCAGATAAAAAAAGCGGTCTGTAGACAAATAAAGATAGGAAGCATAATCATAAATTTCTTTTTCTTCGTTTTATGCCGAATTAACTTCATGCATATAAACATGGCAAGTGCGCCGCCGAAAAAACCGAGTATCAGTAATGTGTATTCCGGTATCCGCCATTTGTGATGTTTCGCGCAGTGTTTATCATAAACTGTTACGATTATGCTGATGATGTTGATACTCAGTAAATAAATCATTGGATATATAGGCACTTTTCGATCATCTCCTGTCGTTTTCAGCTCATTGTACGGCTCTGATATGAATAAGTCAAGTTATTTATAATAAATATAAATCAACAGGAAAAAAGAATTCCATGACTGGGAGGATGAACGTTTTGAAAACAAGGATATTTATTATTATAATGCTGATTTTTTATATCGTAAATATTTTTGGCTGCAATTTTTCGTTTTCAGAAGAAAAAGAAAATGATATAAAATCAACGACGCAGTTTTCTCGGGAAGATATACAGAACATTCCCCAAAAGACAAAACAAGTGGATGTAAAAAAGGAACTGCGGGGAATATGGATTACATACAACGAGCTGAGTATGATAGGAAGCGAAAATCTGCAGAAAGATTTTGAGGTAAAAATTGAAGAAATGTTCACTAATATAGCCGATTTTGGGTTTAATACAGTATTTGTGCATGTGCGTCCTTTTTGTGATTCTTTTTATAAATCGACTATTTTTCCGTGGAGCGCTTATCTGACAGGTGAACAGGGAAAGGACCCGGGTTTTGATCCGTTGCAAATTATGATAGAAAAGGCCCGCGAAAAAAATTTAAAAATACATGCATGGATTAATCCATACCGTATTAGTTTAATTACGGATACAGCAAAGTTGGCAGAAAATAATCCAGCTCGTGTGTGGTTAGAAGAAGATGTATATACCCGCCGTATTTTAACTCCAACCGGATTATATTTTAATCCGGCAAGTGAGGAGGCGCGCAAACTTATTGTTGACGGAGTGAAAGAGATTCTGGAAAATTATTCGGTGGATGGTATCCATTTTGATGATTATTTTTATCCGCAGCCAGATACCTATATTGACGAAACAGAATATAATGTTTATAAAAAAAAGGGAGGGGAAATGTCTCAGGAAGAATGGAGAAAAAATAATGTCAACCTTTTAATTAAAGAAATTTACACGGCTGTCAAATCAATAAATCAGGATGTGCTGTTTGGCATCAGTCCTGCGGGAAATCTGGATTTGAATGAAAATACGTTATTTGCTGATGTGAAAAGCTGGGGAAGTATTAAAGGATATGTTGATTATTTATGTCCACAGCTTTACTTTGGTTTTGAAAATAAGACCTGTCCTTTTGAAAAAACAGCGGATGAATGGTATGAACTGGTTTCCGATGGTTCTGTTAACTTGTATGCAGGGCTTGCGGCATACAAATGCGGAGATGAAGCGGAAGGCGAGTGGGCAGAACATGATGATATTCTTGCAAGGCAGATTGATTATATCAGGAAAATTGGCAAGTATAACGGATTCGTAATGTTTTCTTATAGCTCTATGTTTTCAGAATCAGCAATCAGAAAAAATATGACAAAAGAGTTAAATAATGTTACAAATTTATTATAATTATGGTATAATAAATTGTGATTACTGATTGGTAAGGATGTGTAAAATGATGTCTACTAATAGCAAGAAAAGCAGTCACAGAAAATCTTGGCGAATCCTTGCGGCAATATTAGCGGCGATGATTGTTCTAAGCGGCCTGTCAGCAGTTGTAATGGGGATGAGTAAAAATCCGCCGCAGTCTCAGTTGCCGGCGGGTGATGTAGTAATTCCGCGTATGGAGGTTCCTCTTTTGGTAGAACCTCGCGTGAATCCGGATAGCGGAATGACGGTTTATAATGCAGCTGCAACTGTTACCGGCGGTACGGTTAACGTCCGTTCCGGCCCTGCAGCGTCATATAAAATATTGGGAACCGTGCGCAAGAATATGCAGGTGACCGTTGTTGGGAAATTTTCAAACAGCTGGTATAAAATAAAATTTGCATCCGGTTACGGTTATATAAGCGGAAAATATTTAGGCGGTTTTAAGGTATCCGGCAGTAGTCCTTCTGTCGGCGGTGCAGATACGGGAATGACTGTATTCAACGGTACTGCTGTAACCACGGATAACTTAAATGTCCGTAAAGGGCCGTCTACTTCCTATAGCAAACTGGGCGTTCTGCCCAAAAAACAGTCAGTAACCTTGGTAGGCAAATTTACTTCTAATTGGTATAAAATCAAATATGGCAGTTCTTATGGTTATGTGTGCGGCGATTATTTAACTAAAATTTCCGGCGGGACTACAGCAACGACAGCGCCGACGACAACTGCAAAACCAACAACAGCAGCGCCGTCTATAGATGCAGGCATGACTGCCGTTAGTGCAAAAGCGGTAACCACTGATGTATTAAATGTCCGTAAAGGACCGAACACTTCTTACAGTAAACTGGGGGTTCTTTCTAAGGGCGCATCTCTTGTTTTAGTAGGCAAGTTTGAAAAAACAAATTGGTATAAAATTCAGTATGGAAATGGTTATGGCTATGTATGCGGCGACTATATCAAAGTATCTGCTGCCACAACCAAGCCGACAACTGCAAAACCAACAACGGCGGCACCGTCTATAGATGCGGGTATGACTGCCGTCAGTGGAAAAGCGGTAACCACCGATGTATTGAATGTTCGTAAAGGGCCTGCAACGTCCTATACCAAACTGGGAACACTTCCGGCAAAAACGACCGTTACGCTTATCGGCAAATTTGAAAAAACGAATTGGTATAAAATTGCATATGGTTCCGGCTACGGTTATGTATGCGGCGATTATCTGAAATTAAGTACAACCACAACAACTACGGCTAAACCAAATGATGGCTTTCAGGTGAAAGATACTTATGGGCTAACTACGGCGCGACTGAATATCCGTACAGCACCGAATACAAAAGCATCTGTTCTTGAGGTTGCACCCAAAGGTGTAAAGTTACATATTATCGGTACGAATTCTGCCGGATGGTATAAAATTCAATATGGTACAAGGGATGCCTATGTGTTTGCAGAGTATGTTGTGCTGGATTCTGTAACCCCGCCGACAACTGAAAAACCCGCGCCAACTACTACAACTACGGCCAAGCCTTCTGATACAGATGATGGAATGCTGAGTGCAAGCGGTACGGCAGTGGTTTCTCAGGATAACCTGAATGTCCGCTCCGGTCCGGCAACTTCGTATAATTCTATTGGTAAATTGCAGGCAAATACGACAGTAACTCTGCAAGGAAGATTTCATGTTGGCAAAACTTATTGGTATAAGATAAAGTATGGCGGCGGCAGCGGCTATATATCCGGTGATTATCTGAAAAATTTTGATATTAAATTAAATGCATCCGGAAGCAAAGCTGCAACAGGCGAGTTGCGCGGTGTTTGGCTGAGTTATATAGAACTGAATTTTGCAACCGGAACCAATAATGAAGCAATTTGCAAAGCAAAGGTGAGCGAATATTTCGATAAAGTTGTAAAAGACGGGATGAATGCTGTATTTGTACATGTGCGCCCATTCTCGGATGCTTATTATAAGTCAGATTATTTTCCGTGGAGCGTATATGTTTCCGGTGAGCAAGGAAAAGAACCCACTTATGACCCGCTGAAATATATGATTGAAGAGGCTCATAAAAGGGGATTGAAACTGCATGCGTGGGTGAATCCTTACCGTATTTCAACATCCGGCACCAGCATTTCCAAGCTTGCAACAAACAATCCTGCGAGAGTATGGCTGGAAAAAAATCCGAATGACACACGCGTCATCAAATGGAATAATGGTTTGTATTATAATCCCGCAAGCGAAGATGTTCAGAAGTTAATCATCAATGGCGTAGAAGAAATTGTGAAAAAATATGATGTAGACGGCGTGCATTTCGACGATTATTTCTATCCAACAACGGATGCTTCGATTGATGCGGCAGACTATGCGAAATATAAGTCCTCTGGCGGTACAATGACCTTAAAACAATGGCGTACAGACAATGTTGATAAAATGGTTCGCGGCTGTTACAGCGCTGTAAAAAAAATAAACAGTTCCGTAGCTTTTGGTATCAGTCCGCAGGGGACAATTGAAAATAATGTAAATGAATTATATGCGGACGTATATAAATGGGGTTCTGTAAAAGGATATGTGGATTATTTGGTACCGCAGATTTATTTTGGATTTAACCATAATTTTGCCCCATTTGATAAATGGACAGACCGCTGGGTAAATTTAGTAACTTTACCGAATGTTAAATTGTATATTGGCTTGGGTGCTTATCGCTGCGGCGTTCAGCAAAGCGGAGAAGAACCTATGCGCTACGAGTGGGTGCGGAATACTGATAATTTGGCACGGCAGTTGGATTATTTGAGGTGGACAGGCAGCTGCGATGGATTTATTTTATATTCTTATAACAGTTTGTGGGCAAGCAATGCAAATGATTATGCTAAAAATGAACTAAAGAATTTCCTTGATATACTGTAATAGGTAATATAATTTTGTTTGAATCAAGATATAAATAGTTATGGAGGGATATATTTATGAACTTGTCTAAAAAAATTACTGCTTGTTTCACTGTGTTTGCACTTGTGGCGGCAGTATTTGCAGGGGCATTGCCATCCCGAAAAAATATGGCGGCAGATGAGGAACTGTCTACAGAAGGAATGGTATCGCTTGAGCAAATGCAGGCGCCTGCAGCGGATAGTGGCATGACAGCTTATAATGCAACTGCAGTTGTGAATGCAACTACGGTAAATGTACGCAGTGGTCCGTCGACGTCTTATTCCAAAATTGGTACGGTATCGAAAAATATGCGTATTACTGTTGTTGGAAAGTTTTCCGGCGGCGCATGGTATAAAATTGTATATGGCAGCGGATATGGCTATATGTCAGGCGCTTATCTTTCCAATTTTGCTCAAACCGGTTCCGTTGATGCTAATATGACAGCGTTTTCAGGTACTGCCGTAACGACAACTACCTTGAATGTGCGCAGTGGACCCGGAACATCTTATAATAAAATTGGTTCTTTAGGTACAGGTGCAAAAGTTACGTTGGTTGGAAAATTCAGTGCTCTGGATTGGTATAAAATATCCTATAACGGCGGTTATGGATATGTGTCGGGAAGTTACATGAAAAATATTACAGCATCCGGTTCGAGCACAGGGACGAATTATATAGCGACGGGTATAACAACAGATAACTTGAATGTTCGTTCTGGCAGAGGCACATCATATGGGAAATTGGGAGTACTTGCCAAGGGAACATCTATAAAAATTGTGGATTTGGTTTCGGGCTGGTATAAAATTATTTATGGCAGCAGTTATGGCTATGTGTCGGCAACATACGTGAATAATTACAAGCCAATATCAACAACACAGCCTACAGTCCCTCCTACTACAAAACCAACAACATCACAGCCAACTACAACGTCTTCTGTCAATGGCGATGGAACAGTGAATTTTAACGCTACAGCAAAAACCACCGATAATTTAAATGTACGCAGCGGTCCGTCTACTGGCTACAGTAAATTGGGGGTATTGCCAAAAGGCTCTGCCGTAACAATTATAGGCCGTTTGCCAAATAAAACATGGTATAAAATCAATTATGGCGGTAAAAACGGCTATGTTTCCGGAACTTATTTAACAAATATTAAAGAAACACAGCAACCGGTAACAACAACTACAACAACAAAGCCGGTGATTGACCCTTCTGTTGATAAGGGAATGGAAAGTTTTTCAGGCACAGGTGTTACAACGGATGGTCTTAATGTGCGTAAAGGTCCAGGTACCGCATATGGTAAGTTAGGGTTGTTGTCTGCCGGAACAACAGTACAGCTGGTTGGATATTTCTCATCAAATAATTGGTATAAAGTTATTTATAAAGATAGTTATGGTTATGTATGCGGTGATTATTTAAAAAACGTCAAAGATAATAGCGGGCTTCCGCCAGTAACAGGCGATGCTAAGATTGCAACCGTAACTTCCAAACATGCTCTTATTTTCACTTTAAATGATTCAAAAACCTATGCGAGTGTATTTAAAGAATATTCGCCTGCAAATGGGTTCTTGCCGGTTGGGGCGAAGGATTATGTTGTCAGTGAATTTACAAAATATGGTCAAAAGTTTTATCGCTTAGCGTCAGGAATTAGCGTTCTTCAAGAAGATGTATCGGTAAGAAACGGCAAAGCTTACGGCGATAATGCTGTTACTGCAAAATCTGTTACAAATGGCAGTTCAACGATTTTAAGTTTTGATACTGCTTGGAATATTCCGGTTCGTGTAACGTTGACTCCGCAGTCTTATACAACAGCTAACCGGTCAGATTATTATTATAATGTTACCGCTTTTACTGCACAGTATATGGAAATAAAATTCCCATTTACAACCAAGGCTGAAAAACTGCCTGATATATCAGGAAGTACAATCATCAGCAATGCGCAGTGGGTAAAGAATCAGGACAGCAGTTATACACTTCGTTTAAAACTTCGCAATGATGGTGTATTTTACGGATACGATACCTATTATGAAAACGGACAGATAAAAGTGGCAATACGTACAACTGCACAGCCGAAAGCGGCGAATAATAAATATGGTTATTCATTGGAAGGAGTACGCATTTGGCTGGATGCCGGTCATGGTGGAAAGGATTCTGGTACGTTAGGTATTGACAGTTCGGTAAAAGAAAAGACAATTAATCTTGCGATTGCGCTGAAATTACGCAATGAATTACAGGCGTTGGGAGCTACTGTCGGCATGACAAGAACAACGGATGTTTATTATGATTTATATGACCGTGTTGAAATGGCGCAGGATTTTAAAGCAGATATTTTTATTTCTATTCATGCCGATTCGGCCGGAAGTATTTCTAATGCAAGCGGCACTTCTGCTCATTATTTTTATCCGTTTTCTTATGATTTAGGCAGTAAAATTCATGAGGAACTGGTTACTGCATTTAAAAATAAAATTTATACGGAAAATACCTCTGAATCAAATACGAATTTGAAACGTGTGGATAGAGGAACAGTTCAGAATGTATTTGTAGTAAACCGTGTTACAAGTTTTCCATCCGTGTTAGTAGAGTATGGTTTCCTCAGTAATCAGTTGGAGATGCAGAAACTTCTTCAAGACAGTGTACAGCAAGAGTTGTCTCAGGCTACTGTTAGTGGCATTATTAAGTATTTAAACCATAGATAATCAGATTTTTTCTGTCATTGTAAAGTTTAATTTTATTATTGCTAAAAGGAACAGCTTAGGATAAACGTAATCCTAAGCTGTTCCCATTTTTTGTTTAATGCTTTTAGAAAGTTATTGGCCGAAAGCAGACAACAAAAAGCTATGCGTTAAACAGATGGTTTTGATTCAAATAAAAATGCAGATGGTAATAGGTCTTGAATTCTTTTGCATATATCAGCAGTAAAGAATAAAAGTGATAATAAATAGAGACTTTATATTGTTCCTGTGCTTTTAAAAAGCGTTTCTACTTCCTGCCGCAAGTCTGTATGTTCGGGTAGTGATAAATCAGGGTCTTTTGTTAAAAGTTTTCTGGCGGCAGTTTGTGTTTGATATAAAATTTCACTGTCATTATATAAATCTGCAATTTTTAAATCAGGTAGTCCATGTTGCCGGCTGCCAAAAAAGTCACCGGGCCCCCGCAATTTTAAATCTTCATCTGCTATTTCGAAACCATTGTTAGTTTGTGTCATAATTTTAAGTCGTGCGATTGTTTGCTGGTTTTGTGCGTCAGAAACTAAAATGCAAGTGGAAGGATATTTACCGCGTCCAACGCGCCCGCGCAGCTGATGAAGCTGAGAAAGTCCAAAACGTTCTGCATTTTCAATTACAATAATCACTGCATTGGGAACATCAACGCCCACTTCAATCACTGTGGTAGAAACCAAAAGCTGAATTTGATTTTTGGAAAAAGCATCCATAACGGCGTCTTTTTCCGTTGCTTTCATTTTTCCGTGAAGCAGACCAAGGCGATAATTTCCAAAAACTCCATCTGCCAGTTTTTTGTAGTATTCCTGTGCTGGGGTTAAATCGTTGCCGTTATCCTCAATTAAAGGGCATACAATATAACCCTGCCGCCCTTGGTCAAGGAATTTTTTAATATAATTATAGATTCTGGTGTGTTTATCTTGTCCGACTGCAAAAGTGGCAATGGGCTGCCGTCCAGGAGGCAATTCATCAAGTAAGGAGATGTCAAGATCACCGTAAATAATTAATGCAAGCGTACGTGGAATAGGGGTTGCAGACATAACAAGCATATGAGGATTTCTGCCTTTGGCTGTTAAGGCGGTGCGCTGTGCGACGCCAAACCGATGCTGTTCATCAGTAACAACCAGACCAAGATTCTGAAAAGTAACATCATCCTGAATCAAAGCGTGAGTGCCAATAATAAAATCTATATTTCCTTGGGATAATTCAGATTTTATTTTCTTTTTTTCAGCGGCAGAAGTAAGCCCTGTTAAAAGAGCTGTTCGGATTCCGCTTTTTTCAAATAAGTCCGATAGGGATTGGTAATGCTGTGTGGCAAGGATTTCTGTTGGCGCCATCATAACTGTTTGGTAGCCGTTGCGTATTACTGTGTGGCAGAGGGCGGCTGCGACCACCGTTTTGCCGGAACCAACATCCCCTTGAACCAGTCGGGACATTGGATGTGTGCCGGAGAGCATATCAGATAATGCTTCTTTTACAGTACGCCGTTGGGCTTGGGTTGGTGAAAAGGGGAGGAGATGATAAAATTCTTCTGTGCAGTCTATGTGGATTTTAATACTGGTTGGTTGTTGGCTACGATGTTTTATGCGAAATAAGCCGAGCTGAAGTAATAACAGTTCTTCAAAGGCAAGACGGCGGCGCGCTTGCTCCAGCGCTTCTTGCGAATCTGGAAAATGGATATTTTTCAAAGCAAATGATAAATTGCAAAGCTGAAAAGATTCCCTTATGCACGGCGGTAAAGGATCGGAAATGGGCTGCTCAAGATATTTTAAACTTTGCCTGACTGCGTTTTCAATCATGCGTGAAGTAAGGCCTTCTGTTTGTCGATAAATAGGATGAATGCGTTGTCCATTTTGAACGAGTTCAATTTCAGGGGATACCATTTCCCGCTGGGTGAAAGTACCTCCGATTTTACCATAGAAGAGAAATTCCTCGCCTTCTTTCAGCTTTTCTGCAAGGAATTTATTATTGAATAACGTTATTTTCATCTGGGAAGTTGTGTCGCTGGCAGTGAATTTATATAAAGTCATCCCTTTGCGGATATAGTTGGTACGGCATGGGCTGGTGATAACTGCTTTTACACAGCAGCTTTCTCCAAACGGTGCGTGGATAATCGGAATAATCCGTGACCAATCTTCGTATGTGCGGGGATAATGGCGCAGAAGATGTTCGGTGGTGGTAATTCCCAATTTGCAATATAACCGAGCTCTTTTTTCACCGATTCCTGATAAATTTTGTATGTTTACCTGATGAATATTGTACATCTTTTCCCTCCTTTTTCAAAAGCCTTTGTAACAGAGAAAATCCGCCATGCAAATTGCCGGCGGATTTTTTCATATTAGGAAAGCCTTGTTTTTTATTCAATGGAAATAATGAAATAATAGACCGGCTGTCCGCCGTTAACAACAGTAATGTCAATATCACCGTCGTATTTTGCAGTAAGCATGGAACTGACTTGATTAGCCTGTTCCTGTGTAATGCCCTGACCATAAATGATAGTCGCAAATTGGTGCGTACCTTTTTTGAATAAATGCCGTGTTACACGGTAAGCCGCTTTAACCGGATCTGTATCCACAAGGCTGACTTTACCGTTTTCCAAACCGAGAATTTCGCCCTCTTTAATGTTATAGCCTTCAAAAGAGCTGTTGCGCGCGGCAAACGTAACCTGTGCAGTTTGCACATGATCTGCGGCTTTCATCATGTTAATATGATTTTCTTCAGCGGAAGAATCAGGTTCAAAATTCAGCATTGCAGCAAGTCCCTGCGGAATGGTTCTGGTTTGCAAAACACGTACCTTACGGTCAATGCAGAGGGGGATAACCTGTTCAGCCGCCATAATAATATTTTTATTGTTTGGGAGGACAAAAACTGTTTCAGCAGGAGTGGCAAGAACAGCAGCAAGAATATCTTCTGTGCTGGGGTTCATTGTCTGACCGCCTTTAACAATCTGATCTACTCCCAAATCGGTAAATAAAGTCTGAATGCCTTCGCCAGAGGCTACTGCAACAAATCCGTAAGGTTTGGTTGGCGTAGCAGGGGCAGGCACCGCAGCTTCATTCTCAGGGGATTCATTAGAAGCGCCCCAGCCTGCATTGCTGTGCTGAATACGCATATTATCAATTTTAATATTCATAAGCTGACCGTATTTTAAAGCCGACTGAATCGCATTTCCGGGTTCATTTGTGTGTACATGGACTTTAATAATATCTTCATCATCAACCACCACAACACAGTCGCCGATAGATTCCAGATAAGCTCGCAGGCGTAAAGGATCGCGAGTATTGCCTTTTTCGCGGTCAATAATAAATTCCGTACAATAAGCAAATTTTATGTCGCTGCTTTCCTTAGCAACGATATTTTTAGGCTGAGAAGAAACGGCATCAGGAACGCTATTTCCTTTAATCCCTTCGTTTCCGTCAAAAACAGTTTTCATGCCTTCAAAAATAACAAGCAAGCCTTTGCCGCCGGCATCGACAACACCAGCTTTTTTCAAAACAGGCAGCATTTCCGGCGTTTGGTCAAGCGCCGCCTGTGCCTCGGAGCAAATAACATTCCAAATCTCCTGTGCGTCATTTGTGGAATTGCAGGTTTCCTTTGCTTTTGTTGCGGCCAATCTTGCAACGGTTAAAATAGTACCTTCTGTCGGTTTCATAACCGCATGATAAGCTGCCTCAACACCGAGGGAAAGCGCACTGGAGAGACTGACGCCGTCTGCAGCTTCACAATCCTTCAGGCCTTTGGCAAAACCGCGGAACAAAAGAGAAAGGATTACGCCTGAATTTCCGCGTGCGCCGCGCAGCAAAGCAGACGCGGCGGTCTGAGCAACTTGTTCTGCTGTGCAGTTGTCCGGTAAAAGGGAAAGTTCCCTTGCCGCAGAAGCCATAGTCATAGACATATTTGTACCTGTATCACCATCGGGAACAGGGAAAACGTTTAATTCATCAACCTGCTGTTTCTGGTTCATAATGTTATTAGCACCAGAAATAATGGCGTTGCGTAGGTTAATACCGCTGATCAATTTACAACACTCCTACCTCGAGTACGTTATTCGGACTTCATTCCGTCTACAAAAACATTGACCTTTTTTACATCGAGTCCGGTCGCGTCCTCGACTGTATATCTGACCTTGTTGACAATACTTTTTACAATCGCTGTGATATTCAGCCCATAGGTAACCACAATATGAAGGTCTACAACCAGACGGCCATTTTCGTTATGCACGCGAACGCCTTTATCTGTATAATTGTCTTTTTTAAATACAGAACGGAATCCCTGTACTGCACCGCTGTTGACCATTTCAGCTACACCATAGCAGGAGGAAGCGGCGCTGCCGATTAAATTTGCAAAATATTCCTGTGATATTTCAATAACACCAAGATGGTTCTCTATTTTTATCATAATACGAGCCTCCTTAACCAGTGATTACTTAAAATTTATTATATCCTATTTTTATCTGTACGTCAAACTTTCCTTATTTATTATGGATAAAAAGCGAAAGTTTTCCGTTATTTTGACTGGAAAAGCGACCAGTCTTCTATTCCTGAAAAAACATTGCTTTGAACGGGCGCCATTTCGCCCATCAGGTTTCTGGAATATGCAACAATACCGCTTCTGTAACAAATTGGGATAAACGGCATAGACATTTCAAAGGTATCAAGAAACTCTTCCAGCCGTAGGATTCCGGTTTTATAAGCAATGTAGCTATTTTTAACGTTTTCGGGACACAAAACTCCCGGAGGATTTTCCTGATTCTCTAAAATTAATGGGGAGATATCCATGTTGGAGGCAATACGCAGTTCGCCAATGAACAGGTCATAATCTCCGGCAGTAATTGCGGCAGAGTAATCTTCCCATGATTTAGAAATAATAGTGATTTCAATCCCGAGTTCGGCAAAATTTGAGGCAATCTCAGCGGCAGTATCTTTGCGGAACGTATTTTCTTCATTTACCAGCAGGGTAAGGGAGGCAATATTTTTGCCGGAGTCCTCTAAAATTTCTTTTGCCTTTGCAATATCAGCTGTAATGTCTCCGGTTTGCGCATTTGCTGCCGGAGTCCAGTTGGGATGGAACAGTCCTGTTGCCGCTAAAGCATTTCCCTGGAAGCCGTTGGTAACAATGTCTTTGCGGTTCAGGGCGCAGGATAGTGCCTGCCGTACAGCAGGGGCAGATAATCCGGAACGACTGGTATTTACCCCAAGAAAGACGAGGTTATTCATGGGGACGTTCCGCGTGGCGGCATTAATACGTTTACTGGAGCCTTCACTAAGTTCATCATATAAGAAAGTGATTTTTTTTGTTTCAAGGGCATTAACAACAGCGCCGCCTTCAGGAATATCTGCCAAGGTAATTTCAGTAAGTGTAGGCGAAGTGCCAAGGGTCCAGTTGCTGTTTACTGTTAAATTCATATTTTCTTCTTGAGCGTTTATGATATATTTTCCACTGCCGGAGGGAAAATTCTGTTCTCCGGTATTTTTGGCAATAATGGGAAAATCAAGTGTATTAATAAAATTTACATCTGCTTCTTTTAGATGAAAGGTCATCTCAGTGTCGCTTTCAATGCTTATTTTATCAATGTTTTTTAATTTATTGCCATAAACGGAACTTTGTGAAGCAAGTTTGTAGGAAGAAAAAATGTCTGATGTAGTTAGTGTGCTGCCATTACTGAAAGAAATACCTGTTTTTATCGTTACAGAACATGAAAGTCCGTCCATCATATAACTTTCTGCAATTACAGGCCGCGCGGTAAAGTGTTCGTCTATATGAAATAATGGGTCGTATATCAGGGGCATCAAAGCGAGGTTAATAACGGATTCTGCATTGTAAGGGTTCAGGCTGTCTTTGCTTGAGTAACATAAACGAAATACTTCCGGTTCCGCCGGTTCGGGAGCAGTAGGTGTAGCAGTAGTTGGCGGGTCCGTTGGCTCCGGAACTGGTACGGCAGGTCCGGAGCACGCGCATAAAAGAGTAGAAAGACAAATGATATAAAGGAAAATCAGCTTTAATGAGCGGTGCATGGGCATACTCCTCTTTACAGTATTCCAAATGAGATCAAACAGAAACAAAGGCGGAGCAAAAAACGCTCCGCCCGGTATTTATGACTTACTGATTTATCGTGCTTCAACAATTAGTTTCATTGCCGTGCGGTCCTCACCGTCAATCATTACGTTTGCAAAAGCAGGTACGCAAATCAAGTCAATGCCGGACGGCGCAAGATAACCTCTGGCAATAGCAACGCTTTTTAATGCCTGATTAGTAGCACCGGCACCTACCGCCTGAACCTCTACACATCCTTTTTCACGAATCACACCCGCAATTGCACCGGCTACAGAATTCGGAACAGATTTTGCTGATACCCTTAGTATTTCCATAATTGTACCTCCTTTGAAAATGAGATGATAGAATAAATGCATCGTTTTATAAATTCATAATATAATAATATTCAGCATTTTTCAAGCAGTTTTCTGAATTTTTATAAGATATTTATAGAGATATATCCTATTTGAGCGAAATTATCACTAAGTCTAATGCAGAAATATTACAGTTTCATTATATGCATTTCTGCAGGTAAAAATTATAAAACAACCATTGCTGAAATACTTTATTATAAATTTTTGCAACGATACAGGACTTCCAATGTGTGATAACAATAAATTTTATACTTAATATTAAGATTCACTTTACAGTAATGAAACAGACAATCTTATTGTTATACAGCAGAAAACTTTACTTTGTATATAATCCTGTTACGGTTTGCAATTTGCAAACCGTAACAGTTTACCGACCAACACAGCAACAATATCCTGTTAAATTTCACATAAATCTTAGATTCTTTCTGTTACAACAGAATATTACATCCATAATTATCAATAATATTTATTTTATTGTCTATATTATACAATAATTTATATAACCTGTCAATATATATATCTAATTATGTGTGCTTGAAACAGCACATTTACCAACTCAACAAAATGATTCTTACAAATATTTAACACAAGCTGCTTTTCGGTTGTTTTGCACCGAAAGAAATGTAGGAAAAGATGCCGTGGGGACAATGACAAATCCTTTGATTTTAGCGTTCACTGGCGGCAGTATCAATACATTGTTTGTTTACTACATATGCATTGCTCTATATTGAATTTGTTAATCTTGATTTCATTGCAGTAGAAAGGATTAAGGCTTGACCGGCAATATTGCGGTTCTTATGTATGTTCTTGTAACAACGGTATTTGCTTTAAAGAGCGTTCTGTTTCCCGCGGGTGAAGAAAAGTGTAAAGAAAAATTACCACCGATAGTTAAGATGAATCTGTAATAATTTTAGTATAGATAATAAAGATGATGATATAAAACGCCGTTACTTTTTGTTTTATTTTAGATATTACTGTAACTTAATTGATATTGAGCTGTAACTTGCCGTTTTTGCAGGACCTTTATATAATGGAAGTAGAAAGAATATAGAGGTGGGTAATGATATGAAACAGAATTTGAATCGAAGTTATATAAAAGTAATCAGCATATTGTTTGTAAGCTTGTTTCTGTTCTGTGCCTGTAATGTTTACGGCGGTACAAGTATTTGGGGTTCATTGGATTCAGCAGAAGAAACATCTGTATTACAGACAACGATAAAGAGAAGTATAAACACTACTGAATCATCCTCAGCTTCATCGCAGGAAAAAATCAGCAAAATAACACAGTCTACAGTTGAAGCAACTACTTCCCAAACAATAAAAAAAGAGGAAAATATGACCAATCCAGTAGAAAAAACAACATTGCCTGCAAAAACACAAAATTCCCTGCCTTATTATATCAAGGTGAATAAACAGGTGAATTGTATCACGATTTATGAAAAAGGGGACGATGGTGCATATACGGTTCCGATTAAAGCAATGGTTTGTTCTACCGGGGATAATACACCGCTTGGTACTTTCCACACTTTAAACGAATACCGCTGGCGTTTATTAATCCATGATGTATGGGGACAATATGCGACCCGTATCACAAGGGATATTCTGTTCCATTCCGTGCCTTATGACAAAAAAAATCCGGAAACCCTGTTGGCTGATGAGTATAATAAACTGGGAGAATCTGCTTCGGCAGGTTGTGTTCGTGTTACCGTTGCTGATGCGAAATGGATTCAGGAAAATTGCCCGCTTGGGACAACGGTTACCATTTATAATTCTGAGGACCCGGGACCGTTGGGAAAACCTCAGGCGCAAAAAATTCCTTTGGACAGCAAATGGGATCCAACGGATCCGGATGAAAGGAATCCATGGAATTTAGAAGAAACAACACAGACGAAATCATAGTGCTTATATTGAAAATATCCCTGAAATTTATGGATCAGGGATATTTTTTATGTATGAAAGAAAAAATAAGTCAGACTGTTTTGGTTTCTGAAATTTGTTCTAAGAATCCTTCAAAAATACTTTTGTGCTGCAATTCATCTAACGACAGCCGTGCAAGCAGGGCAGAAATATCTCCGTCCTGAATCATGGTGGCATGCCGCATATACATATCCGCCGCATATTGTTCATCGGCCATATTTGCTTTCAGCATTTCCTGTAGGTTTTGTGTGTAGTTAACCATGCTGCCATTCCAAACAATTGACCTGCGGTTTTGGATAAACTGGCATTTGGGATTCCCGCCGAGCTTTATTGTTAACTGTCCAAGAATGTTCAGATGCTGCATTTCAACCTTTGCAATACGAAGCAAGGTCTCGCTAATCAGCGGATGCTGTTCCTGCAATATCCAGGATTGGTAGATGTATTGATAGATTGCTGACATTTCCCCTTTGGAACCTGCAAAGTCAGAAGATAAAATTTGTGCATAGGAAATATTGCGTCCCTCTACGGTAATCGGCGGGTATGGCGGAGATGCTTGAACAGGGATACGTGGTATATCATTCGGTTTTGCCCGACCGTTTGATTTGATATTATCCAAAACAACCACTCCAATCAATTTTTTATCCTGTTTTTTTATATGTGTGTATTTATGAGATTATTCGTCAAAAGGGTAGTATACAGTCATTTTATTGTAGTTAAGGATGGGTTTACTGCTCATTTTTAGCTTTATCGGTAAGTAGGTTTGTTTTTTTACGGTTGATTTTGAGGAGTGCAGGTATAAAAAACAAACCCCTCACGGTATTGTTTAGCCGTAAGGGGTCATAATATTTATTCCTGTTTCTCTTGTTTTTTTGTGCTGCAGTTAGAACAACTATAGCAATTTCCGTGGCATCCGCCATGCCCGCGCGCTTGTCTGATTTTAGACCATATCAGCAGGGCAACAGCGAAGATTCCAATGCAAATAATAATAACATTAGTAATCGTTCCCATAACAATCGCCTTTCTTTTTGTCTGTACAGAACTTTTTTAAAAACGGTTCGCCTATTGCTGGTTTTTACAGGAAAAGCCTTGCAATTTGAAATACAATAAATGAAACACTGTAAGCAATAACCGTTTGCATTCCTAATGTTGCCCAAGTCCATTTTGCAGAATGCATTTCCTGACGGATTGCTGTAACGGCGGCGATACAGGGAATAAACAGCAGGGAAAAAGTCATAAAGGCTAATGCGCTTGCATTGGAATATATTCCTTGTAATATGGGGAGCAGTGCGGTGGTAGCTTCACCCCCGGTCCCATGGAGAATTCCCAACGTGCTGACGATAGATTCCCTTGCAATTAAGCCGCTTAATATTGCAACAGAGGATTTCCAGTCACCAAATCCCAAGGGTGTAAATATCGGAGCAATCGCAGTTCCGATAATACCGAGAATACTTTGGGAACTGTCAGTTACCGGCTGTAAAGCAAAGTTAAAATATTGGCAGAACCAGATGATAACGCTTGCACCTAAAAGTACGGTTCCGGCTTTAGTAATAAAATCCTTAATCCGTTCCCAAAGGTGCATACCAAGCGTTTTCGGAGTTGGCATACGGTATGGGGGCAATTCCATAACAAAGGCTGAATGTCCGCCTTTCAATACGGTTTTCTGAAGAAACAATGCATAAAGTATGGCAAGCACAATACCAAGCAAATAAAGTCCAAATACTACCAGTGCCTGATGTTTTGGAAAAAACGCAGAGATAAAAAGCAGATAAACAGGCATTTTGGCACTGCATGACATAAATGGCGTCATCATAATGGTGATGCGCCTGTCCTTTTCTTGGTCAAGGGTTCTTGCCGCCATAACTGCTGGAACAGAACAGCCGAATCCCATCAGCATCGGTACAAAGGAACGTCCGGAAAGCCCGATTTTGTGGAGCGCACGGTCCATAATAAATGCGGCGCGTGCCATGTAACCGCTGTCTTCCAAAATAGAAAGAAAAAAGAAAAGTAAAAATATTTGCGGGAAAAAGGAGAGGACAGAGCCAACGCCGGCGATAATACCATCACAAATTAAACCCACAGCCCAGTCTGCCGCATGCATTGAAGTCAGCCAGTCTTGCATCCATCCGGCAAAATTTTGATTAATGCCGATATCTACCAGTTCTTTCAGGCTATTTCCTGCATATCCGAAGGTGATAATAAAAATTAAAAGCATCATTCCAAGAAACAGAGGAATAGCAAGATATTTATGTGTAACTATCATGTCAATTCGGTCAGAAATGCTCAGGTGGTCTTCTTTGTTCCCGCGTTTAATTGCCTTATTGCAGACAGCGCAGATGAATTTATATTTCTGATCTGCAATAACAATATCCCGTTCGCGGTTTGTTTCCTCCAGTTTGCTGATCGTAAATTCCAGTTCGGTGATTTGCGTTTGAGATAAATCTAATTGTACAATGGTAGGCGGGTCGTCTTCGATGAGTTTTACAGCCGACCAACGTAAGGGCATCCCTTTTTTCTGACAGTTTGAACTTATCATTTCCTCAATTTCGTCAATCGCTGTTTTTACTGCACCGGTATAAATGTTGTTAATCAGGTTATAATCCACATGAATATCGCAGTGAGTTTCATCAATGGAGTGAGTAAAGGTATGTACCGCCGTATGTATTAGTTTATGGATACCCTTGCCCTTGCTTGCTGATATGGGAACTACGGGAATTCCCAGCAGATTGGACAGCAGTGTACAGTCAATAACGTCGCCCCGTTTTTCCGCCATATCAATCATATTCAGAGCGATTACCATGGGCAGTCCGAGTTCCGCTAACTGTAAGCTCAGGTAAAGGTTACGTTCAATATTTGTCGCATCTACAATGTTGATAATCATATCAGGTTTTTCATCTATAATATAATTACGGGTAACGATTTCTTCCGCAGAGTAAGGGGAAAGGGAGTAAATACCCGGAAGGTCAACAACAGCGATATCCATATCATCGTGTTTTAAACGTCCTTCTTTTTTTTCCACCGTAACGCCGGGCCAGTTGCCGACATATTGATTTGAGCCGGTCAGTTCATTAAACAGCGTGGTTTTTCCGCAGTTAGGGTTGCCGGCCAGTGCAAATCTGTAATTCATTTTTTCTCTCCTACCATAACCTCAATTTCCTGTGCTTCGCTTTTGCGGATACTCAGTTCATATCCGCGGACATTAATTTCGATCGGATCACCCAACGGGGCGGTTTTGCGCATGATAATGGTGGCTCCGGGTGTAATTCCCATATCAATGATACGTCTGCGCAGTGCGCCGGAGCTGCCCAAACGCAGTACGGTTCCTTTTTCTCCGGGTTTTAACTGATTGACAGTTTTAACCATAATTTCACAATCCCCTTACCTATATCATACAATAGTACTGTAAACTATATGTTAGTTTCAGCTAATATTATACTGCATGCAGTATTTTTATCAAGGTACTTTTTCTATCTTATCTATTTTTGGGAATCCTCCCAGTTTTTTTTCCTTTTTTCGACGGTAACTGGTTAAGAATCATTTTGTTTTACAGAAAATAATTTTTTAAAAAAACATCTTGACAAATTCTTTTTCGAGTTATAGAATGACAGTATAAAGTAAAACCGAAGAGTAAGAGTAGTAAACTGTTTTGTCAGGCTTACAAGAGAGCCGCGGCTGGTGGAATCGCGGTAAGGCGGGAATGGTTGAATGGACTTACGAGGGCGGTCCGAACGGGAAGAATCCTTAGTAGTAGCCGACGGGAACTTCACCCGTTACCAAGGAAGCGTGTATGGTTGTGCACGGAACGAGCGGGCGTTTAACGTCAATTTGGGTGGTATCGCAGGAGTAATCTCTTGTCCCTTTTCAAGGGGCAGGAGTTTTTTTATTTTATGCGTCCCTTTACAACCGCTGATAAAATTATTTTAAAAGCGAGGTAATTATGATGATGTTATCACAGGCCATTAAAGACATTATCGAAGGGAAAAATTTGAGTGAACAGCTTGCGTTTGATGCAATGAACCAGATTATGGAAGGCAACGCCACAGAAGCACAGATTGCAGGTTATTTAATTGGTATGCGGGTTAAAGGGGAAACGGTAGATGAAATTACCGGCGGTGCCAAATCCCTTGCATCAAAATGTGCACGGATTCATCCTAATGTGGATTTCTGTGTTGACCCTGTTGGAACAGGCGGTGACTGCACAAATACGTTTAATATCTCCTCAACCTCTGCGATTGTTGCGGCCGCCGCCGGCGTCAGCGTTGCGAAACATGGCAACCGTTCAGTATCAAGCAAAAGCGGAAGTGCAGATTTTTATGAAGCGCTGGGCGTTAACATTGCACTCAAACCTGCGGCAGTGCAGAAATGCATTGAAGAAATTGGTTTTGGATTTATGTTTGCACCAACCTTTCATCCGGCCATGCGGTTTGCCGCTCCGGTACGTAAACAGCTTGGCGTACGAACAATGTTTAATCTTTTAGGTCCGCTTTCCAATCCTGCGGGGGCGCAGGGACAGGTGCTGGGAGTTTATGAAAAGGAAATTATGAACTTTGCCGCACAAACCCTGCGTAATCTCGGTGAAAAGCAGGCGTTGATTGTGCATGGCAGTGATGGTACAGATGAAATTACAAACACCGGCGAAACTTATATTACAGAACTTAAAGATGGAGAAATTGTAGATTATACTATAGTTCCTGAAATTTTCGGTATGAAGCGCTGTGAACTTTCTGATTTGCAGGGCGGGGACGCGCAGGAAAATGCAAAAATCAGTCTGGATATTTTCAGCGGCAAAAAAGGCCCAATGCGTGATATTGTTGTTATGAATTCTGCCGCAACAATTTATGTTGGACAGAAAGCCAAAAGTCTTGCAGAAGGGATGCTGATAGCGGCGGATGCTATTGACAGCGGTGCAGCGATGCGTAAGCTGGAAGAAATCCGTGCATATACCAACCGTAAGGAGCTGGTAAAGCTGTGATATCAAATACGGTTTTGGATAAAATTGCAGCGGCAAAGCGTGTCCGGATAGACGAACGGCTGAAGAAAACGTCATGCAATGCATTACGTGAGCGGGCGCAGGCTTGTGCGCTGAATGTTCCGTCTTTTTATAAAGCTGTTTCAGCTTCCGGCAAACTAAATATCATTGCCGAGATAAAAAAAGCTTCTCCTTCCAAAGGGATTATCCAGCCGGATTTTCATCCGGTAGAGCAGGCGCAGGCTTACGAGCAGGCAGGCGCGGCGGCAATCTCCGTGTTAACGGAAGAAGATTTTTTCCTTGGCAGTGATGAATACCTGAAAAGTATTCAAAAAGCTGTTCGGCTGCCGGTTTTGCGTAAAGATTTTATCATTGACGAAATGCAGATTTATGAAGCAAGATGTATGGGGGCGTCTGCGGTTCTTCTGATTGCCGCAATGCTGGATAGAGAAACATTGAAGTATTTTTATCAAATTACCAAAGCTGTAGGTTTGGATGCGCTTGTAGAAATTCATAACGAAACTGAACTTGAAAGCGCATTGGAGATAGATGCGGAGATAATTGGAATCAATAACAGGAATTTAAAAACTTTTCAGGTAAATTTAGAGGTTACGAAAAGGCTGGCAAAACTTTTGCCAGAATCCGCAGTAAAAGTTGCGGAGAGTGGTATTCACACAGCACGGGATATTGCATTGGTAAAAGAAGCTGGTGTGCATGCGGTGCTGATTGGTGAAAGTTTGATGCGTTCTCAGGGAAGTGTAGATAAAAAACTACAGGAGCTTATGGGGAAATAACATGACGAGAATTAAAATATGCGGTCTCACCCGTATGGAAGATATTGATTCTGTTAACCGTTACCAGCCGGAATATATTGGTTTTATTTTTGCGCCAAAAAGCAGGCGCTATGTAACGCCTGAAAAAGCGAAACAGCTTGCCGCAGGATTAAAGTGCGGAATTCAAAGCGTTGGCGTGTTTACGCAGACAGACGTAGATGAAATTATTCGGATTGCTGAAAGCGTACCGTTAAATGTTGTTCAACTGCATGGTATGCAGTCAGAAAATATGGTGCAGGATTTAAGAAACGCATTGCCGGAGGGCGTCCAGATTTGGTATTGTGTTGCGGCGAAAAACGGTACTGTTGTATTTCCGGAATTGGATCATATTGTGGATTTGTGGCTTGTGGATACTGCGGCAGGCGGCAGTTTCGGCGGGACAGGTAAAACCTTTGACTGGATGAAAGCAAAAACGTTCCTGCAAGATAGAAAAATTATCCTTGCAGGCGGGCTTAATCCAGAAAATATAGCACAGGCAGTTTCTTGTCTGCATCCTTATGCTGTTGATGTCAGCACCGGAGTAGAAACCAATGGATTTAAAGAAGAAGAAAAAATCAAACAATTTGTTACAGCCGTAAGAAATGGATCGGGGGAATAATATGGAAAACCAAATGAAACGTGGCAGATATGGGGAGTTCGGCGGACAATACGCGGCAGAAACCCTGATGTTTGCATTAAAAGAACTGGAGCAGGCATACGAGGAAGCAAAAAACAACCCTGCATTTATGAATGAATATTATCGTATGCTGAAAACTTATGCGGGGCGTCCGTCACTGCTTTATTTTTCACAAAGAATGACGGATGATTTAGGGCCGAAGGTTTATTTAAAAAGGGAAGATTTGAATCATACCGGTGCACATAAGGTCAATAACGTGTTGGGGCAGGTTTTGCTTGCCAAACGCATGGGGAAGAAATGTGTCATTGCTGAAACGGGCGCAGGACAGCATGGGGTTGCAACTGCAACCGCCGCCGCCCTCTACGGCATGAAATGTGAAGTATTTATGGGTGTGGAAGATATGGAACGTCAGGCGCTGAATGTTTACCGTATGCGTTTGCTGGGCGCTACTGTGACGGGCGTTTCAACCGGTACCGGAACATTGAAAGACGCTACCAGTGAAGCGATGCGCCAGTGGTGCCAAAGGGTAGAAGATACCTATTATGTGGTTGGTTCGGCCGTGGGACCGCACCCATATCCTGAAATTGTCAGAGATTTTCAGCGGGTTATCGGCGATGAAATCCGCAGTGAAATGCTCGAACGGGAAGGCCGTCTGCCAAGCGCTGTGTTTGCCTGTGTTGGCGGCGGCAGTAATGCGATAGGCAGCTTTTATGCTATGATAAATGATAAGGAAACCCGTTTAATCGGTGCGGAAGCCGGCGGCGATGGTGTGGAAACCGGGCGTCATGCCGCTACGATGGCAGGCGGGAGCGTGGGCGTATTCCATGGAATGAAATCTTACTTTTTGCAGGATAATGAAGGGCAGATTACACCGGTTTACTCTATTTCTGCCGGTCTGGATTATCCGGGCGTTGGTCCTGAGCATGCGTTTTTAAAACAAACAGGCAGAGCGGAATACTATCCTGTAACAGATGAAGAAGCTGTCAGCGCATTTGAATATTTGTCCAGAATGGATGGTATCATTCCGGCAATTGAAAGCGCTCATGCTGTCGCTTTGGCGAGGAAAATGGCGCATGAGTTTACGAAAGATGATTGTATTGTAATCACAATTTCAGGACGCGGAGATAAAGATGTTGAGCAAATCGGCAGATACCGCGGTGAATTATAAAGGAGGGGACAGACGTGGCTGAATTTAAAAACGGAAGGATTGAAAATGCTTTTGCAAAACTTCGTGCAGAAGGGAAAAAAGCATTTATCCCATTCCTTACCACCGGTGATCCGAGTGTGGAATGTTCTTTTCAAATTGCTTCTCAGATGATAGAAAACGGGGCTTCTTTAATAGAGTTTGGCGTGCCGTATTCTGACCCGTCGGCAGAGGGACCGATTATTATGCGCGCTGACGAACGGGCGCTGAGCCGCGGCACACGCATAAAAGATGTGTTTGCCGTAACAAAACGGGTAACGCAGGCGTATCCGGAAACCCCGTTGGTGCTTTTGCTGTATTATAATATGATTTTTGTCATTGGTGCAGATGAATTTTTCCGTCAGTGTGTGGAAAATGGGGTTGACGGTGTAATTTTGCCGGATCTGCCATATGAGGAACAGGATGAAATTTGGGACATTGCGCAGTCTTATCAAATACGCGTGATTTCTATGGTTACACCTACGTCTCATGAACGTGCAAAAATGATTTGTGAGCGTGCACAGGGTTTTTTATATTGTGTTTCTTCTCTTGGTGTTACAGGGGAACGCAATCAGTTCCAGACGGATTTCCGTCATTTTTTTGCACAGCTGAATGAATATACAGATATACCGAAAGCAATCGGGTTTGGTATTTCAACGCCGGAACAAGCGAAAGAATTAAGACAGTATTGTGACGGTGTGATTGTTGGCAGTGCTATTGTTCGCCGGATTGAGGAGGCTATGGCGCAGGAGAAAACAGAAACTGAAATTGCGCAGGCAGTTGGAGAATATACTGCACAGATGCGCGCAGCACTGGACGAATAAGTTTTTTGGGGGTATAGGGTTATGATTACTCCTTCTATCGAAGAATTTTATGAATACTCTGCAAAAGCAAAAATTATACCTGTAGTTTGCAAGCTGAATGCAGATACTTTTACGCCGATTTCCATTTTTCAAAAGTTTGGTATGGAGCCAAACAGTTTTATGCTGGAAAGTGTGGAGGGAGGTGAGCGCTGGGGCAGATATTCCCTGATGGGACGTGATCCCTTGCTGTATTTTGAAAGTAAAAAAGAAGAAACTGTCTTTACTGTGAGCGGAAAACAGCAGGAGCTGGCAGGTAATCCAATGAAACGGATTCGTGAAATCTGCAAGGAGTTTGAATCCGGCAGGTTTCCATATGTGGATCATTTTTATTGTGGTTTGCTGGGATATTTTGGCTATGATTTTGTTCGCTACTGCGAAAAACTACCGGATCATTTACCGGACGAATTGGGATTGCCCGACTGTCGGCTAATGGCGCCGCGGGAGGTTATTGTGTTTGACCATCTGCGCAGTGAGATGACAATTATTGTTAACGCCCTTGCTGAAGAAGGAAGTGCAGGCTATGCCCATGCCGTGGAGCGGGTTGGTGCTATTATGGCAGAGATTATGGAACCGTCACTTCAAAAGGCTGTTCAGGGCAGGCAGGGAGAACTGCATTTTGAATCCCGCACGCCAAAGGCAGATTACTGCCGTTCGATTGAAAAATCAAAGCAGTATATCAAAGACGGGGATATTTTTCAGGTTGTTATTTCCCAGCGTTTTACTTCGGATTTTAATGGGGATACTCTTGCTGTTTACCGTGCGCTGCGCAGCGTCAATCCATCCCCTTATTTATTTTATCTGAACTATCCGGATTGCAGTATTATCGGTGCTTCGCCGGAAATGCTTGTACGCCTGCAAAATGGTAAAGTAGAAAATTGTCCAATAGCCGGAACACGTCCACGCGGTGCAACACCAGCGGAAGATCTTGCGTTGGAACAATCCCTGCTTGCAGACGAAAAGGAAAAAAGTGAGCATTATATGCTGGTGGATTTAGGGCGCAACGACGTTGGCAAAGTAAGTAAGTTTGGGACAGTGCAAGTTAAAAATCTGGCGCATATTGAGCGATTTTCCCACGTGATGCATATTGTGACCAATCTGGAAGGTATGAAGCGTGAGGATGCGGGTGCAGTAGATGTGTTGGCGTCCATCCTGCCGGCAGGCACCCTTTCTGGGGCGCCCAAAGTGCGGGCAATGGAAATTATTGAGGAACTGGAACCCGTACGCCGGGGGGTATATGGCGGCGCAATAGGGTATTTGGGTTTTGACGGGGATATGGATACCTGTATTGCGATTCGGACTGCGGTTATCAAGGATGGGAAAATCCATGTGCAGGCAGGCGGCGGCATTGTAGCAGATTCAGAACCGGAAAAGGAATATCAGGAAACCGTAAATAAATCCCGCGCGCTGTTTACCGCGTTGGAAAAGGCAGGTGGAATCCGTTGATTTTATTGATAGATAATTACGATTCATTTACCTATAATGTATACCAGATGGTTGGCTGCCTGAATTCGGATATTATGGTTCGCCGGAACGATGCAATTACCTGTGATGAAATTGATACGCTGAAACCATCCCATATCATCATTTCGCCCGGTCCGGGATTTCCATCCTCTGCGGGCGTCAGCATTGACGTTATCCGGCGGTTTGGTTCATCCACGCCGCTTCTGGGAATTTGTTTGGGGCATCAGGCGATTGCACAGGCATATGGGGGAAAAATTGTCCATGCACCGGCTTTAATGCATGGAAAAAGTTCTGAAATTACAGTGGATACAGCAAATCCGCTGTTTTCCGGGCTTCCTGAAAAAGTGACGGTTGCCCGCTACCATTCATTGATTGCGGAGCATGTTTCCCTGCCGGATTGTTTGACCGTTACTGCTAAAACAGATGACGGGTTGATTATGGCAATTTCCCATAAGGAATATCCTGTTTATGGTGTGCAGTTTCATCCGGAATCTATTTTAACAAAGAATGGGGAGCAAATATTTCGAAATTTCCTGAAAATATCATGAACTATAAAAAAGCAGGCAGTTTGCGGTTTTGTACCGTTACTGTCTGCTTTTTTTGTGCTGGATTACTCATGTGTTAGCGTACGTCAATCCCCACGTAATGCCGTATTTGTCTGTTACAAAACCGTTTTGTTTTCCCCGCAGTGTTTTTTCCAGCGGTGTAACCACCGTTCCTTCTTGGCGGAGTTTATCGTAAAGGGAAAGCAGTTCTTCCTGATTGTCTGCCTCTAAGATGAAAGTGACTGCCTGAGAATAGGGGGCGCCTTCTTCGGTATCATGTAGGAATAAAGAAATGTCCGGATTGATTTTTAATTCCGCATGTGCAATCTTATGTAGATGATCCGATTGCGGGATAACCTGTTCAATATTTCCGCCGAAAATTTCCTGATAATATTTCAATGCATGAATGCAGTTTGGAACATATATGCGGGCTGTCATCCGTTTCATAAACAATCCTCCTGTTGGAAATCATCTTTGTATTTATTATACAAGATGTCAGGAATAAATAAACAGATATTTTTTGAATTTTTTTCAGAGTATTTAGGTATAACTTCCGTACATGCCACCATATATATCTGGTAAAGGATGGTTATGGAGGTAACAGATTTTATGTTGCTAAATTTAGGGAAAAAGAATGCAAAAGAAATGGCTGCGGTGGAAGAAAGGCGGCAGATGATAAAAGAGATTCATGAGATTAACCGAAAAATGGCGCATGCGTATATGCAGTTTAATTTGGAGCAGGATGAGGACTTAATTGAAGCGACGATTTTTATGATGCAGTCCCTGAATGCACGTTACCGATACTTGCTCAAACAGGTGAGAGAGGAAGAAGCGACTCGGCAAGAGCCTGGTAAAATTATGCAGAAGAACAGGATGGTGGCTGGCGAATGGGTATAAATCTGGTGCTGGCGGGGAGCGCCATTATTGTTTTAGGACGGATGATAAAAACAAAGCATTTCTTTAAATCCGTGATTATGTCTGCAATTCAGGGGATTTTTGCCCTGTTTGCTGTGAATGCTATTGGAATTGTTAGCGGGGTAACGATAGCAGTCAATGGTATTACAGCAGCAATTAGCTGTATTGGCGGTGTGCCAGGTGTAATTTTGTTGCTTCTGCTGCGGTTAATCAGCGGTTTTTAACAAAAGCAGGGGAGAAAAAGAAAAATTATTTGCAAAAAATATTGATTTTTTTGTGCTCTCATAGTATAATAGCTGAGCAACATGCGTATGGACGTTTAGCTCAGCTGGTAGAGCATTCGCTTGACGTGCGAAGGGTCAGCGGTTCGAGTCCGTTAACGTCCACCAACAGATAAAAGTCCGGACCATTCTTTGAGTAAAGAGGTTTGGGCTTTTTCTTGTGAAAGAGAACCGGAATTGAAAATTTGCAGGTTTAATCAAGCATATTTGAAAAAATGCGTGATTGTTTTTGGATAATGGCATACCTCAGCGGTTGGGAAAATATAAAATTATAAAATCAATCATAGCTCTTTTTATCATTATGATTGTAAAACCAGTGTTTGGAGAAAAGTTTCCAAGCGCTGTTTTTTTTTATGATACAATAGAAACGAACATTTGACAAATGGCAGAGACTGTTGGGAGGAACCGTCTATGATTCGAAAGTTAAATACAGAGGACATCAATGCTGTAATGAATATCTGGTTGAAGGAAAACAAGCAGGCACATCATTTTATCGAGGAAAGCTATTGGGAAAATCATTTTTATTCTGTAAAAGAAATGATATCCGAAACTGAGGTTTATGTGTATGAGCAAAACAGCAAAATCTGCGGATTTATTGGATTGATGGATGATTATATCGCAGGAATTTTTGTCAGTAAAGTTTTTCAGTCAAAAGGCATTGGAAAACAGTTGTTAGATTTCGTAAAAACAAAATATAGTACGCTCTCCCTGCATGTATATCAGCAAAATACTTGCGCCATTCAGTTCTATTTAAGAGAAGGTTTCTCGTTTTTAAAAGCCCAAACAGATGAAGAAACTGGAAAAACAGAAATTGCAATGCACTGGCATAAATAGTCGCAAAAATAAATTATAATTAAGAAGCAATTCATACAGTTTTTTTCTTGAATAACGTTGAATTTTGTTGCACTGAGGTTAGTTCAATGCTATACTGGTATATGTTATTCAGAAAATAAATTTGAATAAAAGCATCATAAAAATTAGTTTTTAATTATTGCGTCATGAAAGGATGATGATTTGTATGAAACAGGATATGCTGGTTATTTTAGATTTAGGCAGTGTTGAGAACACGGCAGTTGCTCGTGCGGTTCGTGCACTTGGTGTTTATAGCGAGATTTACCCTCATGATATTACATTAGATGAATTAAATAAGCTGCCGAATGTTAAGGGCATTATTGTCAGCGGCGGTGAAAATGAAATTATCGACGGCGAAAAAATTTGTGTCAGAGAGGAAATATGGCAGAGCGATTATCCGATTTTTTCTGCCTGTCATGATAGGGCGCAGCGAGGAGAGACGATTGCACAATGGCCCGCAGATGAAAAACAGCTTCTGGAACTTTTGCGTCCGTTTGTTTTTGATGTGTGCAAAGCACAGCCTAATTGGAATATGAAAAACTTTATTGCTGACCAAATTGAACTGGTTCGCAGGCAAGTAGGAGATAAAAAGGTTCTGCTTGCACTTTCCGGCGGTGTGGATAGTTCAGTGGTTGCAGCATTGCTTTTAAAGGCCATCGGTGATCAGTTAACTTGTGTTCATGTAAACCATGGCTTGCTCCGTAAGGGGGAACCGGAACAGGTAGTTGAAGTTTTTCGTAATCAGTTAAATGCCAACCTTATTTATGTTGATGCGGAAGAACGTTTTTTGACAAAACTCGAAAATATTTCGGATCCGGAAGAAAAACGTAAAATTATCGGCGCAGAGTTTATCCGTGTATTTGAAGAAGAAGCAAGAAAACTGGAAGGTATTGATTTTCTTGCACAGGGTACAATTTATCCTGATATTGTAGAAAGCGGAACAAAAACGGCAAAGATGGTAAAATCCCATCATAATGTGGGCGGACTTCCGGAAGATTTAAAATTTGAATTGGTGGAACCTCTCCGTCAGCTTTTTAAAGATGAAGTCCGTGCCTGCGGCATTGAACTTGGATTGCCGGACAATATGGTCTATCGTCAGCCATTCCCCGGACCAGGGTTAGGTGTGCGTTGCTTGGGTGCTATCATCAAAGAACGTCTGGAAGCTGTCCGGGAGTCTGACGCTATTCTGCGTGAAGAATTCGCAAATGCTGGTTTGGATAAAAAAGTCTGGCAGTATTTTACAATTGTTCCTGATTTTAAATCGGTGGGTGTACGTAATAATGCCCGTAGTTTTGAATATCCGGTCATTATTCGTGCAGTTAATACCATAGATGCGATGACAGCGACCGTTGAGCAGGTTGAGTGGCCAATATTACTTAAAATTACAGACCGTATTTTGAAAGAAGTTCCCCATGTTAACCGCGTTTGCTATGATATGTCGCCTAAGCCCCCGGCAACTATAGAGTGGGAATAATGAAATGTGTAACGACGGGAACCAATTTATTCTATAATCAAAAATTGGTTTCCGTTCCAACAGAATAAAACAAGTATCAGACCTTACAAGAAAAGAGGTTCTTCCTCTTTTCTTTCCTTTTTCTCTCAAAACCCTTTAAAATCAAGCATTCTGCCACTTCTAATAAGGAAGAGGGCGAGAGAAGAGAGGGATTCTCTGCTCTTTTGTTTTTTTCTTTATGGAATATGGAAAAATGGAGGGAGAAGAGGGGAAGGAGAGAGCGAAAATGAAAATTTGCTAGGGCGAAAATGGATTTTGCCATGACAAAATGAACTTTAAAGGGTATTATAGGTGGCTGTAATTACATAAGGTATGTTTGAGGAGATTGTAAGATGTTCGTGTTTTTAATTTTTTGTTTTTTTCCTATCCTTTTTACTATAATAGGAATTATTATAATATTGAGTTATTATAAAACCCAAAAAAGAAACCGTTTGTGTACTTTTCAAACAACTGGAAAAGTCATTCGGATAATTAATAAAAGCTCCAGCTATGGGCGTACTGGCAGCGTTACATATAGGTATTCCCGGATTCCCTGCTTTCAATATTTTGTGAATGGATGTGCATATACGGTCATGGGATACAGTGCAAAATTATATCCGCTGGATTCCACAGCAACAATCTATTACAATCCATTTTCACCGGATATAGCGCATACGGGAGAAAAGGGACCTGCTTTAAAGATTGGGATTTCTTTTATTCTGGCGGCGGTTCTGTATCTTATTTTTTGGATTGTTATGCTAAGGGTAGTAATTTACTTACCATGAGTACGAAAGGGGAAAAATGTTTAAACTGGTTAAAAGCAGTGTAGTCTGGCTCTTTGTGGCAGTGGTGCTTTTTTTGGGCGGCTGTGCCGGATATAAAGATTCATCGCAGCAGGAAGGGAAAGCATTTACAGACGAAGATTACGAAATGACGGATGAGGAAAAACAGTTTTTAGAAGGTATTTACATGGATGAGGAGCGAATAGAGAAAGGCAAGCTTTATTCCTACCAGAAAACAATGCTTATGCATTACAGGTTTGTTTTGAAATACCTGAACGAAAAATATCCAAGTTATGATTTTAAAATTGAGTCAGGTACGCCGATTAATAAGGTGAATACCTATGCAACTTTCAATTTCACGGAAAAAAATACGGAGGGCCGGTTTCGCTGTTATCTTTATCAGGAAGAAGAATTGGACTGTAAGGATAACTTTTATGGATGTATCATAAGAGAAGCATATGACGATTATATCTATCATCAATGCATAGACAGCATTCCCTCACTATTAGGTACGTATTCTGTTATCTCATGTGCCAGAGGTATTGAATATGACGAAAATCTGACTATGGAAGAAGTTGCAAGCGGAGATAAGCCGTTGCATCCTTGGTCTCCTCAAACAAGGATTTATTTAGCCGGAGGCCGTATCTCGGAAGATGAATGGGAACAAATAATGGAAACGGTAGAAAATACAATAAAGGCTCATGAATTATATGGCTACTATATTATAGATTATCTTTATGATGGTTCTGTTTCTGAATTTGACGCAGCAGAATATTACCATAATTTGGAAGCAGAGGTTTTATACCACCGTGATTTTCAAAATTTTATTCAGTAGCTGTATTTGAAAATTACAGAATTTGCTATCTGCTTTTGAATTACTAGTACAATTTTCTCTTTTAAAATGCATTTATTTAAAGATATAAGGCGTAGTAATATTAAAAATGTTACTGTTGTATGTGAATACAAAATTTTCCTTAGTGGTATAAAAGAAGACATGGTGATAGCGCCATGTAATAAAGGCGGTTAAGGAGAAAATGGGAGTTGGCGAATGATTTGTTACGATTTAGCTATTTTGAAAACCTTATTTTGCAAAGTTTTTTGAACATCAATAAATGTAGACCGATATTTTATACCTTTATCCTCAAAAATGGACTTTTACTGTGTAACAGTTGAAAAATGGGTTGTTAATTTACAGGGATTTGCTATAATGTATGCGTGGCAACATTTTTGCAACAGAAAATCAGCAAGCCATTAAATGATTTTTACATTTAATTTAAGAGATTTTATCAAGAGCAAGTGAGGATAATATCAATAGTTTTTACACCGAATGGAAAAATAGACCTTAGAAGTAGTTTACTTCTAAGGTCTTATTTTATAGCAAAAAACTTAAATACGACGTTTTATCAATATTTTAAATTTTGCGAATGTTCAAAGTAAGGCAAGCAGTGTTTATAAATGGAATGTTACCATAACATCATCCGGTTCTAAAAATAGCATAAGTATAGCGTGCGGCTTTTATTTATAAATTCACGGTTTAGTAACAAAATAACAGTAGGCTAAAGACGTATTGATTGTGTGTTATAATCGGTTTCAGGGTAACTATATCGGAATAAAATGAAAAGACGTTCCCAACTCTTATGGGCAGTGATGTTTTTGCTGATATAAATGAAATCCGGCGCCTTTTAGGAGCCGGATTTGTTATGGAAATTCAAAATTTTTCAGATGTTAATGCTCTTTAAAATTTCTAACTTTAAAATGTATTTTATAAATTATGGTCATTATATTTTTTTATCTTTTGCAACGCCTGCGTCAACTGCTTTTGTAACAGCGGCTTCCAGGCCACATTCTTGTAGCTGACAAATGCCCTCAATAGTAGTTCCGCCTGGTGAGCATACTTGGTCAATCAATTCCCACGGATGTTCATCAGATTCCAAAATCATTTTTGCACTGCCATATACTGTTTGGGCAGCAATTTGCAGTGCAACCTTTTTGTTCATGCCATTTTTTACAGCTGCACGTGCTAATGAATCAATAAACATATAAGCAAATGCCGGTGAACTGCCTGCAAGAACGCCAAACAAAGGGAAATAACTTTCATCTAAAGCGATAATATGGCCGATAGCATTAAATATTTCTGTTACAAAAATCTTTTGTTCCTCTGTTACTTCATGGTTTGTACAATAAGCGCACATAGCCCCTGCAACTTTCGCGTTAATATTTGGCATTACACGGACAACTGCGGCATTGTAGGGAAGCAGATTTTCAATAAATTCAATGCTTTTGCCTGCGGCAATAGAGATGATAAGCGGTTTTTTCTTTTCCAGTTCTTTACCGATTTGCGGCAGGAGCGAAGCAAACACATTGGGCTTTACAGCAAGGATTATAGTCTCCGAATTTTCAATTAGAGTGTCCAAGGAGTTCGCAGGGCATACGCCATATGCTTCTTCACATTTCACCGATTTATTTCGGTCAATATCAAATACTCCAATATCCTTATTTTCCATAATTCTGGCGGAAAGAATTCCTTTAATAATAGCATTTGCCATATTTCCTGTTCCAATAAAGCCAATTTTCATAATCAGAATATCCTCCTGTATTTTTAAATTCTCATAGATAATAGCGGCAGATATTTCCTGCTGTTTACTTTATCATATCACGATTTTATTTCAGATTCAATAATCTGCTGGGTGACAGTGCAATGTAAACTTTCCATGAATACATCAATTGCCAGTGAACTTTTTGAATTTTTGTGATATAATGAAAAAACATTGAAAATCGGAGGCTTATTATGAAGAAATTTCTATCGTTACTGCTTATAGGTTTGTTGGTTTTATCACTTGCCGCTTGCGGCAAAAATCATGATTCGTCCGTGGAGACAACAACTGCTGTCAATACTACTACCTCTGCGGTGGATAATCTGGAAAATATTGATTCGTCTGCTACTTTAGTTATGACTGTTGCAGACCATAAAATTATGGTTCCAGAGTATAATTTTTACTATATGACGCAGTATAACCAGTTTATGCAGACTTATGGTAATTATGTATCCATGTTTGGCCTTGATGTAACAAAGCCTTTTGATGAGCAGGAATGCACAATGACAGAGGATAGTTCTATTTCTACATGGCATGATTATTTTGCAAATGCGGCGGAAAAGCAAATTGTTTATACCATGGCGTATTATGATCAGGCGCAAAAAGAAAATATGCAGTTGGATGAAGCAAGTAAAACTGCAATTCAGAGTCATTTAGACGGTGTTGCACCTTATGCACAGGAAAATGGTATGACGGAAGAAGAATATTTTACTTCATGCTATGGCAAAGGAATGACAAAAGATGTTTATACAGAAATTATCAATCGTTATTATTTGGCGGTGCAATGGCAAACAGAACAGAACGAGCTTTCTGCACAGAAGATACGTACAGATGCAGAAATAGAACAATATTATAATGATCACAAGGAGCAATTTGCTTCGGTAGACTATAGAATATTTACCTTTACCTCTAAAGCAACCTATGCGGAGGATGAAACAGACGAACAGCGTGCGCAATACCTTGAACAGGCGAAAGCAGATGCAAAAGCTATGGCGAACAAAGTGAAAAGTGAAAAAGATTTTATTTCTCTTGCGCAAAAAAATGCTTCTGACGCAGAAAAGGAAACATATCAGGATGATTCTGCAACACTCCGTACTTACAGCGGTATTTCTGAAAATAGTGATACTCTGAGTCAATGGTTGTATGCTCCGGAAAGAAAAGCCAATGATGTGACAACCATAGAGGATTCAACAGGGATTTCTGTGGTTATGTTAGTGAAACCGGCGTATAAGGATGAAACCTTGTGTGTGGATGTTAGACATATTCTGGTGATGACGCAGATAGAAGGAGATACTGCGACGGATGAAGAGAAAGCTGCTGCAAAAGCAAAAGCGCAGGAGATTTATGATGCTTGGAAAGCCGGAGATAAAACAGAAGAAGGCTTTGCCGCTTTTGCCAAAGAGAAATCAGAAGATCCGGGGTTAAAGGATAATGGGGGATTATACCAGAACGTGAAACCCGGGGATATGGTTCAACAGTTTAATGATTGGTGCTTTGATTCACGGCGCAAGCCAGGGGATACCGGCATTGTGGAAACAAATTATGGAGCACATATTATGTATTTTTCTGCAACGGGTGATGCAGTTTGGAGGCTTAATGTAAAAGAAGCGGTGAGTACAAATGAACTGAATACATTGTTCGATTCGGTTTGCAAAGGCTATACGATAGAAAAAGATGCTATTGGGGTAAATGCTGTAAAGAAAGTTATTAATTCCATTGAAAAAGCATAATAAGGATGGGATCAATATTGATTCAGTGGTTTTATGACTAATTAACGTTGTTGTCTACATTTAACAAATAACTGATTGTTTCAGCTCTTGACATTCAATAAATGATAAATAAATCAAAAACCAAAAATCCGGCAGTTATCCTGTATTTATGGAAAACTGCCGGATTTTTTATTGGTTTTCATACTTCTGTTGTATATCATCTGTATTATGGTTCGATTTTCCTTTATATTTTTCACGTGTTGCAAGCCCTCCGCGAATATGTCTTTGCGCCTTATTAACATCCAGGACTAATTTCACACGGCTGTACAGGTCTGGATTGATAAATTTCAGCCGTTTTGCCACATCCATATGAACTGTACTCTTACTGACGCCAAACTTTTTTGCCGCCGTGCGTACAGTAGCGTTGTGTTTGGTGATATATTCCCCAAGCTCAACCGCCCGCTCCTCTACTATGCTTTTCACAATAAAACCCTCCTGTGCAGAAATTAGAGAATACCCATATGTTAATTTTTATATTCCTAAAAAGGTTTCGTCTGCTTAAACTATATGCGTTGCTGTTATCTGTTATGCCATTGCCTTTCAAGGGTTATATCATTTTGCCTGCGGTTTGAAGGGAAATGAAAAGTACGCTAACAATTGATTATTTATGATAATTCATATATAATAATGCTATAAAATATTGTGCGGTAATTAAATAAGGTTTTCTTTACTGCCAAAGGCTGATTATGCAATGGGGTGGCATTTTGGGAATCAATTACAATACTGTGCTGTTTGATTTGGATGGTACACTTTTAGATACCTCAGAGGGTATCATTAACAGTATTATTTATACGGAAAAACATGTGCCTTTGCCTGCAATCAGTCAGGAACAGCGGAATCGATTTATTGGACCACCTCTGCTTGCCTCTTTTATGCGGGCATACCATTTAGAAGAGAAGGATGCACTTTATGCAGTGGAGATTTACAGAGAACGCTATCAACAGAAAGGTGCAATGGAGGCATGTGTATATAATGGTCTCTTTGAACTTCTCAATGATTTGCGTCTCAGTGGCAGGAAACTAGCAGTAGCAACTTTAAAACTAGAGGAATACGCAGGTAAAGTATTGAAGCATTTTGGTCTGGAAAGTTACTTCGATTGTGTGGTAGGTTCGGACCTTATGGGGAAAAAAACAAAAGCGGATATTGTTAGGCGATGTTTAGAACAGATGGATTGTCATGACTTATCCTCTGCGGTGCTGATTGGCGACAGTCAGTATGATATGGACGGTGCATTAGAATCAGGTATCCAATTTATTGGTGTGACTTATGGTTTTGGTTTTTCTTCGGCAGATGCAAAACTTTTGCATTTAAAAGGGATACCTTTTGCAGATAATTGCCGGCAGCTGCATGAGCTGTTGTTTTAGAAAGATTGGCAGGTTTGGGAATGGAAAAAATTTCCGTAATTATGGCGGTATATAATGAACAGGAAAATTTGATAAAAAGTGTTCCGTCAATTTTAAACCAGACGTACCGTAACTTAGAATTTATTATCTGTGATGATGGTTCGGATGATCAGTCTGCGGCTATTCTGCGCCGTTTTGCACAGCAGGATGCACGGATTCGATTATTATTCCATAAGAAAAATATGGGACATGCTTTTTCGTTGAACCATTGTCTGAAATATGCGGATGGTAAATATATTGCGCGGATGGATGCGGATGATGAATCTCTGCCGGAGAGATTACAGATACAAGTGGATTTTTTAGATACGCATTCGAATTATGATTTTTGTGGAACCAGTATTTTATATTTGGAAGAGACAGGGAAATCTTTTTGTTTGACGAACCCGCAGATACCTGAACCAAAAGATTTTCTTTGGGGAACATGTTTTTGTCATCCTACGGTGGTGTTCCGTTCCGGTGTGCTGGCAAAGGTTGAAGGATATCGTACGCTGCGGGAAACCCGCAGATGTGAAGATTATGATTTGTTTATGCGTATGTATGCACAGGGATTGCGCGGCTATAATATTCAGCAGATTTTATATCATTACTATTATCGTGATAAAAACAATCATAGTTTTCAAGGTCGGTATTACGAAGCGAAAATCCGTTTTCAGGGTTTTAAAGCTTTGGGGCTTTTGCCAAAAGGCTTTCTCTATATTGTCAAACCTTTTCTGGCGGCAATGATTCCAGATTCTGTAATTAAGCGCATACGCAGGAAACGGTATCAAAACAATAAAAAATAAATTGACATAATGTGAGATGGGCAGTGAAAGCGATGATTCATAATATAAAATGGAATAAAGGAATTTTGTTTCTCTTTTTTTTGGTTTTTATGTTTTCTGTTATGACAGCGGATTTAAATATACCTGCTGCAGCTGCCGGAGATGGAATCAGCGAATATTATGTATTGTTTATTGTAACCAGTAACGAGGATTTAAACGGAAGCCCTTTGCATGATGCACAGGCAGTAACTTCTGCACTGAAAAATATTAAAACAGCGGCAGGCAGAACAATCTCGAGAGAAAATATTTTGATTCTCCAGGAACCTGATGTGACTACAAATAATCTTAGCAGTGTGATTACACAGTATTTTTCAAAGATGGATGAAGATGACGTTGGTATGTTTTTCTATTCGGGTCATGGTATTAATGGAACACAAAAAGGTTTTCATGAATCTTATATGATGTTTAAAAATGACAAGGGATATTATGCGCCGTATTCTGTTTCAGAGCTGGCAAGTACTTTGAATGCTTTGCCGGGAACTTTTTTTGTTGATCTTGCATGCTGTTTCAGCGGCGGTTTTATAGGAAAAGGAAAACAGACGACGATTCCTATGGTTGAAGAACTCTCTGCGCTATTTTCAGGTAATACCGCCAGTGCGTTTACAAAAACAGTTTCTAATGATTTATATCATCGGGATAAATTTTTTGTAATTACGGAAGCTTCGGCATTGCAGGAAGGCTTTTCCGAGGGTGGTTCTCTGAATATGGATATTAGTCTGCGCGCTTTTACAGGTGCATTGGGAATGAATACGCAGTCTTTCTATGAAAGTGGAACGTGGAAAGGTGAAAATCAACCCATGGGCAATTTTGCTGCTGATGTAAATGAAGATAGAAAATTGAGCTTTAATGAAATTACCCGCTGGATGAAAGATAATACTGTAACAAATAGCGTCCAATGTTATCCAGAACGGTCAGATGCAGTCCTTTTTACTTATGATGAGGACGACCCGCGCAAAGAGGTACAGGTTAATGAAATTACGGTGAATAATCAAATTTGTCTTCCGGGGGAAACCGTTTCCATGGAACTAACCTGTTCCGATGATAATCAACCTACGGTATTTTATATTTGTATGGATTCAGTTACAGGCACAACGCTTTATTATGGGTTTCCAGATGTTTCGTATTTGGGAAATGGACGTTATAAATACAGAGTGACTGCCAGTGCGGATTGGGTGGATACGGTTAGTTATTTTGAAATTTATCATCCGGTTCAAGGGATTATGGCACGCCTTTTCACAGTAATGCCGCAGGCAAAAGCGCCGGCTGCGGAACTGAAAGTGTTTGACCCGCAGCCGGCAGAAATCATTCCATTACAGGGGATGGAATACAGAATAACACTGACTTTTGATGTTGCTTGTTGGTTTGATGTACAGATTGCGGATCAGAATGGTAAAATTGTTCGTACCCTCGCACAGAAAGATATGTCCGTTGTTAAAGGAACCATGGAGACTTATCGGAAAACAAATTCGTATTATTGGGATGGTACAGATGATATAGGAAATCCAGTGCCGGATGGAGCATATCTGATACAGGCCCGCGCATATAATGCGTGGGGGGAACAAATGGTAACAGGTATAACAGCTCCAGTGAATAATAGGAGTGTATCTGTTGACAGTACGACTGTAATTATGCGCCATGGCAGCAGTTACAGTATAGTCAATGATGAAGTGGTGAGGACTACTGTTAACCATGGTGTTTATACAACAATCCAACTTGTTGGGAATAAGACGCTGGCGCCTGTCCGTTATGTTTCAGAAGTTATGGGTCTGCGGGTTGACTGGGATGAAACAACATACAAAACAGCGGTTACTAATACACAAACCGGGGAATCTCTGGTGTTTAGTCTGGATGACCGGCAGCTAAGCAAATATGATATTGACGGAAATCTTATTGCCACGGCAATCATGGAAATACCGCCAACGCTTATTGATGGCAGCACCTATATACCATTGCGTCTTTTTGCAGAATGTCTTAATTTTCAGGTTGAATATTGCGAATATACGGATGGCAACGCGTACATCATTGTTACAGACCGTAAACCTGCGTATGGTGCAGATGAAATTATGAATCTTTGCGGTCAGGTTTCCGGAAAAATTTAAATTTTGAACAGCAAAGGGCTTTCCCGTTTAGGAAAAGCCCTTTGTTCATAAAATTTTAATTGAAAACAATTAAAAAAGGGGTTATAATCGCTTTCATAGGGGCGGTGTATAAAAATAATTTTGACCGGATATTATCATCCGGTGGTTTAGGAGGTAATTAATTTGAAAAAGTTTAGTAAAAGGTTTTTATCTTTACTGCTGTCAGCCATTTTGCTTTTTTCCATGAGTGTGTGTGCCTTTGCGGACAGGGAAGAGGAAAAGCCATTCCTGTCACTTGGTGCGGAACAGACTCAGGCAGAGCGGGCTAAAGTGCTGAAACTATTAGGAATCAAAGAAGAGGACTTATCCAATTATAACGTGATTTATATTACGAATAAAGATGAACATACCTATCTTGGTTCTTACATGTCGAAGGAATTGATAGGTACGAGGGCACTTTCTTCTGTTCTGATTAAAAGCCAGCCAAAAGGTACTGGTATTTCTGTAACCTGTACGAATATCAATTACTGCACGCCGGGTATGTATCGCAACGCCTTGATTACCGCCGGCGTAACGGATGCAGAGGTTCAGGTTGTTGCACCGTCATCCCTTCCGGGTACAGCCGCTCTTGTTGGTGCAATGAAATCTTTTGAAGCAATGACCGGAGAAAGTTTATCAGCTGAATCAAAAGATGCTGCAACGAATGAATTGATTGCAACAGGTGAGCTTGGCAAAAACATTGGCAATCAGGAAAAGGCGGAAGAGCTTGTTGGATTGGTAAAACAGGAAGTTGTGGATAAAAAACTGACCGATGAAAATAAAATTGGAGATGTTATTGATGAAGCGGCAAAATCTTTGGAAATAAATCTTTCTGAAAAAGACCGCAAACTGATTCAGGATTTGATGGCGAAAATTTCCAAACTGGATTTAAATATTGACAGCCTTAAAACGCAGGCGAAAGATTTGTACGATAAACTTTCCAATATTAAGATTGATCAGGGTGTTTGGGATTCCATTGTTCAGTTTTTCAGGAATATATGGGATGCGATTGTTAATTTCTTTACCAACCTTTTTGGCGGTGGAAATAACGCAGAGGAGCCAACGACTTTAGTGGAAACGACTGTTGCTGCGGAGATCACAACAGAGCCTGAACAAACAACAGCCGCCTTGGAAACAGAACCTGCACAAAATATCACAACTACACAGATACCCGAAACACAGGTATCGGCAACGGAAGAATCTCCGGCAGAAACAACTACTGTTCCGCCGGAAGAATAAGATAAAAAGAAAATAAGTTAGTCATAATACAATGGATGCCTAAGGTAATAGCCAAAATAAAACAGAGTATTGCAAACCAAAAAGCCGCGAAGAACTCATACGGATTCTTCACGGCTTTTTGGTTTGCAAATAAATAAGTATTAAGTGTCAATACCGAATAGTAATTGTTATATCCTTATTGCAGATAAAAATTTATAGCAAGCTTAAGACAGATGCAGGAAAATTAAAAAATCGTATGGAAGAATAAAACAAAAAATAATCACAGTTGAATGTTACCCAATTCTATATTAATGTCAGTTTTTCTATATTTGAACGTATTGCAGTTTATAAAGTGTTTAATGCTAAAAAGTAAAAGCACTCCAATAATTTTTGTGATTGGTGTAAGAATAAAAAATATAAGTACGAAAATTGTAGCTTTTAGTGCAGAAGGATAATTTCTGTTCAACGGATGGTTGTGATTTTTGTTTATTTTCTTTCATCTGATAAAATACTGTCAATCAGTGCGGTAATATCCTTGTAAGCGGCAGAATAGTTTTCTTCTGTATCCAAAGTTTTTTCCGTATAAGAATTGTTTTTGGTCTTAGCTGTTTCTTTCCTGCGTGGTTCCCGTTTCGGAATAATTGCAGGCTGTTGTGTAGTAACAGAGTCAAAATCAGTTTTACAGATATAAGGTTTACATTGTGAAGAAAGTAGTGGTTCTGTTGTATGGTTAATCTGTATTTTGGATTCTGGCGGCTGTTTATATATTTTTTTGGAAATACTGTTATCGGATGAGTGATGCAGTGATTTTCCAACTGGAAGTCTGGGAGATAGCTCTTTTTCATCTAAACGAATTAAATTTTTAAAAACTGCGGTATGGTTCGGTGGAATGGTGTGGTCACAGTGCATTGCACCAAAATACCAGCGGTGAAATTTGCATACTTGAGAAAGTTCTTCGAGATAACGGTTTAAACCGCAGATTTTAACGGTATCTGTTTCTTCTAAACGGAGCATCCCCTTAATACGTGCAGGAGGTTCATGGGTGACAATAACATCAACTTTACAGCCGGCACGGTCTATATTTTTTGCACCTTCATATAATTGTTCTGGGCTGGGCATTTCTTCTTTCCACCATGTTTGATGTTCCTTGCGCGCAGGGCGGTCAAAGCTTTCGCCGCCGCCGAAGGTAAAGAATTTCATGCCTTCAATAGTAAAAATCTGCCCGCGCATAAGATGATAAATATTAGACCGAATTTGGTGTACTTTTCCGCCGTTCCACTGGGTAATCTGGTATGCGTTTAGTAAATCAAAATTCTCATGAGTACCGTCTACAAAGCAAATGGTATATTTTTTAGCGGCAAGCTTATGTAAAGCTCGTTGTTCTTGCCGGCTGTTGTTCCATAAAAAACCGAAATCACCGCAGACAATTAAAGTATCGCCCTTGCCGAGAGCACGATATTCTTTAGCCTGAAAGCGGGCAAGGTCGCCGTGTATATCGCCAGTTATATAAACCAATGTATTTTCCTCCGCTGTATATAGTACTTTCCGCTATTTTGACAGGAAATCCAAAAAAGTGCTGAAAAGCATGAAATTAGCTTTAATTTTTTCATTTGAAATGATATACTTATAATACATTATTTACAGGGGGTATGTCCATGAAAAAATTATGTATTTTTTTAATAGCCATTCTGGTTGTGGTAGGCATCGTTAGCCCTCTGACTGTATATGGGGAGACAAATACCACACCGGAAATAAAATCTAATATTGCATTGCTGATAAATATTGATACAAATACTGTTGTATATGAGAAAAATGCAGATGTGCCCGCAGACCCGTCTTCTTTAACCAAAGTGGTTACCGCAGTGCTTGCAATGGAAAATTATCCTGATTTAGACGCGCAGGTTACGGTACAGCAAGAGGCGATTGACGCACTGAAAAACACACTGGGAGCAAATGCTGGTATAAAAGTCGGAGAAATTATGACGATGCGTCAACTGCTATTGTGTATGATGGCACAGTCAGCTAATGAAGCGTCCAACGTTATTGCACAGGAAATTGGTACTACCATTGAACACTTTGTAGATATGATGAATGCTTTTGTAACCAGAGTTGGCTGTAAAGGTACAAAATTTGTCAATGCCCATGGTATTACTGTGGAAGGACAGACAACGACAGCGCGAGATATGGCGTTGATTGGGAAATATGCGATGAAAGTTTCCGGCTTTATGGATTTGGTCAATACAAGCGCATCAGAATCATTGAAAATTCCTGCAACCAATGTCAGCAAAGAACGTCAGTTGGTTCAGACAAATAAAATGCTGATTAAAACATCTCCATATTATTATAAATATGCAAACGGTATCAAAACAGGGAATTCCGGTCCTGATGAAAGCTGTATTATGACAACCGCAATGAAGGATGGATATACCTATTTGTGCGTTATTCTGGAGGCGCCTAATGAAACCAGTCAGGATGGGAAAACAAAAACAAACCTTGCAATGAAAGAAGCAAAAAGTTTATTTCAATGGGCGTTTCAAAGTTTAAAGTATAAAACCATTGTTCATCAGGCAACAGCAGTGGATGAACTTCCTGTAGAGTATTCGTGGGATATTGACCATATCCAGCTTGTGCCCGAAAAAGATGTTTCCGCATTAGTGCCTGCAGATTTGGAAGCTTCCGGAGTTTTAGTGGTGCCGGATAAGAGCACATTGCCTGAAAAAATACAGGCGCCTGCTTCCAAAGGTGATGTTGTAGGGACGGCTACGATTATGGTGGCCGGGAAATCAGTCGGCAAGGTTAATCTGGTTTTACCGGATGATATTCAACGCAGCAATACCCTTTATATTTTACAGCAGTTGAAGAATATATTTACATCCACGATTTTTAAAATTGTGATCGTGCTTATTATATTACTGATTATCGGCTATGTAATATTGAGCATATGGTATAATCGCAAACGCAAGAAAATCCGGCTGGCAAAATCTTCTCATACAGCTCATACTTATCACGGTACAGAACATCGGATGTATGATGATCCGAAAATCCGTTCCCGTTATGAGAATACCAGCATCCGAAACCGCTATGAAAATCGGAGTGTCCGCAGTCGCCACGAACGGTTTGATGACAGGGATTGATTAAAATTCTTACAATGGATATGAGAACATTTTAAGGCATGCCGGGGAATGATATCCTTGTTGCATGCCTTTGCTGTGAAGCAGCAGATAAAATAGGCTGTAAGTATCAAGTTTGGCAGAACAGGTGGGAAGTAATGAAAAAAGTAATCTGTTTCATAAAATCTGAAATGATTTTAACTGTAACCTTTTTGGCGGCGCTAATAACAGCTTTATTTGTCCCGCCGTCTGTTCATTATTTTGAATATATAGATTGTAAAGTTTTATCCCTGCTTTTCTGCCTGATGGCCGTTGTGGCAGGATTTGGAAAAACAGGTTTATTTCGTACGGTTTCCGGCATGATACTCCGCAGGATAAATAATATGAAAATTTTATCCTATATGTTGGTATTGCTTTGCTTTTTTTCCTCTATGCTGGTTACTAATGATGTCGCTTTGCTGGCCTTTGTTCCTTTAACAGTTTTGCTTTCAGATATTTTTGGAAAAAAACAATTTATATTCGTGATTGTAATGCAAGCAATTGCAGCAAATTTAGGTAGTATGCTGACACCGGTAGGGAATCCGCAGAATCTATATTTATATTCCTGTTATGGAGTATCTGCGGCGGATTTTTTTGCGGTAACCATTCCGTTGACAGGCTTCAGTTTTGTTTTGATTTCAGCAGTAATGCTGACAGGAAAAAGCAAACCCATAGAGGTTGCTGTCCCAATGGAAACTGAGGTGCAGGATAAAAAACGTTTGTGCGTTTATTGGACGCTGTTTCTCTTGAGTTTATTGGGTGTATTTTCTGTTGTATCGTATCCGATAGTATTTTTGATTGTATGTGCGGTTTTGTTTTTAACAGATAAGGAACTGTTTCGGCGGATTGATTACGGATTATTATTAACGTTTGTATGCTTTTTTATTTTTGTAGGAAATATAAATCAAATTGATGCTGTGAAGTTTTTTATGAATCAATTGGTAGAGGGGAAAGAATATCTGTTTGCGTTGGGGCTTAGCCAGATTATCAGTAATGTTCCGGCGGCAGTTATGCTTTCTGCGTTTACAGATCATTACCGTGCGCTGATTATCGGAACAAACATTGGCGGGTTAGGAACTCCTGTTGCATCTCTTGCAAGTTTAATTGCTTTGCGCCTTTATTTAAAAAGCGGTAAGGGGAGTATGGGAAAAATCCTGCCGGTATTTTTGGGAATGAATTTGTTGTTTTTTATTCTTTTAGGGTACGCGGGCTGGTATTTATTAAATTAAACAGAAAGGTCAGGGCTGGTGCAGTTGTTCTGGATTTACTTTTGGGTTATTATTGGTATTATTGTGCTTGTATGCCTTTTGCGAGGATTCAGCGAACCATATATGCTTTGTTCAAATTCCTGTACAATAACGGTGAATAAGTTGCCTGAAAGCTTTGATGGAGTCCGTATTGTCCACTTGAGTGATATGCATGCCTGTAGTTTTGGAAAGAATAACAGTAAATTGTCGGAGCTGGTTCGTCGGGAACATCCGGATTATATTTTTGCGACAGGCGATTTTATTAGCCGAAGCAGAGGCGCATATCAGGATTTTTTGGAATTTCTGGATGGATGTAAAGGGCTTTGTCCGGTTATTTTCAGCTTTGGTAATCACGAAAGCTGGATTGGAAAAACGAGTCCACGGATATTACAGGAGTTTTTAAAAGAATTAGAACAGCGCGGCGTTATTATTTTGAATGACGGCTTTGTAACGCTGTGTAAAGGCGATTCCAGTATTGCTGTATTTGGTTTGACACCGGAGCGGGGAGATAAATATCAGACAGTGAAGATGGATAAGAAAAAAATTACAGAGAAATTAGGGAAATGCCCGATTGGTCAATCGGTTCTGTTGTTAGCACATGAACCGCAGTTTTTTTCAGATTATGCGCGTTGGGGGGCGAAGGCAGTATTTTCCGGCCATGTTCACGGAGGCATTGTACGGCTGCCGTTTGTTGGGGGGATATTGTCGTCGGACCATGGACTGTTTCCCAAATATGACGGAGGTATATATCATATTGATTCTTCAGTTATGCTGGTTAGCCGGGGATTGGGCTGTTCCCATGTCCGTTTTCGGTTGTTTAATAAACCGGAGATTATGACAGTGACATTAAAAAAGGGTCAATAATAATTATGACATTATTTTCAGCGGAATGTTTTTAGGGGTATGTCATGAATCATAAATATGTTTATGCAAAAGAGAACTTAAAAGGATTGGTACTTGTTATTTTTGGTTGCAGGGATTTCTATATTCGTGATGAGAATCACAGCACTGATACAGCGGAATATGATAAGAGGAATTTCAGTTTTCATCGTTTTCTTTATCATTTGCTGTATTTTGATTTTTTATTTTATGGATATTATAAAATGGCGTAAATGGCATCGAAAGATGGAACGTTCAGGAACAAAATTCAAAGAGTTTGTTGTTGGATATGCTTATAAATCCCATGAGTGCCTTGGGAATTTTTCGATGCCGTTATATAAAGAGTATTTTCTCAAAATCAAATATATAGATTATTTTGGAGTAGAAAAAACGTTTGAAACTCCGGCGTTATCTTTTTGTCCGGAAGAGAGAAATGGTGTTTATATATTTATCAAAATGATGTTTTAGCTTTTAATTTTAATTACCTATCCAAGAAGAAAAATAATCGAAAGCAACGGATTGGAAAGGAGGTTCTTATTTTCGTCTTAGCATTTGTTACTATTATTGACGCAAGAATGTATTTGTCTTATATGTTCTGTTAGACTTTATTTGGAGGGGCAATTGGAATGTGCATTGTTCTGTTTAGTGAAAACGTTGATGTCAAAGTATAATTTTATATGTTGAACAGAATAAATCTTCTGGTTAATGCGGATATTAAGAACTTATGGCAGTGGGCGAAAAGGAAAAATTTTTAAGAGTTTGATAATAAAAAGCGTGACTTGCGAATTGTGCAGATAAAAATGCACGAAACGGAATCGTAAATATTATATAATATTTGTATTGGAGTATTATATGTAAATATCTGTTTTTAAATTGTAAAAAGCGCCTGTAGGGCTGTTATTACAGTCCTACAGGCACTTGTGAAATATTTTGTTTAACAAGAAGTTTTTTATTTGTCTGTTACAGAAATTCCAATCATAATGGTTTGAGTAGATATATTATTCCAGCAGGAATGGGGAATATTACCCTTGACCAGACGTGCTTCACCGGGTTTCAGGAGGAAAACATGATTTCCTTCTATGATTTTTGCTTCTCCTTGTGTGACAATGAATAAGTGATTATGGGAATGTGTATGGTTTTCCTCAGGACCGCCGCCGTCAGGGTCTAATACGGCAATGGAACCGTCAATGATTTCACCGCAGTCCTCAAACAGTTTTTTGGCAAGAAAACCAATGTGCTGCGGCGGGGTAAAATAACCGTCTGTGTTGATCATTTCTATTTTCTCCTTTGCTTTACAACTATCCGAATGATAAGGCATATGATTCAAACGGTTGCTGAAATAATTGCAATGGGAACCACCCGGAAAGGCATTATAATATCTCCGGTTGGCGGATTAAAATTTATTGAATAGAAATTTATTTTCACATTCTGCTGTTATTTATCAAAACCCAGGATTTTTTTCATATCGGCAGATAATTTCCCGCTCAGTTGCTGGGCAGAATCCATATCATTGCCTAAAGCGGTGATATATACTTTAATTTTCGGCTCTGTTCCCGAAGGACGTACAATAACGCTGGCGCCGCCATCCAGTTTGTAAGAGAGCACATTGGATTTCGGCAGTGTAATTTTTTGTGTTTCACGGCTGATAACGTCATGGGCGGAGCTTTCCAGATAATCGGAAATAAACGTTACTTTTTTACCCGCAATAGCGGCAGGCGGATTGCTGCGCATATCTGTCATAATCTGCGCCATTTTTTGCATACCTTCCGCACCCTCGCAGACAAAGTTCATTACGCTGTTCAGGTATAGTCCAAATTCCTGATATAAATCATTCATTACATCTACGAGCGTTTTACCTTGAGTTTTATAAAAAGCCGCCATTTCACAAATCAGCATGGAAGCAACGACAGCGTCTTTATCCCTTGCATGGGCGCCGGAAAGATAGCCGTAACTTTCTTCAAAGCCAAAAACGTAACGGGCAGTTTCGCCTTTTTCTTCCAGATCCGTAACCAGTTCGCCGATATATTTAAAGCCAGTCAGCAGATTAGCGAGTTCGCAGCCGTATTTTTTCGCAATAGCGGCGCACAGTTCAGTGGATACAATGGTTTTAACCACAATAGGTTTGATTGGGAGCGTGCCTTTTTCTTTACGCTGGGAAAGCAGATAATTCATCAGCAGTGCGCCAACCTCGTTGCCGGACATCAGGCGGTAATCGGTACCGTCTTTTACTGCAATGCCGACGCGGTCGCAGTCCGGATCAGTTGCAAGCAGCAGGTCAGGCTGATTGTTTTTCGCCATTTCCAAAGCAATTTCGAACACTTGCTGAATTTCTGGATTTGGGAACGGGCAGGTGGGGAAAGTTCCGTCGGGTTTTTCCTGTTCCTTGACAACAGTAACATCTTTAATGCCGATTCTGTCTAAAATCGCGCGTACAGGTTTATTGCCGGTACCGTTGAGCGGAGTATAAATAACTTTTAAACCGGATTGTGCGGCAAGAGAAGGATTTACAGACTGTTCCTGTACACGGTCGAGGAATTCTTCCATCAGCCACGGCTGAATATAGGTAATCAGGCCTTTTTCCAACCCTTCTTCAAAGGTTGTTTTTTTAACGCCGCTGAAAATATCAACCTGCTGAATGTGCTCATAAACCTTTGCAGCGTCTTCATCTGTCATTTGGAATCCCTTGGGGCCGTAGCATTTATAGCCGTTGTATTTGGAAGGGTTGTGGCTTGCGGTAATGATAATACCGGATTGGCATTTTAGTCTGCGCACTGCGAAAGAGAGGCAGGGGGTAGGTACGAGCTCAGGAAAAATCTGAACGCGAATGCCGTTGCCTGCCAGTACGCTGGCAGCTTCTCTGGCAAACAGATCGGATTTGATTCTGGAATCATATGCAATGGCAACACATGCCTGCGGGTATTTTTCGTTCAAATAATTTGCAAGACCTTGTGTTGCCTGATTTACAGTATAAATATTCATACGGTTTGTTCCTGCACCGATAACGCCGCGCAAACCTGCCGTGCCGAATTCGAGACTGCGGTAAAAACGGTCAAGAATTTCTTCGTCATTTCCTTTGATTTCTGCCAATTCTTTGCTGAGGTCAGGATCTGCGGTTGCATTGTCACACCAAAATTGATATGCTTTGTTTAAATCCACAATAATCACCATCCATAAATTTTATATTTAGGTCATCCTATACGAAAAAACGGGTATTTTATCATCTTAATTTTACTCCAGTATGACAGCTATTGTCAATAGAATGTCCTGAAAACCCTGATAAATTAATAAATGATACACAAAATATGGAAGTTTTTCATCTTGGAGACAAAACAGGGAATTTTTTTCTAAAGCGCGTGGCGGATATGTTGAATTAGACGCAGTATTAGGGTAAAATAACAATATTGAAGGAAAAGGTTAGGTGACGGAAATGATTTGGCATTCTTCCAATATATCAGATGTGCTGGACAGTCTTGGCGCAAATGCAGATACCGGTTTTACCCAGTCTCAGGCAGAACAGAAGCTGTCCGAATTTGGGTTGAATAAACTGGTGGAAAAACCTCCGAAAACATTTTTTCAGCGTTTTTTCAATCAGCTGAAAGATTTTATGGTTATCATCCTAATCATCGCGGCGGTGATTAGCGTTGGTATTACCATATATAATGGAGAGCACGATTGGGTAGAACCTATTGTAATTGTTGCAATTATTTTAATAAATGCATTGCTTGGCGTTGTGCAGGAAACTAAAGCTGAAGCGGCGCTGGAAGCGCTTAAGAACATGTCTGCGCCTAAATCCCGCGTCTTGCGCGGCGGAAAAACCATTTTTATCCCGACACAGGAGATTGTCCCTGGAGATATCCTTATGCTGGAAGCAGGCGATTTTATTCCTGCGGATGCAAGGCTGATTACATCAGCCAGCCTCCGATGTGATGAATCAGCTCTGACAGGGGAGTCTGTTACTGCGGACAAATATGCTGACGCACAGGTTCGGGAAATTTCTGCACTTGGAGACCGTTCGAATATGGTTTATTCCGGTTGCATCGTTGCTTACGGACGTGCCAAAGCCGTTGTTACAGAAACAGGCATGCATACGGAGATGGGTAAGGTAGCTTCCATGCTCAACAGCGGCGAACAGCCAATTACTCCTTTGCAGGTCAAACTGCAAAAGCTTGGTAAAACTTTAGGAATTCTGGCGCTTTTTATTTGTGCAGTGATATTTATCATCGGAATGATTACCGGTTTGGGTTTTATGAATATGCTGATTACCGCAGTTTCCCTTGCAGTTGCCGCAATTCCGGAGGGACTTCCCGCGATTGTTACTATTACACTGGCGCTTGGTGTGCAACGTATGGTGAAACGCAATGCGATTATCCGTAATTTACCTGCAGTGGAAACGCTGGGCAGTGCTAATGTGATTTGTTCCGATAAAACAGGTACGCTGACATTAAACCAGATGACAATGATGGAAGCATGGACTGCGAATGAGCCTTTTGATGTTGCAAAAGAAAATGTGTCCGAAGTGCCTGAGGAAATATCCAATTTACTGCGTATGGCCGCATTATGCTGTGATGCAAAAATGGAAACTCAAAAAGGAAAACAGGTGTTGATTGGTGATCCTACGGAAACAGCTTTGATTGCCGCCGCTAGCAGATATGGTTTGGATAAAAAGGAACTGGAAAATTTTTATCCCCGCGTATCAGAAATCCCATTTGATTCTGACCGTAAATTGATGACTACAGTGCATATTATAGAGGGACGCCCTGTTGCCATCGTGAAAGGTGCACCGGATATCCTTTTCAGCAAATGTACGGCAGGGGATATCGAACAGGCGAAAAAAATCAATGACCAGTTTGCAAATAAAGCGCTGCGCGTATTGGCAATCGCATATAAGCCCCTGAATGCGATTCCGACCAATCCTGTTCCGGAAGAATTAGAGAATATGCTGACGTTGGTAGGTATGGTTGGGTTAATTGACCCGCCGCGTGAAGAAGCGAAGCGTGCAATTCAAAAGTGTAAAACCGCAGGAATCAAAACTGTGATGATTACTGGCGACCATGTTCTGACTGCCTGTGCCATTGCAAAGGAACTGGGTATTATGGATCAAGGAGATCGTGCGGTTACAGGTGTGGAGTTATCGCGGATGAGCGATCAAGAGCTTAGCGAGCGTATAGAGCATATCAGCGTATATGCCCGTGTTTCACCCGAGGATAAAATAAGGATTGTTCAGGCATGGCAAAGAAAGGGCAAGGTGGTTTCCATGACAGGCGATGGCGTAAACGATGCGCCGGCGCTGCGTGCGGCTGATATTGGCTGCGCCATGGGTATTACGGGAACAGACGTTGCCAAAGGCGCCGCTGCAATGGTGCTGACGGACGATAATTTTGCAACTATCGTGGGTGCGGTTGAGGAAGGACGCGGTATTTATGATAATATCCGCAAAGCGGTGCGTTTCCTGCTCGGATGTAATCTTGGCGAGTTGCTGTCCGTATTGGTTTCCATTCTATTGGGTTGGGGAGCACCGTTGATTGCCATACAACTGTTATGGATTAATTTAGTCACAGACAGTCTGCCTGCTCTTGCCCTTGGTATGGAAAAACCGGAAAAAGATATTATGAACCGTCCGCCGCGTAGACGTGATGAAAGTGTGTTTGCCGGAAAACTTGGTTTGAAAGCATTGCTGGAAGGCGTTATGTTCGCCGCAATTACCGTAACGGCATACTATTTGGGGCGTTTTGTTTTTACTAATAATGTGGAAATTTATGGGCAGACTATGGCATTTGCAGTTCTGGCATTTTCTCAGTTGGTTCATGCCAGTAATATCCGTTCTACGCATTCTCTGTTCCGTGCAGGCGTTAACCCATATATGTTGGGTGCGGTAGGTATTTCATCCTTGTTAATGCTGTTGGTTCTCCTGACTCCGCTTCGTGAAGTGTTTAAATTGGCTCGTCTGAATTCTGCGGAAATCGTCTGGGTTATTGTTTTAGCGTTGATCCCTTTTGTAATAGAAGAAATAGTTAAACTATTTTTCCATTTAAACAATCATTTTTCTGGGCCAAAATCTCAGCCTGAAACCTTGGATAATAAAAACATTACCGATGAAAGAGCAGATGATAAAGAAACCGAGGAAACACAGAAAGAGAACTCAGAACAGCCGAAGGATGAGTTGCCGATGCCCGAAGAACCTGTACAGATGCCGGAGGCATAATTAAGCAAATAATGTGACGTAATTGGAGTGACAGATATGTTCGCAAAAATTGTCAGCCTTGGACTGTTTGGTATGGATGCGTTTACAGTTGAAGTGGAAGCAGATATTTCTCAGGGGTTGCCTAAGTTTGATATAGTAGGCTTGCCGGATACCGCAGTCAGCGAATCGAGGGACAGGGTGCGTGCGGCGATTAAAAACAGCGGGCTGGATTTTCCCGTGAGCCGTATTACCATTAACCTTGCTCCTGCAGATATTCGAAAAGAAGGTCCGGTCTATGACCTTCCAATATTGCTGGCATTGTTGAAAGCAACACGTCAGTTGGATACGGATTTGGATGGTATGGCGTTTCTGGGGGAACTTTCTCTGAGTGGTGCAGTGCGCAGGGTGACCGGCGTTTTGCCGATGGTTATCAAAGCATATGAAATGGGAATGAAAAGTGTTTTTATTCCTGTGGAAAACGCAGCGGAAGGTGCAATAGTAAAAGGGATTGATGTTTATCCAGTTGAAAATATTGCGCAATTGTTACGGCATTTAACCGGACAGGAGTGTATTGTTCCGGTGGAATCGGCGGATTTTTCCATACAGGCTCAACGAAATATGTTGGATTTTTCCAGTGTCAAAGGGCAGTATGAAGCGAAACGCGCACTGGAAATTGCCGCTGCCGGAGGTCATAACATACTGTTAATCGGGCCGCCGGGTTCAGGTAAAAGCATGCTGGCAAAACGTTTGCCGTCTATTCTGCCGGAAATGACGTTAAAAGAATCATTGGCAACAACAAAACTTCACTCTATTGCCGGTATTCTGCCAGGCGGTGTACCGTTGATTACTTCCCGGCCTTTCCGCACCCCTCATCATACAGTTTCTCCTGCGGGTCTATCCGGCGGCGGGACAGTGCCGCATCCTGGTGAACTTTCCCTTGCGCATAACGGCGTTTTGTTTTTGGATGAACTGCCGGAATTTGAACGCAGTGCAATGGAGGTTCTCCGTCAGCCTTTGGAGGATGGACAGGTAACAATTTCCCGTGTTGCAGGACGGTTGACCTATCCTTGTTCAGTAATGTTGGTGTGTGCTATGAACCCTTGCCCATGTGGGTTTTATGGCCACCCTTCAAGGGAATGCAGCTGCCCGAAAGGGGCAGTGCAAAGGTATTTATCACGTGTTTCCGGCCCTCTGTTAGACCGGTTAGATTTACACGTGGAAGTGCCTCCTGTTGATTTTACGGAGCTTTCTTCCAGTGAGCAGACGGAAAGTTCTGCAAGTATTAAATTGAGGGTGGATGCGGCGAGAAAAATCCAGCAGGAACGATTTGAAAATACGGATGTAACCTGTAATGCAAGGATGTCTCCGGGAATGACGCGGGAATTTGCACGGGTAACAGACGCGGGAATGAAATTGCTTAAAAATGCGTTTGAAAAAATGGGACTTTCCGCCCGAGCTTACGATAAGGTTTTGCGTGTTGCACGTACAATTGCGGATTTAGATGCGAATGAAACAGTAGATGCGGTACATATTGCAGAGGCGGTTCAATACCGTTCGCTGGACAGAAAATACTGGCAGAATTAGAATCAATGAAAGTGTGGTTTTACAATGGTTTCTGTTTTATCAATTACAGGTATGTTTTTTGCTTTGCTGGTATCGGTTCTTTTACCAATTGCACTTTTGCTATTTGTAAAAAAGAAAATGAGCGCAAGGCTGTTTCCTGCCGCGGTTGGGGCAGCGGTATTTGTTATAGCTGCTTTAATTTTAGAACGTATTGTACATACAGTAATTTTTACAGCGTTTCCTGTTGTATTAAAAAATAATACGTTATATATTATTTATGGATGCCTTGCTGCCGGCATATTTGAAGAAACCGGAAGACTATGTGGCTTTTATTTTTTAAAGAAACGTGGAAAAAGTGGAATCAACCACGTATCTTCTGCTTTGGTATACGGTGCAGGTCATGGCGGAATAGAAGCAGTTTTGCTGGTTGGTTTTGTGTGCATTTCAAATTTAATATTATCATTTAGTTTAAATGCCGGTGGAATAGATGCGGTAACCAGCGGATTAACAGGCAATGTACTTGAAACAGCGAAGCAGCAGTTGTCTGTATTGACTGATACGCCGTCAGCAATGTTTTTTATGGCAGGTTTTGAACGTATTTTTGCTTTTGCGCTTCAAATTTCGCTGTCAGTTCTTGTTTGGATGATAACGGAAAAATATATTTCCAAATTTTGGTTAATTGGTGCAATCATTTTGCATGCGGCGGCCAATCTTCCCGCAGCATTTTATCAAACGGGGATTCTAAAAAACGAGTATCTCATGGAAGTTTTTATTTTTCTTGGTGCTTTCTTTGTCAGTCTGATTGTAACTAGCCTATATCGTTCCGCTGTGTCGAAAGCTGTTATAAAAGATAATGGCTGAAAATAGGATTTTATATATTATCATTATTTGTAAAAAAGAAGGTAAGAATCTATGATTCTTACCTTCTTTTTTTGTGGATTTTAGTTATTGCCCCAAACGTTGCCGTTTTTATCTTTGAATTGTCCTAAGCATACCATGATAAAATCAACAAGCCAGCCTATGCCGAAAAATCCGCCGGTTAATAGCCAAAGAACACCTGTACCAATTTTTTGTGTTAGAAATCGATGAATTCCTAAGCCTCCTAAAAAGAATGTAATCAAAATTGCGCCAGCCTTACTCATGCTTTTTCTCCTTTCGTAATTTTACGCAAAACCAGAAGTTTACTTTTTAATTATACTATATATTTTAAATATAATCAATATTTTTTATATAATATGCATATAAATCATATTAATTACCCGACAAACAGCTTTTCAAAGTTGTTTGTCGGGCATGCAATTTTATCAGATTTTTATTTTTGGATACGCTCTATTGAGACAGTCTTGCCTGTAGCGTCATCTACGGTAAATAAACAGGCATTAAGAAAAGCAGGTCCTTCCGCATTTTCAAACCGTACAGGCATATGGGTGTGCATCCGTTCAATTGCAAGTTCGGGTTTCACACCTAAAACGGAATACCAGGGACCAGTCATACCAAGATCGGAAATATAACCCGTACCATTTGGTAGAATTTGTTCATCCGCAGTTTGTACATGGGTATGGGTTCCGAATACTACGGAAATTTTTCCGTCTAAATAATATCCCATTGCTTTTTTTTCTCCCGTTGCTTCGGCATGAAAATCAAGAATTTTAATTTTACAATCCTGTATTTCATCCATCAAACGGTCGGCGCAGTCGAATGGATTGTCCAAAGGGTCCATATAAACAGTACCCATCAAGTTTATTACAGCAACCTGACAGCGACCATAATCAAGCTTTAAAAAGCCTTTGCCCGGGGCATTACTTAAAAAATTTGCGGGGCGGATGATACTGGGGCATTCGTCCAGATAACTGTAAATTTCACGGCGGCGGAAAACATGGTTGCCTGTGGTGATAACATGCGCGCCACTTGCCAGCAAATGTTCCGCAGAGTTTGGAAGTATGCCGTTGCCGACAGCAGAGTTTTCTCCATTGACAATTACCAAATCAACAGCTTTTTCCTTTTTTAAATCCGGCAATATTTTTCGCAGATAATTACAGCCTACATCTCCCACTACATCGCCAACAGCTAAAATGTTCATCATATCACTCCATTAAAAAACGTCCGCCCAAATATTTTGTCGGCCGGACGTTTCTATTATTTTACTGAAAAACGTTTTTTAATCTTTTGCAGTGTCATTTCTCGCATATCTCCCGCCAGATAAAGGGAGCCGCAGATAAGCAATACATCATCTTCGTTTAGATGCTCCAGTGCACAACTAAGCGCTTTTTTCAAGCTTTGTACTGCAATAACATCACTGCACCATTTGCTGACCACCTGCGAAAGGTTCTCCGCTGGCAATGCACGCGGATTAGAAGGAGTAACGGTAATTATACTGCTGCACAGGGGAGCGATGAGTGAAGCCGCGGTACAATAATCTTTATCCGCCATCATACCGAAAATAGCGGTTATTTTTTTATCCGGCAGATAATCTTTAATACTTTGCGCAAGCACTGCAGAGCCGTCTGCATTATGTGCACCGTCCAATAGTACAATCGGCTGATGACATAAGATTTCCATCCGTGCCGGTATGGAAGCACTGGCAATGCCAGCAATGATATGTTCATCACGTATAGGTATGCCAAGCCTGCACAAAGCTTTTGCGGTCTCAATTACTGTTACGGCGTTGGCAATTTGATGTTTACCGGCAAAGGGAATATGTATATTCATACCGCCATAGCATATAGAGGTGCCAAAAATATCTGCATGATTGATTTCGGCGGCATTCATATTGCCCATAAGCAATGTGTTTTCTTCCTCTGCGGCACGCCGCATGATGACGCACAACGCGTCATCCGGTTGGTTGGGATAAGTAACAGTAACGCCTCCGTGTTTTATAATTCCACATTTTTCAAATGCAATTTGCTCAATTGTATTGCCGAGAACAGCTGTATGGTCTAAAGAAATAGAACAAATAACGCTGGCAAGCGGTGTGTTGATGATATTTGTTGCATCGAAACGCCCGCCCAGCCCGACTTCTAAAACCACAGCATCGCACTTTTTTTCTGCAAACCAATGCAGTGCAACGGCAGTAACCACTTCAAATTCTGTAACAATCAGGTTTTCTTCTGCCATTTGCTCTGCAATTTCCATAACACGGTTGACTTCCTGTTCCAGTTCGTCACGCGGTATCATTTTACCGTTAATTTGCATACGTTCACGAAAATCAACAACATAAGGCGAGGTAAATAAACCTGTTTTGCAGCCTGCCTGCCGCAGAATGCAGGAGAGCATGGTACAGACAGAGCCTTTGCCGTTTGTACCGGCCACGTGAACAAAGCGAAGATGATCCTGAGGATTTCCTAAACGGAACAATAGTTCCTGGATACGTTCTAATCCTGGCTTCATTCCGAATTTCAAAAGAGAATTTACACGGTCTAAAGTTTCCTTATAGGACATGATTAGCAGCCTCCCTGTGGAATAAACAGCAATGTTACTGGGGGATTTTTGCAATGCTTTCTTGAATCATGCTGATTTTTTCCGACAGTTTTGCTGCATTTTCCTTTTGTGTTTCAACTACAGCAGCCGGTGCTTTTGCAAGGAAGCCTTCATTGGAGAGTTTTTTATTAATAAAATCTAAATCTTTTTGTGTTTTAGCAAGCTCTTTTTCCAAGCGCTGTTTTTCTGCTTTATAATCCACAAGTTCACCCATGGGGATAAAAATTTTAGCATCTTCAGTAATGATGCTCACTGCGTCTTTCAATTCAAATTCCGAACCGATTTCTACTTCGGAGGCATACGCAAGACGTTTTATAAATTCAATGCCAGCGGTAAATGTATTGCCGTAAGGTGTTGCAATAGAAACCTTCGCTTTTTTGGAAGGCGGAACATTCATTTCTGCACGGCGGTTACGGATACCGCGGATAGCGTTCATGATTCGCTCCATTTCCTTTTCCTCTTGTGCAAAGCACAGAGCGTCTTGATAAACAGGCCAAGCGGAAGTCATAATGGTTTCGCCTTCGTGAGGGAGGGTTTGCCAGATTTCTTCTGTGATAAAAGGCATAAAAGGATGCAAAAGCTTTAAAGTGTTGGACATTACATAAATAATGACCTTGCGGACATTATCTGCAGTTTCCCCCTGTGCCTGCAAACGGATTTTGGCGATTTCAATATACCAGTCGCAGAGAATATCCCAAATAAAATCATAGAGTTTTTGAATGGCAATGCCAAGCTCAAATTTTTCAAGGTTTTCCGTTACTTCCTTGGTAAGGGTGTTAAACTTGCTGAGAATCCATTTGTCTTCAAGGCAAAGGTGTTCCGGCAGACATGGTGCGGATTCTTCTCCTGTCAAATTCATTAAAATAAAGCGGGATGCATTCCAGAGTTTGTTTGCGAAATTACGGCTTGCCTCTACACGTTCATTTGAATAACGCATATCATTGCCTGGGCTGTTGCCAGTGGCAAGAGTAAAGCGCAGTGCATCTGCACCGTATTGGTCAATAACCTCGAGCGGGTCAATGCCGTTGCCAAGGGATTTGGACATTTTTCTCCCTTGTGCGTCACGTACAAGGCCATGGATAAACACAGTGTGGAACGGCGGTTCTTTCATATGTTCAACACCGGAGAAAATCATGCGCGCAACCCAGAAGAAAATAATATCGTAGCCTGTAACAAGCGTATCTGTCGGGTAATAGTGCCGGAGTTCTTTTGTGTTTTCCGGCCAACCAAGGGTTGAGAACGGCCAGAGGGCTGAGGAAAACCATGTATCCAAAGTGTCAGGGTCTTGATGAAGATGAGTACTCCCGCATTTAGGGCACACGGCAGGGATTTCGCGTGTAACAATAACCTCTCCGCAATCGTCACAATACCATGCAGGGATGCGATGACCCCACCAGAGCTGACGGGAAATACACCAGTCTTTAATATTTTCCATCCAATGATAATAAATTTTATCAAAACGTTCCGGGATAAATTTTACTTTTCCATTGCGAACCACTTCAATCGCCGGTTCTGCCAGCGGTTTCATTTTTACAAACCACTGTTTTGATACACGCGGTTCTACCACAGTATGGCAGCGGTAGCAAGAGCCGACGTTGTGCTTCAGCGGTTCAATTTTAATCATCCAGCCGCCGTCCTGCAAATCTTTAATTATTTGCTTGCGGCATTCGTAGCGATCCATACCTTCATAGGCTGTTCCGGCATTTTCGTTCATTTTACCATCATCAGTCATAACGTTAATGACAGGCAGATTATGCCTTAACCCGACTTCAAAGTCATTCGGGTCATGAGCAGGTGTGATTTTAACAACACCCGTTCCAAAATCCATTTCAACGTAATCGTCTGCAATAATAGGGATTTCACGGTTCACGAACGGTACAGTAACTGTTTTTCCAATGAAGCTTGTATAACGTTCATCGTTAGGGTTAACAGCAACTGCGGTATCGCCCAGCATAGTTTCCGGCCGGGTAGTGGCAAAGTTAATGTAGCCGCTGCCATCTGTCAGGGCATAGCGCATATGGTAGAAAAAAGCGTCCTTTTCTTCATATTCAACTTCAGCATCAGAAATAGAAGTCAGGCAATGAGGGCACCAGTTGATAATGCGTTCCCCTTGATAAATCAAGCCCTTTTCATACAAACGGACAAAAACCTCGCGTACTGCTTTGGTACAGCCTTCATCCATAGTGAACCGTTCCCGTTCCCAATCGCAGGAGGAGCCAACTTTTTTCAGTTGGTCGGTAATACGTTTCCCATATTGTTCTTTCCAAGCCCATGCGCGCTCTAAAAATTTATCACGTCCCAAGTCATCCTTTGTAATTCCTTCTTTTGCCATTGCTTCAACAATTTTGGCTTCAGTGGCAATGGAGGCGTGGTCGGTGCCGGGAACCCAAAGTGTATCATAACCTTGCATCCTGCGCCAGCGTATTAAAATATCCTGTAAAGTGTTGTCAAGGGCATGTCCCATATGCAAATGACCGGTGATGTTTGGCGGCGGCATTACAATGGTATAAGATTTTTTATTTTCATCCAGCTCGGCATGAAAATAGTGTCCATCCAGCCAGAATTGATAGGTGCGTTCTTCAACCTCTTTTGGATCGTAGGTTTTGGGGAGTTGTTTCATCAGGCATTTCCTCCTACTATTTTACTGTTTTAAACAGAAATATTTCATTTTAACTTATTTATTATCCCATTCGCTGCGTATTTTGTCAAGCGTGATTGAATGGATGAATCACTGAATTTGATTGTTTGTCAAGTTTGTTCCTTTTAGCATTTTCATCTGTATGTATGTTGGCAATGCATGTTTACGGCACATGGTGCTTTTAGCATGAGTTTTTATCCGGAAATTTAATATAAAAGCATCAATGTTTTCCCATGATATTCTTATGGTTAGTTGACCTGTATCAGAATTTAGTATAATATTATTGCAAAGAAAATCCTGATAAAAGCGGAAAGGATGTGCCGGAATGAACAAACATTTTTTGAGTTTATTGAAAAATAAAAAATACAGATTTATTTTTGTCGCTTTTTTACTGTTAATTGCGATAGGGCTTATTATTTACTTTATAAATGATTATACTTTTTTTATGAGTGTTTACGGCGATTATCAGAAATTGAATGCCAGTTTAGAAAATTGGGTAATATCAGCTGAAAACAAGCCTTTGGCTTTTTTATTGATTTTGATATTATTTGCCCTGAAAACCTTTGTTATGATTTTACCGTATAATGCTATTTACTTATTATCCGGCGTTATGTTTAGCCTGCCTGTTGCTTTTTTAGTAAACGTTGCCGGTACTGTTGTTCAATTAACGCTGTCTTATTATAAAGGTAAACATTTTCAAAGTATGGTGCCCATGTTTTTGCATAAATTTCGCCGATTAAACCGTGTTTTGGAACGTGACGGCGGCAACCTCATGCTTTTGTTTGGCTTGCGGGTAGTTCCCTTTTTTCCTTTGAATACAGTTAGTGAGTTGTATGGCAACGGTAACTGTGGTTTTTTACAATTTATTGTTGTTTCTATTGTTGGCCTTATACCCAAACTGGTTGGTTATACGTTAATTGGGAAATCTGTTTTCAATCCTTCTTCTCCGTTATTTTGGATTCCGTTTGCCATGCTGATTATAATATCCGGTATTGCTGTATATTTTTTCGACCGTTTTATCCAGCGGAGGAATGCATTGGAGACCGCCGGTAAAATGGCAGTGAAAAAGGAGAAGTAACTCACGATTTTGTGATGACGGTTTTCTCTTCATTATTTTCAATAGGATGAAGGTATTTACTTGGTGGAATACCTTTATATTTTTTAAAAATTCGGGAAAAATAAAGTTTGTCCTGAAATCCAACAGAATAGGCGGCTTCACTCACATTAAGTTTTTTTTCCCGCATCAGCGTGCAGGCTTGGTTGATCCGAAACCGTGCCAGATACTCATTTGGTGCAGTGGAAAGATGTTTCATAAATAAGCGGTAAAGATGGCTTCGGCTTACACCTGCATTTTGTGCAATATCGTCCACGCTGATATTATTAGCGTAATTATATTGAATATATTGAATGGCGCGTTCTACATGGTCAAAACCGCTTAGTGGGTGCTGTTCCGGTTTCCATCCATATTCAATCAACAAACCAAGGAATAAATAAAGCCTTCCAATCATATTAGCTTCATTTTTTGCAGCGTTTCCTTTGGAATTATAGATATCAAGTATGGCGTTTTTTAGTGCCGGTTTTTGACCGTAATGGCATATGGGGTGCTGATGTGATAAACCGGCGTTCAGCAAAAGACGCTGTGCATCTGTACCGTTAAAAGTAACCCAATAGTATTCCCAGGGTTCTTCTTTATCTGCGCAGTAATATGCAAGCTGCGAAGGAGAGATTAAAAATAAATCGCCGGCAGTTAATGTTCTGCGCTGTCCGCCGATTTCAAAAATTCCTTTGCCGGAAGTTATGTATTGAATTAAATAATGATCCCGCATTGCTGGTCCCCAGTTATGGAGTGGTTCGCATTTTTGAAAGCCGCAGCTGTATACGGCAAGTCCCATGCTTTCCCGAATCGGTACGCGGAAAGAATAACGAAAGCTTGTATTTTCCAAAAAAACACCTGCCAGTCTGAATTGATTGCTGGTTAAAATCATTTGTTTATATTATAACCTTTTTCAATATTTTAAGCAATGTATGTAGTAATAGCTGAAAGGTTTTGCCTTATGGAGTAAAAATTATAATTGAAAAATATCTTTTTATCAGTTATAATATTGTAGTTGTCGTTTTTATCCGGTATTTTCCGGTATTTACAATAAAAGGACGGGAGTAGATAAAATGGATCCGCAGATTTTATTAATTACCTTGTCAGGGATTCTGATCGTTTTTGTTGTGTTATTGCTGTTGGTGTTTATTTTCACGATTTTTGGGAAGCTTATGTCAAACACAGGCGGCAGAAAGAAAGAAGAGAAAAAGGTGCGCGCGGAAAAAGCGAAACCGTCTAAACCGGCAGTTGCAGCGGCTGAAATAAAAAAAGCAGCGGCTTCGGCTCCCGCAGTAGAAAACGGAATACCAGGTTCGGTTATTGCAGCGATTGCTGCTGCAGTAGCTGTCATGGGGGAAGCCGATGGTACTGCTTATACCGTACGCAGTGTACGCAGGGAACGTTCCAGCAGGCCGGTATGGGCTGCGGCAGGTATTATAGAAAATACGCGCCCGTTTTAAGCCGGCGGCGAGAAAGGACATAGATAAACATGTTTCAGGATTTTATTGATGCGGTAACTAATATTCTTACCGATTCCGGTTTTGCCGGCTTTTTTGCAGAAGGCGGCTGGAAAAACCTTGTAATGATGGGGGTAGCTTGTCTGCTTCTTTATCTCGGCATTAAAAAAGGATTTGAGCCTTTGTTGATGATCCCCATTGCTTTTGGTATTCTTATTGCAAACCTTCCGGGTGCCGGTTTGGGAGTGGCTTACCATGATATTCCGGGTTTTATAGAGTTATTTAAAGCCGGAAAAGCCAGTTTGACAGATATTTTGTATCTTGGTGTAAAAGCAGGTATCTATCCGCCGCTTATCTTTATGGGAATCGGCGCTATGACTGACTTTACCCCTTTGATTGCGAATCCCAAAAGTTTCCTTCTTGGTGCGGCGGCGCAGCTTGGTATATTTACAACATTAATCTTATCTTCAGTTTGTGGCTTTAACGTGCTTGAAAGCGGTGCGATTGCAATTATCGGCGGTGCTGACGGACCGACCGCTATTTTAGTTGCTTCGCAGTTAGCCCCGCATTTATTAGGTTCTATTGCGGTTGCTGCATATTCTTATATGGCGTTGGTGCCGATTATTCAGCCGCCGATTATGCGTTTACTGACGACCAAAAAAGAACGTGCCATCCGTATGTCGGGCTTGCGTCAGGTATCCAAAACTGAGAAGATTTTGTTCCCGATCATGGTTACTATTGTTGTTTCCTTACTTCTTCCGTCTGCTGCTGTTTTGATTGGTATGCTGATGTTTGGTAATTTGCTCAGAGAATGCGGACAGACTGAGCGTTTGGCAAAAGCAGCGCAGAATGAGCTGATGAATATTATTACGATTTTCCTTGGCTTAACCGTTGGTGCAACCACTCAAGCGCAGAATTTCCTTACGTGGGATACTCTTAAAATTGTAGGTTTGGGACTTTTGGCATTTATGATTGGTACTGCCGGCGGCACCTTATTTGGTAAACTGATGTGCTTCTTTACGAAGGGCAAGGTTAATCCGCTGATTGGTTCCGCGGGTGTATCTGCTGTACCGATGGCGGCGCGTGTTTCTCAGAAAGTAGGTCAGGAAACGGATCCGGGCAACTTCCTGCTGATGCATGCTATGGGACCGAATGTATCCGGTGTTATTGGTTCTGCGGTAGCGGCAGGTGTGCTTTTAACCATGTGCAGATAAATTATCAGGCTGTATCGTAAAGGTACAGCCTGTTTTTTATGAAAAAACAAAAAACAGCTCGTCTTTTTTCAACAGAAAAGGACAGTTTTCCGTTTCCATTGAATATACATTCGGTGGAGGTGTTGTATCGTGTATTGCAGAATTACAGATTTAAGGGAAAAAGAGGTCATCAATATCAATGACGGAAACCGCTTGGGCTGTGTTGGAGATATTGAAATTGATACTTGTACCGGCCAGTTGGTGTCTATTATTATTTTCGGCAGAAAGTGGTTCGGGCTTTTTGGCAAAAGTGAGGACATTGTTGTTTTTTGGAATGATATTGAAGTAATTGGTGATGAAACGATTCTTGTTACTTTTGAAAAACCGAGAATCCGTACAGAAAAAAATCAAATTATTCCGCGTATTTTTGGTTCCTGATAGAGAAAAGCTGGGAAGAAACGGTAGTTTATGAAAAGTTTTTCAAAAAAATTCTTGTAAATCAAATAGTTGTATGATATAATTTATCAGTAATTCACACGTTGGGGGATTGTGCGGCATGGTGCCTTTAGGTTTGCCGCCGGAATGAACCCTGCGGAGGAAAAACCAAGGAGGAATTAAATTATGGCAGTTGTATCAATGAAACAGCTTCTGGAGGCAGGCGTTCATTTCGGACATCAGACCAGAAGATGGAATCCGAAGATGGCAGAGTATATCTTCACAGAACGTAACGGCATTTATATTATCGACCTTCAGAAAACTGTTAAGAAACTGGAAGACGCTTATATGGTAGTCCGCGATATTGCGGCCAGCGGGCAGGATATTCTTTTTGTAGGTACTAAGAAGCAGGCGCAGGATTCTATCCGTGAAGAAGCAATTCGTTGCGGTATGCCTTATGTAAATGCGCGTTGGCTTGGCGGTATGCTTACAAACTTCCGCACCATTCGCCGCAGACTGGATCGTTTGACCCAGCTGAAAAAAATGGAAGCTGACGGTACTTTTGAACTGCTTCCGAAAAAAGAAGTAATTAAACTTAACGGCGAAATTGAAAAGCTTGAGAAGTTTCTCGGCGGTATTACAAATATGAAAAAAATTCCGGGTGCAATGTTTATTGTTGACCCGCGCAAGGAAAGAATTGCAGTTGCTGAAGCACATAAGCTCGGTATTCCGATTATTGCAATTGTGGATACAAACTGTGATCCGGATGAGATCGATTATGTTATTCCGGGTAATGATGATGCTATCCGTGCAGTCCGCCTGATTTCCGGTGCAATGGCAAATGCGGTAATTGAAGGCAGACAGGGTAATGAAGCAACAGAGGAAGCTCCTGCGGCAGAAGGAAATGAAACTGCTGAAAACGCAGAGGCAGCAGAATAATTTAACTGGCGTAAGCTGGAAACAATAAAATGCCTGCGCCTCGGCACAGGCATTTTTGATAAGATGATAGAGAAATAAATGGTTTGGAGGAATAGACGATGAATTTTACAGCAAAAGATGTTCAGGCTCTTCGCGAAAAAACAGGCGTAGGTATGATGGATTGTAAAAAAGCACTTGCTTCTGCTGACGGCGATATGGATAAAGCAATTGATTTTCTGAGAGAGAAAGGTTTGGCGGCAGCTGCCAAAAAATCTGGCCGTATTGCAGCAGAAGGTATTGTTTACACATATTATGATGATGAAGCAAAATGCGGTGTTATGGTTGAAGTCAATTCTGAAACTGACTTTGTTGCAAAAAATGAAGAGTTCCAGAATTTTGTAAAAAATGTTGCTAAAACAATTGCTGTTAGCAATCCGGCAGATTTAGATGCCCTTGCCGCGGCAAAGCTTTATGGCAGTGATAGAACGGTAGCTGAAAACCTTCAGGATAAAATTCTTTCTATTGGTGAGAATCAGAAGATTCGCCGCTTTGTCCGTATGGATGGCGTTGTTTCCACATATATTCACGGCATGGGTAGAATTGGTGTAATGGTTCAGTTTGAAACTACACCGGAAGTTGCTGCAAAACCGGAATTTGCAGAGTATGGTAAAGATATCGCAATGCAGATTGCGGCGATTAACCCATTGTTCCTGAATAAAGAAAGCGTACCGGCGGAAACTCTGGAACATGAAAAGAAAATTATGACCGAACAGGTACTTGGCGAGGGCAAACCGGCCGCGATTGCAGATAAGATTGTAGCTGGCAAAATCAATAAGTATTATAAGGAAAACTGCCTGATTGATCAGGTATTTGTTAAGAACAATGATTTGACTGTTTCCGGTTATACTGCCGAGGTTGCTAAAAATCTTGGCGGAGATATTGTTATTAAAGGTTTCCTTCGTTTTGAAAGAGGCGAAGGTTTGGAAAAGAAAGCCGATAACTTTGCAGATGAAGTTGCGAGCATGATTAAATAAAAATTAGATTTATTTTAACGGGTTTATTTACTGCTAGTTGTAGTGGTAAGTAAACCCGTTTTTTTTGTATTTTCTTCAGTGCACCGTAAAGGAATTATAAAGTAATTTAGATAATAGTTATTGGAACTTCATTTTTGGTTGCTGTTATATTATATATACCGATGTGTGGATTTTTAAAACTTGTGCCGTTATTCGCAGTACAATTAACAATAGCTATTGTAATTTCTGTTTTATCTGTGTTTTAGTATGAGGCGGTTAAAATGGTAAGGAAACAATTTCAAAGAAAATAGAAACAAACACCGGCACTATTTATGAGCCGGTGTTTGTTTCATTCAAATTTTTGTTTCGTTTATAATGAGTGGTTACAGTTACATTTTTAGTGCAAAAAGCAAGAAAATGTGTCATATAACTGTTGAAATTCGTGAAAAAATTTTAAATGTGACTTGACAATTGCATAAAGCTATGATATTCTTTTGATGTGGTCACATTCTGTGTAAATTTACAAATGAAAAAGGAAAACATTTAGTTTATCAGTCTTTTTTTGCAGTGCGTACGGCTGCGAAAAGAACTGGCAGACGCGAAAATTTAAGGAAGTGAGGTTTTATGATGAACAAAATATTGAAAACTCTTACAGCGGCGTCATTGATGTTGACCGTTGCAACAACAGCGGCTGTGGCGGCGAATACGAAGGAACTATCACAAAAAGCAGTAACCCGATCAGCAGATTCATGGAGTGTCAGTGCCTATCCAATGGGAATAAGCAGCGGAGAAGCGTATGATACTGCTAATACCAATCGTGGATATTGTTATATTTTTTGCTATTCCTATTCTTCTACTCCCTCAAAGCGGCCGATTTATTTCACTTCTTCAAGCAGCTATGATACCGTTACTATCACAAATGATAATCAGCTACCAAGTTTATACTATAAACCAGACATAAAATATGGGGCTAGAATTGTAGTAAATTATTCTGTAACCGGAAGCGATTCCCGTGTGATTGCTAATGGCAGCATAGACGGTTGACGTATTGATTGCAGAATCGGAGCATAATCTCCGATTCTGCAGACTTTAAAAAGGAGTCAGTATAAAATGAGAAATATACGTAGTTTTTTACTATTATGTTTTGTTCTTATAATGATACTGCCTTCCTGTGCCGCTGTACCGGAGGATGTTCAGCAGGATGTAGGCGCTTTCCGGCAGGCAAGGGAAGAAGCGGAAAAACTGGAAAAAGAGATGAATTTTATTCCAATCAGCGATGTGTATAAAAATACGCCCAAAACAGTGCAATATAAAAATGGCGTCGTTAATATAGACGCTAAAGTTTGTGTGCCGCAGGCGGATAAAATGTACAAATTGGAGTTAGCGCCTAATGATTTGTATGCAGAAAAAGACGCTTTGCTGAAATCTTTTCTTGATGAAAAAAGCTATGCGAATTGGGAAAGCTTGCAATATAAAGATTCTCCTCTTGATAAACCGATATTTTATAATGGAATTGAATATAAAGCATATGACAAGAAAGGTAATTTTTCCATTGAATTTGGAGATAATAAAGAACTTGCTTTTGATAGATGCGGCAGAATTTTCTTACGGGATACTACTAAGACAATGGAGACTCATTTTTTTCCTGGTACTGGTGGAATCCTCACAAGCAAAACCTTTTTTTATGATGAAATTGGGGATGATTTTCCGGAAAGTACAGTGTTAGACGGTAAAAACTGTAAAGCAGTGGACGCATGGAAACAGTTTGGAGAAACCGTAAGCTATTTTGCACAGCGCGTCCCAAATTTTAATTATAAGCCGTATTCCCTGGAATTCTATGACAATAAGGAGGATTCCTCCTCGAAAGCAATCGCCTGCCGCGCAGTATATGAATATAACGGAGTAGCTTTTGACCCGATGTTTATTGGAACGCAGGATAAAAAGAATTATGATATTTCAAGAGTTTGCTTCGGTTTTTATCAGAATTTTCATTCTTTAAATGATGATTGTTATCTTGCATTAAGGGATAGCTATAAAGTAACGAAAGAATTGGAAAGCTATGATAAAATACTTGATTTGGACAGTGCGGTGAAACTATTGCAGGCTTCCCTTGCAAAAGAACGCTTTGCCAATATTGATACTATAGAATTGATGTACGGAACGTATTACTATGGCGATAAAGGCGATGAATGGGCGGGCAGTTACGAAGAACCGCCCCAGTTTTATGCCGAACCATACTGGAAATTTACGGAAAGAGCAGATGGTGAAGATGAAGAAATGTCAACCGTACATTATGTAAATGCTATTACAGGTGAATTTTATAGCTATAATTCATGCATGTATTTCGGTTAAGAAAAAATAAAACGTTTTAGAAAGAATGATTACTGAATAAAGTCTTTAAATGCATCTGCTTTGTTGGTAATTATATTTTTTTTAAATATGTTATTTGGATAAGAGGTCAACAGATGAAAAATAGTAAAAAATGGATGAAAAACTATTATGTTAATTATTATTGGTTACTTAGCTTTTTAGTGATTATTGCCGTTGCATTGTTTTCACCCGGATATGGGATAATTGAGGGTGAATTCAAAAAAAATATGGTTTTTGAAGAATTGTTTTATTATAATAAGCTGAATTATCTTCAACAAATTAACGTCTATAATTCCTTGTCTTATGTTAACGTTATTTTTTCCAAAGGATTTATGTATCTTGCGTTGATTTTTCCCTCTATTTCCTGTATGATGCGGTATTGTGATGAACTCAACAGCGGTTATTCCAAATTGATTATTACCAGGATAGGCAACAACAAATATATTGGCAGGACAGTATTGCGAACCTTAGCAACAGCTTTTATCATTACTTTTATTGCTTTATATGTGGTGTATCTGATTATTTATTTTCGGCTGCCAAATGTGAATGAAGCTTTGGAAAGAACCGGAAGTCTGGAATTACTGGAAGGCATTGGTCAGATAATGGATTTTAAAGCTAATGGTTTTTTGTATGTTCTGCGCTATATCATTCCTTCCTCACTTTTTGCCTGCGTGGCGGGGTTTCTGTCTATTTTAATTGCAACAATTTCTCATAATAAATTTCTTTCGTTGACGATTCCAATATTGCTCATTGAAGCGGAAAACAGCATTTTTTCAGGTTCTTCTATTGCGGCTATTTATAAATATAAAATTCGTAATTTCCTTTATCCTTTTGATGATATTGACCCTTGGTTTACATGGTGGGAATTTGGTTTATTTATACTGACCCTGTGTGTTGTTTTGATTACGGTCATTTATTATGTTTCAGGCAGGAGGTACAGGGAAGGTGAATAAATTAAAACAAGTATTGATCATTGGAACGCAGACCTATCGGGAATGGCTGTTTAATTCCAGAAATATTATTGTTTTGATTGTATTGTTTTTTCTGGGGAATTATACGGTTGCACCGCTGGTAAACCTTTCAAAACAGACAGAGGTTCCAATGAATGTTTTCGAGCCGTTTATTGCGAACATGAATTCTCAATTTGTTGTTTTAATGGTACTGGCGGCTTTTCTGGTTTTAATCAGTGATTTTCCTCGTATGGAAGGCAACAACGGCTATTTTCTGATCCGTACGAGCAGGGTTGTTTGGCTGGCGGGCAAATTATTATTTGCACTTTTTGCAGTTTTTACATATATAGCAGGGCTTTTTCTGGCATTAACCGTGCATGTTTTAGAGGTAGCGTTTTACTCTGAGGGTTGGAGTTATCTTATGCGCGATTATTATACCAAATATGCAAACTTGGGTTATAGTAACGATACGGTTTGTGTGGTCAGCGATAGCTTATTTAATAACTATACTGCTTTTGAAGGTTTTTGGTATACAGTAATTTTGCTTGCAGCAATGCTTTTCATGCTCTGTTTAATTATGATGCTTGCAAATCTTATCAATAAAAAAATCATCGGTATTGTAACAAATTTGGGTTTAATTGTTCTTGGTTTTGTTTTGGCATTTTCAGGAAGCCGGATTGCCTGTATACTTCCTGTGGGAAATATCATGTTGTCTGTGCAAAATACTGCAACGCACCATATCATATCGGTTTGGTATCCTTTTGCTTATTTTGCAGGTTTTATTGTGTTGCTGACAGCTTTATGCGTAATTTTGGTGAAAAAAGTAATCGTGCAGAAAGATGGGGAAAGATGATGGCGTATATTGATATTGATGACGTTTGCCTGACTTTGTCAAAGCAGGAGATTTTAAAACATGTAACTGTTTCCTTTGAAAAAGAAAATATACATGGGATTATCGGTAAAAACGGCAGTGGGAAATCTATGCTTTTCAAATGTATCTGCGGTTTTGTAAAACCGCAAAAAGGAAGCATTACAGTAAACGGTAAAAAAATTGGAAAAGATAGCGATTTCCCGCCCAATGCAGGTATCATTATTGAATCGCCCGGTTTTATGCCATATTATTCAGGATATAAAAACCTGAAAATTCTCGCAGATTTAAATAAAAAAATCGGCAGAGAAGAAATATATGCGGCGATGCAGGCGGTTGGATTGGATCCCGATTCTCCGAAACATGTGAAGAAATATTCCCTTGGAATGAAACAGCGGCTGGGAATTGCGCAGGCAATTATGGAAAAACCGGAACTTTTAATTCTTGATGAACCCATGAACGGCTTAGATAAACATGCTATTCAGGATATGCGTGAATTGCTGTTAAAATTAAAAGGGGATGGAAAGACTATTTTATTGACTTCACATAATTTTGAAGATATTCAGTTGTTATGTGATGATATTTACGAAATGGATTTGGGCAATTTGGAACAGATACAGAAACCGGAAACTGTACAATAAAATGAATATGAGTTAATAATAAAAGGCCAGCGCTAAAAAACAGCACAGGTCTTTTATTGTTGTATGCTTTTTAATTAAGGATAAAAGAAATGATATTTTAATGATAGGTAGCTTGCAATTTTTATCTCAATTATTTTGAAACAAAAGCATCAAGGAAATATATGTGGAAGCCGGATTATGTATAATTGTTTGGTGAACTGAGATTATAACAATTTTAGTTTTTTATTTTTATGGAATATCTTTGAATGGTTAAATGAAGCAAAATAAAACCCCCGCGCAGCGAGGGGAATGAAAGGTGGACTGTATTCTAATAATTAATATCTTTTAAGAAAACTTCATATCGCGATTGTTGTTCAACATTAGAAGTAATAAGCACAAAAGTATTATCCAAACAAATAATAGCAATATATACATTGGTTTGTTGTTGAACATATTTTTTATAATTTCCTTTATCAATATTTGTAATTGATACAACATTGGAATTATTTTCGTTTACTTTTAATGTATCATAAGTGTTCTGAAACATTTCGGCTGCAGCGTCATTCGTTTTAGCTTCTATGAATTCACAATTATCGTTCGCGCCAAAATTGATAAAATAGTGAGACTTATATTCTCCGTTATTGGTGTCCTCATTTTCGACTCCAAAACCGTTTACTGCGGCACGTTCCGCAAAATAAGGTCCGTTGACTGCTTTTTTTGTGCTGTAATCTTCTGTCTGCAGTACAGTGGAGGCAGCTTGTGTAGTTAATTGTTCCGTTGTTGTTCCCGATTGACTGTTTGGATGCTTAGAATTGCAGCCTGAAAAAATAATGGATAACAATAGACATAATGTCATAAATATGGCGATATAATGCTTCCTATGTTTTTGTTTTTTCATAGTTATTACCCCTTTAGACTTTAATTATGAAAAGTAGTAAGTACTTTTTACTTATAATCCCTTTTTTATTTTATTAAATACCTAAAAATAGTATAAAGAAAAAATAAAAATGAATCAACCATTTTCATTGATAATTATTGAAATCATTTAAATTTTTTATAAACCAATAGAATTCTACAGCAATTTATTAATTCTTGAAAGCAAATGCTATGAAGAAGAAAAGATTTGTGTTAAAATTATTTCAGTATTTTCATTTAGATAAAAGGACGTGTTTCGTGTGCCTTTGCAAAAGAATCAAATTATAGAATTACAAATTACCGGAACTTCTGCGGAAGGTTTTGGAGTAGGACGTTTTGAAGGGCAATGTGTATTTGTTCCGGGAGCGGCAAAAGGAGATTTATTATCTGTTCATGTTATAAAAATAACCAAAAAGCTGGCTTATGGCAAAATTGAAAAAATTATTGAGCCGTCTTTATACCGTCAGGAGATCGACTGTACAATTTTTCATCAATGCGGTGGATGTGTTTATCGTCATATAAAGTATGAGCAAGAATGTGAGATAAAATATCAGCGCGTAAAGGATGCTTTGGAACGTATTGGTCATATTGATACACCTGTTGACCCAGTCATTAAATGTGAAAATTTTAAAGGCTATCGAAATAAAGCGCAGTATCCCGTCCAGAGTGATGGAGAAACAGTAAAAATTGGTTTCTATGCTGCACATAGCCATAGAATTATTGATTGTACAGCATGTCATTTGCAACCAGATGTTTTTAATGATATTGTGATTGTATGTCGAGAGTGGATTGTGCAGGAAAAGATTTCCTGCTACGATGAGATTTCGGGGACAGGTTTGCTCCGCCATATTTACCTTCGAATTGCGGCAGCAACCAAAGATGTTATGGTTTGTCTTGTAGCCAATGGCAAGCATATACCTAAAAGCGATTTACTTATCAGCAGATTAACAGAAGCTTTTTCACAAATCAAAAGTATTCAATTAAACATTAATTGTGAGAAAACAAATGTAATTTTGGGAAAGAAATGCGTAACGCTTTGGGGACAGGCATATATTACTGATATTCTCTGCGGCTGTAAATTTTGCATTTCTCCATTAAGTTTTTATCAGGTTAACCATGCTCAAGCAGAAAAACTTTACCGCTTAGCACAGGATTATGCAGGTTTGACTGGTAAGGAAGTATTGCTGGATTTATATTGCGGTACAGGAACCATAGGGATTACCATGGCACGAAAAGTAAAAAAATTAATTGGAGTAGAGATTGTTCCTCAAGCAGTTGCGGATGCGAAACAAAATGCACAGATAAATGAAATTACGAATGCGGAGTTTATCTGTTCGGATGCATCAACAGCAGCGCTTGAATTAGAGGAAAGAGGGATTCATCCCGATGTTATTATTCTGGATCCTCCCAGAAAAGGATGCAATAGTGATTTAATTGCCATTACGGCGCGTATGGAACCGGGACGAATTGTTTATGTTTCCTGTGACCCTGCAACGCTTGCACGCGATTTAGCATTGTTTCTTGAAAAAGATTATCAAACAGTAAAAGTAACTCCGGTTGATATGTTTCCCCGAACCCCGCATGTGGAGACGGTCTGTTTGCTGTCAAGAAAAGATAAATAAAGGCTGAAAATCGGCGTATTTCCGGGCTTTTTGCGAGGTTAGTATCATCAGAGAAGCCTTGCGGAAAGCTCGGCCTTCTTGTATGGAAACATATCTACTTTTCGGTCTGATTAAAGAAAAAGTGGATGGTCGGAAAATTGCGGTAGGGTTTAGGCTGTGGATTAGATGTCATAGGTTGTGGCACTGGAATTGTTGTCAGAGCCGACCGCAGTTTAAGCCACTCGATATTAAGAGGCAGACTTGGCAGTGGAATAGATAACAGGAG
>CAKTEE010000008.1 GCA_934546985.1 uncultured Eubacteriales bacterium
GGGGTATAGCTCAGTTGGTAGAGCAGCGGTCTCCAAAACCGCGTGCCGAGGGTTCAAGTCCTTCTGCCCCTGCCATTAAAAAAAGCCTTGAGACCATGCTGTTTCAAGGCTTTTTTGTTGTCTTTTTTATCATGGCATACGGTCTGAAAATCTGCATTTTGACGCTCAAATTGGGGTGTCAATTTTTCATCCACTGGCACCCGCTTGTAACATTTCCGTCTGCTACATCATCAGAAGATTATCCATTCGTACTGTTGTTTTTCTTGTAATATTTTTCCTTTTCTCTGTTTTTTTGTACTTTAAGTCAGCATATCACGCGAAACTGGATACACCCATTTTGTGCGTTATCCCCATAATCATGTGTATATGATCATGACATACTTCCGCCTCTATGATTGTTACCTGTTTCTAGTTGCATAGTTCCCGTAATATCTTTCCGATTTCCTCCCTGTTTTCTCCATAAAATATCTTCCTACGGTACTTTGGTACAAATGCTATAGTAATCTAAATCACACATTTTTTGATACGGCAAATCCAAGTGATACATTATTTTATTTTTCCCTTTCGGTATATCCACCGAACTTGTGTCATCCAATATACTATTGTCAACACGATATGATATTTTCAGTTCCAAGTTGTGTATGCTAAACTATTACTGTCATTAGGCTTCATGTCTAATGTCCTCCTCTATCGTATCAAAAGGAGTTTTTATTTCATACTTATCGCTTAAGCTTTTTGGGAACTCCCCGGCATATCCGGGGTTTTCGATTACAAAAAAAGGCAGCCATCTTTCATCAGATGGCTGCTAAATCTCCAAAAACCTGTCCTACCATACTATCAGTTTATTATTTAAGATGTGGATTTAACCCTAAGCCAAATTTTATATTCACCATTTGCCCAGCAACGATCATTATTTTTGACTGAAATATTGACTTTAAATTGCTGTTCACCTAAAGAGAACTGTTCATCCAGCAAATCGACTTTAGCATATATATCACTAGAAGTAAGCTGACTGATAACATCTTCCGGACCAACGATCTTTACCTCACTAATATCTCCTGATACAATTGTAACTGTATTGACTGTTGGAATATTTTGAACAATAATATTATCCTTTGGTATTGTGAAAATATTTGATGTTAGGCCTTTCATGTTTACGGTTACCAGAACAGTTTCAACATTATCTATAGCCGTTACACCGGATGGCAAAGAAACATCAAAGGTAAACGTATTTTCATCTGGACTCAACTTCTCAAAATCAATTTTACCAAGGTTCAACTGTGTCATACTGTCAATTGCTGCCTCTGGTCCTGCAATACTGATTGTTTCAGGAGAAAATTTCATTTCCAGAGAAGATGTTAAATAATCCTGAGGTGCATTAATAAACTCTGCAGTAACCGGCAATTCTTTGCGTTTAAGAATCGGCACTGTCATCTGTACCGTTTGATTCTCCTGACCAATTTCCAGATATTTCGGTTCATTCCCATTACTGTCTACCGCTTGAACCTGACAGTCAAATGTTGTTGTCTGCGTTAACGGATCACTAATTTCAATGCGTGCATAAACTTTATCTATTTTTTCTATTTCAGTTTTCGGCCCGGTGACTTTAATTTGCGACTGAGACAAAACCTCATTTTGCTGCATATAATCATTTGCCGCTACCTGAGGAGATATGATATCAGGAGTAAGCGGAAAATATTTAGTACTCTCCACATCAAAGTAAGCGTCAACATAAGACGGTGAAACTTTATTAATGGTAATTCCAGTAACACCGTCCGCCGGTTTATAATTCAGCCAAAGGCGTACTTTGCCTGATGATTCTATGGTGCTTGTCTGTGCTGTAACAATAATATCATCCGCAGTTTTTTGGCGTACAATATAACTTTCTCCGGAAATATCCACATCTACTGTAAAGTTTGTTTCTCCAAATAATTTTAAGCCTAGCTTTTCTGCATACGTATTTTTCAAATCAATAGTTACAGGAACTGATGTGATTGTTCGCTCAGCAGAAATACTGATATTCATAGAAACGGTAAACCATAAAATTACAGAGAGAAATAAAGAAAATATAATCACAAACCGATTGTTGTTAAACAGCTTGTGCAGTGTTGTATTTTTAATCCGCTCCTTAAAACCCGTCTTCATTTTAAAAATCCTCCAAGAAAACGTTTTTTCTCGCCGGCATTCGTTTCCTTAGCATTGCCAAGCAGTTCAGTAACCAAATACTCTCGAAGCGTATTCTCAACCAAATCCCTCGTTAGAACTCCGGCTTTTGCAACTGAAATCACGCCGGTTTCCTCCGATACAATAACCACAATGGCATCGCTTTCTTCACTCATTCCCAAAGCCGCACGATGCCTTGTACCTAATTCCCTGCTAATACGCATATTCTGCGTTAACGGTAAAATGCAGCCGGCTGCATATATTTTGCCCTCGCGCACAATCATCGCACCATCATGCAGCGGTGCTTTGGGAAAAAAGATATTTCCAACAATTTCTGCTGTCGGTTCCGCATTCACAATTGTTCCTGTTTTGATAATATCTCCAAGCATTGTTGATTTTTCAAATACAATTAAAGCGCCTATTTTCTTTTCACTCATGCTCATACAAGCACTGCAAATTTCCATAATAGAAAATTCAATCTGTTTGCGCTTTTGCTCTTCTTCCGCGCTCCGAAAACCCAAAATGCTGAATTTACTGATAGAACTTCTGCCAATTTGCTCTAAAGCCCTGCGTATTTCCGGCTGAAAGAGTATTACAATTAAAAACAAAGCGGAATCTGTAATATATTTTAAAATATAGGACATGCTGCGCATACCCAGCAAAGTAACCGTAGCATAAGCGACAGCAATTAATATAATCCCCTTAATTAACTGACCCGCCCGGGTTTCCCTGACCAGTTGTATTGCTTTGTAAATGATAAAAGCCACTACCAAGATATCAAGCGTATCTTGAATAGGGCGATATTGTTCAATTACGCCAAGCATTTTCTGCCAGCTATCTGACATTTGGCTTAATAGAATCATTTTCATCTTCCTTTTTTGTATACAGCCTTTTATTCGTTTATTATTTTAACACATCATAACCACTCTGAAAAGCTTTTTAGAAGCTTTTTGCAATTTTTATTATCTGAAAGATCACCTTATCAATTTCCTGACGAGTAGTGAATGCACCCGGACACAAACGGACAGTGCCATCTTGCATAGTGCCAAAGGCATTATGCGCCAATGGCGCACAATGCAACCCCGCACGGACGGCTATCCCCTGCTGTGCAAGCGCTTCTCCGATATCACCGCTAGCCGCCCCTTTAATATTAAAAGAAAGTACCGGTGCAAAGTGCGGAGATACGGGGCGGGGCGTATATAACTGGGCGTTATCAATTTTTTTTATACCATCATACAAATATTGCGTAAGCGAAAGCTCGTGGTAATATAGTTTTTCCTCACCTTTTTGTTTTACAAAATCAAGGCCGGCAGAAAGGCCGATAATACCCGATGTGTTAATTGTACCGCTTTCCAATCGATCCGGTAAAAAATCCGGTTGTTCTAACTGCTGCGATACACTTCCGGTTCCGCCCTCCATCAAAGGTGTTAAAATATTCCCTTTTGTCGTTACAAGCATTCCCGTACCCATTGGGCCATATAAACCTTTATGCCCCGGCATACATAAATAATCAATATTCATTTGTTGAATATTAATCGGTAATACACCGGCGGATTGCGCAGCATCTACAATAAATGTAATGCCATGAGACACTGCCAGTTCACCAATAGCATGAATCGGTAATATCACTCCAAATACATTAGACACATGCGTGCAAACAATAACAGACGTATTAGGACGTATTAACTGCCGGAATGCTTCAACTGTTGCCCTATCATTCCCAGGAACCACTTTTGCTACATCAAAATTAATGATGCCCTGCTGTTTAAGTGCATAAAGCGGACGGATGACTGAATTGTGTTCTAAATTAGACGTAATAACATGGCATCCCGGTTTCACAATTCCTTTGATTGCAAGGTTCAGTGCATGCGTACAATTCATGGTAAAAACAACATCCTGTGCAGAAACTGCGCCAAACATTGCAGCAGCTTTTTTGCGGCATTTATAAATTTCTTCTGATGTTTTCAGCGTCATCTCATGCCCGCTGCGCCCGGGATTTGCACCATAAACCTTTAATGCATGTTCTACTGCCCGAGTTACCGATACAGGTTTTGGAAAAGTAGTAGCAGCATTATCAAGATAAATCACTTTCTTCCCCCCTGACCGGAAACAATTTTTATTCCTGCTTTGGTCAGGAGGTGCTCAAGTTCGTCTTGACTTGCATTAGAATATATGGTATAACCACAGCCATTTGCCTGCGCTGGGCTGTGAGTTTTTTCAAAATGAACATTATAACCCTTGCTTTCCAGAATATCTCTACTTCTTTGCGCGTAGGTTATAGAATTAACATTAACAGAACTTTTATTCATAGATTTTCACCTCGCGTTTTAATAACATTCTATGCAAAGCGAGGTGATTATGTCATTCTTTTATTTTATCCAAAAGACAAACTGCATGTGCGGCAACTCCTTCACCGGTTCCTGTAAATCCAAGTCCCTCTTCTGTTGTTGCTTTTACACTGACATCTTCTATTGATATTCGGCAGACTTTGGCTATATTTTGGCGCATTTGCAAAATATAGGGCTTTAGTTTAGGCGCTTGTGCCAGAACCGTTGCATCAATATTGCAAATAAAAAATCCCTTTTCCCGTATACATTTTACAACAGACTCCAGCAATAACGAACTGTCTGCATCTTGATACAATGGATCGTTATCCGGAAACATTCCGCCAATATCACCGAGAGCTGCCGCACCAAGCAAAGCATCTGACACCGCATGAAGCAATACGTCTGCATCTGAATGCCCTAAAAGGCCTTTTTCATAAGGAATATTTACGCCGCCAATGATAAGTTTTCTATTTTCTGTCAACCTGTGTACGTCATACCCATGTCCAATCCTCATTGCTCCATTCCCCTTTCTCTAAACTCCAAAAGCGCTTTTGCAACTGCAATATCCTCCGGCGTTGTAATTTTAATGTTATCCCTTCGTCCGGATATAATTGCAACTGGATGTCCAATATATTCCAAAAGCTGACAATCATCGGTAAAATCTTTGCCCTCCCGACAGGCTTTTTCCATAGCAGCACGGTATAAATTCACTTCAAATACCTGCGGCGTCTGCACTGCATATAAGACGGAACGATCCGGCGTTTCTATAATATAACGATGAGTATCTGTTTTTTTTATGGTATCTATGACAGGCGTCCCAATAGTACAAGCATCACAGTTAAAAGCGCAATGAACCATTTTGTCAATATCCTGTGGGGTAATCAGAGGGCGAGCGCCGTCATGAATTGCAACAAAAGCGGCATCCTCGCTAATATTTTTTAATCCGCAGGCAACAGATTCCTGTCTTGTAGCCCCTCCTGCTACAATCTTTCGGCATTTTTCAATTCTGTATTGGTTTATTAAACTCTGGATATTCTCAATGTCCTGTTTTTTTGCAGCAACGATAATTTCCTGCACGCTGTTTGACAACTGAAAAGCGCGTAATGTATGTATTAGCACCGGACAACCGCATAATTCAAGAAACTGTTTGCTGATTCCGCCCATTCGTGTGGAAGAACCCGCAGCAACAATAATTGCACTGACAAATGGAGTTTTATTTTCTTTCTGCATACCAAAATCCTCCTCCCAATAAAAACAGAAAATGGGCGGACCATATAGCCCGCCCAATTGATCTGTTTCTATTAATAATTGATACCAAGTGAAATTGCTTTTAAATTACTTTCCAGACGATCCGCTTTCCTCGGCGGAATACATTTCTGAATTCCCAATTTCAACGCTTCTTCAGAGCAGAATCCGGTTTCTTTAAAAATCTTACCAAGGAGCACCATATTCGCGCCGCCCTTCAAGCCGTTTTCATCCGCCAGCTTGGTTGCCGGAACATAGTACGGAATAACATCATCCCGCTCCACTTTTCTGGAAATCAACGTGCTGTCAATGAAAACCTTACCGCCGGGTGCAACGGTATTGATAAACTTATCAAAAGACGGACCATTCATTGCTATAAATACATTTGGATTCAGAACAAGCGGAGAACCAATCGGTTCATCAGAAATACACACACTGCAATTCGCGGTGCCTCCGCGCATTTCCGGTCCATAAGAAGGAAGCCAAGATACTTCTTTATCATTCATCAAACCAATATAAGCAAGAACCTTGCCAAGAAACAGGACGCCCTGACCGCCGAAACCGGCAATTACAGAATTAAACTCATTCATTGTTTGCGTCCTCCTTTGCCGTTATATCCTTATATACACCCAACGGATAATATGGAAGCATATTATCACGAAGCCACTGAAGCGCTTCTACAGGGGTTAAGCCCCAGTTAGTCGGGCAGGTAGACAAAATTTCAACAATAGTAAATCCTTTGCCTGCAATTTGTGTTTCAAATGCTTTTTTGATTGCTTTTTTTGCGATATTAACATTCTTTACACTTTCCACTGTAACACGGGCAGCATAAGCGACGCCGTCAAGGGTAGAAAGCATTTCACACACGCGCACCGGATAACCGTTAGTATTTACATCACGCCCATAAGGCGTAGTTTGTGTAATTTGACCCGGCAAAGAAGTCGGAGCCATTTGACCGCCAGTCATACCGTAAATTGCGTTATTGACAAAAATTACAGTTATATTTTCCCCTCTGGTTGCTGCATGAACCATTTCTGCCGTACCAATTGCGGCGAGGTCGCCGTCACCCTGATATGTAAATACCACACTGTCAGGCAAAGACCGCTTCACACCGGTTGCTGCCGCAGGAGCACGTCCGTGCGGACATTGGATACAGTCTACATCAAAATAATTATATGCCATAACGGAACAGCCAACAGAAGCCATTGCAATTGTTTTGCCTTCAATACCCAGTTCATCAATGCATTCTGCAACCAAACGGTGAATGATACCATGAGTACAGCCAGGGCAATAATGCGTATGAGCATCCGTTAAAGCGTGGGGTTTTTGAAAAACTACAGCCATTAGAAACAACCTCCCACTTGCTTTTTAATTTCTTCCAGAATTTCAGAAGGGGTAGGAATGATACCGCCGGTATGGCCGAAGAAATGAACGGGAACTCTCCCATCAACAGCCAAACGGACATCGTCTACCATTTGTCCAAGGCTCATTTCCACAACAAGGAAATTCTTCGCAGTTTTACATGCACGTGTAATTGCCTGTGTTGGGAAAGGCCAAAGAGTGATCGGACGGATACAGCCAACTTTAAGCCCCTGTGCCCGCGCACTCTTAACAGCGCTCTTTGCAACACGGGAACTTGCACCGTAAGCTACAACAACTACCTCAGCATCATCCATCATGAATTCTTCTGCCATCTGCTCTTTTTCTTTTATAATTTCATACCTTGCAAAACGTTCTTTATTGAGTCTTTCCAATTCTTCAGCCTGAAGGTAAAGTGAATTTACAATATTACGCGGTCGCTGGTTTTTATGGCCATTGGCTGCCCACGGTTTTTCGTGGACTTTTACAGTCTGGTCATTATTTACCACTACCGGCTCCATCATCTGACCCAGCATACCGTCGGCAAGAATCATCGCCGGCATACGGTAGGTTTCCGCTAAATCAAAGCCATGCGCAACCAAATCTACCATTTCCTGAACAGTAGACGGAGCAAAAACAAGAACATGGCCATCGCCATGACCAGGCGCCTTTGTTGCCTGCCAATAGTCAGACTGAGAAGGCTGAATACCGCCCAAGCCCGGACCACCACGCTGAACATTAATAATGAGCGCCGGCAAGTCACTGCCGATCATATAGGAAATACCTTCCGTCTTCAGGCTGACGCCGGGAGAAGAAGATGAGGTCATTGCACGGACGCCTGCTGCTGCTGCACCGAGCACCATATTAATTGCGGCAACCTCAGACTCAGCCTGAAGATAAACGCCGCCGATTTTAGGCATACGTTTTGCCATATATGCGGCAAGCTCCGTCTGCGGTGTAATCGGGTAACCGAAAAAATGGCGGCAGCCTGCCTGAATTGCAGCCTCAGCAAGCGCTTCATTGCCTTTCATTAAAACTCTCTCTGCCAATTTTGACACTACCTTTCCACTGTTATTGCACAATCGGGGCACATACGCGCACATGATGCACAGCCGATACATTTTTCCATATCAACGACCGCTGCGGGATGATAACCCTTATCATTCAGCCTGCTCTTATCCAAACAGATAATCTTTTTCGGACATGCATCTACACACAGGCCACAGCCTTTGCAATAATCTGTATTAATTGTTATTTTTCCCATAAAACTACACCTCCAAACCAATGCAGTGCTGCAATTGAATTTATCATCGAACCCTGCTTATTTCCAGGGAGGGACAACATAAATTTTTACGCTGTAAAGATCCTTAACCTTACCAGCTAAATCGCCGGACAAATTCTCCGGCACCGTAGTCATAACCAGAGGGATATCCGCAAGCGCCGCAGTTTTTTCAGCATATGCGGTACTGGAAAGAATATCCTCTTCACTGGTCATCTGGGATAAGTGAGAATTGTTCACGATGCCTGTTGCTTTTACACGGGACATTGCCTCAATTTCTCTTAATATTTCAACTGCCTGTTCAGGCTGTTGTGTAAGCTTTCGGAAACGGTTAACGACATAAAGCATATCAAACGACGCGAGTTGATGAATGCGCGGTGCAAAACGTCCCAGTGCAGCTGCACCGGCATCGTCCCCGCCAACATCTATAATAACATCGCTTTCCGTATCCTCAAAAACAGAATACATTTCTCCTGACAACGCAGGAATATCAAGCGTAGAACCGGCATAAGGCGAGGCTACAACACGGATACCTTTCTGAGTCAACAGTTCCCTGTAATCTGACGTTCGAAAATATGGATTGACGATATCTAAATCCATAATTGTAACCCTACGCCCTTGACGTGCTCTGTCAAAAGCAAGGTTCAGGGAAAAGTTTGTTTTCCCACAGCCATAATGCCCTGTAACAATAACAAAATTTGAAAGCGGCATTTCGACACCTACAATATAAAAAATTTATATTTTTGTTTATTATAACAGATTTAACGCTGTTATTCAATTGCAACAACAAAAAATACAGAAAGGTTTCATAAAAACACTATTTGTTAACATTTAATTCCATTTTCATTGACTAAAATTCGGTTCTATAGCATACATTTCATTATAAAACTATGAAAAAGACTTATTTTTTTGAAAAAAATGTAAGATTTTCTTAAAACTTTCCAGTTTAAAATTCGATATGATAAATACAGAAACATATAAGATACAGCGAAGGAGCATCTCTATGGGCACACAAAACAAAAAAGGGAAAGGATTATTTATTCTAATGCTGATTCCAATTTTATTGATTGGAGCCGGAATTATCTGCCTGAGCTTTTGCGGGAAACACGGGTATGTCATCGCGATTGACCCCGGTCATGGCGGGACGGATCCGGGAGCGGTAGGATTTATCAAAGAAACCGATTTAACAGAAGGAACCGTCAAATATCTGGAAGAATTTTTGCGCAAAGATGAAAATTACATGCCAATCCTTTGCAGACAATATGGACAAACAACAAGTATACAGGAACGCAGTCAGACAGCCACCAAAGCGAAAGCTGATTTATTACTTTGTGTTCACGCCAACTCCAGCACAGATGCCGTCGCCAGCGGATTTGAGTGCTATCCTGCGCCACCAGGACGTGGTAATCATGAAACGAGCAAACGTTTCGCTGCATTGATTACAGAAGAAATGTACGCCATTGGTTCCACAATCCGTGGAAGTGACGGCATACGTTATGCATATTATATTCCTGATGAAAACGGCATTTCACAAAAAAAGTTAATTGATTCTTCTGATAATACTGTCTATGGCTATTCATCTTTTGGTATGGTTGAAAATAAAAATTATCCTGCGGTTTTAGCAGAACAATGTTTTGTTACTAATAAAAAAGACGTTGCCTTCCTTGGAACAGACGAAGGGTATCGGCTCGCCGCCAAAGCATATTATAAAGCAATCTGCCGTTATTTCGGCACTGTCCCTATGGTCTGACAAACAAAAAAACAACCCCTCTGAAAGCACGAAACAGAAGGATTGTTTTCAGGAGGTAAACATTAGCAATACCCAGTATCTTTTACATTTTCCTGTTTTTCCTACGCATATTATAGCATATCAAAATTGAAATTGTAACAAATTTGTTATAATAATTGCAAATCAGTTACATTTCTATGTTTTGCACAAGAAATAGTATGGGCTATTGTGGATAACCACAATAGCCCGTGCTTTTTATTTTTCCGTTTTTTCCAATTCAGAGGTACAATTAGGGCAGCGAACTGCTTTAATACTGATTTCACTCTGACAAAATGGACAAGTTTTGGTTTTAGGTTCTTCTTCTTGTTTTTCTTTTTTACGTGCAAGTGTATTTAACCCCTTAACCATCATAAAGATAACAAACGCCATAATTAAGAAATTAATTACATTTGTAAGAAAAACACCGTAATTTAATGTTGCCGCACCCGCTTTCTGCGCCTGTTCCAGAGTTGAAAAAGACTGCCCATCCAATGAAATAAACCAATTGGTAAAATCGATGCCGCCGGTCACCAGACTAATTACCGGCATAATGACATCATTCACCAGCGATGTAACAATTGTTTGAAAAGCTCCGCCGATAATCACACCGACTGCTAAATCCACAACATTACCGCGCATGACAAATTCCTTGAATTCTTTTACAATCCCATGTTTTTCCTTTGCCACCAAACTCACCTTCCTGTTTTATTTCTGCGTTTATTATAGCATTTTTATCAAAATATGACAAGAAATCTTTGACGAAATAACATAAAAAATGGATACAAAAACTGTATCCATTTACAAACAATAATTTATGCCAAAGGCAGTGTATATAGAAAAATGGAAAAGAAATGCAGAATACTTCCGGCAACTACAAAAACATGAAACAGGGAATGGATATATTTTACTTTCGCGCCAATACCATACAGCACAGCCCCAACGGTATAGGCTATTCCGCCCCAAATCAGTAAATACAGCCCCGGTCCGTTCAACACAGTCATAAGCGGTTTAAAAGCAATAACAATTGACCAGCCCATTGCAAGATAACATATCATGGATAAAATTTTAAAGCGTTCCAAGCTAATGGAATTCAATACAATCCCTAAAATTCCCACACCCCATACAATGCCGAAAATGACCCATCCCCAAACTGGATCCGCCTTACGCAAGGCAACCAATGTATATGGCGTATAAGTTCCTGCAATCAGCAGAAATATGGAGCAATGGTCGATAATACGCATTACTTTTTTTGCTTTATTACGTTTTAAAGCATGGTAAACCGTGGAATTACAATATAAAACAATTAATGCAGCTCCATAAACGGCCGCACTGACTACGGCAATTGCACTGCCTGTTGCAGCCGCCCGCACAACACAAAGAACCAATGCGGCAATGCTCAAAACAGCTCCTATGCCATGGGATATAGAGTTGCAGAGTTCCTCCCCCAATGTATAATCCGGTAATTTTTTCTCTGACAGCGACATACTTTTCCCTCCATAATGTTCTGAAATCAGTATAACGCATCGCCCTCATGAAGTCAATATATCAACCATGAAATTTATATTAAAACTCTATTTGATATAGTATTTATAACTACATTATATGTTTTACTTCTCTTTTCTTCCTTTGCCGCCCTGAATCAACCTAAAAAATCCCCATCTTTTTTCCGGCTCTTTTGAAACTTGTTCCGGGATTTCTATAAATTCCGCTTTTATTTCCGAAACAGCAGGCGTATGCTCTTGCCACCACCGTTCTGCTTCTTTCAGCAATTTTACTGCCGCAGCAGCAGAGCGGCAGTAAATTCCTTCCCCTGCTGCTTCCACAACAAAGTCATCTTTTGCAACATTTTTCAAAAATGCCTGTTTTTGCTTCTCTGTAAGAAAATAAATTTTCTCGCCTTCCCGCGTTTTCACATGAACACAATCACAAAAATGAATCCACTCACCCTCTACCGGAAAACGCCTGCGCTCACATGTTTTATAAACCGTAAGTTCCTCCGGCGGAAGTTTTTCTTGACCCGGCAGTAAGTTGCTTGTATCCCCTATAAAGCAGGCGTAGGAAATTTCTATCGCAAAAGAGCCGCCCCATTTATCAAAGGAAACCGAGAGAAGGTCCGCTTTTTGTTCTGAAACTCTGCGGTAATTCGGGAAAGTACCTTCAAAACCCATCTCCCGCAATTCGGGCAGAAAATATGTAATTAATGCCTGTTTCATTAACTCTCGTTCTGTCACTTTATATTTGCTCCTTCCACGACTGTAATACACCTTGTAACGAAAAATCAGGAATATACTCCTGATTTGCGGAAGACCGTTCCTGCACATATCCATCTAACAAGCCAAGCTGCTCCATATATCTAACCACTTTTTCATATTCTCTTTTAGTAATTCGACGATTTAATTCAGGATATGCCTCTAAATTTCCGTAAGGAGTATACTGGCACATAAGACTAACATAGACCCTTTCCGGTAAATTCTCTTTTACCCACTGCAATATTTTTATAGATTGGTTGGTATTTGCAGGCAGGATTAAATGGCGCACCATCAGCCCGCGAGTCATCCGTCCCTGTTCATCAAAAACAGGCGCACCAACCTGCCTTGCCATTTCCAATACCGCAGAAGAAGCATATTCAAAATAATCAGGAGCCGCTGCATATTTTGCCGAAACCTCACTGTCATAATACTTTAAATCGGGCAAATAAATATCAATCAGTCCCTCTAAACAGCGCAAAGATTCTACCCGCTCATATCCGCTGCTGTTATATACCACCGGAATTTTTACAGAATAATCCCTTAATGTTTGAGCAATCACCGGAATAAAATGCGTCGGATTAACTAAATTGATATTTTCTGCTCCCTGCTCCTCCAATTCCAAAAAGATTTCTCCCAAACGTTCTTTTGTAACAGTTTCTCCGTAATTATTGTGGCTGAGTTTATAATTCTGACAAAAAACACATTTCAAAGAACAGCCGGAAAAAAATACGGTGCCTGAACCTTTGGCGCCGCTGATACAGGGTTCTTCCCAATAATGAAGACTGCATCTTGCCAAAACAGGCTCCAGCGGCATACTGCAAAAACCTTTTTTAAATATTCTATCTGTATTGCACATGCGTGGACAAATTCTGCACTTTTCACTCACTCAAAAACACTCCGTATTTTATTGTTTCGCCGCAAACTGACTATTATACAAACGGTAATAAAAACCTTTTGTTTCCAACAACTGCGTATGTGTCCCGCTTTCTACAATCGCACCTTTATTCATGACAAGAATGCGGTCTGCATCGCGAATCGTAGATAAACGATGTGCAATAACAAAAGAAGTACGCCCCCGCATCATTTGCCGAAATGCCTGCTGAATCAGGACTTCTGTACGTGTATCTACTGAACTGGTTGCTTCATCCAATATCAACAGAGGCGGGTCAAGCAACATAGCCCGTGCGATTGTTAACAGCTGTTTCTGTCCTTGGGATAATTCCCCCTCCGTTTCATTGATTACAGTATCGTAACCATGAGGAAGTCGAATAATAAAACTGTGCGCCCTTGCGGCTTTTGCTGCAAGGATCACTTCCTCCTCTGTTGCATTTTCTTTCCCATACGCAATATTTTCTCGAATAGTGCCGCCAAACAGCCATGTTTCCTGTAAAACCATTGCAAAGGAACGGCGAAGGCTTTCTCTTGTTACAGTAGTAATATCTGTTCCGTCAATTAAAATTCTACCGCTGTTGACATCATAAAACCGCATAAGCAAATTCACAAACGTGGTTTTTCCCGCTCCGGTTGGTCCCACAATAGCCACCACCTGTCCGGGCTGCACCTCTAAATTTAGATCTTCAATTAATGGTTTCTCAGGCTTATAAGAAAAATAAACGTGTTCAAAGGTTACAGAAGCGTTTGCCACTGTTAGCTGTTTCATATTCTCCGGCTCTTCAGACTCAATTTCACTGTCAATAATAGAAAAAACACGTTCTGCGGAAACAATCGCAGACTGCACCTGCGTTGCCACTCCGGTAATCTCATTGATTGGTTTTGCAAACTGCGTAGCATACAGCAGAAAGCTTGATACACGTCCAACGCTCATCCCATCGCCAATAGCCAGCACCCCGCCGATGATACCAACAGAAATATAGGCAAGGTTATTGATAAAGCGTGTGGTAGGATTAACAAGAGAAGAAAAAAACTGAGCTTTTTGCCCACATACATATAACCGTTCATTCATTTCCCTAAAATTTTTATATGTTTTTTCTTCACTGCTAAATGCTTTAATTGTCCTGTTTCCGCCGATCATTTCTTCAATATATCCATTCAGCTCACCTACAGTCTGCTGCTGTTCATGGAGCATTTTATTCGTACGTGACGTAATAAAGCGTGCTGTAAAATAAGCAAGGGAAGTAATTGCTATAACTACCAGAGCAATTATCGGATTTAAAATAAACATAAATATCAAAGAACCTGCAATAGTAACGATGCCGGAAAATAACTGAGTAATTCCATGCATTAAGCCATCAGAAACTGCATCGATATCATTTGACAAATGACTCAGAATATCCCCATGAGAACGTGTATCATAAAAATTCAACGGCATATGACTGATACGTTCAAACGCATGCTTTCGCATTAAACCTACTGTACGGTTAGCAACAATGGTCGTGCAAATAGACAATAACCACTGAAACACACTTGCGGCGACATAAAATACCGCAAGAATAAGGATAACCCCAAGGATACCTGTAAAATTAACATTTCCCTCTTCCACCATACAGTCGATTGCATTGCCGGATAAAAAGGGGGAAATCATTGTAACAGCACCGCCCAGCAATGCAAACAGAAGACTTAAAATTAAATGTAGGCGGGAATTAGAAATATAAAACCATAAACGGCGAAGAATGTGCTTTCCGTTTTTCTTTTTCATCAATCCCCCTCCTTCTCCGTATTCTGTGAATCGCAAATTTCCCGATAAACAGCACAATTTTCCAAAAGCTCCGCATGCGTTCCGATACCGGAAATCTTTCCGTCATCCAGAACCAATATTTTATCTGCATCCCGTACCGAACTAATTCGCTGGGACACAATAATGGTACTCATCCCGTTTTCTTTTGTAAAACGTTTCAATTCTTTGCGTAGTGCTGCATCCGTGGCATAATCCAATGCACTGGAACTGTCATCCAAAATCAATAGTTCCGGCTCGCGTACAAGCGCCCTTGCAATATTTAAACGCTGTTTCTGTCCCCCAGAAAGGTTTGCACCGCCGCGTTCAACATATGTGTCAAAAGCTTTTGGCATATTTTCAATAAATTCCATCGCCTGTGCGGCCTGTGCCGCATGACGTACTTCATCATCAGTAGCATTCTCTTTACCAAGCCTGATATTTTCACTAATCGTACCACTGAATAATTCCGTTTTCTGAAGCGCCATGCCAATTTTATCCCGAAGAACTTTTTGCGGATAATTCCGCACATCTTTTCCCGCAAACAAAACCTGCCCGGAAGTTACATCATAAAAGCGTGAAATCAAATGGACCAACGTTGATTTTCCACTGCCGGTACTTCCAATAATTCCTAAAGTTTCCCCTTTTCTCAAACAGAAAGTGATATCTTCAAGCGCTGGCACAGAAACATCACCATATGCAAAAGTAACATTCTGAAACTCAATAACATTGTTCGGATTCCCTGAAGGATGGTTTTGTTTCTCATTATCCAATACAGTCGCCTGCGTATCCAACACTTCATTCACACGTGCTCCGGAAGCTGCTGCCCTTGTAAATAAAATAATTAGGTTTGCAACTACAATCAACGCTGTAATCATATAAGAGATATAATTGATAAACGCAACAATTTCTCCCTGAGTCATATAACCTTCATCAATTCGGATACCGCCGAACCACAGGATTGCTATGATTGCAAAATTCATAATTAACATAGTAATTGGATTCAGCAGTGCAGATATCTTACCAACATGAACTGCTGTTTCCACATAATCCGTATTACTTTCACCAAACCGCTCCCGCTCATATGCTGTTTTAGAAAATGCGCGAATCACACGTACACCAGAGAGATTTTCTCTAATGACGGTAATATATTGATCTAATTTTCCTTGCACTTTTTTATAGAGCGGAATTGTTTTTGACATTATGATATAAATAGCTCCAACAAAAAGAGGAAAAGATAATAAAATAATCATGCTCAACTTAAAATCTAACAGCATTGCCATAACCAGACTGCCAATGCAAATAAAAGGTGCACGTATTACCAGACGTATCAGCATTGCCACCGCCTGCTGTAAAACATTAACGTCATTCACCAAGCGATTCACTAAGGAAGATGTGCCGAATTTATCTGATTCTCTTAACGAAAACGCATTTAAATGCTGATAAAGATAATTGCGCAGATTCGTACCGAATCCCTGAGAAGCTATAGAGGCCGAGTACTGACAAACCAATGCGCAGATAAGACCAACCGCACAAATAGCAAGCATAAGAAAACCCATTTTGATAACATAAGATTTATCATTGCTCTTAACACCAATATCTATAACATACACCATCATCCAAGGGATTAATAACTCTAAGATTGCTTCCATTAATTTAAAAAAAGGCCCGATAATCAATTGTGTTTTATATGGACGCAAAAAACGTTTTAATTTAAACAAAATCGTCTCCCCTTTCCATTGGAACGCTTTGTATATTATAACCTTTTTTTTCCTTTTTTAAAAGGCAGAAACAGTATTTCCTATACTGTAAAATCAATTTCAGCAAAAACGTTGAATTTATTAAAAGAATATTTTATAATATTTGCAAAACATTCCTTAACGTTCTGCTAAATTTTGCGTTGTATCCTTAAAGGAGCAACAGCAAGGAGGAATATAAAATGAATCAAAACATCAACCCTAAAACCAAAGCGGCAACACATGACAAAGTGGTACGGCTGACTTTACTGGCTATGTTCAGCGCAATTATTATTGTGATGACCTTTGTGCCTTATGTTGGGTATATTACGCTTGGCGTTACACTAAGCATTACTACCCTGCATATACCAGTCATTATCGGCGCTATCACATTGGGACCGGTCGGAGGTGCTGTTCTCGGTACTGTATGGGGGCTTAGCTGTTTGGTTTATGCCCTATCCAACGGGACAGCAGACGCAGTAATTTTTACTAACCCGCTGATTTCTGTTATTCCCCGTATTATCGTTGGTTATCTTATCGGCTGGTATTATGTTTGGTTTAAAAAAATCATCAAAAACCATTATGCTGCTGCAATTGTGGTTGGTGTACTTGGAACAATTACCCATACTGCACTAGTTATTACCGCAATTAACCTTTTTGGCGGTTCAGGGCTTGCTAAGTTCGGCGCAATACTTACCAATATTATTGAAGTAGCGTTTACTTTAAATTGTGGTGTTGAAATTTTGCTTTGTATTTTGCTTGTACCGCCAATCACCAAAGCAATTCAATCTGCATTTCAAAAAAATAATACAAACAACTAACATATATTTTTTCAGAATGATGGGGGAACAAAGGCTGTTATGCTTTTGTTCCCTCTTTATTTATACACTTTGAATTTTTACGGTAACTCACACAATCCGCGCCTTATGCATAAGATAAATTAGGTTGCTTGTCAACTAATTCAAATGCAAAGGAGATTACCTGTTTGAGTGAAGAATTTAATTTTATAAATTCCTATTTCTCCGTACCGCAGTCAGGTGCCGCAAAAGACTGTGCACCGGGTACAAATGAAGTCATGACTGAATTTCCAGCAGACGCTGTTGTCGCCATGGCTTATATTCCATTCCAGTTTATGGGAGAGACATACGAACCTGAAAAAGCCTTAATGAACGGTACCCTCTTCCCTGAATTAAACAAACCATTTTACGGAAAGTGTGTGTAACGATATATGAGTGAACGTGAAACCTTACTGCGCAAATTGTCTGCTGTACAATTTGCCGCCTGGGAACTGCATCTTTATCTTGATACCCACATAGACGATCCCAAGGCTATTGCCGAGCATAAAAAATATACGATGAAAGCAAATGAACTGATAAAAGAATTTGAATCCAAATTTGGCCCGCTTAGCCCTGCCGCTGCTGAAACAAGTTCCGAATGGCTTGCAAATCCGTGGCCATGGGATTATTGTAAGGAGGATTAAGAAGTATGTGGAATTATCAGAAAAAACTGCAATATCCCGTTAAAATTGCAAACTGTAACCCCAAATATGCACAAATTATTATTAGTCAATATGGAGGACTATATATTATAAGGTGATAATTATATTTTGACTTGTCCGGAACATAAAGTCAAATTTTGTGTGAAATTTGAAAATATAGATAATGTAATACACTCCTTTGAAACACACGCATTTCAAAGGAGTGCCTAATTTTAAAGTTACCTCAAAATCCGTTTTTTATATCTATTAGTAACTTTATAGTAACAAAAGCCCTGTATTGTTAAGGATACAGGGCTTTTGTTTTAATTGATAAAAATTGCAAATAATAGTTGGCACGAGAGGATAGGAAGTACGTCATTTTCCTGTTTACTCCGTCCGACTTAATCCACCGCCATTTCTATCCTCTTGGTCATAACAGGAAACATATCAATCACATCTATTCCGTTCATTCCGTTCGAAATTTCGTAAAATCTCATCCTCACTTTTTTCTAATGCGGGATCATCTGTAAATGCAAAACTTATAGTTCTATCCTGCTTAAATTTAGGATAAAGAGAAAAAAATCTAGCTGAAGCAAGTTGTCCATTATATTCCGTTCTATGTTTCTGCTGTCCGTTCTGTTTCCCATTTCTAAAAATGTAGCTACGATATATTCTATTTAGATCTCGACCTTCATATCTACAAATGGTATGCAAAGCAATATGCTGCTCATGGTTATCCATATTTGGAATATGCGCCGGTATAATTCCCCCAAAAAATTGAGTAAAACCCTGTATCCAACCGATTCCATCCGGTTGGTACTCTACTCCTAAAAAATGTCTTAGTTCTGTCATACCCGCTGAGAACCCCTTGGAGTTGGCATAACAGTCTAAGTATTGATTCAAATCATTCCCTCGAATAAAGCATAGCCTCACTAATGCGTATTTCGCTTCTTGCTTTTTTCGGTCTTCATCCGTAAGCAAGCATACTGCAACAAAATATTCTAATTTTTTATAATGAAAACGAAATACAACAACTGCTTTTTCATTTTTACACATATCTTCTCTTAGTGTTTTTAAATTGCTTAATGGCATATAATAATCCTCCAAAAATCTAATGGATCTTTGATATTACACATTCCATCATAAACAAACAGTTCTCCTTGTAATTCAATCTATGCCTTATGCTATTTATTCCTCTATAATATAATGACTTTATGCTCCTAAAAAGTAACGCTTTTGGAGGGTGAATTTAATTTTTGTCGAATCATGCAAGTTTTCAATGAAAATTAGTAAGTTGTGCATAAAATTATGTGAATAAAATAAAAAAGAGCAGTAGGAAAATAAATCCTACTGCCCGTTTTGGTATCATATTTAATTAGCCTATAATCCCCAACAACGCCTTTTTAATATCCTCACCGCTGATTTTATTTAAAATTTCTGCCGGTGATGCCGAAGCAGAAACAGGCGATATATCAAACCCTCTGTAGGCAAGATAGTTTTGCAGCTTAACACCTACTTTTACAGCATTGTTGCGGAGCGTAAGAATACTAAACGGGTCAATGGCTTGGCACTGCCGGTACTTATCATTGTAAGTAAAGCCCCTGCCTTTTAGTACTACCCGCAGCTCGAAGTGCGTGTGCTTACCCATATTACCTAACGACTTTATGTCAGGCTGTTGGCTGTTGGTAACATAATCGTTTGCAGTAACTTTATCGCCAACCTTATGCAGCGGCTTTCCGTGCCAATATATGGCATACAACACATGGGTATTTGTCCACTCGTGCTCTACAACAATTCCGCCGCCTACATTGGTTGGATTGGCATAGATAACCTTGCCGTCCCCGATGGCGGTATACAATCCGGCGGTTAAGTCTGCACCATAATGCGCTTTGCCTGTCCCGTCAAAGTATGATACTGACAGATAACTGTTGTATGTAGGCTTGGTATTTCCGGTAAGCTCAATGTCCGTCTTTGCCGGTATCACATAATTTTTACTCATTTTTGTGTCCTCCTTTAATTTTCTCCTAAACTTTTTATTATATTTATTTCGCGGTCTGACAATTTCCACACTTGTGCGGCAACAGATGCGGCTCTTTCAGCGGCGGCTCTTTCGGCGGCGGCTTTGTTGCTCAGCAAAAAGCCAGCTCCGTAAATTGCTTTTTTGTTTTTGGCTTGCTCGTCCAATTTACGTACAAAATATGTATCGGAGTTACGGATTTTAAGATTTATTCCGCCGCCTGCTATTTTACGCAAAAGTGCCGCACTGGCTACATTTTCTGAATATTGATATTTGGGCAGTGATTTCTTGTTTTCTTGCCACGCTCGCTTTTTGACATTTTTAATTTTATCGTTTAAATCTCCGCACACGTTAATTTTAAAATCTCCCATGTTTGTGATAAAAGATGTTGCGACATTTGCGCCATTTTCATAAATTATGCTCTCATTTATAATTACATAATTTAAATCTCTGGCGCCTGTGCTAAATAGAGTATTTGTTTGCGCAAAAATAAAAAAATCAATATGATTCGCAAGATAAAAATCGCAAATTTCAGCAAGTCGGGAAAACGGCGGATTATCAACAACAACACAACCGGAGGGATATTTATAATTTTTGTAATCTCCCCCTGGGTAAAACGGTCGCACTATTTCCCGCCCCTGCAAATTGTATTCTTCGACCGCCCAATTTAAGATTACATCGTATATATACGGCGGCGTGTAGCAGTCATCCGTTGTCTTTTTCGGCTTAAATTTATCTGCAAACTTTTTGTGTTCGTCAGTTTCGGCAGCGTTTAATTTTGCTGTTTCCATGATATTCGCAAAAGCATCATTCATTTCCCCCGTCCTCCTTATCGTCAGTGTCTGCGGTATTTTCAACCGTGATTTTTAATCTGGCTATAATTTTTGTCAGAAATTTCGGGTTTGGCACACCCCGAACAATGCTTACATTCTCAAGGATGGAAATCAGCTCGTTGATAATTAGCCAAATCGTTACTATCAGCCCGAAAATCATTTGCGGCTGGAATGTAATATTCATTGATGCTAAAGCTGAATTGATTAAATAATCAACAATCATTCCAACGCACACTATAAACAGGTAACAAAGCTTCTTTACAATCCCAACAATTCCAATGCGGGAATTTAGCTCTTTTGTTACCCATGCCTTGAGCATTCCGGTTGCATAGTCAGCAACCATAGCAAAGAGCAAAACTACCAGCGGAATCGCTATCTCGCCAAAGTATGCAGTCAATCCCGCCAACGCTGCGCTTACCACGCCTTTTAATACGGATTCTTTCATTTTTTACAACCTCCAAAAAAATAATAAAATAACGCCCGCTATTATATAAGCGGGCGCATTAGCCTGAAATTAAACTGATTTAATTTGTCCTCGAAGTTACACCAAACTCGCACCTGAGTAAATCATCATGCAAATAGTTGCCTATCTGCTCTATATATCGGTTGGCAATAAACAGATTGCCTGCTTTACCAAAATGCGGGTTACTAATATTGCAGTGTAAGTCTGATCTGGCTGTATGGCTTATATCGCTGTTGTCTATAACTAACAGCCCATACTTTGCGGCAATCTTATCAATAACAGCATTGGTTGCAGCTACATTACCCTTTGAAGCAAAAATCTTTGTTAAAACAATTAAGCAGCTTGGATTATTCGCTTTAATTTTTTCAATGATTTTACAGTAATATCCCGTTTCGGTTGCCGCATAATTGTTGTAGTCCGTGTACGGTTCCACATCTGCGTCCAGCGTGTCGGTCAAGCCGTTATTCGTCCCCAACCAAATGATAAATGTATCAAACGCTGATAAGTCAAATGTACTTAACTTTTCGGTGTAATAGTTTGATGCCGAGTAACCCGAAAAACCTCCATTGGTTACTTCGGCTCCCAGCATACGACCAAGTAAGCGCGGATAGTTTTGGTCTATACTTTTGCCCGGGGTTGCTATCTCACCCCAAGCCTCATCGTAATATGCGCCGCTTGTCAAACTATCTCCTATACATAGGACTTTCCACATTGCATAGGAAAGGTAATTATAACGCTTCTCGGTAACTAAAGTGTTTAATGTGTTTTCTGTTGCCAATAGATGTGATTTTGTTGCAATATCTACTTTCCGAATTGGTGTAGATTCTTCGTATTTTGTGGGTTTGTAATCTGTGTTTATAAACAGCATAGGAGTAAGCGCAAAGTTTTGTGCGGCATAGCACGTACGTATATATGCCGTACTATCGCTTGCAACAGTATATGGGTTACTTGGTATGTTATCGCTACGAATAAGCAATTTTTTACGCGCATCAAATTCAAATACATAACGGACAACAGCTGTATTGCTGATGGTTCCGTTTTTTGATACCAGATAGCTGTATAGTATGTCTCCTTTGTTGGCGGGGATATAATCAGACAGTTTTAGGGATTCTGTATAAACGACATTGCCCGTATTAATGTCGATATTACCGGATTCGCAAATGGACAAATCTAATCTGTTTGTGTTTGGGTTATCAATAATATAATCGGACAGATCAGATTTTAATTGTTTAACATCTTCTGTCTGACTGTTATCTGTTGTAATATCAGCATTTTGCAAAAATTGCTGTACAGTTTTTGTAAGCAACAAATGCCCCCAATCGTTTGGATGGGTGTCATCGTTAAAATATCTGCTTTTAACAGCAGGGATTCCTTGATTTAAACCGCTGCAATTATATAAGTCAAGCACTGGTATGCTGTATTTATTGCACACCAGCTTTGCCGCGTCCATATAATCCCCAAGCTTTGGCATGTGCAATAGCTTTGTGCTGGTAAAAAACAAAATCTTAGCATTTGGATATTTTGCCTGTGCCTGTCTAAAGAGGCTTTCCAAGGCACCGATAAAGGTATACTCATTTAATGCGCCTGTAAAGTCATCCCATGCGGTCATTAAACCGACAGGGATATTCAAGCCGCAGTCGTTTACGCCGCCCTGTATGACAAGGTAATCGGTAGTATCTCTAAGCAGACTAAAACGTTCGACAAAGGATGTAGGCGCGCCCTCAATATTATGGCGTGCAACCGGAGACCCCCAAACGGATTGATTATGTACGGCGCTGTCATAATCCATGCCGTTAAAATATCCCGCGTTACTAATAGCAGACTTGTACCATGCGCTCAGGCTATCCCCTAAAACCGCAAGCTTTCTGCTCTTTAAAGGGTTGCGGTCCAGCCATGTAACTGTATCTCCGTAAGGTACATAGTTATCAGGATAATCTGTCCTGAGGCACAGCATCGGCCATACTGCAAAGCCCTCCAGCTTATACGATACCCTGAGATATGCCGCGCCTTCCGGCATAGTCCCTGTGTATATGCCATCTTGCCAACCAGTAACTGCATCAGAGGACAAATATTGCTTTTGCTCATCATAATAGCAAATGCATCTGTCCTGCCCCTGCGGGCAAACAAATTCCTGCCCTGTGGATATGTCGATATATGCCGATACCATATAGCCGTTATCGGCTGTTACAGTACCGTTATCTGAGGACAGCTTGCCGGCTGTAATATCATCAAGGTTTAGCTTGTTTGTCACTGTGCCGGATATTTTTTCCGGCGTAACTGCATGGCTTACGATATGCTCTGTTTTAACGGCGGATTCGTTCAATTTATCCGCCGTCACAGCTTTGGCGGCAAGCTTGTTTGCTGTAACCGAATCGTCTTTTACAGGTGGTATATGCAGCCAATTAACTGCCGCCTCTCCATAAGGAATATAGTCCGATGGATAACCATTGCCCCCGCATATAATCATGGCATGTTCATTATCCCAGCCATCTATACCATCATAAGATTCCATTCCGTAATTTAACCTAAAATAATATGCATTGTCTGGAATAACTATTTTCCCAGGCAACGCATATGAGCCAAATAATTCAGTTTTTATGCGACTCCCAAATTCATCATAAAAATTACCGCGCCTGCGGTTTCCGGCGGGACACCATATAATTTGATTTGGTATGCAGGGCATAATATCGGTTAATATAAAATCTTCGCTGTCCGAAATCGTCCCTTGAATATTTTCATCTTCACTTATATTTATCATCTGTTTGGTACATTTTGATAAATCAAGTAAGTTATATATAACGCCTGACATTTTATCAAACGTAATGGCGCCATTGGAAATTTTATCTGTAGTTACAGCATTGTTTCCAATATCACCGCGCAGCCATGGTACTATCGCATTTCCACAAGGTATATATTCAGTAGGATAACCATCACCGCCATATACAATCATTGAACGTTTATTGTCCCAACCCGCAACCCCGTCATATGGAGTTACTCCATATGACATTCTAAAAAAAGCTGCTCCTTTTGGCGCTGTAATAGTTCCAGGTGCACTATAACTTCCGTAGCCCTCATACTTTATAAACATCTTATTTTTATCAAACCATACACATCTTCTGCGGTTTCCGGCGGGACAGTAATACTTTTCACTCGGTATACACGGAATATAATCAGTAAGTACATAATCCGAATCATCCAAAATTGTTCCCAATCCATCTGCTTCAATGCATTGCGGCGTGCATTTTGATAAATCCAGTAAATTTGTAACCGCATGCGCGATTTTAACAGAAGTTATTGGAATTGCTTCTTTTACTGATTCAGCTGCTTCCTCGGCATAATGAGCAGCTAAATCAGCTGCGCTTTGAACCGCCTCTTTTATTGTTTTCACTTTAATATTGTAGGTTTCCGCATTGGATGAAACCAATAAAAGGTCTCCATCTTTTGCATCTGCTAAAGTAGCAAAATCTTCTATACGTCTGTCTGCCAAAACAATTTACCTCCTTAAAAAATATCAAACATCCGGTGTAGAAACTTCTAACTGAGAAAGACGTTTTAAAATATCTACAATCTGTTCCTGCACTGATAATATTATTTGATTATTAGATGCCAAAGCCGATTGTATTTGATTTACTAATGTTTCCAAAGATTGTATTTTCGCTGACTGCTGATCCTCTGAAGATTTTAGATTTAAAATATCTATATGAGTCTCTTCAAACTTATTCTCTAATTCTTCAATATTGAGTGCATTTTTATCAGCGCTGTCAATTTTTACATCGCCGGTAATATGATAAGCACCCAAATCGTCATCATAATAAACACAATCCTCCAATAAACCAGTAGCCGCCGACCTTCCTTTAAGTGAAAAAGTATTACTGTTAAATGCGGCCTCCGCACAAACAGAAGAATCTGTAGATTGAGTTGCTACCCGTGACTGTACCTTTGATTCTAAAGCATTTTTTCTCACAACTAATCCATTCAGTTCCGAAATAACTACTCCATTATACGAACTATTGGGAGTTATGTACTTCTGGCTTTTGATTCTGTCTAAATCAGAAAGAAACGGGTATTCCCTGCTTAACTCTTTATTACTCGGCGCTAATATGTCAGCTCTGAAATCTATATCCAAAATTAACACAGATGAATACAGAACACTGCAAACCTTATCGCCTATTTTTACTTGGTCGCCAAGTTCTGCTGCAGGGTCATAACAAGTTTTAGTCGCTTCAAAAGGCGCATATACCAATCCTGAAAATGCTGTATATAAATTATTACATATTTTTTGAGTTGCATATGGGCAGCTGTCAATGACTACTTCATAACCAGAATCATTTCCGGCTGAATAGTTTTTTCCATCTTCACCCGACATTGTTATTTTACTGATTAATAAATTCTCCCCTGTTGTAATTTTTCCTATTACAACAGGGACATTAATTAATCCGCCAACAGGGTTTACACTTCCATCTGCGCCCCAAATTAAGTGATATCCATCTGATGTAATAATATGATTGCGCAATGCATCAATTATAGCATTTGTCCTTGGAATTAAAGAGGAAGGCATACTCCCTTTTAGTCCTGAAATCTCTTTATTTGTTTGATCTTTCAGCCTCCATACAAGGTTATCTCCCTGCATGGTTACTATAGTTTCATAGTCCTGATCGATAATATTATAAGTTTCATCAGGAGCTGAAACTAACGGAACCAAGCGCAGTTCATTATCTTCTGTTATAATCCAATTGCCTCCATGACAAGAACCAATATACCCAAGCACCTGCAACATCGTCAATCCTTTCGGATACGGAACTATATAATCAGAACCGGTCTGAATTTGCGTGCGCGGGTCTATACTGACTCCGATGCGATAAGCTATCTCAGCCACTGCAGCCTTCATTGTTTTAGGCCATCCAACCGAGATGTCAGAATCTCCTAAATAATTTTGGCTTGCTTTCAACATTGCATCATAACAGGTAATAGTCAAAAGCCCTTCATTGTATTCCCTCTGGTCTATATAATAAGTGCCAAACTGCAAATATTCACTGTATTGTTTCCCATCTGTCAGTCTGGCTTTAATAATGACTGGGGATTTCGAAGAAATTTGACGATTCGTTAATATAGATAACTGCATAGTTGATGAAATACAATTTCCAACTGATAAATTGTCCGATACTAAAGAACGTTCTATTTTAGGGGCAGATATTTTTGTATATTCCACCCCTGCAATTTCTGCTTTTACTTCCATACGGAAACGCCCTCGCACCGCCAGCTTCTTCCAGATATCACTTCTGTGCCGCATAAAATTACCTCTCTGTTAAATTGAACGTTACCCCGTCATAAACAGTTCTTCCACCTATATAGCGCTGTACCCCTTCATTAATTGTCGAACAATAATATGTGCGCTCGATATACCTGTTTGCTTTTGGATCAAGCATGATAACAGACACATAATTCCCTTGCGCATACATATCATCCTCAAGCTGTTTGATAACGGTTTCATCTAGCCTGTTAAATGATACTGTCCATTTTGTTTTTGTGGCTATTCTGGAACGATACATCAGCCCATCAAGAAGGTTACGCCCGCTCCCATCAGAATCAAGGTCATTTTTAGTAGACTGCAATCCGTCCTGTGCCAAATATTTCGTATAATCATTCCCATTAATTTTAAATATCGGTTTCACTGTGCACACCTCCTTATGTAATTAACGGGGATTTTCCAAGCATTCGCGTTCTTCGGTTAATTTCTTTAATAACGCTGGACGTAAGACTGTTGGAATCCAGATTTATTGTTGTCCCGCTGTAATCCTGTATCGCTCCTACAATAGCCGTAGTAGCATTCGTAACAGATTGAATAACAACCGAAGCAAGCTCATCATTTGAAGCCTCGATACTTGCACCTAACGAATTACTGTTCTCTGCTGCTGTATTTACTCTATACGGAATAACTGTGCCGGAGGCTATTACAGGCATTGCAAAATTTACTCCACTGGCAATGGCGCTCAGCTTATTTACCAAGTCTACGAAGCTTTCACTAACATCATCTGAAAAAGCAGTTAAAACATTTTTTAAACCAGCATTTCCTTTTCCAGAAAAAGTAATATCAGCCGTATTTCCGGCAGACATAGCGTAATTACCGTTTTGGATTTCATGGGATATGGCAGAGGCCATATTAGATACTGCACCAATCGCTTTACCCTGATTTTTCTTAATACCGTAAGTCATTAAATCAATCATATCAGGCATATATGTGTGGAAATTAGATAAAGGTCCTTCCTCTGGTTCAGAGAAACCGAGAATGGATTTGATTTTATTCGCAACACCTTTTACAGCATTTCCAACGGCGTTTTTAGCCTTTTCAATACCATTTGCCATGTTTTGGCAAACATCTTTCCCCCAAGTAAAAGCATCTGTTTTCATTGTTTCCCATTTACCTGAAACAGTAGACTTAATGGATTCCCACTTTTCAGAAGCATTGGTTTTGATATTTTCCCAACCAGTAGAAATAGTAGTCTTCAACTCACTCCACTTTTTAGACGCTTTTGTTTTAATATCCTCCCATTTGCTTGAAAGGGCTGTTTTGATAGTACCCCACTTTGTTTCCGCATCGGTTTTTATATTGTTCCAGCCTGTAGAAATTGCAGATTTTAAATTGCCCCATTTTTCAGAAGCAGTAGTTTTTAAACCATCCCAAATGCCGGAAACCGTCGTTGTAATTCCATTCCATGCAGCAGAAGCCCCTGCACTTATATTTTTCCCATGCCCCGCTTATGGTCGAACCCAGAGAACTGAGTGCGCTGCTAAAAAATTCAGTAATAGATCCCCATGCGTTTGTAATGCCCTGAAGCAATCCCTGAATAATAAAATTGCCCATGGGTTCCATCTCCTTTGCAGGAGAATGAATACCAAAGGCATTCTTAAACCCATTAATGAACGGGTCAAAAATATGAGTTTTTATCCATGTGCCAAGATCGCTTAATGTATTTGAAATACCATCTAACATTCCTTGAGCAATATCCCCACCAGCATTTTTTATAAAATCCTTAAAATATGAAAGCGTATCATTATAAGCACTTTCGAGACTTTTCCATACGTTTTGCCAGAAACTAGCAGCAAGCGCATATGAACCTCCCACAATGCTTCCAAGCAATTCCCAAAATTTAGATTGAAGACTTCCCCAATCAATATTTTGTATTAACGCTACCAATGAATTCCATAAATCCTTGCCAAGTTTGTGCCAATCCAATGTCTCAATCGCTCCAATAAACAAATCAAAAAATCCAATGGCGAGGTCAGAAAGAACTCCCGACAAATTTGCAACCACAGCTATCCAATCAATATTATTCAGACATTCCGATACATCAGTACCTATACGATACCAATCTGCACCTTTTATAGCAGAACGCAAAGAATCTAATAAACCGATTGCAAAATTGGTAAGTCCTACCCCAATTTTCGCCCAATTCACCGAAGCAAACGCATTATTAATAAAATCCGAAATATTATCGCCTAAACCTGACCAATCAAACTCTGCAATAAACCCATAAATAGAATCTATCCAAGCGGTTATATATGCCCCTAAAGTGGTTCCAAGTAATTTCCAGTCTATACCATGTACCAATCCATTTAATCCCTTAGCAATGGCTCTTCCAATAGAATCCCAGTTAATTGTTGTCAACAGCAGAAAAATTGTATGGATAAAAGTATTAATTCCTTGTGCAAACGTATCTCCAATCCGTTCCCAATCTACCGTGTAAATGAGAGCATTAAATGCTATTGAAAAAGCAAGAATATATTTTGAAATTGTTTTTCCAACATTATCCCAACGAATATATTTGTTAATGCGTTTAAATATTGAATTAATTTTCTTTCCAATAATAATGCCAATTTCTGCATAATCCCCGTTTTTAAATGCCATTTTTAGTGAATCTACAAAAGATTTTACCTCAGAATCAATTCCAACTTCCTCAAACATTTCTCCGACATTAGGACTAGCACTGCCGCCACCACCACTGGAAGAAGAATCGCTAAGAATATTCAACTCATCAAATCCGGCCAACTGGCGTTTTGCTTCTTTGGCGGCTCCTGCCGTCCCATTAAGAGATTTTGCATAATCCTGCTGTACGGCAACAGCTTTCGTAAAGGTTTTCGATCCTTTTAAAGCCGCAAAAAACATACCAATATAGTTAACTGCAGTTGCCAGCATATGAATTAATTGAGTAAGTACCGGAGTAACAATTGATAACACAGGTGCAAACGCTGCTGCAAAGCTATTCTTTAGTAAAGTCAGACTGGAAACAAGAGCAGACATATCCGCATTAACTGAACTGGAAAATTGGGACAGGTTTTGCATTCCTTCTTTAACTCCAGTTACAATACTGTTAAGCAGCTTACGAATAACTAACCGTTTCAGCATAGAACCAAGCCCCGCGACTTTTTTAATTAAAGAATTTGTCGCCCTCCCTGCACCGCTTGTTTCTTTATGAAAAGAAGCTATTTTAAAAGCAGCGCCTTTTACAACTTTGCCAAAGCCTTTAAAAGCCCCTTTCATGATATTCCCAAAGCCTTTAGCAATCCCTTTGACTTTTGACATTACGGTGCCGAAACGGCTTGTCTCTTCTTTTGCTTCTGTTAAACCGGCTTTGTATTCTTTTAGTTCCGCTTCATTTTTCTGTAATTCTGCATATGCCCGATCATACTCTTCATATCCAAAACCAACGCCTGCGGCTTCCATGGTTCGCAGTTCATCTTTTAAACGCTCAATATCACTCATTAAATCCTGAACGTATTCAGATGAAGTTGTTGCATTATCAGCAATTTCCTGTAATCTATCGGATTCCTCTGATTCTGCTTTGGAAATCTGTTCTTGCATTTCTGAAAGTTTTTGAATAGCTTCTGTATATTGCCGATACTCATCTGTATCCGAACCCATTTGAAAAGCATTGCCGGAAGCCACCAACTTGCTCATTTCAGAACGGCATTGTCTTATTTTATCCTCACAGTTTTGGATAGCAGTTGCAAAGCTATTGAATTTCAATAAAATTCCTGAATTTTCAGATTTCTCACGCTGAATTTGTAAGTGTTTTAATAGTTTTTCAGTTTCCTTTATCTCATCACCTAATTTTATGTATTCTTCTGTAGGTGTATGTTGATTACTGAGAAACTCCATTTTAGTTTCCAACTCTGAAATAGTGTTCTCCAAAGTTTCAGCTTTGCTTTGAAATGTAGCTACAGCACTGGAACTACCGGTTATTGCTTTTTGAAAAGTTGGACCTAAAGATTCTACTTTTTTATTGAGAGATTTGACTGCACGTTTCAGATCGTTGCTATCAGCTTTAAATCCCTCAGAATTAAGTTCAGCATCAACAATAATACTGCCATCCGCCTGCTCTGCCACAATCTCACCACCTTTTTATCCAAGTATTGCGTTCAATTTGTCTTTTGCAGCCTGCTCCTCAGCTGTTAATTTCGGGCGTAAAACGCATATGTTTTTATTGGCGTTCCAAAACTCACGTTCCCATTTTTCCAACTTCTTTCTTTTTTGCTTTTTTTGCCGTAAATTCAATACATGCGCAAATACACCATCTCCAATTTCCATAAAGTAGCCCATAAAAGTCCACCAATGGATATAATCAGCAGATCGTACTTCCCTTCCCGCCGCCTTATTAATGGCAGGAAACAAAATCGCCTCATCCTGCTCCCAATCCATTGTACGCGGAACGTTTTGAGCATCAGAAGCCATACCGCAATCTATAAAATATAAAGCTTGCTTATAAGCTTCCTGATAAGCAAGCTGCGGCATTAAATCAAAATCTTTATAAAGGATATACAGGCAAATATACACCTTTTCTTCCGGCTCCAGCCCTGCATCACCAAATGCAGTTACGATTTTAAGAATATCCCTAAAATCCGTCCGAATAGAATAATAAAATCCATGAACGTTCAGCTTATCCGGCAATTCTCCTGTCATCTTTTACCGCCTTTATGTTTGCCTGTACGCTGCCCATGAGGTGCATAACCTTGTGTGTACTTATTTACCCTGCTGCGAATTTTTGAAGTTTCACGGTCAAACCGGCGGGTAATATATTTACCAACTGCATCTAAAGCATTTTCACAGTAAAACTTACCATTTACCGGGGAAAACGGATGCATTTTTCCGAAAAATGCTTCTGACATATTTCCGCCGAACAGATAATCACATTGTTCATATAAATTTTGTTCCGCTTGCTTCATTGCGGCGGTCTCTGCTTCATTCTGTTCATCAACAGTCCCATCCGGTTTAATATTGACAGATTCTAACGGGGCTGTGATTTTATCAAAACTACCTACAACTTGATTGTAACGATCAATAATGCCAATATCTGTAGGTCGAAAATAAAACACGCCTATTTCATCCCCTTGCCAATTACGAATCGGCACCCTTTCACTGCCATCATCAATTACAATCCCTTCAAATTTTTTGTTTTCTTCTGACATTACTTTGTTCCTCCTTAAAATTTGCTATGAAAAAACCACCCTATAAAATAGAGTGGTTAAATCGCGTATTATTTCTATCTACGCCCTGTGCAGAACGTTTCCCCTACACTCTATACCCCAGATGGGGTGGCAAGATGGTGTTCACTCCGTATTTTTACCCGCGCTCACCGTGTGGAGAGTGACCTTAAAATCATGCTATTGCCTATCGTACTGACTGCCGAGCACCTAAAATGCTTTCCAGTACAGGAATCACGCTGTCAAAATAAACAAAGGTATCAACTTCTTTTGTGGAATACAAGGATTTACTGCGATAGTATTCGCCGTACTCATTTGTTTTAAGGTTATACTTCGTAGTTATAGAGCCAATTTTCTGTTTACTAACACCAAACATTTCGCCCAGTTCCGTTGCGGAGTATGTTTTCTGTTTGGATTTGGGGAGCGGCAGAAGCTGTGTACCGGTCAAAACCTCTGTTGCTTTTGCCACGAGTATATTTTTATATTCTGCGGAAAGGGTTTCCACTTTTGAAAGTTTGATAAACTGATTGGATAAACGCGCCCTTGCATTCATTTCCTTAATTTCAAGAATCTTTGCATGGTCATCTTTTTTCATAGAGTAACTTCCATTTTTGCGGATTGATGGAAGGACTTCATTCGTCACCCAGCGTTTGAATTTTTTAGCATTGGGCAACTTACTGGAGAGGATTAAGCTATAAAGACCACTTTCATTGATAATCCATCCTCCTCGTTGACCCAAACTCGATAACGATTCGTTATTGAGTTTATCTTCATCATCAACATGGTCATTTAAGGCTTTGCTTGCGTTTTGATACCCCAAAATAATAGTAACATCCTTTCCAACAAACCACGGTTCATTATCAACCACTAAAGTTCTTACTTCTCCGAACTCACTATTATTAAAAATCTGAATTTCGTTCATTATAAAACCTCCTTAATTTTACGTCTTGCGCGTTCCGCGCGCTTACCTTGAATCATTCCATACAGGTAACAATAAACCGCCGTCCAATACCTTTCACCCTCACTCGGATACATCGTTACAATTTTATTTAGTACAGCCGTTTCCGGTGCCGATGGAATTTCTAAATTTAATACAATTTCTATTTCGTGCAATATTTCTTTGCTTGACATAACAAAAGACTCCTTTCAAAATACGTTGGTTGAAAGGAATCCCTATCTATGCTATAATATTTCTTAGACGGGGTAACCTGTCGGCAATAACGATAACCTTTAAGCTTTCTCAGGGCGGGGTTATCGTTATTTTTTTATTTCTTGTTCCTTTTTGACCAACTTTATTCCTTTTCGGACAATATCACTTCTATTAGAATTCTCTTTTCTTGCGCATTCGTCCAACTCATCTAACGTTTGCTTGTCTACTCTTATTTGAAGTTTGATGTCTTTTTTACTATCAGTTGGTCTTCCAGTTCTCGGACTCACTTCATCACCTCACTTTCGCCATGACAAAATTATATATTATGCCATGACAAAAGTCAATGGGTCATAGAAAATTTTTCTATGAATATATTGCGATTTTGCAAATTTTGTCGTAAAATTAATTCATAACGTTATCTTTTTTGAATATAAAAATTTTTTTCTAACCGAGAAATGGGGCAAATTGAATGAAAAAAATGGTTAAAAAAAGATTACCTGGAACTTTCATAAGGGTTTTATCATTTGTTCCTCTCATTAACTGGATATCACTTCTTTACATCGGCGTTATTAATAACAGCACAATAAGTATTGCATGCGGAATCATATATGGATTTTTGACTTTCGTAAATTCTACATTAGCGCCATATATTTGGTTAATTGGTATTATCCATTATATATTTATATATCGGTGGGTTGATAAACACTTGGACAATTCACAATCACAACAAAATAATACTACATCGCTCATCTCTCAACAGTCTCAGCAATGTTGTTCTACACTAACAACACCTCAACAATCTCCGCAAAATTTACCTTTCAATCCTCAACAAGAACAGCAAAACCATACTGTGGACACAACGAATGTTCAACCAATTTTTAATAACACAATTTCAGATTTTTCAGATGTAACAATTTCCGGAAAAGAAGAACAAAAGCAAACCATTCCTACAGAAATTTCACCTCAACAAATTTATTCATCGGACTACTCAGGAAACAAATTTATTCAAGATATGCATACATATGCCAACAAAGAAGAAGCCGTTGCTCAATTTGAGCCTTTTTCCGCCTATTGGCCCACCTATAGTAATATGAATCATCGTCAACAGACATGGTATTTTTATTGGCGTTCACAGGTACGCAACGGCAACTACCCTGATACTGATATTTCATATATTTTTATACATGTATATGAACTACTTAATGGTGTTGGATGGGAAGTACCACAAAACGGATATGAACAAATAACTAAATTATGGTCAGAATATCAAGAACGATTTCCAAAACTTAATTATTATTTATTTGACTGGGCCTTTGACTTTGCACAGTTATATAACCTTGAACATGATCTATCCTTGTATAGTAAATACTTACCAGTTCACCCCTCTCCTAAAATAGATATACTCATTGAAAAACACTCCGAAGAAGTTCCATTGAAACTTACATTTTCTCTTATTGATGTACTGTGCGATTATTCATTAGTAAACAGTAAATTTTATCAAGACGGTCATCAATCTTTAATGCAAGAAGCCATTCCAAGAATAATATCACTGGCAGATGCCGCTTTACGCAAAAAAACAAACAAGGGTATTTTATCAACCTATGGTCCAAATCGGACTAAAAAACAGCAATATTATTTATTCCAATGTGCAATACATCCGGAAGCAAATAATGAAACTCTCATTTCTGTAAAAGCATATTCTTCTAATCAGCGCTTAAGAGAATATATTAACCAATTGGTACGTTATAGTGAAAATGTTTTAAGAACATTATATAATTGCCGTGGTCGTTTACGCGGCGTTACGTTAGATGAAGAAATGTCAAAACTCATCAAGTCTTTCCTTACAAAAGAATATAATCCTATACCACTAAACAATACACTAATAGAAAAAAACAAATTAACACTTAACTTCGATAGCATTAATGAATTGAGAGAACAGTCAAACGCTGTTCGAATTGCTTTACAAGTAGATGAACCCAATACAATAATGTCAAAAGAACTATTAACTGATATAAAAGAAGTTACTGCTATTTATATTTCTCTTACTTCTGAAGCACAACAAGTGTTAACGCATCTATACAAATCAAATTGGACATGTGAGCAAATCACTGTAGCTGAGCCTTTAACATCAGAAATAAATAAACTCGCAGAACGCTACATCGGCTGTGATCTGTTAGTTAAGGAAGACAACATAATTACAGTAGAGGAAGATTATCGAGATGAACTTGATTATATATTTAATAATTCTCCTCAAATTCCCCAAAAACATGTTTCCTCTACTTTTAATTTATCGTTGCTCGCCCCCAATATGAAGGAATTTATCGAAACTCTTGCACCTGAACAGGAAGAAGTCCTTTACATTGTTTTAACACAGGAAAATCCCCAAGATAAACTTAATCAAATTGCAGAAACTTATATGACCATGCCTCAAATAATTGTAGACGATATCAATGAAACCGCCATACAGGTCTTAGGAGATATTATCATAGACGCTATGGGCTCTAATCCTCAAGTATTAGACGAATATGCGGTTTCATTAAAACAATCTATTGCATAGGAGAGATAAAAATGTCATCTGTTACCATTAGCCGCCGAGAATCTGGAACTTTAATTAACTCATTAACAGCAGGCGTTGTACCAAGAATAGGGTTACGTCACATTGCCGTAGGCAGACAGAATGAAGTTAGCGCATTCTTGCACGATCTCGCTACTGTCGAAGATGGCGGAGCAGCATTTCGTTTAATATGTGGTCAATATGGCAGTGGTAAAAGTTTTTTGCTGCAAATGATTCGTAACAACGCAATGGAAAGAAATTTCATTGTCGCCGATGCGGACTTATCTCCAGAGCGCCGTTTAACTGGAACTAAGGGACAAGGACTTGCAACATATAGAGAATTAATGCAACATATCTCAATAGCCACAAGACCCGATGGAGGTGCATTAGAATCTATTTTACAAAAATGGATCAGTACCCTACAAGCTTCCGTGGCAAAAGAAAATGGTCTTAAACCAGGCGCTCCTGAAATAATTGAAGCTGTGAGTGAACGTATCTCTAATGTTATGATAGAATTATCAGAAATGTCATATGGTTTTGCTTTTGCGGCAGTTATTGACTCTTATTGGCGCGGTATGAAAACCGGTGATGAAAGCACAAAACAATCAGCGTTACGTTGGATGCGCGGAGAATTTTCTACGAAAACGGAAGCCAAACAAAACTTACCTGTTGATTGCATAATAGACGATCAAAGTTGGTACGAATTTTTAAAACTTTTTGCATTATTTGCTTCTAAAGCAGGTTATAAAGGCTTACTTATCTTTTTGGATGAAGGAGTTAACTTATACAAGATAACCAACAAACAGGCTAGAGATAGTAATTATGAAAAAATTCTCACTATTTTTAATGACACGATGCAAGGTAAGGCGCAGCACATAGGCTTCTTTCTTAGCGGAACTCCACAATTTATTTACGATGAGCGTCGTGGCTTATTTAATTATGAAGCATTGCGCTCGCGACTTTCAGATAATCGTTTTGGTTCGATGGGATATGTTGATTATACCAGTCCAGTTATAAAACTGAATCAGCTAACTCCAGAAGAAATTTATCTTCTTTTGGAGCGGCTCTGTGAATTGCACAGTACACACTATTCTTATACTTGCTCTTTAGGTACTAAAGAGTTAACTACTTTTCTCAACATAGTAGTTTCCAGATTAGGCACAGATCAGCTATTAACTCCCCGTGAAATTACTAGAGATTTTCTTGGATTACTTAATATTTTATTACAAAACCCAGACAGCAGTTTTGACTCTTTAGTTACAGAACAAGGATTTGCTGTAGCAAGCGCTGAAAAAGATCCTGAGCAGATAAACGACGATACCGATGATTTATTTGCGGAGTTTGATATATGAGCCAGTTCGCTTTTGAACGTTACGCTCCTTTTATTCAGGAATATATCTATCGAAAAAAATGGACCGATCTGCGCGAGGTTCAAGTTGAGGCGTGTAATGCTATTTTAGACACAGAATGTCATGTAATCATTGCCTCCGGCACTGCTTCCGGTAAAACTGAAGCAGCATTTTTTCCTGTTTTGACAACAATTTATCAAAAACCATGCAATTCCATTGGAGTAATGTATATAAGTCCATTAAAAGCTCTAATCAACGATCAGTTTAAACGGTTGAATGATTTGTTAGAGGAAAGTTATATACCTGTTTGGCCATGGCATGGAGATATTTCTCAATCTGTCAAAAAGCGCGCAGCAAAAGAAGCTCAAGGAATTCTACAAATCACGCCTGAATCCCTTGAAGCCATGCTGATGAAGCATCCAGGCGAAGCGGCAAGATTATTCTCAGATCTAAGATTTATTATTATTGATGAAATACATGCACTTATGGGAACAGATCGTGGATTACAAATACTTTGTTTATTATCCAGATTAGAAAAAATTATTGGTTTATCTCCAAGACGAATTGGTTTATCTGCAACTCTAAACGATTATCAATCAGCTATGGATTTTTTATCTGCTGGCAGCAATCGTAAAACAATCGCAGTAGGCATTCAATTTTATAAAAGGACTATTTCACTTTGTGTTGAAAGCTTTATTATCCCAAGTGATATTGAAAAAGCCGAAATTTATCGACACCATTATAATGAATTTCTATATGAACATTGTCACGATAAAAAATGTCTTATATTTACCAACAGTCGAAGCGAATCAGAAAAAGTAATAGCTGATATGAAAGCCTTAGCACAGGAAAAGAAAAAACCTGACGTATTTTTTGTACACCATGGAAGTGTATCTTCATATCTACGACAAGAGGCAGAAAACGCATTAAAAAATAAGTCTGGACCAACAGTTACTGCAGCAACACTTACTTTAGAACTTGGTATTGACATTGGAGATTTGGATTCCACTATTCAAATAGGTGCGCCTTATTCTTGTTCGAGTTTTATTCAACGATTGGGGCGTTCCGGCAGAAAAACCGGTAAGTCACAAATGTTATTTATTGAAACACACAAGGAATCTTCTAGTCATCCACTTCATAGTTTACCATGGGATTTACTTCGCATAATTGCTATTATTCAACTTTACCTAGAAGAAAGATGGGTAGAACCATTTTTCATCAAGCCTAAACCGTTCAGTCTATTAGCACATCAGACACTTAGTACATTAATAACTTATGGTGGACTACTGCCTTCGGAATTAGCTAAACATATTTTATTACTGCCAACTTTTAAAAAAACTGTCAGCATAGATGAATATCGCGAATTGTTAAAAGATATGATTGCTAACGATTATCTGCAGCGAATGGAATCTGGAGAAATAATTGTTGGATTAAAAGGCGAACATATAACTAATCACTATTCTTTCTATTCGTTATTTGAAGATGAAGAAACATATACCGTTCAAAATAAAGATATTAAAATTGGAACCCTGGACAATTGTCCAGTAATAAATGAAGTGTTTGCTCTTGCTGGACACTCTTGGAAGGTAAACGCAATAGATCAAAATCGAAAAATTATATATGTTAATCCCATAAAAAATAATCGCATACCAAATTGGAATGGAAGCTGCGGTCAAATTCATGATAAAATTGTCAAGCGTATGTATCAAGTTTTAAAAGAAAAAACTATTTACACATATTTACGCCCAAATGCGATTCAAATATTACAGCAATCTCGTCAACTATTTAATGAAAACACATCATTGCAATATAATATCATTCCTTATACTCAAAATTCATTTTTTCTTTGCCCATGGGTTGGGACAAAAATTATACAAACAATAAAGTGTCTTTTTAGTTGTGGACTAAAAGATTACCTACAAATTTGCTCTATGACAGAGGATAAATTTTATCTCCAGATAACAAGCAATTTTACTGTTAAAGAATTTATTGAAAGGATTCATAAAATTGAAATAGACATAGAAAATCCAAACTTAGTTTTACGAGAAAACATTGCGCCAAAGACGGACAAATTTGATATTATGGTCCCCAAAAAACTTCTACGTAAGGCATACTTGTATAATGAAATGGATTTATTCGGTGCTGTTGAAACATTAAAAAACTTAAAAACACAGGAATAGTAAAACTTATAACTATTCCTGTGTTTCTATTATTCTGTTTCCTGTGCACTTACAGTAAAGGTCTTTGTACTGGTGTCCCATGTACCCTTTACACGGTTGCCGGCATTATATACTGAGAAAGGAATCTGCACGCCACTGGTATCCCCTCCGATAGATTTCGGTACAACCATAACATCTTCACGGTATGCCCACAAAACAGTACCGTCCTCTTTCAAAAGCACGTCAACTTTTGTGGTTTTGCAGGCATCCCCTGTCTTGCGTTCCATAGCAATTTCAGATAATTTCTCAAATAACGGGTCGTCATAATCCGCATAGTAAGGCTCAACCTCACTCTGTACTTCATATCCGTTATGAGACACTTTTTGTTCACCGAGAATGTTTTTCTTTACTTCTACATCCGGGCTAAGCTCTTCATTAAATTCTTCAAGGTCTGAACCAAGACGAATGTAATCAGTCTTGCTGCCGGAATCAAAGCCTGCATCAATATAATGCGCAAGATATTTGCGTTCAATCTTAGGCATAAAATTTACACTCCTTATTTATCAAATTCGCACTCATATTTAAGTGATATTGAAATAATCCAGTCCTCAATGCCATCGTTGTAAACGGCATTCAGATGACTGGGACTTATACGGTTAATGGATTTCATTTTACGGTTTTTAAAAAGCGCAGGATAATCTTTTATCTGAACGGTTTCATTATTTATAACTACCGGCTGGCGTTCCAGCCATTTGCCTATTCCGTCCAGAAATTCCTTTATGCGGATTTTCTGCGTTTCTGATGCGGGAGCCGCTCTATAAACTACGCTGAATGGATAAAGGCAAATTTGCTTTACATGCCCTGTAATATCCTCTGTATCAGACAAGATAACGGCGCCAGATGTAGGAAAAAAACCGATTCCTGAACTGTCACTCAATGTTGAAAAAAGAATCTGCTTTCCATTAAGCCCGGGAAAACTGTTTAAAAGCTTTAATAACACAGGGCTAATAACTTCTTCGCCATCAATATCAATCGCTTGAGATTTTTTAAATTGTGACTCGCTCATTTTTTAACCTCCGCCTGCAATCCTTTTCACTTCCCTGATCCAGTATTCGCCGTTTTGCTCTTTTGCCGTATCAAACCAATGGTCGGTAGCTTCTGCTCTGGAATATGTTAATTTTCTATCTGTAAGTATTTTCTTATTTCCCTGACGTGCCCATGGATTCCCTGTATCCTTATCCACCATAACCTTGCCGCCATACAAATAACGGGCGTAAGGACCTTCAAAAACAACCCTGCGCCCGTTATCTAAAACTTTAGACCTTTGCTGTAAATTGCCGTTAAGAAAAGGCATGACTGCCTTGCAATCTTCCAGAACCCTGTCACCAAGCCATCGCTGTGCCTCTTGAAATTGCTTTTCAAAACGATCAAAATTTATATCCACACGGATATTGCCCGATACATAAGATATTTTAGGAAAATGATGCATTTCAGACATTTTTTACTTCGCCCCCAATTCAAAGTGAGGGATCAAATTATAGAACACAGCAGAAGTAATCAGGTACACATTATCAAAAGCCTCATTTAATTCATGATATAATCCAGAATCAAAATTCTCATCACTGATTGGATTTATATATTCATAAACACCATCAATAATAAAATCTTTTTCAGGGGTAAATGTAATATAAGACTCTGGGTCTGTTAAAGCCATGTATTCTTTCGTTCCAACAAAACGCTTTAATCCTGAATTGGTCATTATCATTTTATCTGCAGTACTATGGATAATAACCTCTGCTGTATTGTTATTGGTAATCCCATGCTGGACTTTGCTGTTCCCTTGTACGGCAATCAAATCTACATTAGGAAGGACAGTCGGGTACCATAACCTGGAAGCCTTACAGAAATTAAATAATGTAATAACGTTTGTATACATCAAATGACCCCCGCATACAGCAGATTAATACCGGTATTATCGGGAATATTCGCAAGATATTTCACCGCAATATCTTTGATAAGGGCCGATTGTTCATTGGCATCAGAAGCGGCTTTGGCATACACAGATGCATTTGCATTAACAGCATAAGTAATTGATTCCCGTCCCGATGATATTGATGTAACCACACCTCTATAATTCCCTTGCTCATCCTGACAAGCTGACACAGAACGCTGATATACGTCAATATTATAAAGAGCTTCCGCAACAGCACAGACGGCTTTACGCACTTTTACAATATGTGCATCAATAATGGGAAAAGCAAAGGTAAGCCTTCCAAAAGTCAGGATATCAATTTCATCACTGGCAAGAGATAACCATTTTCCGGCATTTTCTTCATTGAGCGTATCGCCGTAAAAAGTTTTTCTGTAAAAATCAAAATCTGCGTATGCCATCGTATTTCTCCCCTATTCTGTTTTTTGATTTTTTACCTTTGTATTTTTACCGTTTACAGGTGTATACCTTTCTGATCGTTTCATAAGATCAACTGCGGTTTTATTTTCAGTACTTACAATATTGCCTGTAACAATGTTCTTAAATTTCATATATCATTATCCTCCTAACATCTAACCATTACTTTCCTGAGTTTCTTTGCCGCTGTCCTCCTGTACGGGCTGCGCAACGCCTTTAAAAATAAGGTCCGGCATGACAGCTTTTGTACCATAATGATAGAAAAGGGAAACTCCGTAAGCCTCAGAGAGCGGAATCTTCTCAGCGCTGTATTGATTTGCCATAACTGGCTGCGCAACCGAGCCTGTTACCATCAGCAGATATTTAACGTCTGCCGGAAGATGAGTACAAGACTTGCACTCAACACCATGCCATGCATAAAATTCTTCTGCTGTCGTATCCACATTAGAACGTGTCTGCTTGTCCAGATTATTTCTAACCTTACCATAATAGGAAGTATTTAAAACGAGATGCATCATCTCTCGCGGCACTCCATCAACAAAATCATTTTTCGTATTTTCGCATTCCTGAATAACGGCTTCAAGTTCATCTTCAATAGATGTCCCATCAGCAATTTCAACAGTAGTCGCGGCATCTGCAGCACACTTAAAAAATGCAGTATCGAGTTCAGAATTCATACGAACGACATGATTCTGAGAACGGCGGTCAAGTAAACCGTCAACACCATAAAGCCGGGTATCTTTTTCTTCAATTTCCTCGACAATTTCGCTATCCTCCGAAATAGTAACTACAACAGGCTCAGCTTTTATTTTGTTGCCTGCACCGGCGGCACGTGCCGTACCGTACTTCTGAGATTTTGAATTTACAAAACGCTTTGCTTCCACTGAACCGGAAGCAGGATCTCCGGAAAGATCCATATTTTTCATACCCGCAGAAACAAGGTTTTTCTGTACATTTTCAATTACCTTACCATACAATTCTGCAAGGTATTCCTCTCCTTCCGCTTGTGTCAAAATACTTAATGCTTTAATTCTTGCCATTTAATTCAATCCTTTCATTTAAAAAATCTTCGGTGGAACATATTTTTCTTTTGAGGGATTGGTATTGCCTGCACATCCCGTAAAATCCGGGGCATTTGCCCTTTGCTGTTCCAACTTATCAGCCGCTTCTTTTTCTTCCTGCGTTTGGTATAAACCTGAATCTTTCTCCTTAGCGGCTTTCATAAAATCATCAAAGCCGAAAAATGCGCCGTCTTTCCAAGTAAGACCGCTATCCTCTGCCATGCAGTCAGAGGTAAGCTGCTTACGGGCAAACGGGGACTTAACACCGTATTTGTCAAGCTGTTCCGTAATCCAATCCCTTTGGTCACGCTGAGTAAGCTGCTTTGCAAAGTCTTTTTTAGCATCCTCGAGCTGTGTCTTGTAAGTCTGGACTTCACCCTGAATTTTCTCAGGATCAATGCCATCAAACTTTTTAAGGGCGGCATCGGCTGTTTCAAACTGTGTCTTAAAGCCGTCACGTTCACCCTCAAGAGTTTCGATCTGCCTTTTGTGCTTCTCAATATCCTTGCCGTGAATAGCAATTACCTGAGTAGCCTGTTCGTCTGTCAAGCCAAGTGCAATCAGTTCTTCGGTTTTCATTAGAGTTACCTCCTTTAACGGTTAGGCTTTTTAGGACGTAGCCATGTCCCACCGTTTCAGCATTATTAAGACCGCTGATAGTCTGAATATTTGTACCCCTACCGGAATTGAACCGGCTAATACTATAAAGGGCATGAAAAAAAGCGCCCGATGGGCGCTTTTGTAAAATATAAGTAAAAAATAACTGCACTGTTTCTACAATACAGCTAAATTTCTAATATAGCTTTTTTTAGGCATTTTTCCTCATTATCTTCAACAATTTCAAAATACCCGCCTTGATACTCTCCCGCAATTGGTTGCGGTCTTTGGGGATGATAAAGGTAATCTTCACCGCTTTCATCAATAATTGACAAGTATCCTGTAAGTTCATCCACACATATGACTTCATAAATATTACCGTTAAAAAGTCCATCAACACCTATATCCGGACCAATATATTTAACTTTCATTTATTCTCTTTCATCCCTTTCAATTTAATTTCGCCTGCCGGAATATAACCATTATGTTCATACCAATGTATCACATAATAATTATTATTTCCAAATACTGTCCCAGATTTCTTTTGCCATTGCTGCGGACTCAAATTGTATGTTGCATATAACCGCTGTAAATCTCTAATAGGAGTACTGGTTCCGTAACCAGCCATTACCTCAATATTCGTCAATGAAGTACCTTTTGGGGCAACTGCATGAAAACCATTCGGTAATTTCACACTTTTATCTATATTGATATTTATGGTATGCTGTAATACTTCATCCGGTAAATCTTTTAGCTTTTTAGGAAGCCCTGAACTTGTTTTAATTATAACATCGTTCTTAATATAATCATAGTTTTTCTCTTGATTTTTCGCTACTCTTGCCGCCTTAGCCGCATCTGACCGGTTCCATTTGGCAACGGTTATTCGGTCACTAAGCTTTTTCAAACCATTGCTTTCACAAAAATCAGTATAGAATTGATTTTGCTTTGATAATTTCAATGCAGCTTTATCATAATCGGCTTGTAATAACGCTTTCGTTTCATCATCAGTGGCTAAATCAATTGCCTTATGCAATCCAATTAGTTTTGTTTTACTGTGCCTTATGGCGTTTTCTGCTTGCCGCTGTTTTTTATTCAGGTCAGCGGCTTTTTTATTTTTTTCTTCATCATAATTCTGAAATGGGTTATGTTTACCATCACCGGGACCAAAAGAATGGCGGCAGTTCCAACCGCTCAGCCCTTCCCCTGTACCATATCCGGTTACACTAAACAACGGAAAGTCTGCTGTTTTTCCTGTACGGCTGTAAAACTTGCCTTGCCACCAATAATGATTGCCTGAATTTTCCCCGCCATCACCATACCTCGCACCAAGATGTGCAGATACCAATATAATATCCCAGTCACGTTCAATCATGTTCTGCATCGCCATATTTCCGCTGGCTTGTGCAGTTCCCGTCCGCACTGCACGCAAAACTGCAGTTTCAATAGTATCAACTCGTTTGCCATATATAACTGCGGGCTGATCTTCAGCAATTTTATTAACAGCCTCCCTTACTGCCGCCGAATAAGACTGTGCACCGGTAATTACTTTTAAATGAGTCTCATCTAATATATTAATAAGCCTTTTTTGACTGGCCTGTGCTGTTGTTCTCGTAAAATTATGTATTTCCCCATTCGTTCTCTGATAAGAATCTGTAAGAATTCTGACCATACTTTCAGACTGAAGCAACGGAGGAATTTTAATTCCTGCATTATTATAAAACACTTCATCATATGCGTAGGTACGAATACCAGCATCTTCAAATATTGACTTAACTTCTAAATCTGATAACTTAGTGAATTCGGAAATTTTATTTTGTAAATCGCCTAAATGCCCGCCGGCAGACTGATAAACCTCAGCCTGCCATGTATCTGTCCCTGTAAGGAAAATTTCTTCTTTACGGTCCATACGTGCCATCAACCGCCGAATCATATCGCGGGTAATCCATGCATTAAGTTCATCTATCAGCGGGTACATGGAATCGGCGATTTTTAGCAATTCTTCCGGAGTCAGCATCTAGTCGCCCCTTTCTAAACCTAATACAAAACGTTATTCCATATCAAAAAGCCCATTTTCTTTTTTATTGCTTGCTTCTGCCTCCTGAACAAAAGCTTTGGCTTCGGTCTCACTCATACCTTCAAATTTAACAAAATACAGCCATTTAGGTACCCAACCCTGCTGAACATAACTTTTCCAGTTTGCTTTATCTTCTTCATAACTATATGTAATATCCCCAAAGTTAAAATCTATCTGATATTCTCCCAACGGCGCTAAACCTTTTAACGTAGCTATTGCATCCGCACCATAGAGCGCCTGCTGCAGTGCACTTTTTAAAGCATCACGGTCATTTTTTACAGTTTGGATGGTATCCCGGTCATCGGCTTCAACCTGTGTCGCCGTAATCATGCCAGTTTGTCCATCCATAACAAAAACGCCCTCAGAAAAACCACATTTAACGCCTGCCATTGATAGATTGAAATTAATATCTTTAATACGCTGCTCTGTTAACAATGTAGGCACATGCTCATGAATTGCAGATATTTCACCATCGCTAATACCCATTCCCAGCCCCTTTACAAAACGAGGCAGTTGAATCCCTTTATTCATCGCATTTTGAATAATTTGCTGTCCAACAAATGTAACATGCTTGCTGTCTTCAATTTCAGTATTTTTTCTGCTGATTGCAATATCAATAGCTTTGAGCTCGGTGATTGCATTAGCAAAAACTGAAAGTCCTAACGGAGAATCTGCATCAATCGTATTTGCACCAGGCAATCTAAAAAAACCGTATAATGGCTTTTTTAATTTTGAAATTGCCGTAGTTTCCTGATAATTTTTCCATTTCTCTATAGATGATAATTTTACTTCTCTTCCCAAAACGTAGGTATTATTTGATGCCTGCTGATTTAAAAAAGCCTTATTTGTAATGACATAAACCGGACCATGTTCGTCCATAGATTCAAATCTATGGTATTCCAAACGCGTATAATATTTTCCTTTTTCAACGGTATGCTCAGCAAAAATCGCTCCTGTAATTTCATCATTTTCGCTTTTTGATGTAATTCCAAACTGACCTGGCATTACAAAATCCCAGCATATGCCATTCCATTTGATAATCATCCCCCCAAGCCTGTCTGCTTCTGCTACCTTATCCGGCAAATACTTCAACAGTTCATCACAAATAGATTGCAAAAAATCTGCACGTTCAGAACCGGAACAGGCTATACCAATATCAAGGGTGGTTAATTTAGCTCTGGTATCTGAAATCAATTTTGCAAAGTTTACGGTTTCAATATCATCATCCGGTTTTAGCCATGGAGGTTTTCCTGTTGAAATATTATCCCATTTCTTAACAGCGTTTTCCATCTCGCTAGACCATATAACATTAACGTTAAATGCCTTACCAACATCGGAGCCTAACATACATTTAAACCTCCTGAAAAGGCGTGAGAAAATCCCCAAATAATCACCGCCTATATTATCCATTTCAATTCATTGCATAAAGCCGTACTGCAAAAATATCTTAGTTCGTCCATAGCATGGTCATTTTCTTTTATAACCCTGTCTTCCTCCGCTTTTTCATCCCATGAATAAAGTCCAAACTCCATAATTTTATTAACACAGCTTTCATGAAACTTTAAAACCCCGGCATTTAAAAACTTCGTAACGTTCTGTATTCCATTGATTACGTCATTATTAGCTTTTACAATCATCCATAAACCGTATTTCTGTATCGTCTCAATCATAGAAGAAGCTGACGGATCTATAATGATATATTCAATTGGTATATCTCCAATCAATTCGCACAGCATTCTATAATATGTTTCGTTATCAACACGTTTTGTGCTTCCGCCTTTATAATATAATTCTTTAATTTGTACTGCGGTTTGCACTGCAGGATTATAATCATAAAGGCCCGCTGCAAATGGATTTACTGTACCATAGTCTATGGAAACATAATATCGGTGTCTGGGGCTATACTCAGGTATTTCATGTATGACATGCTGATTTTTGTCAAACATGGGATATACAAGCCCGTCGGCAAGAACCCAGCGCCCTAATATATACCGCTCATAAAACACACCGGAAAATCGGCTTTCTGCTTTTGCAATAGCTTCCGGGGTCATAATAGGATTATCATCCATCATGAAATGCAAATGCAAGGTATCAGGTTGAGGATTCTCTATCCACTTTTTGTAAAACCAATGGGAAGGCGAATCCGGATTGCAGTTAAACCAAAGTTTTGACTGTGATACTGACACTGTACGGGCAATTGCCTGTTCCACAAATGACCGCGGCATTAACGCCACTTCATCAAACAACACGCCAGATAAAGTAATACCCTGAATCAGCATATAGCTACTTTCATCCTTGCCTCCAAAAACATAAAAACTGTTTATATGACCATTGCCTGTCACAGTGACAAGTTTAGTTGAACGAGTATATGTCAGGGTATAATATGCGGTTACATCTCTCATTCCTTGCAGTGGCATAACAATATTTCGTTCAACGCTTTGTACCGTCTTTCCGCAAATGCCAAAAATAGCCCCGTCAAAAAAACGCATGGCCCAATGGACGAAAGAGACAATCATGCATACAGTTTTACCAGAACGAACCGCACCGTCACATATGATTGCACTGTATTTATTTCTTGTCTCTGGCATATGGCACCATTTAAACACCATTTTTTGTTTCGGCGACAACTTTGTTATATTCATTCTTTATCATCCTCCAGGGCAGCATACAAAGTAGTGGCATCCTGCGGTTTATCGCTGCAGGTATCCTGTGCTTTAAATCCTGCCCTATCAAGAAAGTCCCTCGCTACTACAATCCTGTCTTTATCAGAAGCACCCTCGTCAATCATTATTTGATACATAACCTTTTGGGCCTCTAATGCATCAAAAATAAATTCTTGCCGTAATTCGCTTACTATCTCACTTTTTCTTTTATTTAAATATTCCAGAACATTAGGATCCTTTAGAAGTTGTGATGCTTGTGACTGCGCGGTTTTAGGGCTATATCCTGCATTAATTGCTGCTTGTTTTGCGTTTTTAAATTTGAGCTTTATATACTCATTAACAAACAATTTTCTCTGTTCTGTCAACACAAACATCACACTCCTTTCCATAAATTTAGCTAACGCCCAATTGTTCAAAAACCGTTTTTATCTTAGGAAACATTGAAGCAATCCAATCAACGATTTCTTCATTCACCGCCCAGCTATTTTCAGCAAGCCCGCTTTCAAAAAGAAAAGCATGAATAACTTCATGCCTGAGAACCTTGTCCTTATACGCTTGTATATCACGTTTTGCCATTGGATCACTGTCATATCTCGTAGAATCAATAATGCATTCTTTAGTTGTCTCATCACAATATCCATCACATTCGTTTAATGCTGGATTTTCAATCTGATTAGATTCATAAATAGTATATTGAGTTCCTAATATATTTACTTGTTTCAACTCCATTCCACCTCTTTTCGTGCAAAAACAAAGCCGCGCAAAAAGGCGATTACCTTCTCACGCGGCTTTGTTATAATACATAAAGGAAGCGTTCAACCATATTTTGAACTATAATTATTTTATCATATAGAAAAGGTGCTTACAAGGGCACGGATTTTGCACGCTTTTTGCATTAACAATCAGTTAGTTCAACTAAATATTTGACAAATTACTTCGTCGCTAAACAACCGAATCTGTAATAAATTAATTAAACGGTTTTTATTACGACTAATTGTTGAAATATCCACTTTCAAACGCTCTGCGATATTTTCATAATTCATATCATCAAAATACTTCAGCCGAATAATATCAAAATAAGGGTCATCTTTTAAAGCATCAAGGGCATCATCAATAACCTTGATAAAACTCACCGTAGTTTGTATGCTTTGCTCGATGGCTTCAATTTTGTCATCAGCCTTATCAGCATCGGTTTTCACCTCATATGTAGGTGTACCGGAAAAAGAAGTAATACTTGCGGATTTCTTCGGTATGCCTTCCTGGCGAATAGTTTCAATCTGTTTTTGCTTATCAGCAATAGCAGCCTGAAAATTTTTGTAGTTATAAAGCAGAGTTTCCGTTTTCTGAAACGGTGTTTGTCTGCTGTCTTTAAGAAAGCCTTGCCTTCTCAATTCAAAAATAACCTTAGTTGCAGTTATTTGCGCTGTTTCTTCAATGATATTTTTATCACTCACAGTGATTTTCCTTTCATAAATAATATATCTTAAATGGGAATTTCAAACCACGCATTTTATACATAGAAAATTTTTCATTGAATTTTTGTCTAAGATGTATATTTACATCATTAGCATTACATGGTATAATGTGTACACAATAGTTAGTGAAAGCGGTGAATCCAATGGTTTACTAAGTTTCTTTCAAAAGTTCGCCCGTACACTTAAACAAAAGGTAAAAGGAGAAGAATTATGAAAAAGATACGGAATTGTAAAGTTATCCTCGCCCTTGCGATTTGTTTAACCATGTTTACTGGACTTGCTATGACAGCTTCGGCGGCTAACATGGTATGTTGCGGACACAAGATGACATATGCAGGAAAGGAATCTGTTTGGTGCAGTACGTGTGGTAAATCTCAAATTGTAGAAATATATAAGTGCCGCATATATCCTAAGGTTCCTGGACACACAATGGGTTATTGTCCTTTCCACAAGGGTACATGCTAATAATTTTATTAACCGCCGCCCACAAGCGGCGGTTTTGTTATGTACGTTACAACAATTTGGAGTTATCGTAGATGTTGCCGATGACTTCTAAATCTTTCCCCCAATAGTTATCAAAGTCCGCGATAATACCATCCGACGATATAATAAACCGAGCGGTATCTTCATCCCATTTGATTATTCCTCTTTCAAAATCTCGAAAAATATCTACAATATCTCCCTCGAAAATCTTCGTGCCGTTCTCATCGGTCAAGCCTGTGTACTGCCCGACTGTTTCAGGGTCAACGCGTCCGTATTTTCCTAACAGCGTAGCATCCGGTGTAATTATGGTAACTCCGTCTTTGTGTACAGCAAGGTTTCCTTCTGACCACTCGCCTGTACTGATTAATTTACCTCTAAATAATATTTCACGCATTTTCAATTCTCCTTATTTTTGCACCACTCACAGTGTTGCGGGTCGGTGTATTTTTTGTACTTATTACAAATCCAGTAATAGGTACATGAGTTACCGCCGCCATTGGTAAATTTTGCGTATTTACATGGGATTTTTAATTTATCCATTCTTCTCACCATCCCATCTTCGCACCACAGTGGGGGCAGTAGTTTGACAACTCTAATAGTTTTCTTGCGCACTCAGAACAAAACGGGTAATAACCTTCACAGTCAACTTTCCAATGACCATGCACTACCGGCGCAACATCAGCGGCGGGTATCTCAGCAAACGTGTCTACGAGGCCTGCCAACGGTATGTTATGCTTTTGGCTTATAACTTCTGCTGCTGTGGCAGATTCTATGTATTTAGGCATTTTCTTTACCTCCAATCAACTCCTGCAATTCTGCCTTATAAATCCATTCCCATCTTTCCATCTTATTTGGATTCAGGCATCCACCAGCGTTACAATGCATTTTTATACCGTATCCCCAATGAGCACATGTGCCACATTGATTAGGTATTTGTTTTTCTGTCCGTTGCAACATAACAATTGCTTCACCAAGCAACAGCCTTAAATTAGCATTCTCTTGTTTAAGTTTTTCAATTTCCTCCGGTTTCAATCCTGTTTTCTCGTACTCTGCAAGAGCAACATAGATTTTTTCTTTTTGATTCACAATATCTGCCCATGATGGAGTTCCTTCGAGATGCATTTTTAATATCGAATAAGTTTCATCATTTGTCAGCCTATCCATCATTCAGCCTCCGTATCTGCAACCTCATTACCCCAACAGTCCCACCCATTTACCTGTTGACGGGCAAATAATTCTATCCGCGGCAAATCACCTAACAACTCTATAATTTTCAGACGCACCACATCGGGCTTTTTGCTATGCATTTCCACCGGCGACTCTATCACTTGATGCACCGAGTGTGATTTTACATATGTTTTTGCTTTTAAATTCGGAGTAACAGCTAATAAACATACTTCTGCGTTTGCACGTGTATATGCACCCATACCCCAGAAATTTGTATTTGATTTCTTGTTTTTCTTAATCCATACAAAAGCGGCAGTAACATACTTAAATCCCCACGCCTGTATTACTTTCAAGGTCTCTGCTATGTTCGGAAACGTAGCCCATATAAACAAAACACAATTTTCCGCTTTGATGTTGGAGATTGGAATGTCGCATATTGCTTTTGTAGGCATCGTACTGTAATGTTGTTTAGCCATTCCGCGTGAATTAGTTTTTGAACCGCTTTGAGGGTATTCCCACGGCGGGTCTGCATAGATAATATTATATTTTTTATCAGTGTTGTAAATATCAACCATCATTCAACCTCCCTATAATTACACACATACCCCATACCCTTAAACTCACTGTATTTGCATTTTTTACAGCAGTGCAGGCAAATGTTTGTACCATATTTTTTGTTGACTGTCGGGTGTTTGCACTGTCTGACTGATACACTGTGGAATGTAAATCCGCATTTGGCGCATGTTTGGTATCTATTTTTGGGGTTCATTGCTTGATTCTCCCCGAAGCAAAACATCAACGCTGGCGAAACCGTCCGTATACCAACGCCTGACATTTAACTCTACAATCTGCGTATCATCTTTGTAAGCAACGTTATTCAGCGCGTCAGCAACTATTTTTGCGACATTATCGGCATCCGGTTTCTTGGTTGGACGTATTTCCCCTGACACCATAAGGGCAGTTTTCTTTTTGCTGGTGCTCTTTGGAATAGAGAAATAACAATCTATACTCATATGTACTTCTCCGGTAAAAATTAGCCCGTGTGCAGCCTTACAGTATTCATTTCGTACATGGTCCTCATAATTTGTTGTCTCTTCCGGTGTATAAGTCTTAACGAATTTACCTTTTCTTGAAAACCGCGGACGGCCCTTTCCTTTTGGTTCGCCCGGAATAGAAAAAAATATTTTACTCATCGCTTGTCCTTTCTTTCACAGTATTCCTGATAATCCTTTTGTGACCAGTTCACAGCCCCCATTACATTCATCCTGATTCCATTTCCCGCGTTTCTATTTCTGTAAATCTTTGATATTCACCGCTGAAATTCATTGATACTTTTCCCGTCCTGCCGTATTTGTTTTTATCAAGCACAGCATAAGCAGTTTCCGGTCTTAATGACCTGTCATACTTATCCAGCACATAAGGTCTGTGCAGAAGAATAATATAGTCCCCGTCCTGCTCCAGCCCGCCGCTTTCCTTTAAATCTGACATACGCGGTTCTTCCTTGCCTGCCCTTGTTATTTGTGAAAGCACCATGATATGGCAGTTATAACGCTTTGCAAGGCGTTTAAACTCCTGACTGATATAATCAACCTCTTCGCGGCGGTCATAAAATCTCTGCGTTGTTCTTACGCACTGCATGAAATCTACAATTACAAGCTGCGGTTTGATTGCCTGAATTGTTTCAGCAATTCCTTCAATGGTATTCAATTCGTCAACAATCCACGTATTATGCTGTTCAGCAATCTGAGCGGCAATTTGCGAAATACGGCTGTTTTGCTCCTGTGTTATCTTTCTGTCACTTATCATTCCATAGGATAAATTGCCCATATCAGCAAACAATCGCTCCATAATTTGAGGCACCGACATTTCCAGACTAAAAAACACAGTTTTGTTTTTAGTAAATATCTGTTTTTTTAGGATATTTAAAGCAAAGGCCGTTTTGCCGGTGCTGGGACGTGCGCCGACATAAGACAAGGTTTTTAATCTTAACCCGCCCAGCGCATTATCAAGCCTTGACATTCCCGTATAAATTCTATTATTTAAAACCGGTTTGCTGATTTCTTCCAGAAAGTCACATATTTGAATTGTGAGTTGATTCTGGGCTATGATACCGGATGCGCGTTTTTCCTCTTCTTCTGCAATTTTTGTAATTTCAGCAAGCGGGTCAGTATTATCGAAGAACAATATATTTTGCAAACGCTCTAAAATTCTCCGTCTGCGGCTGTCGGCTTTTACTACCCGTATGTACTCTTCATATCCTGCGCAGCTTATAAACGAATCTGCACAGAATACAGCGGCTTCCCTCAATGATTTGTCTATCCGGTCAATACGTGAAATAACAAGCGGGACATCAATCGGTTTTCCCTCTCGATCCATATCTTTCAGCACTGAAAAGATAGCTTTAAACGCCGGATTATAAAAATCATCTTCACTTAACGTTTCCAATGCTCTATGGCATTCATCGGGATAAAGAAGCATACCCCCTACAACACTGCATTCAGCATTAGCAACAAGGTTTTCTTCACACGTCATAATTCTTCCAATCCTTCAATTCCATTTGCTTTATTCTGCATAAATAATTCGGATGCCATCCTGTTGTTGGATTTACAGTAGTCCTGATAAGTGGCAATACCCTCTGCACAAAGATTTTCCATTATCTTTGCAAAGTAAGGAGCCGGCTGTTTTTTCCCATAACATTTTTTCAGAACTTCCATAACAAGTCTCTCATCCATGCCTGTGCTGATACGAAATACAATTTCACTGGATAAAGCGCCGGATAATGGACTTCCGAACGTTTGCTCATAAAATTCAGCACAGGCGCGTATACTTTCCTTTACTTTACTTTTATTTACTTTACTTTCCTTTGTGTCATAATTCTCGGAATTATAGTTATTTTTCTTGGAATTATTGTTGTTTTTCTCGGAAAAATCCGCGTTTTGGTGCACTTTAATAAAGCTTAGGGTATCTTCTTTTGATAAAACCCAAAACTTTTCAATAACCGGAATAGGATTTTTGGAACCGCGGCTCTTTACGGCTTCCTGAAACCTTTCCTGTATGCCTTTGGACGTCAGGATCTTGTCCGCCTTGAAAAGTGTATCGTTAAACAGTGACCGTCCAAGGAAGAAGCTCAACATCAGTCCTATTTTCTCTGTACTCATATTCAGGTCATCGGCTATTATGTATAACATGTCATCATCAAAATATAAATAGTAGCCTTCCGTCCTGTATATCTCGCAAAGCAGGTATTGATATAAAACAATACCATCTGCACCAAACTGGGACTTTACAGCCCTGATTTTTTTGTCTGTAAAAAAATCAACATCAAAAGGAAAGTAAGAGAGGCCTTTTCTTCTTTGCCTGCCCAATTACTTCACCCCGCCATTAAATCAAAACGGCAGATCGTCATCGCCGGAGATTTCTTCAAAATCGCTGCCGCCTGCATTAGAGTAGTAACCCGAATTTGCACCGGAACCGCCGTTATTCGCCGCAGAATTGTCTCTGTCTGATTTCCCGCCGCAGAAGCTGATATTTCGCGCCACGATTTCAAAAGTCTTTCGGCGCACACCTTCCTTCTCATAACTGCCGGTCTGAATCGAACCCTCCACTGCAATCATAGAACCCTTGCGGAAATACTTTGATACAAATTCAGCGGTATTGCGCCAGCAGACAACATCAATAAAATCTGTCTGGCGTTCTGTTCCCGCTTTTTGATAAGAACGGTCAACTGCAACGGTAAAACGTGTAACGGAAATTCCCTGCGGCGTTTGCCGGAGTTCCGGGTCGGCAGTAAGCCGACCCATGATAATTGCTGTATTAAGCATTTACTTCGCCCTCTGTTTCTGTTTTTTCAAGGACTTCCCCGGTCTCTGTATCTACATCAACATAATCTGTTTCAATGTAATCATCGCTAATCAGGGACATATCATCACTGATGTCATTTTTTACTGTACCGTCCTGAGAAATCGCTCTGGAAAATTCCGATTTCAGAGGTGCATATTTCAGCACTTTTTTGATTACTGTTTTCTTAGCCATTTCTTCAAAATTGGTAGTCCATGGAGAATAAGACGATTTCGCAGACTGAGAATAACGATTTGCATGCGCTCTGACATCATCCATACTCATGACTTCAAAACCATACCCGCCGTTTACCATACGGAATACCGCATAAACCCACTGCGCTGTCCCTTTATCTTTCAGGGCCGGTTTATGTTTCAGCCTGTTTTCAAGACCGAACTCGAAATCGAATTCATCATTTTCATAAACCACATGGGCTTCTATATTTTTAATTTCGCCGCTGCGGTATGCCAAATCCAAAAGCCCTTTATAGCCAATCTGGAACTGACATTCCATTTTCCCTTCCCTGTTGTTCTTGTAAGGAATAAGGTATGCCTGCCCCAGCGGGGTATTCGGTTCCAATCCTAACTGTGCGGCATTCATCAGCGCACCCAAAAAACTTGCGGGAGTACATTGCGCCAACTGCGGTGTACTGCTCACAGCCGATAATGCAATCCGGGTAAAACGTTCCGGTGTCATCACTTTCGGAAGAGCCTTTTTAATTTCTCCCTCCATACTCTGAATATAGTCTTTAATTGTTTTGGGCTTCTTCTGTATACCCGTCTGGGCATTTTTGATTTCAATTGCGTTTGGTTTAGCAGCCATTCTGATCAATCTCCTTTATGTAAAATTTTCGTTCCATGCTTTCCTTCGCGTATTGCTTATACAAATCGGGAAAGTCAGCTTTAAACGCCTTAGTATCAAATCTGGTTTTATGTTCCGGTTTCCATGCGGCGCAATAGCCTTCCATTTCCGCATCAGAAGCGTTCCCTATGATTTTTTTCATATTCTGGGCAATGCTGTCGGCTTCTTTCTGAAGTTCCTTTATTTCGGATTTCAATTCCAGATACCGCTGCGCCTGTTTTTCTTCACCAAACATTGTTATGGTTCCACCGTCAGAATCAGGATAAATATTTTTCAGCATATCATTTTCTTTTTCAGTACCATAGCAGTCAGGTTCTGCATGCGGGATAACAAAAGTGTTCCAAAAGTATTCTTCCTGAGCAATAAGCTGTTCGATAAAATCTTCATCCCGGTCAATTTCAAAAACATGGAATGCCTTCCCCATCACCAAAATAGCAAGATACCATTTTTCATATCCTGTCACTGCCATATAGTGCATACACTGGGTATAATACTGCGGCGGGACGTCCCCAATATCGAATTTCGTACGGTTTAAAGCAGAAGCCGTCTTGCATTCCAGCCCCGCTTTTTCCCCAATAACCAGACGGTCTACATTTGCAAGCATAAAATCATGTTCAGGATGCTGTAATATGTAATTCATTTTTCTTGTCCGCTTGCCTTCCTGCTGTGCAAAACGGTCTGCAACATACTGTTCAAGGTCCCTGCCGATTCTCATTGCCTCATTGTCTTCATCGGCATTTGACAGCCCGACCTTATCGCAGTAAACAGTAAACGGAGTTGCATAAGGGTTAAACCCTAAAATTGCACCCGCATCACTGCCGCCTATTCCTCCGCGGCGATACATCAGCCATTCTTCATGAGATAAATTTTCCGTGGATATCAGCTTTTTACACTTCATTACCATTCACCTTTATCCAACTGCCGGAGAAAAACCACTCCTCCAGCATCTCTGTAAATTCATTCCGGCATGGTGCAGGAACTGATGAGTTGCTCAATGAGATGCCGCACTGCGCCATTGCATAAGCCAAAGCATCTGATTTAGGGATGATTTTCCCGCATTCGGACCCGATGCCCTGATAATATTCATCCATTCTCAAACACCCCTTTGACATTTGACACAGCAGGTGTTAAAATAAATGTGGCTTGATTTTCTTTTTTCCCGCGTTTCGGTTGCCGCCGTGCGCGGGCTTTTCTTTTTTCTCTGGAAAGGCAGTCATCGGCAAACTCACAATCCCGAAGTTTCTCTTTATACAATTTTGATATGTATGCGGCAGCGTCAATCTCTTCCGTATTTAGCTGCTTCCGATTAACAAGGTCGCAAAATTTGTTAACGGCTTCCTTTAATGCCCATATATTTACTTCCATAAAAAACAATCACCTTTTTCTATACAGCCGCCCGAAATTAAGGGCGGCTTATATCAATTACAAATTACATCATCACAATGATTTTTCCAGCTTCAATTAAGTCCTTTAACGCAGTTTCTAAATAGGTCATAATGTTGCGCTTAGCTTCTAATTTCCACACGCCGCCGTCCGCTTCAAATAAACCAATCTCCCCGTTTTCATTCACTCTAATGAGAAATTCACTGGATGGCTGGGAAACTTCTAAAAATGTGCGGAAGGGAATCAATTCAACTTTCGGCTTCACCTGTACTTTTGCATTAAGAGCAATCCCCTGCCGCGCTTCTACGGTTTGTGTAACACCGTTATCAGTGCTTGATACATTATTTTCGTTTGTCATTTTGGATAATAAATCAAGCAGATAACCTGTTCCTTCATTAGGGATAAATAGGCTGCGCAATTCGATAAGCAGCGTTTCACGATCTCTCCATCCCTTTTTTATTCCGGGGACATCCGCACGGGCAGAATACAAATGATTCCGAGAAAAATCTTCTAAATAAGAAGTCATAACATTTACATGGTCAAAGTCATCAACTTGGATAAAAATGGTGGTTGAAAATTTATGTAATTCATCCCTTACAATTTTGCAGATACTGTCCAGACCGTTTAATTTGATTGACTCCGGCCTGTCAACATGAGGCGGCACTCTTCTAAGATTTCCATCCGTATACGTCTGCCCGTTGATTTGGAAGGTTTCTGCCTTCGCCAATGAAATAATTTCCTGTACAAATTTTTGAAGCATGTCCATTCTCCTTTATGCTTTAGCAAATTTTAATATTTTAGGAACTTCCTGTTCCTGAGAATCAAAATTCATTTGTCCCGGAACCTGCGGCACCATTTCAGCAATCAGCAATTCTCCATGGCCATCAGCAGTTACACACAAAGATGTTTTAATCGGATTGGTTGGAGCAATTTGAGATTTTGCCGTTGCATTAACTTGTATGGTTTGTCTGAGGTCATCCGGTATCATTTCAAGTGTAATTGTAATTTTACGCTTTGCGGTAGCCTTAGTGTTAACGTCAAGAATGTTGTCAATTACTCTCGCTACCTCGTAATCACAGCGTTCCTCAATAGCACCTCTGGCCATTTGCAGAATACTTTTCTTATTTAATTTTCCTTCCACTTGTAAAGCCGCCTTTCATTTGATATACTTAATATGTATTACTTTTCCTTCCGCTCAACTGAGGTTGCCGCCTCGTTGGGCGATTTTTTATTGCCGTGAATCCATATGTATTCGAGATAATCAACACGGCGCCATAAATCCCTGATAGTCATGGCGGCGATAATCAGCCCCACTGCCACCAGCACTACTGCCGACACGGTATCATACATCACTTTTTCCTCATTCTTATTTTTCTGATGATTTTATCTTCCCAGCGGATAAGCTTGTCCTCGTTGAGCAAACCAACAAAGATTACCGCTATTACGGCAAGCTCAATTGCTGACCGGATGAACATGGTTATCATCTCCTTACCCGTTTTAGGTTGAAATTATAGTGCCAGACATTTTCTCCGTTGATGGTACAAAGGCTTGTCCTTTTCTTAGCGGTTATACGTAAAATCTTTTCCACGCATTCGTCCTTCCTGCCCTCGAAGACAACAAATCTGGCTTTAGTAATCTTGTGCGTTGCTACGACCTGATATATTTTTCCCAATATAACCACCTCCAGATTAGTTTTCCATCATTCCTGTGGTTTAACCAATCCTGCATATCATTTTCCAGTTATACCGCACATGGGAACGTGGATAACATCTCATTTTGTCACTGCCACCACGATCTTTCTTCCATTACCGTTTCGGCACCGTCCAGAAAAGACAGTTTGGAAATATCAGCTTCTCTTTTAATTACGGGCACCAAATTTAATTGCGGAAGAACTTTTGTAATTCGTCTATATGCTCCATTTAATATCCACAAGCGTAATTCATCATAATCTTTATCTGGAAGATACCGCCGTTCAATTACTTCGCCTTTGCCGTAGCCGTTTATGTGGTAAATCGTACTCATAATGTAATAGGCGCCATTGATTAAAGGTGTAACTAACCTGACATAATCAAGTTTTTTATACGGCGGCAGGTTATCTCCATAGTCAACGTCTCTAACCTTTTCTTCTCTTCCACTCGGGTACATATGCGAAATTACTACTTTTTCGCCGTTTACAATCTTTATTAAATCTCTGTATTCTTCCATTTAAATCACCTCCGTAATTTATATGCTCCGCTGTTTGTCCGGAATTTGTATATTATATTAAAATTGACCTGTTATAAAAATTGTGCTATATTTTTAGTAGTTGTCTGTGTTTTTTCTTAGTTCACGCTGAGAAATCCTGAATAAATCTTCTAACTTATCCCAATGTTTTATTGCGCCTAACTTTGCACCAGATTCTATACACTGATACATTCTTAGTGAAATACCAAGATAATTTGCTACGTCTGTTTGACGCATTTTAGCATCAATTCTTGCATTGCGCAGGATTTTTCTCATTTATCACCACCTCTTTCTTTAATAACGCGAACGTTTGGTTCGCATTAATATTATATCATGTACCAACAGTACGTGTCAACTGATCAGGAGGAATATTATGACGTTTGGCGAACGATTAAAAGAACTGCGAAAATTAACCAAATCTCCGCAAAAAAATATAGCTGAATATTTAGGTATTACAATTAGAGCCTATCAGTTTTATGAAGCAGATCAAAAAGAACCAAGCATCAACGGATTAAAAAAACTCGCCGATTATTTCAATGTTCCTTTAGATTTTCTTGTCGGACGCGGAGTTTTTGAAAATTGGGGGCAAATTTCTTCGCATTGGGATATAGTATCAAATATGATTTGCCTTCAGTTAAGTAAGACATTTCCTCAGTTTACTCAGCAATTTGAGAATATAAAAGAAAATAAAATTTATGCTATTCAAATTATTAATATTTTTATAAGTAAAATATTAATTGACGATAATAACAATATTACTGTCTTTTTAGAGAAACCTTGAATTTGTTCTTTTCCCCCGCTCCTTGGGAGTGGGGCTTTTATTTTTGCTGTTGCTTTACCCAATCACGAAGGATTTGAAGAACTAAAGCATTTCTCGTAAATCCTTGGCTACTGGATATTTTCTGCAAAGTTTTCTGCAAGTTCTCCGGCACACGAATTGTCATGATTTTCATTAGTTTTTCCTCCTTTAGAATTCAGTGAATTCACTATTTGAATTATATCAGGTGAATTCACTGATGTCAATATGATTCTTGAATTCTTTTTTAATTGATTGTAAAATCAAAGTGAAATCATAAAGAAGTCGTTTGGAGGTAATCGTATGGCAACAGATAAAAGACAGTTTACACTTCGCATTCAAGACGAAACATACGAGAAAATGAGATATTTAGCTTATGTAGAGCGGCGGTCCATTGCGATGGAAATTGAGACAGCCATGCTTGCGTATATTGAGCATTACGAAAAAGAACATGGTCCTATTCAGCTTCCAGCCCCTTCTGAAGAAGAAAAATAACTTTTGTATTAAAACTCTGCCCTTCCTCATCCGCTTTTCGCTGAATCTGTTCTTTCAGGTCAGCCGGAAGGCGGATTGTTGTTTGTTCCCGTTCCATAAATACCTCCTTTCCCCTTTTGAGGATAAAAAACATAAAATTTTATACAATTTCGTCGGTTTCAAGCAAGCTTAAAAGTTCGCAGCCAAGCGCGTCGGCAATTTCCTTACCAAGTGGCAAAGAGGGTGTTTTTGTCCCTCGCTCAATTTGGCAAATCATTGACTGGTCTACGTTTACCGCTTCTGCAAGTTCTTTTTGCGTCATGCATGCGGCAATACGCTTTTCTTTAATATTCGCTCCTATACTCATTCATCTCACCTCCTGACATTGGTTTTTTTGTCCTTTTGTGTTATACTGTAGCTGTAATATTTACTATGGTTATATTGTATCTCTAAACTTAGAGAAAATCAATGTAAAATATCTAAATTTAGAGATTTTGTTGAAGTGCACAAAGGAGGGTCGCGAAATATGTACAATTCCAATAATGTCGCTGAACGGATTAAGGAATTATCAAAAAAACGTGGAGTTTCTGTAAAAAAGCTCCTCGAAGATGTCGGATTGGGTTTCAACACAATGGCAAATATGAAAACCTCTATGCCCAAATCTGACAATCTTGCTAAAATCGCCGACTACCTTGACTGCTCCGTTGATTACTTGCTGGGGAGAACTGATAAACCCGAGGTGAACAAGTAGGGAATGGAAAAGATGAATTTTATGGAAATCTTAAATTATTTAATTCCATTTGCTACAATCGTGCTGTCCTATGTTCTTGGTCGCGTTCAAGAACACCATTCGTATAAAAAAACAGTTTTGAAGGAACGATACGAAAAATTTTATGTCCCTTTTTTGTCATTGATTTATCGTGGAATGCTGTGGAATATTTCAGATTATTCCGCAGAATCTCTTGAATCAAAGTCAATATGGCTTGATTTAATTTTCAACAACATTCAATATATCGATCGTCACACGCAAGAATTGCTTCCCGAATACTATGAGACGTTTCTAAATTTATTAGAGTTTGAAGACGGGAACCAGCAATTTGTTACCGCTCCAAATGATTACAACCGAGCATTCACTAATGTTGTAAACAGTGTGCTATCTGAATCAATAAAACTAAGCAGGAAATTGCGCCTACCACCGTTAGGTACAACCGCCGCAACCAATCTCTCCAAATCCCAAATCCCGCAACAAATGCTAAAGCGAGAACAGCATTCAGATGTTGACCATAGTCTATAATTATTTTTATCGTAATCTCACCTCCTCCCGCTCAAGGGCGGGGTTTTCTATGCGGATTTTACATTGGTTTTTTTAGCCTTTTGTGTTATACTGTAGCTGTAATATTTACTATGGTTATATTTTATCAAGTTATAGCTTGATTTTCAATAGATTTCAAGCAAAAACTTGACTTTTGGGATATTGCACAATAAAAAGGAGGATGTTTTATGTATGTTACACAAGATATAGCTGCCAGAATTAAAATGACTGCAAAATCAAGAAAAATACAAATGAAACAACTGCTTTCGGATTGTGAACTCAATATCAACGCGATTTCAGAATTTTCAAAAGGTAAACAATTATCTTGTATTAGCCTTGCTCGCATCGCCGACTACCTTGACTGCTCCGTTGATTACTTGCTGGGGAGAACTGATAAACCCGAAGTGAATAAATAATTTCTAAATAAGTCACTCTCTGTGAGGAGAGTATGGATAGAAATTGCATAACATATTATTGACGTACGGAAAAGCGTATGTTATAATATACTTGAGGTGAGAAATATGTATAATACAAACGTTACTAACGCGCGCTCAAACCTTTACAATCTGTTGAGCATGGCAATTGAAGACAGTGAAGTTATTAATATCTCTACCAAAAACGGAAATGCCGTTATCATCAGTGAATCCGACTACAATTCATTATTGGAAACACTTTATCTTAGTTCCGACTCCGATTATAAGCAATCTTTAATTGACGGGAAAAATACACCGTTATCCGAATGCATATCTGCGGAGGACGTTGAATGGTAGCTTATCAAATCGTTTATACAAAACTCGCTGTTAAAGATATTGAAAACCTTAAACGAGCCGGATTAGCTGCTAAAGCAAAAAAACTGATTCATATTATAGAAAACGACCCTTTCCAAACCCCACCGCCGTATGAAAAGCTTGTCGGCAACCTGAACGGTTTGTATTCAAGAAGAATCAATATCCAACACAGATTGGTTTATGAAGTATTAGAACAAGAACATACTGTAAAAATTATCCGTATGTGGAAACACTATGAATAAATTTAACTTCTCCCCCGCCCCGCTCAAGGGCGGGGTTTTTATGCGGGTTTCTGTTTTGTTTCTTCTGCCTTTTTCATCAACCCCATCATTCTTGCCATACCCTCACCGTAAAATAACAGGTTTTCTTTTGCTTTGTATGGTAGCGATGGAAAGATAGCTGCAAATCGTTCAAAGATTTCTCTTTCTTCCATAGACATTTTGTTTTTATCCATGTGTTTCACCTCCATTATTGTCTATGCGATTATTATATATCTCATCGCGCTTTATGTCAATAGGTTTTTTGCTTTTTTATTGACAACGCGCTAATTTAATGATATTCTTTTAACTAAGGAGGAGGTGACACATATGGAAATGAAGGACAGAATCAAAGAATTGCGCAAAGCTTTAGGTTTAACGCAACAAGAATTTGCTGAACGAATTGGGTCAGTCCAAAATACCATTACGGGGTATGAAACCGGCAGACGAATCCCCTCCAATCAAGTTATTACTTTAATTTGCAAGGAATTTAATGTGAGCGAAGAATGGTTACGAACTGGCAACGGAGAAATGTTTATACAACTATCCCGTGATGAAGAAATAGCGGATTTTGTCGGTAAATTACTTAGCACCGAATCAGATGATTTCAAACATAGGCTTATCGGTATATTGTCACAGTTAGATGAATCCGGTTGGGAAGCCCTTGAACAAACCGCATTAAATTTTTCTCGTCTTTTTAATCAATCAGAAGAACATAAAAAAAGCTAGGTTTTTTACCTAGCTTTTTGACTATTCAGAATTGGTCCGAATACTTATTGAATTTATTGTATTTAATTATGTATAAATATATTTTTTACAAATAAGTAAATTAAGCGTATACTTCTTTTATCGTTTATTTTTTGTATCATTTCAATAATCTGTTGTTTCATCGCATTCACTCCCCATAGCCATACTCGATGATACTAATTATAGAACATTCGTTCGATATTTTCAATAGGATATTTTTAACTTTTATCTTCATGTTCATCCGTCCCTTGTTCATTATTATTGTCCGGTATTTCTTCACACCCCCATATATCCCAGATATTCACCTCTAATCCACGGGCAATAGTACACATGGTTGACAGCGTCGGGTCTGCTTTTCCGTTTTCTACTCGCGATAAATGCGTTTTGCTTATACCGCATATTTTTTCAAGCCCACGCAATGATAAATTTTTTTCATACCTTATTTGCTTCATCTTATTCATAATTCCATCACCGACGTTATAATTTGCAAACGGCATGAAAATTATGCATCCTGCTTTATGGGTATATAATAACACATATCCTGTCCCCTATGTGTGGACAATGGAACAAAATTTTCCCAACAAATTTTGTGTGATTTTACCAAACTGTTTTAGGGTATAAAAATAAGAGGAATTGTGAGTGCTTATAAAATTCCTCTGGCATCTTTTGCTTTTATTTTTCAAGTCGAATCGTGTCGTTTTTTAGTCCCTCCATAATATAATGATTTTACGAACTTAAAAAGTAACGCTTTTTTTGACAAATTTTTTCATTTTTAGAACTTTGTGTCTTTACACAAAAATCACGTGGATAAGCTCGGAAACCACACATTGATATGTTTTATTCTCATTGTATACAGTGGTTTATTATTACGTAAAATATAAGTATCTTTAAAATTATAGCATATTTGCTATTGCTATATTATAGCGAACATGCTATAATATGATTACAACGAAGGAGATGAACGAAATGCCAGAACTTTGTAGATTTTTTAATATTGTTATCAAAATGATTTTTAGCGACAACGACCAACACCACAAGCCGCATTTTCACGTGTATTATGCTGAATATGAGGCTTCTGTAGGTGTTGATGGTGAATTGTTAGCCGGAAGCCTGCCAGTAAAACAATTAAAGCTTGTACAAGCTTGGGCGGCAATCCATGAAGATGAATTGTATGCCGCTTGGAATAATGCAGTTAGAAATATCCCATTCGGCAAGATTGAGCCTTTAAGATAAGGAGGGAAACATATGTATATTAAAAATGGAATTGCATACGCCGGAGAGCAAAAGCAGCCCTTAAAGATAAGCGGCGTACGCCCTCTCGAAGACTATAAATTATGGGTAAGGTTCAACAATGGAGAAGTAAAAGTTTTTGATTTTTATCCTGAACTGGACTCTCCCGCTTTTTCCCCGTTAAAGGATAAAGATGTTTTTAATTCTGTTTATATCGATTATGGGGTTACTGTTTGGAATGATGGCAATATAGATATTGCTCCAGAATACCTTTATAAAAACGGTATCTCTGTAGGGGGTGTGCTTCATGCCTGAAAATTGTGCAAATATTATTGATTTGCTAATAGAACAGCGACACCGCAAAGGAATGACGCAAAAAGATTTAGCTAAAGCCGCGTGCCTTACACAGTCCGTTATAGCCCGCCTTGAAAGTAAAAAAGCTACTCCGCAGCTTGACACTTTATTAAAAGTCGTTGCCGCTCTTGGATGCGCTTTAGAAGTAGTTCCAAATCATTAACCAAAAGTTATTCCCTTCACGAGGAACATGGATAGAAAGCGAGGTGGAGTGTTATGAAAACGGCGGCCGCATATATCAGGGTATCGACAGAAGAACAAACCGAACTATCTCCTGACAGCCAACTCAAGCAATTAAGAGAATATGCCAAAGCACATGATATGATTCTTCCGGACGAATTTGTATTTCAGGACGATGGCATCAGCGGTCGAACTACCGTTAAACGGCCGGCATTTAATAAAATGATTGGAACTGCTAAATTAAAGCCGAAGCCTTTTGATGTGATATTGCTTTGGAAATTCAGCCGATTCGCCAGAAACCGTGAAGACAGCATTGTATATAAATCAATGCTGCGCAAACAATTAGGTATTGAAGTCATTTCGATTTCAGAATCCATCGGCGATGATAAGATGTCCATCCTCATTGAGGCAATGATTGAAGCAATGGATGAATACTACAGCCTAAATTTATCCGAAGAAGTGAAAAGAGGCATGACGGAAAAAGTAAACCGCGGTCTTCCGGTCACTGTCGCCCCTTTCGGCTATGATTTAAAAGATAAACAGTTCTATCCGAACCCTGTAAACGCACCTCTCGTAGAGTCGATATTTTCAAGCTACGCAGCGGGAGCTTCTGTTACCGCCATTGTCCGCAAAATGAATGCACTTGGCAGCAGAACAAACCGAGGAAATCTCTGGGAAGTACGAACAATAAAATATATTTTAAACAATCCTGTTTATATCGGAAAAATCAGATGGAATCCAAATGGAATTACTGGCCAGAATTACAATGATGAAAATATAATGATTGTAGATGGTCATCATCAGCCAATTATCTCACAGGAGCTATGGAAAGCCGTTCAAGATAGAATTGACTATGACAAAAGCATTTATCGAAAACGCGCGAAAACAAATACACAGAAAGACGCATGGGCACTGAGAAGTATGCTAAAATGCTCTGCGTGCGGCGGCACCATAACAAGAGCCACTAAAGACGCGGTGCAATGCTATAGATACAGTCACGGTCAATGTGAGCATTCGCATTATTCAACAATCCGTAAACTTGAACATCTGCTCGCAGACATTCTCCACAAAATAGCCAACGGTGAAATAAACCCCTTATTTGCAGAAAGTAATTCCGTCAAAGAAGCTCCTGAAGATTCCGTGCAACCGCTGATATTAGCTGAAGAACGAAAATTAAAGCGCGTCAAGACTGCATACGAGGCAGGAATTGACACGCTGGAAGAATATAGGGAAAACAAAGAAAAAATCTTGAAAACGATTGAGGAATTAAAAAGAAGAAAATCTCAAACCAAAAAGAAAGTTATTGATTTGAAGAAGATAGAAGAACTGGCCAAATTACTTGAAGATCCTAAGGTGCCAGATGAAGAAAAGAATCTTGCCTTGCGAAGTTCTATAAGCTATATCGTATTCAACCGCAACGGCTCCTCTACTGGTTTGAGCGTATTCTTTTAAATCTCACTATCACTTAATGATATACGGAGGTCCAGATGGAGAACTCGCCGCCTCATTAAGATATTTATCCCAAAGGTTCTCTATGCCCTACAAAGAATTAAAAGGTCTGTTTACCGATATAGGTACAGAAGAATTAGCTCATCTGGAAATGATAGGCGCTATTGTACACCAATTGACACGTAACCTTTCAGATGAAGAAATTAAGAAAAGCGGATTTGACACATATTTTGTTGACCATACCGCAGGCGTTTATCCTACAGCTGCAAGCGGTTCACCCTTTACTGCCGCTTATATCCAAAGCACCGGCGATCTATTCGCTGACTTGCATGAAAACCTGGCGGCAGAACAAAAGGCAAGAAAAACTTATGATAATATCCTGAGACTGGTTGATGATCCTGATGTGCGTGATCCGATTAAATTTCTGAGAGAACGTGAGATTGTCCATTATCAGAGATTTGGTGAAGGGTTGCGACTGGCGACAGACAAATTAAATTCCAAAAACTTTTACGCTTTCAATCCAAGCTTTGATAAATGCAAGCCTGCAAAATAAAAATAGAATTATGAGATTCTGCTTATATACAGCATAACGATAAAAGACAAAACTGAATATAACTAAATCCCCTTAGGGCAAAAAACGCCTCAAGGGGATATTTTTAATAAATAAAAACTATATATACAATAAAAAAATCTAAATTTTTTCTTTTCGCAGGATTGCGCCTTTCGGAATTGGCATATCAGTCTGAAAACTAAACATCTGCATTGGATTCGGCGCTGTATCAACCAAGCATCCGTCACTATTCTGCAAATCACGGACAATCACTTTATAAGGACGTACACCCGGCTGCAATACTTCCAGTTCATCTCCCTGAAAAAAGCGGTTTCTTTGCAAAACAGTCAAACGATGATTCTGATAACTTTGCGCTACGGCAACGATATCCCAACCACGGATATACCCTCCATTGTCATAATTCTGCCCGTTTTCCGGCCGTCCATAATAAAATCCAGGTACATATGAACGATGGCTGACTTTATAAACCTCATCAATAATCCACTGTTCCGGCCGATAGTCACTGCTTGCTTTCTGAGCAAAACCATCCAAAGCACAACGATAAGCATTGGTGACAACCGCTGTGTAATAAGCTGATTTTGCCCTGCCTTCAATTTTAAAACTGGTAATACCCGCTTCAACCAGTTCAGGAATATGTTCCAGCATACACATATCACTGGCATTTAAAATGTGGGAACCGGTATCCCCTTCAATAACCGGATAATATTCCCCCGGCCTTTTTTCTTCCATTAAATAATATTTCCAGCGGCAAGGCTGAGAACAATCACCTCGATTGGAATCTCGTCCATTTAAATAACTGGAAAGAAGACATCTGCCTGAATATGATACACACATCGCTCCGTGCACAAAACATTCAATTTCCAACTGTGGATTTGTTTTTTCCCGTATTTCCTTAATCTCTTTTAATGTCAATTCTCTTGCCAGCACTACCCGTTTGGCTCCCATTTCATAAAAAGCATTTGCAGCGGCATAATTAACAATACCTGCCTGTGTAGAAACATGAATTTCTGTATCAGGGGCATATTTACGCACTGTTTGAAAAACGCCTAAATCTGTAACAATAAAAGCATCAACGCTTGCACGGGCTGCCTCCCGGATAAAATCAGGCAAACTGTCAAGCTCGTCATTACGAGGCAAGGTATTACATGTCAGATAGACCTTCACATTGCGCTCATGCGCATAATCAACCGCTTTTTTCAATTCTTCTCCTGTAAAATTAGCGGAAGATGTTCTCATTCCATAAGACGAACCGCCTAAATAAACTGCATCTGCACCAAAGGATACTGCACTGATTAGCCGTTCCCAATCTCCGGCCGGAGAAAGCAACTCAACAGAATGTATTTTTCTTTGCAGCTGTAAAGATTCTTCCTCTGTTATTTCATCAGCCTTCTGCAACTGCATTTGCTGCTTCCTCCTCAATCTTTTTGTTAACACGGTCAGCTGTCGCTATATTTGCTTCATGCTCTGCATTTGTACGTGCATAGTAATATTTATCGTTTTTATCTGTTACAAAATAATAATAATTTGTTTTTTCCGGATATAACGCCGCACGGATAGCTTCCAGTCCCGGTGAGCAAATCGGCCCCACAGGAAGCCCAACACATTTATAAGTATTATAAAGTTCCGCATACTTATCTCGTTGTGATGCATCTGATAAATACGGAATAATATCATTCTCAACATACATAATGGTTGGGTCAGACTGCAAATTTGGATAAGTTTTTGATTTATTTAAACGGTTATGGAATACAGAAGAAACTTTTCCCATTTCGTTCGGGTCGCTTGCCTCTTTCTGAATAATAGATGCCAATACGATAACCTCATCCATTGTCATCTCCAATTCCTCAGCACGTTTCATTAAATCATTGCCAATTCTGTTCTGTGCATTTTTAAGAAAACGGTTAACTACACTCTGCGGCTTTTCACCAATATAAAATTCATAAGTATCCGGGAAAATATAGCCTTCTAACTTATAAAAACGTTCATCCTGAGGTATTGCGCCAATTAGTTTGTAATCATACTCGCCCTCATTAACTGCTTTTACAAAATCTTCAACGGAACAAACACCGGATTCCTGCAGCATTTTTGCAATATCCATTAAAGATTTGCCTTCTGCAAAAGTAAGGGTCACTGTTTGATTCTCTAAAACAGGATATTTCATAGTATTAACCATACCTTCATAGCCCATTTTTCCGTTTAATTCATATTCTCCTGCAATATAACCGGAATATTTCTTTTCATTGCGATATTTAAAATTTGTAAAAATTTTAAAAAACAATTCTTGATCTATCAAACCATTTTTTTTCAAAATTTCAGCAATATCATCCGTAGTAGCATTTTGAGGGACAGTAACTGTTACTGCTGTTTCCGTTTTTACCAATCCAAGCAAATCATTTACACACGATATGAGATACCAAGATAAAGTAACCGCACAAACGGCTACAATGGTTGCAAGAAAAAAGCCTTTTAAACAGCCGCCGCCTTTTTTATGTGCATTTTTTTTCTTCGGCCATTTATTATTGGGCAGTATTTCTTCATTTTGATAATTAGAGGGTTTTGGCGCTGTTTGGAGTGGAAAATATTCCGTTTTATCATGCGAAGCAGATATATCTACACCCGCTTCCCGTTCAATCGGACGATAACGGGTTGACAAGCTGTCTGAAACCATAAAATCTTTCGGTTTTTCCTGAGCTTCGCTCCTTTTAAGTTCCGGATGCATCCCCGAATCAGAATAAATATCTCTTTCTTCTGTCTCAGGCATATCTGAAAGTATTTTTTCCGATTGACCGTTTAATTCCTGCTCATCTAAATGTAATGCAAAATTTTTGATTTTTTCTTTTCTCTGTTCACTTACAGAATGATTCTTCTCATCTCGCCCCATGCTCTTTTCTAATTTTTCAAAAACAGGCAAATCATTTGCTATACCATGCTCCGAGTTACTGTTATTTCCGTCTTCTCTGTTTAATCCGTTAGGATCAAATTTTTGCACAAAATCATCTTTCATACCATTTCCTCCTATAGACGGCCTGTCCATTATCCGCACCTCTAACAGCCTAAGACCGAATTACACTCAGTTATCACTGTTTTTCCTCACACAAATAATAAATATTACGCTCTGTTACTAACACCTCTGTTTTTCTGTCAAATAAATCAACAGGTAATAATGGTTTCAGGCAATCCTCATAACATAACCCAACAGACATCCCATGAAACACCGACAAAAAACGGTCATAATACCCTTTTCCATAACCAAGACGAAAGCCCTGCAAATCAAAACTTAGCCCCGGAACCAAACAAATACCGTGAGAATAATCTAAAACTTCTTCGCAATATTCCGGCCGCGGCTCAAGAATACCAAAATACCCTTTCTCTAATTGATTCATCGAAGTAATATAATAAAATTTCATCTCACCGGTATGATTGACACATCTGGGAACAGCCACGCGTTTACCTTCCTTTAAAGAATAATGGATTATACGGAAAGTGTCAACCTCAATATTTCCAGAAACATATGTAAATACCATATTCTCTGCTATTTTATCAAACAGCCTGCGCAAATTTTGATAGATTGCAGCATCTCTGCATTCTTTTTCTTCCCTCGAAATACTATTGCGCAAAGATTTCATTTGTGTCCGTAAAAGCTGTTTTTTATATTTGATTATAGCAGAATCTTTCATTATATCCTCCGCTGAAGGGATTCTGAAACTTTACTCGGTTTCACATCATCACCTGATATTTTTCTTGCAATCGCCAAAGCAAAATCAATTGCCGCTCCGGCACCTTTTGCTGTAATAATATTACCGTCTTCACATACAAAGGAATCTGACAACTCTGCACCCAGTAATTGTTCTTCAAAACCGGGAAAACAAACCGCCTGTCTTCCCTGAAGTAATCCCTGATGCCCCAAAATAGACGGCGCTGCACAAATTGCCGCAATTAATTTACGGTTTTCATTTGCATATTGAATCGCCCGCTGAACAACCGGCGACTTTTCCAAATTAAGCGTTCCGGGCATACCTCCCGGTAAAACAATCGCCTCCAAACTTTCATCTAACAAAAATTCCCGGTCAAGCATATCTGCTTTTACCTCAATATGATGGGAACCTGTAATATACTGAGACGTAATCCCAACAGTCGTTACTTGCAAATCACACCTGCGCAGCACATCAATCGTAGCAATCGCTTCAATTTCCTCAAACCCATGCGCTAAAAAAACATATATCATATCAATCGACTCCTGTTTGATTAATCTAATGCAAGAGATAAATACGCACCCATACCCTGCGTCATATTAAAACTGGTATCTTCGCAGCGGAGCATTCCATACCAATACTTTTCAAAATTTATTCCTTTCGGCGGAATCCAACAGGGATTGCAATGGAAAATAAAAGTTTCGTTTTGAGGAAAATTTTCCAAAAGCAGATTCAAAAAAATACCAAAATACTGTGATGGAATAGTCAATTCATATATAACAACGGCTTCATCACAAAATTTATAAAACGCATATCCATAATCCGTACACAAAACGCCGCCCCCAACGGAAAAGGCTTCCTCCACTGCATATTGTATATGGCAATCCGGCCACTGGACACTATTTGAAGCTTGGAGAAAGAAATTTCTCTGCTTGATAATACCAGCAATTGACACAGATAGTTTTTGACAGCTCCCGCTGCCATATGCAGTTAACTCTTCCTTTGACAATTTTAATACTTTTCTTTGAAAAAAGCGCTGATAACCGCATTTTTTATAGAATTCAAATAAACTTTCCTCTGCCGGTACAAGTATGGTGTTCGCAATCCCGCGTCCTTTGCCTAATTCAGAAGCGGCATCAACTAACTGTTTCATATATCCTCTACCCCTGTACTCCGGCAATGTACAGGCGGCATACAAATATTGTGCTGGGAAAACCTGCCCCTGAACATTCAGTTTTGCAGGCAAAAGGAAAAGCATCGCCGCAGGCAGCTCTTGATTATGATAATAAACCAACGTATTTTCTGGTTTCATTTGCTTTTGAAAAAAAGAATCAATATATGCTTCGGAATCTCCAAAGCATATCTGCCAAATCTTTTTCAGTCCTTCTACATTTGTTTTGTTTGCCAAAGCAATCATATTTACCCCCGCTTATCCCCGAAAAACCGCAATATATTTTTCAAGAAGAATCGACGGATGATAAGACAATTTCGCTTTTCTGAGTCCTTCAACACCCACATCCTCTTCCCGATTAATATACCGGTATTCACTCAGATTTCTCACAGCAAATTCGCGGTTAATCATTGGATATGCACCATTAACATTAGCAAGCGCCTTTTCAACATGCACACAAAATATCTGAGAAGTAATTTCTTCTCCAAACGTATAAGCAACTACCTCTCCATTCACACGTAAAAGCCCTCCGGAAAGGTTTAACTCCTCAAAATAATCCAATGCCTTGTCCACCATTTCCAGTTCTGTTAAAACACTGGAAGTTGCACCGGAACCTTTTTCCTGTTCCCAGCGCCTATTAAAAGCACGGCATTCTGAAATATTTTGTTTGGTGATGTCCTCATAACTCCAATCATTTTCCCGAATAAATCGGGCAATATGGTTGCGCTTAGCATGATATTTTTTCCCGGCAAGGTTCATAAGATCCTCAGACAAATAAATATAGTCAAAATCATTCCTGCTGGGTACATAATCAAAAGCGCCGGGCATCAGCTGTTCCAGCATATCGATTGCCTGTTTGGTCACACCGTACATGCAAAATGATTTTCCGCACTGCTGTGAATCTTCATAAATTCTTTGTATAGCGTCACGAAAATCCCCCTCACCGGCAGGAAAACAATAACAATAATGATCCGTGCCGCTTTTTGATAAGAAAAAATCTTTATATTTTGCAATACGTGTTTGATAGGCATTCGACCAAAGAAATATATTCCCAAAGCTATATTCACAACCAAAATACTGTGATTTTGCCAACGTCTGTTTTACCCATTGTTTATCGGACAGCGTTGGAAAATGAAAATCCAACATTTAAAAAAGCTCCTTTAAACAGCAATATATTTTTTCATGTATTTCATCTACTGTCAGCGGTTCTCCGCTTTCTGCACAGGAAATTACATTCCATTTCATCACTTTTGCTGCATAGGCGGCTGTTTTTCTGCATGCACACAAATATTCGGTATTTGCCTCATGCACATCTTTCCGGATATCATTGCCTTTATACCGCTTAGATAAAAGCTTCTGTGATGCCTCAATAGGCATATCAAGATACATCACCGTGTCCGGGCGTGGAATCCCCATACGGTTATATTCTAAATCATGCAGCCAATCCAGATACGCTGCCCATACGCTTTCCGGCAGTTTAACCATTTGATGCACCGCATTAGAAGAAACATAACGGTCGGCCAGAATCAATTTTCCTGAAAGATAATCTTCTTTCCAATAGCGCTGATAGCTGGCATATCGGTCGGCAGCATAAAAAACCGACGCTGCATAAGCATTGACATCCTCAGGATTACTGCCAAACTGACCCGCCAGATACATTTTTACTAAAGTACTGGATGGGTCATTATAATCAGGAAGCTTAATTTGATGGGTTTGAATACCGCATTGTTCTAATTTCGCTTTTAGTAATTTCGTCTGCGTTGTTTTCCCGCTCCCGTCTAAACCTTCAATTACAATTAACTTTCCTGCCATTGCCAACAACACTTCCTCAATTAAGACTAATATCCCCATATCACACAAGAATATAGAACAACTAAATATATTAATTATATCAAATTGAGAAGAAAATAACAATCTTTTCTACCGAAAAGGGTATTATACGGCAGGCTAAAAGCATACCTCTTATTTTCTGCAATCATTTGCCTTTTATACTGTAAGAAAGCAAGTACGTTATCACATGCATACTTATTTTTTCCGAGGAAAAATTAAAATAATGCGTTTAGTGAAAAGCTGAATTTATGCTTCACACAAAACGCATTGCTTAATTACTTTAGATAATCTCCAATGGGGCTCTGGTTATACTGCTTGATTACTTTAATGATAATAGAAACGTCAGGCCGCACTGTTTCTTCAACAATTTTATACTGTATACGGTTCTTATCGAGCGTTTTTTGTATTGCTCCACTTCATCACGAACCTGCTTTGCCGCATATACATGCTCGGCTTCCTCCTCCTTGAGCATGAAATGTAGCGTCCGCTTATAGGTTCGCATTTTGATTTGATATACCTGAATCCATGCATCCTCTCCCTGTATGTAATAGGCATAGAAAAACGTCCTGACGAAATAGACACAAGCAAAGAATTTGGGCATTGGGAAATGGACACCGTTTATTCAAGCAAGAAACCGTCGAAGAAAACCCTTCTTGTTTTGTCGGAGCGGAAAAGCCGTAAATAAAAAGAACGCCAGACAAGACGGTGCAAAGCGTTGTAAAAGCCCTTAACCGGATAAAACGTAAATACGGCGCGCTGTTTTCAAAAATTTTCAAATCTATTACCGTTGACAATGGCGTTGAATTTTCAGACGTGAAAGAACTGGAATGTTTTGTACTATCTGTACTATATATAAAGGCAAAAGGACGAAATTCTTTTACTGTCACACTTATTCTTCTTATGAACGCGGGACGAATGAGAACATAAACAAGATGATACGGCGGCGCTATCCAAAGGGAACAAATTTTGGAAAAACAAGCACCGACGCAATTAAAGAACTGGAAGACTGGATAAATATCTACGGAAAGTGTTAGAATGGAAAACGTCTGAAATGGTTTTCTGAGAATGTCTTTTAGCCCTCCAAAATCAAACATAAAAATTTTTTAGATTTTTTTCGCATTTACTCTGGACATTTCCGTCCTGCTTTTACGAAAAACCTACTGTCACTTTAACAAATATTGTTGTATAATATAGCCAAACATAGAATGAAGAGGATAAAAATGAAACTATTGTTTAAACAACGTTTGTTTTCTTGGTTTGACAGTTATGACATTTACGACGAGAACATGCAAACGGTTTTTACCGTACAAGGTAAATTGGCATGGGGACATCTATTGGAAATATACGATAGAAACCATAATCACGCCGCCACACTAAAGGAACGGGTTCTGACTTTTTTGCCTAAGTTCGAAATTTACATTGGAGGACAAATGATTGGCGAAGTAAAAAAAGAGTTCACTTTATTTAAGCCATCTTTTTCGTTAAGCTGTCATGATTGGCAAGTAGACGGCGATTTCTGGGAATGGGATTATAAAATTACCTCCAACGGAAAAATGATTGCAACCATAGAAAAACAATTATTCAACTGGACAGATACTTATGTTATTGACGTTTTTCACCCACAGGATAGTTTACTCGCCTTAATGGTGGTACTCGCCATTGACGCTGTAAAATGCAGCGGAGAGTAAAAAAGCAGAGACTTCGGCAAAATAGGATATTATTTCGATTAGTGCACCGGCAGAAGTAATTTTTTGCTGGTGTATTTTATAACGGCTATTTGGGACACTGTACCAATTCCAATTAAGCTCACAACTATCCGCCAAACATATGGTTTACCATATACCAAAAACTGCCGGATACAAATCCGACAGTTTTTTTGTTGTTCATGGACTATGAAAAAGATCTTTTCTGAATTTTCATTAGAGATTTGAACCCACGTAATATCACTTTTCAATAAATTTTACAGCAGTACCATAAGCGATAACCTCTGCTGCACCTTGCATAACAGCTGCTGAAGCATAGCGAATATTTACAACTGCATCTGCACCCAACTGTTCAGCTTCCAATACCATACGCTTTGTAGCAAGCGTACGGGCTTCGTTCATCATTTCATTATAAGCTTTCAATTCTCCACCCACAAGTGTTTTGAAACTTTGCGTAATATCCCTTCCGATATTCTTACTTTGAATCGTGCTTCCTCGCACTAAACCAAGCATTTCCAATTCTTTTCCGGTAATATAATCAGTATTTACTAAGATTATCTTCTTCGCCTCCCCTTATTTCTTTAATCCTCTCAATACACACATAAAGTAAAATACCCACAATCCCTAAAGGTATTATTAAAAGTGCGTATTTACAAATTTCCGGCAATATTATAACCAACATACCAAAATATAGCACAAGGTATAATGTAATAATTATAGTTATAACAATCGGCGCTATGCAGCTCTTCCATCTCCCATTTTTCATATTATCATCACCTTATTTTTATCATATGATAGATTCACAGAAAAAAAACAATACAGAATCTGCAAAACAGCTTTTTTGCTACTTTTTTGCTATTTACTATTTTCTATTATTTCAAAATTGACAAGACTTGCATAGTGAAAAATGAAGAAATAAAAAATCGACAAGGTACTCACGTACCTTGTCGATTTTTGGAGGCGCCACCCAGACTTGAACTGGGGGTAAAGGTTTTGCAGACCTCTGCCTTACCACTTGGCTATGGCGCCGT
>CAKTEE010000009.1 GCA_934546985.1 uncultured Eubacteriales bacterium
GGAGCTGGTGGACGGATTCGAACCCCCGACCTGCTGATTACAAATCAGCTGCTCTACCAGCTGAGCTACACCAGCAAATGCAACGAAAACTATTATAATCTAATTTGTTAAAAAAGTCAAGTAATCTTTCTATTTTATTTTTATTTTTTATTTAGGCAAACAGCATAGTGATATTTCTGAAAACGGAAAATTTAAAAATTTAGCAGAAAGTCAAACATTCATCTTGCATAAATTATTGTTATTTTTTATAATATTTTTAGAAATAATTTGAATCGAGGATAAAAGCATGAGAATTATAACGAAAAAAAGACTTTCTATTTGTTTATGTCTTCTTCTGTTACTTTCCGTAGGCAGTATGCTTTTGGCTGGCGCACAATCTGATAATACAGAGACAACTATATTATGGGATTTTGAAGACGATACTGTACAGGGTTGGGAGGTAGAATCCCCCACAGGTATGACCATCAAAAACGAACCGATTGGAACAAATAACCATGCCCTGCGTCTAATGCATACTTATAAAGATAAAGAAGAACTTACATGGTGGGATCAAAGCAGCATTCACCTAACCGGAAAAAGGGATTTGACCAACTACCGCGGCGTTGTTTTTGACGTTATATTAAATATTTCCGCTATCGACGGATATGGAAAATTCCACTGCCAGGTCAACGCTTCCACAGAAAGCTGGCAAAGTTATCTTCACTTTTCTTCTACTGAAATTGCATATACACCTATGGAAGACGGTGACAGCCAGTTTGTTAAGGTCAAATGCATCTCAGAAATTCCTGCCGGGACAGGTGTTATTGAACAATTATCCATTTGGGTTGTTGGCGCAGCAATTGATTATGACCAGCCCATCTATATTGATAATATTGGATTTACCACAAATTTGCCTGAAACACAGGAAGTTCCGTCTATTACACCGGTATCTCCCACCCCCGTTGAAAAATACGGTCAGCTTCAAGTTATCGGCACACAACTTTGCGCGCAGGACGGTACTCCTGTCCAGCTCCGCGGTATGAGTTTCCCCATGACGTTAAGAAATCCTGACTTAGTCAACCGTGCCGCCATGCAGGCATTTGCTTATGATTGGAAATGTGACATCGTTCGTATTTCCGTAGACGTAGGCGGCACAGATTATACAGGACTGCCGGAACAGAAAGAACTTCTCTTTAAAGCGATTGATCTCGCCCGGGAAACAGGTATGTACGTTCTTCTGGACTGGCATGTTCTAACACCCGGTAATCCATTAGACCCTGTCTATGCAGGTGCGGCAGACTTTTTCGATGAATTTTCTAAAAAATACGGAAATCTTCCTAATATCATATATGAAATATGCAATGAGCCAAACGGCAATATTACATGGAAAGACCATATCAAACCTTACGCGGAATCTATTATCCCCGTCATCCGCGGTAACGATTCGGACAGTGTTATCGTGGTTGGCACCGGAACATGGAGCCAGGATGTTGATGTTCCAGCTGACAATCCAATTAACGATGAAAATATCATGTACACCCTGCACTTCTATGCTGGTACGCATACTCAATCCCTGCGGGATAAAGCTTCTTATGCCATTAAAAAAGGGCTGGCGCTTTTTGTTACTGAATGGGGTACAACATCAGCAACAGGTGCAAACGGTATTTTTTTAGAGGAAACAGATCGCTGGATAGATTTTATAGACACCCATAAGCTCAGTTGGACAAACTGGAGTTTCAGCAATTCCGCCGCAGAATCTTCCATTTTAAAAAGTTACATCACCACAGGGGAAGAGGACGGGCTAACTATAAAATCAGAAACGTCTACCGCGCCAACTGAAAAAAACAGCGAAGGTTTTTATTACTGGCCAACAGAACAACTTAAACCAAGCGCAATTTATGTACGTAATCTGATACTCGCCGCACATCCTGCGGAAGAACTTCCGCTGACAATAACATCAGAGAGTTCTTTACAGAGTAATGAGTTAACCATAACGGCAAACGCACAAGGCGGAAACCAAAAATATCAGTACAGCTACTATATTTTAAAAGACGGCAAAATTTATTATCAAAACCTGCTGACTGATCATACAGCAATTTCCCGTTTGCTGTATCAAAAGGGTGCATATCATATCTGTGTATACGTGCAGGACAGCGTCGGCAATACTGCAAAAAGCTATTTAACCGTGACTGTTTGATATTTTTATTGATTATTTTAAAATATTTTTTTAGTATCACACACATATTTAAGAGCTCTGTTTTTTACTCTGCAAAACGCTTATTAAGAAATACCGCCCCGATTGCATTTATTTGATAAATCCGAAGATGAAAGGGGAACTGCATTATGTCCATATCACTTTATTACACAGCGAGAAGATCACAACCAATAACATCACAGGAACAATGTAACTGCGATGAAATTGCAAAACGCTATGATCAGCAGTATCCGTTCGGAGAATTATATGAGGGTTTTTGTATATATAATTTGGAAAAATTTGAAGACGTAAAGGAAGAAAATATCATTTTTGACGGCTCAACAAAATTGCCAACGGATATTGACGGGGAGCATCTCTTGAATATTGTAGATTATTGGTTAAAATGTTTGGAAGAAATAGCAAGTGTACTTGTCGGTGCACAGTGGAACGTACATCTTGATGACATTGTAAACTTTAAATGGGTTGAGGCTGAACACGGTTTTTTCCCCGATATAGAATGTTAAGAAAAGTAATTGAAATCAACTCATAAAACAATGCTATTACGCCCATATTTTTTATTATCATTCTATGTTGCCCCTAAATATTTAGGCATCGTCTTGACAACCATATTGCTCCAAATGACAGCACCAAAAAATATAATACAAAAAACACCATTATATGATTTTTCAGTGTTTCACATTATTTGATATTTCAAAACAAAATATTATTTTTTAATTCGGTGGGCAAACTATCAAAAATGAAAGGAGCCCGCTGATGAATATACAAATATTTTTAAACTTTCACGGCAGCTGCCGCGAAGCTGTTGAGTTCTACGCACAGGTATTCGGGCTGGAACCGCCGAAATTTATGATGTATGGTGAGCATCCGTCCTCCCCTGATCACCCTTTATCCGAACAGGATAAAAAGCTGATTATGTACACAGAGTTAGTTTTGGATGGAAACAAACTTATGTTTTCAGATATACCTCCCGGTTCCCCATTTACAGCCGGCAATAATTTTACCATTGCCGTCACTGACAACGATACTGAAAAAATGAACGCATGGTTTAATAAATTAAAGCAGGACGGAAAAGTAGAAATCGAATTAGGAGAAACTTTTTTCAGCAAATGTTATGGGATGCTGGTTGATAAATATGGTATTTGCTGGCAGTTCAGCCACGAGGCTTAGGATAAAACAACCGCTAACGGCAAGCACTTTTGTGTTTGCCGTTATTTTTTATAGTATTAAATTAAGTAAAGAAACGTTTTCCTTTCATTTTTTCAAAAATTCAACTGCTGTATTCCGTAAAAAGCTGTGAATCATTAACTAATATTTCATAAATATATGCTATAATGAAAAAGATGAGGAATACCGTTAAACACAAAAACGGTAATATAAAATAGGAGGTATTTTTATGAAAAACCTGAGCGACGACTTGAGAAAAATATTTTTAGCGGGAATCGGCGCGGTTGCTGTTACAGCCGAAAAGGGCAAGGAAATGATTGACTCCCTTGTAGAAAAAGGGGAAATTACTTTGGAACAGGGCAAAACTTTGAATGAAGAATTGAAACGCAATGTCAATGAAACTTTTCACAAAAACGCCTGTACAAAGCAGGAAAACGACGGTCTGCTCAGCCAGCTGGAAAAACTAACCCCGGAAGAACTGGATACAGTAAAGCAAAAGCTCGCGGAAATGGAGAAACAAAAAAATGGGGATAACAGCAAATCCTGAAAATAAAACAAAAGAAAAAAAGGATCATGCTTCCCTGAAGCGGCTGCGGGAAATGCTCGGCGTACTGCGCAGCCATGATATTATGCACGGATTGAACCCGCAGAAGCTCCGCCGCATTCTGGAGGACATGGGGCCTACTTATGTTAAGCTGGGGCAAATTATGTCCATGCGGTCTGATATTTTGCCAAAAGCTTACTGCGATGAATTGGTGAAACTGCGTGCGCAGGCAAAACCTATGCCTTTTTCAGAGGTTAGACAGGTGATTGAAAAAGAATACGGCATCTCAGCACAAAATATTTTCACTTCAATCGACCCTGCTCCACTGGGTTCCGCCTCTATTGCACAGGTGCACAGCGCTGTGCTGAAAAATAAACAGCGGGTAGTTATTAAAGTCCAGCGTCCCGGCATCCGCGAAACTATGGCAAAAGATATTACCTTGATGAAAAAAGCAGTTCACCTGTTAGGGCTTGTCAGCAAAACCGCAGACGCCATTGATTTTGAAAGCGTTATTGACGAACTATGGATTGCTGCCCAGCAGGAAATGGATTTTATTTTAGAAGCCAGCCATAATAAGGAATTTGCACGGCTGAATCAAGATATCGCCTATGTTGGATGCCCTAAAATCGAGGAGAAACTAACCACGCCACACATTATTGTGATGGAATATATTGACGGTATTCAAATTGACCGCCTTGATGAACTGAAAAAGCTGGGCTATGATCCGGAAGAAATCGGCCGTAAACTTGCAGACAACTACTGCAAGCAGGTTCTTGAAGATTCCTTTTTCCACGCAGACCCACATCCCGGTAACATATGGATACGGGAGGGCAAAATAATCTGGCTGGACCTCGGTATGATTGGGCGACTGACCAACCGTGACCGCGAATTGTTTCGAGACGCCCTGCGCAGTGTTTCTGCCAACGATATTAACGAACTCAAACGCATTGTTCTGACTTTAGGCATTGTCAAAGGACGGATTAATCATTCCCGTCTATATACAGACTTGGACGATATGGTTACCAAATACGGCTCCCTCGACTTAGCAAATATGAACCTTGGCATAATGGTACAGGAACTTTTAGAGGTTGCCTCAGCAAACAATATCTCCATGCCTTCTAATCTGAGCATGCTTGCACGCGGCATTATGACCATTGAAGGCGTACTCAGTGTTTGCTGTCCGAATACTAATTTTATGCAAATCATCAGCAGTCACATCGTTGAAAAAATGTACAGCGATTTTGACTTAAAAAAAGAACTGCGCCATTCCTCACGGGCATTATACTCCATATTCACCAAAGGACTTGATATTCCCTCGCAAATATCCGACGTTTTAAAAATGACCACAAAGGGGCAAACAAAAATTAATTTGGAAATCACCGGTTCCGAGGAACCCCTGCGCCGGATTGACAAAATGGTAAACCGAATTATTATCTGCATCATCACCGCCGCTTTGCTGATAGCGTCAAGTACGATTTGCACCACGCAAATGACGCCTCGGATTCTCGGCATTCCTCTTTTGGGAGCTTTAGGTTATTTTGCTGCTTTAATTTTAGGCGGATATCTTTTAATCAGTATACGGAAAAAGAACCGGCCATAAAAACACTATTTATTTTTCAGCGGGAGTACGATATACTCCCGCTTTTTGCTATGTTAAAAAAGTGTTGCATTCATACCTAATTTTTATATAACTTCAGAAGAAAAATGCAGGCTTCAAATCCTGCCGGTTTTTTCTGGAAGAAATGGGCAATCTATGATATAATGCTTATTGTATACGCATAAAGCATTGATTCTGCTGACAAAAACAAAACCAGTTTTGCCTATGCTGTTTTTTATCAGCCTGTTAAGGCATAATAATCTTGCATAAATTTAAACTCGTGCAGTTTTACACACATTTGGAAAGGGTTGATTATATTGACAACGGATACTGAAGTTACCTCGCCGGGCAGCGGCATTCAGCTTTGCGCCATGCAGACAGACCGTTTTAAGACCTGCCGTATCTCTGTCGCTCTCGCACTCCCCCTGCGGGAAGAAACTGCGGCGGCAAACGCAATTCTGCCGTATCTTCTGCATCGGTCCTGCAGGGAGTTTCCCCACCCTAATCTGCTTAACCGCAGGCTGGCGGAATTATACGGCGCACGGCTTTCCGCCGATGTTTCAAAGCTTGGTGAAAACCAGATGCTCCGCATCCAAATCTCTGCAATTGACGACCGTTTTGCACTTAGCGGAGAAAAAGTTGCACAGCAGTGCGCAGAATTGCTGGCATCCCTGTTTTTTGATCCTGCATTGGAAGGCGGATTTTTCAGCCAGACAGATATTGACCGTGAAAAACGCCTTTTAATTGAAACATTGGAGGGCGAGAAAAATGATAAACGGTTATATGCCCTCAAACGCTGTGAAGCATTGATGTGTCAAAATGAAGCATATGGGCTTGACCGTTTAGGTACGCGGGAAGCCATTGAAGCCTTAACCCCCCAGTCAGTTACAGAAGCCTATCATAATATGCTGAAAACAGCAAAAGTTCAAATCAATATGATTGGCAGCGCCGACCCGGCACATGCGGTAGAAGGAATGCGCTCCGGTTTTGCAGGCATCGCACGGGAAAATATCGCAGACTGCAAAACCAAAGTGATTACCAGAGCCGACGAAGTACGTACTTTTGAAGAACGGCTGCCGATTAATCAGGGTAAACTGGTGCTTGGCCTGCGTGCCGGCACAGCAGAGCCGGATGAAAATGTTATAGAAACACGGGTTATGACAGACGTTTTCGGCGGCGGGCCTTATTCCCGCCTGTTTGCCAACGTCCGCGAAAAACTTAGCTTGTGCTATTACTGCTCTGCACGGTATAACGCTTCTAAAGGCGTTATCTTTGTACAAAGCGGAATTGAAGAAAAAAACAAAGAAAAAGCGATTGAAGAAATTCAACGCCAGCTTGCTGTTGTTGCCGCAGGTGAAACAGAAGCCAAAGATTTTGAAGCTTCTAAAAAATCATTAGCAGACGCATACCGCGGTGTTGGCGATACGCCGGAAGGTTTGGACGCATGGTACACCACTCAAATGCTTCACGCGCGTATTCTGTCGCCGGAAGAATATGTTCGCCGAATAGAATGCGTTACACCGGAACAGATTGCTCTTGCGGCACAGAAAGTCACTCTCGATACCATTTATATGCTTGCGGGGGAGGAAGAAAGCCATGAATGAAATTTATAACCAACGGCTGGATGAAAAATATTACAGCATCCACCATCCAACCGGATTGGAAATCCTTGTTTTTCCGAAACCCGGCTACCGCTCCGCTTATGCTGTGTTCGGCACACGCTACGGCTCCATTGACACCTGTTTCCGCCGTTCCGGTGAAAACGATTTTATCAAGGTGCCGGAGGGCATTGCACATTTTCTCGAACACAAGCTGTTTGAAAGTGAGGATTTAGACGCTTTTGAACGCTATGCCCAAACAGGCGCGTCAGCAAATGCGTTTACCTCCTTTGACCGTACCTGCTATCTGTTTTCCACTACCGGAAATTTTAAGGAATCTTTGGAAATTCTGCTGGATTTTGTACAGTCCCCTTACTTTACACCAGAAACGGTACAAAAAGAACAGGGTATCATTGGGCAGGAAATCCGCATGTATGAAGATGAACCAAACTGGGAAGTTCTGTTTGGCCTCTTGCGCGCCATGTATCATAATAATCCTGTCCGCATTGATATTGCCGGAACCGTGGAATCTATCGCGCAAATCGATGACAAACTCCTTTACAGCTGTTACAACACCTTCTACAATCTCCATAATATGGTTTTGTGCGTTTCCGGCAACGTTACGCCGGAGGAAGTATTGGAGGTTGCCGACCGCCTGCTGAAACCGACGGAAAAAATTGAGATTGAACGGAAATTTCCGGAAGAACCGAAAGAAGTTGTATCGCACAGCGTATCGAAAAAACTTTCCGTCGCCGTGCCGGTGTTTGCAATCGGCTTTAAAGAAGAATGCGAAAAACCGGAACACACGCTGAAAGAAAAAATTGAAACTGCAATCCTTCTGGAAATCCTCGCAGGGAATACTTCCAATCTCTATAAAGATTTGTTTGAACAGGGGTTAATTAATACTTCCTTCTGCTCTGAATATTTTAATGGGTTCGGATATGCTTCCATTATCTTTACTGGAGAATCAAAAGAACCTGAAAAAATACAGGAAGCCCTGAAAAAAGAAATTTTCCGCCTGCGCGAGCACGGCATTGACCCCAGTGATTTTGAACGCGCAAGAAAATTTCTTTACGGCAGGACAGTGATGTCCTATAATGATATTGAAGCAATTGCAGACAATATGGTTAACTCTTACTTCTCCGGTCACGGGCTGTTTGACAACATTGCCGTTTATGAAACCGTGACTTTGGCAGATGTTACCAAGCGGCTGGCAGAACAGCTTGACTGCGATAATTCCGCGATTTCTGTAATTCTTCCTGCATAACCGAAAACACGCCCTAACGTAAAAATGCCGGCGGTATTATCCGCCGGCTGCATAAGGTAAACCACACCGTAAAAGGAGGATGTAAATGAACACAACAGTCAGATTTGACGGGCTAGGGCTAAGCTTTGATATCGGCAACATTGCTTTCCAGTTCAACATCGGCGGCCATACCTTCACCATTTACTGGTATGGCATTATTATTGCGGCTGGCTTCGCACTGGCAATCATTTACGGACTGAAACGAAGCAAAGATTTCCATATCAAAACAGACCCGATGATTGACGTCATCATCGGCGGCGCTATCGGCTCCGTTATTTGCGCAAGGCTCTATTATGTTCTTTTCAGCTGGGATATGTACAAAAACGACTGGACGCGTATTTTTGCTATCCATGAAGGCGGGCTGGCCATTTACGGCGGTATTATCGGTGCATTTTTATGCGGCTGGCTTATGTGCAAATGGCGCAAGATTAACGTGCTCGACATGTTTGATGTCGGCGCACTCGGATTCCTGATTGGTCAAAGTATCGGCCGCTGGGGCAATTTCTTTAATCAGGAAGCTTACGGCACAACGACCAATCTTCCCTGGGCCATGAAAAGCGATAAAATCTGGAACGAACTGACGCTGCAAAGCCAACGCCTTGAATCGCAGGGTATTCATATTGATTTAGACGCATTAGGCGTGCACCCTACTTTCCTATACGAATCTCTATGGTGTCTGCTTGGCTTCTTCCTGCTGCATTACATAAGCAAAAAATACCGAAAATTCAGCGGCCAGATTGTGCTGATGTACGGCGTATGGTATGGCGTTGAGCGCTTCTTTGTAGAAGGGCTGCGTACGGACAGCCTGTATATCGGCGGCACTGTACTGCGCGCTTCCCAGCTGCTTTCCCTTGTTATCGTCATCGCGTGCGTTATCATGCTTTTGGTTATGTTCCGCCGCGCGAAAGAAAAGGACAGGAAAAAGGAATATATCCCCGTTATGGCGGCTGAAAATGAAGCGAACAATACGCCGGAAACCTCTGTGGTAATGACAGAAAACAAAACCTCTGAACAAACAGAAGCAGAGGCACATACTCCGGCAAAAAGCAATGATGAAGATGATAAAAATACAGAAAACAAGAAAGATTGAGGGATGATACATTATGGCAAAACTAATTGACGGCAAAGCAGTTTCTTCCGCAGTGCGGGAACGGGTAAAAACACAGGCGGCGGAACTCACAGCAAAAGGCATCCAACCCGGTTTGGCTGTTATTATCGTTGGGGATGACCCCGCTTCCCGCGTATATGTAAACAACAAGAAAAAAGCTTGTGCAGAAACCGGCATTTACTCTGAAGAGCATGCTCTCCCCGCAGACACAACGCAGGACGAAATTCTCGCGTTGGTCAAAAGCCTGAACGGTCGCAGTGATATTAACGGCATTCTCTGTCAGCTGCCGCTGCCAAAGCATTTGGATGAAAAAGCAGTGATTGAAGCAATTGACCCCAAAAAGGATGTGGACGCGTTCCATCCTTCTAACGTAGGGCGTATTATGATTGGCGATTATCATTTCCTTCCCTGCACCCCTGCAGGTGTTATGGAACTGCTTGCCAGTGCAAATATTGACGTCTGCGGAAAAAACTGCGTTATCATTGGGCGCAGTAATATTGTAGGCAAGCCAATGAGTATGCTTTTACTGCACAAAAACGGCACCGTTACCATTTGCCACTCTAAAACAAAAAATCTTTCGGAAATTACCCGTCAGGCGGATATTCTGGTTGCGGCTGTCGGCATTGCAAAATTTGTGAAAGCAGATATGGTAAAACCCGGTGCAGTTGTTATTGACGTTGGTATGAACCGCGACGAAAACGGCAAACTCTGCGGCGACGTTGATTTTGCACAAGTGGAACCGCTCGCAGAATATATCACCCCCGTACCCGGCGGCGTTGGCCCTATGACCATTGCTATGCTGATGCAGAACACCATTATGGCGGCTAAACTGCAAAACGGATTGGTAAAATAAGAAAAACGATCGTTAGAATCATTGGCGGGCTTGCATCAACAGCCCGCTTTTTTATTTTCCGTAAAATCATGTTATGATACAAACTGATTCTATAGTAACTTAGCCCCTTTCAGATATTTAACAGTTTCCCATTGTGTTGCCTGATAATCTATCCCGTTTTAGGAAAAATTGATATACTTTTATCAAATTTTTGTTATTTGGACATGCGGAGTCTTGCACAATGGGCGGCATTTGGGTATAATGGTTACTGGCGCAATTTATGAATTTTAGTGTTTGGCAAAACAAACCGAAAGGAGTACGAATATGAATTATTCCCATGAAGTGACAAATATGTGTGTTGTCGCCAAAGGCCCTCATCATGGCCCTGCTCCGATTCCCGAAGAGGGAAAGTGGGTAAAAGCCTATGAAATTTCCGATATTTCCGGTCTGACCCACGGCGTGGGCTGGTGCGCTCCTCAGCAGGGTACCTGCAAACTGACACTTAATATTAAGAACGGTATTGTTGAAGAGGCATTGGTTGAAACCGTCGGCTGTTCCGGTATGACCCATTCCGCTGCTATGGCTGCTGAAGTACTGCCAGGTAAAACCCTTCTGGAATGTCTGAACACCGACCTCGTATGTGATGCAATTAACGTTGCTATGCGCGAACTGTTCCTGCAAATCGTATATGGCCGTTCCCAGTCCGCATTCTCTGAAGACGGCCTGCCTGTAGGCGCCGGTCTGGAAGATTTAGGCAAAGGCCTGCGTTCCCAGGTTGGCACCATGTTCAGCACCAAGGATAAGGGCGTCCGTTACATGGAAATGGCGGAAGGCTATGTTACCCGTATGGCGCTGGATGAAAACAATGAGGTCATTGGCTATGAATTTGTCCGCGTGGGCAAAATGCTCGAAGATATTCGTCACGGCGTATCTCCTGACGAAGCATATAAGAAGAACACCGGCAACTACGGTCGTTTTGCTGACGCTGCAAAATATATCGACCCTCGTGAAGAATAAGACCATACGAAAAAAAGGAGGACATGCTATATGGCTAACGATGTAAAGTTTGAAGGCAAAGAAAGAAGAATGGCCAAAATAGAAAAGTGTCTCGCTGAGTATGGCCTTGCCAGTCTCGAAGACGCTCGTGATTTGTGCCTGAATAAGGGAATCGATGTAGAATCCATCGTAAAGGGCGTACAGCCCATCGCATTTGAAAACGCCGTTTGGGCTTATACCCTCGGTGTTGCTGTTGCCTTAAAGGAAAATGTTACCAATGCTGCTGATGCGGCGGCGGCTATCGGCAAAGGGTTGCAGGCATTCTGTATCCCTGGTTCCGTTGCAGAACAGCGCAATGTAGGCCTTGGTCATGGTAATCTCGGTGCAATGCTCCTCAAGGAAGAAACAAAATGTTTTGCATTCCTTGCAGGCCATGAATCCTTTGCCGCTGCGGAAGGTGCAATCGGTATTGCACGTACTGCAAACAAAGTCCGTAAGGAACCTCTGCGCGTTATCCTTAACGGTCTTGGTAAAGACGCCGCTTATATCATCTCCAGAATCAACGGCTTTACTTATGTAAAGACAGATTATGATTTCTATACCGGCGAACTGAAAGTGCTGGAAACCAAAGCATTCTCTGACGGTGAAAAAGCCAAGGTAAAATGCTACGGTGCAAACGATGTACTGGAAGGCGTTGCTATTATGAAAGCAGAGGGCGTTGATGTTTCCATTACCGGTAACTCTACCAACCCGACCCGTTTCCAGCACCTTGTTGCAGGTACCTATAAAAAATGGGCAATGGAAAATGATGTGAAGTATTTCTCCGTTGCATCCGGCGGCGGAACCGGACGTACTCTGCACCCGGACAACGTTGCAGCCGGTCCTGCTTCTTACGGTTTGACCGACTCCATGGGCCGTATGCACGGTGATGCTCAGTTTGCAGGCTCTTCTTCCGTTCCGGCTCACGTAGAAATGATGGGCTTGATCGGTATGGGCAACAACCCGATGGTTGGCGCTACTGTTGCCTGCGCTGTTGCAGTTCAGGAGTCTCTCAGCAAGTAATCTCTGTGATAAGTTATCAGATACAAAAAGCTTTCGGGATTTAAAATCCTGAAAGCTTTTTTGTTATATAAAAGAAATAAAATAGAAAACTCTTATTTTTCTGCATGAAATCACGTATCAGAAAACCATTTCAAAAATTAAAAAATAAATGTCATGCGAAAGTACAGATATTTATTCTTCACCATCTGTGTCTTGCCTTTCTTACAAATATTTGTAGGATTACCGCTTGTAACTTTAATCATTGTATGCTTATATGCAACTATGATTACTTTTTCAATTTTTTGTTGCTTTACTGTATATAATAAAATAAAAGTAGAAGAAAGCTTTAAATATCGCTCATTTTTAATCGTGATTGTCTAACAGTTTTTATACTCAAAAAATAATTTGACATTTCTATGAGTTTCATTTATATTTATTTCAAGTAAAGTATAAGGAAGTGCCTTTTCGGATATTGTTCACTTTGTATATTGAGAAAAGCAATCCTGTATTGCTTTTTATTGGTGGTACAATTTTATTGATATAGAATTGTTCAAGACTGCATTATTTTTAACATTGCAGTTGAGATACCACAATTTGTTGCATCAGTTCGCTGTATTTACAACATGTTTCCATTTGAGAATTGAATCACAAACAGAAGGGAAAGAAAATCATTGAAATATACTTTATCTGAAAAATATGAAAAAAAATTTATCAAAGAAAACATTATGGGCCCAAATCCCATAAAATTAGCGGAGGAACTTTTGGTTTTATCCCCTTTGCGCAGGAATTCTATTGTTTTAGATCTCGGATGCGGGTGCGGCGTTACCTCTGTCTTTTTGGCAAAAGAATACGGTGTTCGAGTTGTTGCGGCTGATTTATGGGTTGACCCTGAAGATAACCGCAAACGTTTTTATCAAATGAATTTTGGAGAACGTCAAATCGTTCCCATCAAAGCAGATGCTCATCAATTAAATTTTCCAAAAGAATATTTTGACGCAGTAGTCAGTATAGATTCCTATCACTATTTTGGCCTTGATAAATGGTATCTTGACAAAAAACTGCTGCCATTTGTAAAACACGGCGGTTACTTGTTCATTGCTGTACCGGGCTTAAAAAAAGATATCCATGATAATATCCCTCCGGAAATGCTTCTCTCTTGGTCGGCTGAGGATTTAAGTACACTCCACGATATTCGCTATTGGAAAAATATTTTGTCATCATCCTTTGACGCTGAAATTATCTCAATTTGCGAAATGGGAAGCTTTGACGAATGCTGGAATGACTGGCTGGAATGTGATAATGAATATGCCGTCAATGACCGAAAAGCTATGGAAGCCGGTGCGGGTAAATATATGAATTTCATCGGTATCATCCTGCGCCGTAAATAACTCTCTGTTGAATCATAACCACCCGTGAAACGGGTGATTTGCACTAGGGCTATAAGCCCATGTTACCGACCCGCGTCTCAAGGCGCGGGCTTTCTCTTTGTTCAAGCCTTAGAGTCTATGCCTCTTTGGCCACCCCTAAAGGGGTTAACTAAATGGGTCTGCGTATTCTTTTACACTTAACTTATCTAACGCAATATCCGCTTTTTCTTGGTCTTGGATATATTTCTTTATTGTGCTCTCATTTAAACCTACTGTTGAAACATAATATCCTTCTGCCCAAAAGTGGCGGTTGCCAAATTTATACTTTAAATTTGTATGTTTATCGAACATCATCATTGCGCTTTTACCTTTCAGATATCCCATAAAACTCGCCATACTCGTTTTAGGCGGTATACTTAGCAAAAGATGTACATGATCCGGCATCATACATCCCTCTATAATCTCTACTCCTTTGTATTTGCACAATGTCTTTATAATCTCCTGTAAATCCTTTCGGGTTTGATTATATATTATTTTCCTGCGATATTTCGGAACAATTACGATGTGGTACTTGCATAACCTTTTTTTGTGTGATAAACTATTTGTGCTATTTGCCATTAAAATTCTCCTTTCGTAGTTCTCTAAGACTTGAACAACCTTATTGTACTACTTTAGAGAATTTTTTTGTATAACTTCCAATGCGCACCCGCATAGCGGGTGGTTCTTTGTTTCGGACATTCCGTCCTCAACCGGCTAAAGCCATAACAAAAACGGCGGTCATAACAACCGCCGTAAAAATGAGCAATAAAATAACGGAAGAAAGTGAAACCCTGTATTTATTTTTCATATGGTTACTCCCATTTTGTTTGAAAAATTAATATGAACCATAAAAATCCTTGGCAATAGTAGAACTCGGTAAATTTAAAGAACGATCCCATACGAATTTAGATTTTACTGTTGAAGGATAGTAACTTTTCACTTTACCAGTGTCAGCTAAAATAATTCCAAAGAAAATACTATCAACTCTGGCACGCAGATAGTATCGTTCTACATGGTCATAACTATCCCAGCTTTGTTTAAAAACTTCTGTTCCCCTGATTTGTGTTTGAGAGCCCGATTTAAAATACTCCCTGCCAACTGCACCACAAGTGGCTACGCAACCAATAACAAGCGTTATTGCTATAAGTACTGATAAAATTACTTTACGCTTCATTATTTCACCTGCCAGTACAGGTCACTTTCTTGTGCCGATTTTAAACTGGCGTGCAAATTATATCACACAAAAAAATATATTGTCAACATTACTTGATAAATTTTTTTCTCAATCCATATTCTATAAATAATTAACAATACTTTATTATTTTACTGACCCAAATAAAACGGCAAGCTGTTTCAGCCGCCGTTCAGGAACCTGATTCTTATGTTCTGTTTTTGCTCAACCATTCTGCTGTTCACTGTATTTATCCTGAAATCATTCCCAAATATTTTCCGCCTGATACGTCCTGCGCTTACCTGATCAGACAACACTGCGATACTTAAAAATATCGTCCCAACACATAATATTACCAACAGCCCTCTCATAAAATTCACAATACCACTCCCTGACAAAAATTCTTTTTATAAATTCACATAAAGCAATTTTGTGTGAATTATATTACAGCAGCATTGATGTGTAAATTTTTTTCAATAAAATATCCGCACAAAGAATAAACGTGCAGAATTGCTCAACTCTTTTTCCTATGATTGCACAAAACCGCAGGGTTTGATTGTATTTTTATCCAAACCATGCTATACTATGCTTTATGTGGAAAGCCCATGCTTTCTTTATAATATGGAAGTTTTATGGATAAGGAGAATCATTATGATTAGTACACAGGGCGTTTCCCTGCAATACGGTGGACGGGTTCTGTTTGAAAATGTTAACGCAACATTTACCCAGGGCAACTGTTACGGTTTAATTGGCGCTAACGGCGCAGGAAAATCTACCTTTTTAAAAATCCTCGCCGGAGATATTGAACCAAATAAAGGCGAAGTTTTCATTACCCCTGGGGAACGTCTGGCAGTATTGAAACAGGATCATTTTGCTTTTGATGAATACTCTGTATTAGATACGGTACTTATGGGGCATAAACATTTATATGACATTATGAAAGAAAAAGACGCATTATATGCCAAAGAAGATTTTTCTGATGAAGATGGTCTGCGCGTTGCAGAACTGGAAGCAGAATTTGCAGAAATGGACGGTTGGAATGCAGAGTCTGATGCAGAAATCCTTTTAAACGGCCTTGGTGTAACCAATGAATATCATTACATGCAGATGTCCGAACTGGCGGCAGAAATCAAGGTTAAAGTTCTGCTGGCACAAGCATTGTTCGGCAACCCTGATAATTTGCTGTTGGACGAACCAACAAACCATTTGGATCTTGCTTCTGTCCGCTGGCTGGAAGATTTTCTTATGGATTTTCCCAACACCGTCATTGTTGTATCCCATGACCGTCACTTCTTAAATAAAGTCTGCACCCATATCGCTGACATTGACTACGGTAAAATTACCATGTATGTCGGCAACTATGATTTCTGGTATGAATACACCCAGATGACCCAGCGTCAGCTAAAGGAAGAAAATAAAAAAACAGAAGCAAAAATTAAAGAACTACAGGAGTTTATTGCCCGTTTCAGTGCTAACGCTTCAAAATCCAAACAGGCAACCTCTCGTAAAAAACTGTTGGATAATTTAACACTAGATAATATTAAACCATCCTCCCGCCGTTATCCCTATATTGCCTTTAAACAGGAACGCGAAGTTGGCAATGACCTGCTAACGGTAAAAGAACTTTCCAAAACAATCGGAGATAAAAAACTGCTGAATAACATCAGTTTTACCATTGAACCTCATGATAAAGTTGCTTTCATCGGCAGTGATACCGCGGCAAAACAGATGCTGTTCAAAATTCTCATGGAAGAGGCATTTCCGGACGAGGGCAGTTTCCGCTGGGGAATTACTACCTCCCGCGCTTACGCGCCCACTGATAACTCAGAATATTTTGAAGGAAAAGATATTTCCCTTGTAGACTGGGTTCGTGAAAATTCTGACCTGATTTATGAAACGGATATCCGCGGCTGGCTAGGTCGGATGCTTTTTTCCGGTGAAGAAGCTATGAAAAAGGCAAGCGTGCTTTCTGGTGGGGAACGTGTACGGTGTATGTTCTGCAAAATGATGCTTTCCGGTGCAAATGTTTTGATTTTAGATGAACCCACCAATCATCTGGATTTGGAATCCATTCAGGCTCTTAACGAAGGCTTGAAAAACTTTAAAGGCACTATATTATTTACATCACATGACCACCAATTTGTACAGACAATTGCTAACCGTATTATTGAAATACTGCCCAACGGTATTATTGACCGGCGTGAAACCTATGACGAATATTTGGAAAATCTCGATGTTGCCAGTCTCCGCAATAGATTTTCTTAAAAGGATCACACTCACCTATCAAACGGATAATTTTTGCTCACGGGTTAAAAGACTTTGTTCTCAGCCGGCATCTTTCGATGCCGGCTTTCATTTTGTTCAAACTTATAGTATTTATAAAATTACATATTAAAGATATTTTTTACTGTAGAGTTACAGATGTGCCGTGACTTTTTGTATAAAGAATCAGAAACCCGGCAATTATTGGATTTCCGATGCCATAACTGTAATAAGTCATTATGACAAAGTTATTTTGACATGAAGTTACTAACCTTATCTATATTCGATTTCAGCTCCATTTTGCATTTTAATTTGCTCACCAAGTATAAGCGGGTACCTCGCCAAACAAGTACCGTCCAAATTTTCCCTATGCATATCCACCGCTGTAATTTGGTGATTATCGTAGGTTGTATAGTAATAGATGCCTTTGTCTGCATTACAGCAGGAAGTATAAATTGTAATTTCAAACTTTCCGCCGCCAACATCACAGCATCCCCTTTGTTGGTCAACCGCCCCCAAAATATGAAAAAATTGGCTGACGCTTTCAGGCTCTGAATCACCGGATATAGCATTCATTTTTACAAATGCGGCTCTGACAAAACGTGACTGAGAAGACAAATCTCCCGGGAGTCCTAACGCTCCCATACCGCGGCTATAAACGTTCAGCGGCAATTCTTCTGAGAAATGATTTTTCGGTGATTTGGGTGATAATTGCATATAATTATTCAATTGAAACATTTGCTCATGAAAAGGAGGGTTATTTGTTAAAATTCCCACCGGATTATGATAAATCTTAATGCCTTCCTTTACTGATTCTACAGTGATTGCTTCATTACGGTCGGCAATTATCCAATGGAGCTGAGCCAGCGGCAGTTCTTGATTAAACGGCATGTTGATAAGATTAATTTTTCCCAACAATGTTTTTGCTTCTTGCACTGTGGCACATTGGCTAAGAACCCATGGTATAAATTCAAACTGCGCCACATTTTCCTTATCCTGCGTTTTTTCTTTATAATCTGCATTTCCCACAAAATTCAGACCCGCCATTCCAAGCCCTTTCTCATTAACTGCATCATAATAAAGGGGATAATCCTCTGTAACATACGCCATACCAATCATCGCATAATGCATTTTCATTCTTCCCATACAACGGAAGGAAAAGGGATAATTTCGCGGTGTTACTGTAACCTCATCTCCATAAGAAAACTCATAGTCCAATGTCCTGCCAAAATAAAAATCCTTTGTTTTATAGGTTACTGCTGTACACATAAGCTTGCCTCCATTTAGCTTTCATCTATCGGATTTTTCTGTACTTGGTTTAAATGCAATTATAAAACCTTTATTTTTCAGTATTTAGTTTTCGTTCTTTTTTTATAATTATCAATTCAAACAATTTCATATACCAAAAAAGCCGCACTCTTATGAATGCGGCCCTTCTTTTTATCATAGTTAATTTAACCTTTTTAAACTGACAGAACAATTGCTATAAGTAAAAAACATATTTTATACATCTTTGAATACTTACCGGAATTTATTGCTTAACAAATAAACCCGAATTCTATATGAATGCCTTAAAATCTTACAAGGTATAAACCGGCAAATAAACGGCTATTAACATCATCGAACAATACTTACTCTATCATCAGCTGCATGTAGGTTTGACCATCCCTTTTTACTTCTTTATTATAAACATGCTTTCCTACAATTTCTAACAGACCTTTTATATCCTCAATTTCACTTCCCGAAAATTCCAAATAACAAATGGTTGAACTATCGTTATTTTCATTTTCATAGAAATCCTGAACTGCAACATAATATTTATCTAATAGATCTTCCAATGGATATTGTGAAATTTCTTTAGAAGAAGAACCCTCTCCCAATTCCGGTTCCTGTTCAAAAGACAAAGATGAGACATAGCACTCTCCATCCATAAATGTATCTTTCGTTTTATAAATATGTTCTTCTACTTTTTCATATTTGCTTTCTTTATATTTGTCTGCATCAAAATAATTTATATTTTTCATTTCTCCTAACCTCCTCATATTTACTATACTCTTATTTTACCAAAAATTACGTTTTTTTCAACCATCCAGATAAAGAAGAAGGCTCTGTAAGCAATAAAATTAATAGGATAAATAAACATCATAAATTCAATTAAAATTACGGTGAGATTTTGATGCCAATATTTTTACTCTAAACTGAACACTTTTCATTTAAAATTATTCCCTAATGATAAAATAATTTGAATAACAAACCCGTCTCTTTATAAGGAAGTTTATTGACGTTTATTATGATAAGGCTATCAAAAAACTGCTTCACGGATTATCTGCCACTCCCAATACATTATAACACCTACTTTGAATTCCAAACTGTATTTTTTGTTTATTCATCCTCTTTTGCCCATAAAAATATGCACCTCCAAAAGTGTTTAACTTTGGAGGTACATATCAATTGTTCTGCTGGAATTCTTCAATCCTTTTTTGCTATTAATCATTATGCGGCAAATTCGGAAAAATCATCCTCAAATTCGCCGAAGTCCTCATAACTGAATTCGCCAAAATCTTCGTTTCCAAAGTCACTGAAATCCTCATCATCAAAAGTAACGGGACCGTCAGCGCCGCCTATCGTGCCTCCATTGATCTGAGAAGCAAACTGTATAATCAGTTCTTCTATTTTCTGAATGGTTTCACTGTCAAACAAACTCTTAACATCGCCTGCGATCGCTTTAACATCTTCGGGAAGTGCATGTGCATATTCACAGTAAATATTGAACTTCAAATCAGATGAATTATCATCTATCCCCTGTACCTTTATCCGGTTTCCCTGCAATATAATTTTCTTTTGCGCCTGATCGACGATATAATTGCCGTTAATTTCAATTTTCTGATCTTCGGAAGGTATGTCAATCGCTACACTCAAATTGTTCTCTGCCAAATTCGTGTCCCACTGGGTTGATACAGTTACAGAATTAATTTCATTGTTTTCATTTACCGTGAATTTCGTTTCATCGGTAAATTTTCCGTCTTTCATCGCATGATTGCCTTTGCTTTCAACAAGCAGATTCATCTTGTCATCATCTTGAGCGAATGTAAGATTAACATAAATATCATTCAAAAGGCTGTCCTGTCCGCGCATAAGCATATCAACAGCAACATTTGTAACGGAGTTGCCATCGTTAAGGTCAAAAGCTACTTTTTCACCAACAGTACGGTTTGACTCGTCAACATATACTGTAAGCGTTACATTATCGAAAGACATTTTATCAATTTCTGTTTTCAGTTCATCAGTCATCTCTGTTATCATTTGTTCATTTATAACGTTAAGCAGATAACTGTTCATCTTATCAAAATACAGGTCAAAAAAGTCTTTTGCAAAATCTTTTACTAAGGTAGAATATGCTTCCGCATCAATGGTATAAATAAACTGATAATATTCCTGCGCGCCTGCGCCGCTTACGGCAGCTTTCGGGCCTTTTGTCAGAGCAGAATGGTTATCAATTAAATCCTGAGATTTTTCAGTTATTTCTTTTATAAATTCATTGTTCGGATTCCACATGAAATCCTTATCATCTTGGAACAGATCGGCAAAATCAAATTTTGTTTCACTGTCCATTTCACCGAAAAGGTTTACATAACCAGACGCATTCCAGTTTGCTGCAAAATCCTTATCGGAAAACTTCACTGCATCCATAATCGTCGGGATTTTTAAAGTAAGTTCATCCTCTGTCAGATAGCCTTCCGCTTTTACGGAAGTACCCATTGCACTCACTTCAACACTGGCGGACATTTTTTTGTTGGCATCGTCTTTTACAGTGTTAATATTTGCACTGATGTTCTGCAATATCTGGTCAACTTCCGGGGAGCCGGTGTTCATATCCTTAAAATCTACTTTTACTGTCTGGGAGTATACACCGCTCATGATTTCTTTTAACAAATCACTGCCCCAAGCATTTTTCAAAGTTTCCATATCTTTCTGCAACGCTTTGTCCGCCTGTTTCTGTGCATAATTTACGTATGCCTGTGGCGCAACAGAACGCAAAATTGACGGATAAGCAAACACGCCGCCAACGCCCAGAGCCACTACTAAAACTGCGGCAACAATCGCGATGATCGGCCCTTTCTTTTTCTTCGGCGTAGACTCCCAAGGATCCGCCTGAACAGCAGGCTGATTTTGTTCCATATAGGACATAAAACGCGCCTGTGCATCTGGGTCTGCATAAGGCTGGCTTTTCGCCGACTCATTTTCAGAGGAATAAACTTTAGCGCCGCATTCCGGGCAAATAGACAAGCCTTCTTCTAAAAGCTTGCCGCACTTTTCACATCTCATTCTGACCTCTCCTTACTTTATACATAAATTTACATACTCTGCCCGATTGCCGTAAAAACAACCCGGCACTTTCATATTATCATACAGGCGCTTTCCTGTCAATCTTCTCCATATATCGGCGTTTTTTCGCCGGATAGTTAGAAATTCTTTCCGAGATTTTTCTGTTAAATACTATAAAATATTATCAAAAGCATCTGTAACAACCTAAATATACCACATGAAAAGAAAACCGTCAACACGTCCTTTTCCCACCACATCTATTGAATGGAATTCATTTTCAGATCATTCCCTGCTACATATGCATACGTTTTCGGATTTCTAACAGAATGTTCTTTCCTTCAAACACAAACAAAGCGGCTAAATAGATTAAACTCAGCGCTGCGCAGATAATGGTTGGCAGAGGAATACGAACCAATCCTGCCGCAAGCAAAATGACGGGAATAATGCCAAAAACAATATCAATTAAAAGATAAACCAGATAATCTTCCACATGAAGCTTTTGAATTTGGGCAATAATGCTCATAGATATAATTGCCGCCCCTAAAATGATAGGGAGCGCATAATCGGTAGACCACCCGCGCCAATGGGTCAGCAAATCCCATACCACTGCCAGTACGGATAGAATCACCGACTGCCATAAAATACTTTTATATATGTTCCCCAATTTTCGAATGGATAACGCCGCATCAACCCATATGCAGATAACGCCAATCACAACAAACGGCGCCCATACGCCGGTTTGCGGTAGTAAAAAATTAACGGCGCTGCAAATTACAGCTCCGGCAATAGAAATAAAAATTACCAGCCGGAATATTAGATTCCTTTTTTCTTTCAACGGCGTTAACTTTGGAAACACTTCCGCCGCGGGTTCTTCCTGCCCACTCAAGGGCATCCCGCATAAAGGGCAGCGAGACCGGTTTCCCGCAACTTTTACTGCACATTTATCACAATATAGCATTCTCTGCCTCCTCGTTGTCAGGATTGGTTACAATCGTAACCTCCAGCCCCATTTGCGTAAGCACACGGAAAAAACGCCGCTGGATTTCCATCGAAACAAAGGGGGATGTAAAACTTAGTACCAAATTATCCTGATAAGAACACATACAAATCTGGAGTTTTTTGGTACTTGTAAATACATCAAATAAACGGATATACGGTTCAAATTCCGGCGGCATATTGATGCGCCCGATATTAGAAAGAGCAACACTTACCTGCTTTTCAGCAATCAAGTTTGCAAAATACAGGCTCACATCCTTTACCGCAAGAGGAACGGCACGTGCAAAATAGTTATGTTCCAGTGCGGCAAGCTTATTCATGCGGGCGCCCAGACGTTCCTGTGTCAATTCCCGATGAAAAACTTCTCCTACTTTATCTACCACCTGCTGAAAATTCTCTTGCTGTTCAAAACGGCAGGCAACATTAATCACACTAAAAAAATTCCGGGCAGATTCCGACGGAAAATATTTTCTTAAGTTTACCGGCACAGTTACTACTACCGGCTTTTTTTCATCCCGTAGATTCATTACGCCATGTACCGCACACATCAGCACTGCTGTAAGAAACTGCGTCATCGTTGCATGGTATTCCTTTGCTTTTTTCAACACAGCCCTTACAGACAGAATGCCTTCCACAATACGTAGACGGTACTGCGGCAGCCGGCTTCCCCGCAGGCGATACGCCCATTCCTGCCTGTCCATCTTCAGGTTTGCTTTTTTATAATACTTTTGAAAACTGTCATCCATTTTCTGCGAAACAGATGCTTCCCGGCTAATTGGCGGTTCCGCCTGCCCCAGCTCCTCAGGATACTTTATTGTCAGGTAATGATAAACCAGTACGCGCAGGAAATCTAATGCACCAGTACCGTCGCAAAGGGCATGGTAAACCTCCAGATTGATACGATTCCGGTAATAAAATACACGGAATAGGAGCTGTTTTTCATTTTTATTATACAGCGGTGCGCAGAGCGGAAGATTTTCTTCTGACACCTCTGGCTTTAACGTACTATCCTCAAAATAATACCAAAACATTCCCTTATGTAGAACACTGCGGAAAAAAGGAAAAATTCTGAGTGTTTCATTAAGGGCGGAACAAAGTACCTGCGGCGCTACCTCTTCCGTCAATTCACATGTAAACCGAAAAACTTTCGGGTCGCTTTTGGTACTTGTGGGAGGAAAAATTTTTGCGGCGTTATCCAATCGGCGCCACTCTGGCGGCTGGCTCTTCATCCCCATTCACCTCGCTTAAAAAACAATTTATGATATCATAAGTTTTCTGTACCTGTGCAAAACGCGGCGGCAGAGAGAAAAAGCCATGCAAAGCATCTGGTATTCTGTGTATCTCCACATGACTGCCCGCCTGCTTCAGTCTTTCGCCGTACGCCTCTCCTTCGTCCCGCAAAGGGTCAAACTCTGCTGTAATAATCAGGGTTTTCGGCTGGCGGGATAAATCTTCTGCCAAAAGAGGTGCAAAATAAGGATTATTTAAATCATCTTCACTATCCATATAAAGCTCCATATAATCGCAAATCCGTTTAGATGTCAGCAAATAATCCGTTCCATTTTCCGTGACGGATGGATATGGGGAATCCGGAGTGTGATTATTATAGGTAGCTGGATAAATTAAAATTTGGCGTGCAGGCAAAAATTCCCCTCGGTCACGCGCCATCAGCGAGACGGCAGCGGCAAGATTTCCGCCGGCGCTGTCACCAATCAGAGTAATGTCTTTCGCTTCTACACCTAAAAGAAGGGAATCGGAGAAAATTTCCCGTGCAACAGCATAACAGTCCTCAGGCGCAGCGGGGAAACGGAATTCCGGCGCCAAACGGTAGTCTGCGGAAACAACCATACACCCTGTAAGCCTTGCCATGTTTGTGCAGACCTTATCATAACTATCAATATTCCCCGTTACCCAGCCACCGCCGTGAAAAAACAGGAGGAGTCCCCGCGGCTCTTGCTCCTGCGGCAGTGAAAAAATCCGCACAGGCACATTATGGTCGCCGCACGCAACCTCATGCTCCCACGTTTTATAACAGGAACTATGTATACGTCGGGAAGTCAGGTTTATCATTTGCCGCTGGATTTTATAATTTTTTTTAATATCAATATCAGGATACGACAATGCTTTGAGCGCTGCGCGCATTGCTTTGTTGATTGCCATAAGCTCCCCGCTTTCTATTTTTATCTGTCCGCTATCCTTTCAGGAAAATTTGCTATTGGTTATTTTGTTATTATACCACGGCAAAGATTAGAAACCTACCGTATTTTGTTACAGATTTTAAAATAAATTCCCAACGGTATAAAAACTACTATGAAACTATTGGTTTGTACTGATACTTCTGAGATACTGAGAATTTACCATTGTCTCCCTCATCACTACCAGAAGTAGCCCCTAAAAGCATCGATTTTCTTTTTTATGCCTCTCTTACAATTCATAGACGAGTTCATTTATTTTTTTAGCGAAATTTAATCATTGGTTAAATCTCTTTCTAATTGTTTGGACGTACATTTTGATCATTTCTGGTATTTGGATACAAATACCGTATAGTATTCGTAACGATAACCCAAATTCACTGTATGTTTCACTTCATCTTTCACCATAGATAAAATCTCCTGAGTCTTTTGTAACACATTCGCCAAATCATCTCGATTATATCTATGAAAGGTTTATCAAGGTCTTTCATCTACCTCTAATAAAAACACAGGGATTTTTTCATACTGAAAACAATAATAAACGGCTGAGATTGCATTTTCAATCTCGGCCGTTTATACAAGGTATCAACTATTTTTTTGACTTACTTATCTCATATAGAACACATTCGTACAAGGTTGAATAGTCAACCGCCAACATTAGATTCTTTCATCAGTAGGAACAGAATTGTTAAATCTCCACTGGCTAATAGAAATATCATAAACCTTGGCAGCATCCACCAACACAACATCCCAAGCTTTCACTTGCTGCTGACCCCCGAACCAGCAAACCATTGGCGAATGCATTTACCTGCCATTTGCCGGACAGGTTTCAACCACACACTCTCCGCTATATTTCTACCAAAATTGCCGGCTTTTTCCACCCCGTATCAAATCAGTCTCTTTGGAATATATCTCTTGTGTATACTTTTTCAATTACATCGTCCAAACAGCTATCGTATCTGTTGGCAACAATCGCCTGAGAAAGCCGCTTAAATTCATTCAAGTCATTAACGACCCTGCTTCCAAAGAAAGTCGCGCCATTCTCTAACGTCGGTTCATAAATAATAACAACTGCGCCTTTTGCTTTGATACGCTTCATAACACCTTGTATACTGCTTTGGCGAAAGTTATCGGAATTGCTCTTCATCGTCAGCCTGTAAACACCAACGATAACCTCTTTTTCCAATGCCGCGTCATATTCTCCATTCGCCGCATAACCTCCGGCAATTTCCAGCACGCGGTCTGCAATAAAATCCTTACGGGTTCTATTGCTTTCAACAATGGCAGACATCATATTCTGAGGGACATCTTCATAATTTGCCAGCAACTGCTTCGTGTCTTTCGGCAAACAATATCCTCCATAACCAAAACTTGGATTATTATAATGTGTTCCAATTCTGGGATCCAAACATACGCCCTCAATAATCTGGCGGGTATTCAGCCCTTTCATCTCGGCATACGTATCCAGCTCATTAAAATATGATACACGAAGCGCAAGGTATGTATTGGCAAACAGCTTAACTGCCTCCGCTTCGGTAAATCCCATAATCAACGTGTCTATATCCTCTTTTATCGCACCTTCTTGCAAAAGCGAAGCAAATGTATTTGCCGCTTTTACCAGCCTTGCATTTTCCACATCTGTTCCCACAATAATCCGGCTTGGATAAAGGTTATCATACAAAGCCTTAGATTCCCGAAGAAATTCAGGGCTGAATATAATATTATCACAATGATATTTTTCGCGGACAGACGCCGTGTATCCAACCGGAACAGTAGACTTAATTACCATGATCGCATCCGGATTACACCGAATCGCCAGTTCTATCACAGATTCAACGGCGCTTGTATCAAAAAAATTCTTCTTGCTGTCATAGTTTGTCGGTGCAGCAATTACAATAAAATCTGCACCGTGATAAGCGGTTTCTGCATCCAATGTAGCGGTAAGATTTAACTTTTCTTTTTCTAAATATTTTTCAATATATGCATCCTGAATCGGTGATTTACGCTGATTAATCAAATCCACCTTTTCCGGAATAATATCCACAGCTGTAACTTCATGATGCTGTGCCAACAAGATTGCTATTGACAACCCTACATAACCTGTTCCCGCAACTGCAATTTTCATAATATTTCTCCCTTCATCTTGGCTACACGTAACAGCTGCAATTACTTATAAAAGTCCCTATACCATTCTGCAAATTTTCTTAGTCCGTCTCTTAAACTTGTACTTGGCTTAAAGCCAAAATCTGTTTCAAGCGCCGTTGTATCTGCATACGTAACCGGTACATCACCGGGCTGCATAGGCACAAGTTTTTTATGCGCTTCAAAATCATAATCAGCCGGCAGTACCTCTGCCCGAATCAATTCCTGCTGGAGTATATCTACAAAATCAAGCAAGTTTTCCGGATGGTTATTGCCTATATTATAAACAGCATACGGAGGAATCGGCAAACCGTCCTCACCGGTTGTCCGCTCTGGAGCCGCCTGCATTACACGCTTTACACCTTCCACAATATCATCTACATAAGTGAAATCCCGTTTGCAATTCCCATAATTAAAAATTTCAATGGTCTGGTTATTTTTCAGTTTATTTGTAAAACCGAAATAAGCCATATCAGGCCGGCCGGCCGGACCATATACCGTAAAAAACCGCAACCCGGTAGATGGGATATTATAGAGTTTTGCATAGGCGTGCGCCATCAGTTCATTGCTCTTTTTTGTCGCGGCATAAAGGGAAACAGGATTATCCACTTTATCTTCCGTAGAATACGGTATTTTTTTATTACTGCCGTAAACGCTGGAAGAAGATGCATATACCAAATGCTCCACTCCTTTTTCTCCATTATCATAGGAATGGCGACAAGCTTCCAAAATATTGTAAAATCCAATCAGATTAGATTCTATATAAACATCCGGGTTTATAATGGAGTAGCGGACGCCTGCCTGAGCCGCTAAGTTCACTACAACAGACGGTTTATCATTTTTAAAAATATCGTCAATTATATCCCTGTCAGCAATAGAGCCTTTGATAAATTTCCATGCAGATTCCGGATGTTCCGCGGCGCACTTCTCAATCTGTTCAAGCCGATACTCTTTAATGGTTACATCATAGTAATCATTCAAATTGTCTATCCCTACAATTTTTATGCCGGAAACAGTACGCAGAAGCTCCAATACCAGATTAGAACCAATAAACCCCGCCGCACCTGTAACCAACACGGTTTTTCTCTCTAAAAATACATTTTTATTCTTCATTGTTATTTATTCCCTTATCATAAAATTCAGATGAACTATCCCCACCAACAAAGGTTTCTGCCTTCATTGTTATATTTACATTATTTCTGCATTTTATTGATCAATAACTTATAAACAATCGATTGGTTCGCGGTTTCTTTCATTACTCCTATTTTTTTCAAGGTACGCTTTCCATATTGCCTGATAAAAATAGAAGGGAAAAGTTTAAAAATTACATGATCATATTTCTTTCCGGCACGAATATCCTCAAAAAATTTTTTCCTGTCAGGCGGTAGTTTTGCAGGAGCATTCAGTTGTTGGTTACACTTTACTGCATTTTCAATATCTACTTTCTCCAAATGTAAATCTGCTGATTCCAATAGTTCTTTGCCTTTTTCTGACTGGCATAAAATCAATGAAATACCTTTGGCATGCTCCTCTTTAGGCAGTTTGCTTCCCCATGAATCGCCCAGCGTTATATCTGAAACTCTTTCTAACCGCGCATATGGACAGGAATAACAGTTTTCCGTATAATTCAATGCTTTCAGAAACGAGAAAAGATAGCGGTTCGGCATGTCCTGCTTGGTTAACGAAGTATAGTTTTTATATAAATTACATGCTGTTTTTTCTCTGAATACCATGTTTTCTATGCCGTCTATTTCATACCCATGCTCTTTCAGGAATAATTGTAATAACTTTGGGGAAGGCGTTCCATGACAAATCAAATCCACTGTATAAAGGTTATCTGGTCCGTTCGCCCTTATATATTTTTTCAATGCCGCAACCTGGCACGGCAGACCAACAAATAATACCTTCTTCCCGCCGTTAAGCAAGCCCTTTATTTTTTCATATATTCCATAAGGATTACTTTTTATATATTTGGAGCCGGAAAAAATATCCACTTGCTGACTGTTATCCGTAATCTCAAACACAAAATTACCCTGTCTAAATACGCAACTGCATACATATCCCATTTTATCTGCAAAAGCTTTCATTAAGGCGGTTGCTATGCCGCCCGATGCCGCGCGAAGGCGAATTGCCTCATCGGCTGCCCAACCCTGATACCATACCATTGGATGTATGGATTCGGGAATATCATTCCTTTGGCAAACGCGAAAACAAGCACCGCAATTAACACATTTATTTTCATCTATGCAAGCGTTAAAACTATCTAAATGATCAACGATTTTAATAGCCGTATTCGGACATTTCTCTACGCATGCCATACATCCGGTACACATATTCAAATCACAAACCGTTTTCATCTGTTACTCCTCTGATCCTTAGTTTTGAGGTTTTAATTTTCTAAAAAACGAAAGAATCATATTTTTATTCATATACAGGCAAACCGCTGCTCCAAACACAAAAGACACGATATGTATCCCCATACTTTGTGTATAATAGCAAGCAGTAACCAAAACCACGCATAAAATCAAAATCAGCATATTTTTAACTTCAATTTTCACTCTAAAATAATCCCGCATCTGATACATCCTAATCAGCCATTGCACCCCAAAAGATACAGCAGTCCCTATTGCAGGCGCATACAACCCAATGTATGGAACAAGCACAATCCCAATCAACACATTTATTACAGCGGCAATTACAGTTGTTGTAAACGCGCCGCCGGTTTTCTTAAATACAAGATATGCACTGCCATAAAACTGAGAAAACGCGGAAAATACAGCGCCCAAAAGTAAAACGGGGTTATATAAATAACCTTGCTGATAATCCTGAGCAACCAACACAGGCATCGCCATTCTTATAAACGGCAGAATAACCAGATATCCGCCTAATAACAGCTTCATATACGTATTAAACGTATCGGAATAAAATTTATCCCGCCCCTTGCTGTCTTCTTCCATAATGGCGCTTTCCTGCCACGCCAGTTGAAACACGCTTGTTGCAAAAGTTAATAACTGCGAAAATTTACCCGCAATAGAGTAGATGCCGCTTGCCGCTGTTCCAAGGAAAAAAGAGATGATGTATCTGTCTGAAGATGAGACAAGCCACCAACATACACTGTTAGGCACTAAAGGTACTGAGTAGCGAAACAACTCTTTAAATCGGGTTTTATTGATATTTTTTAAAGAAAATTTTTTCTCTGCCCTTACATAAATTTCAAGATAAGCTGCCGCTGCAATATAGGAAATACAGTTGGCTGCCAGCATACCGTCAATACCTAAATGCAACACTAATAACGCTATAACCTGGCACCCCAGCATTACAAAAGTATGCAGGACTCCTGATATTGCAAATTGGAGGTTTTTTTGCTCACATCTGGCAAGCTTCTGCATATATGTCAACAGTACTGATGAAATATAATTCAGATAAATCAGAAACGGATATTTTACCGAAGGAACAACAAAATGAATAATTACAACAATTCCTCCAAGTACAACTAATCCGCAACATAAAAAGGCTGTAACCGTAGATATCGTTTGCTTCTTATCTTCATCAGATACCTTAAAAAGGAACCTGAACATACCCTCAATAAACTGAAGCGTTATAACAGGTGTAACCAAGCTGATCGTTGTAATTACTAAATCATAATACCCATACTCACTTGTTGCCAACGCGGCTGTTATAACAGGCAAAATCAGCATTTGCAGTACCTTGCTGAGTAAATTACCTATCATATATACCATTGTACCTTTTGCTAATCTGGAGTTTGCACTTGTACCCATATATCCTCCCCATGTAACAGCGCAGGTTTCACCTATACACCATGAAGCCGCTATTATGTTTGTATTGTTCCGTGGTGAATTAAAACCAGTAATTGAAATACCCCTGTCTTTTCAACAAATACATTTTATTGTTCTGTCTTTCATGAAATCATTAAAATTCCGTCATTCATCTTATATCCACATAATGTTTGTATAAATTTTGCATTCTTTAGCCAATCAAATGCATGACTTCCACCGGTAAAAATCATCTAACCATCAGCCGCAGAAAAGTCTTATGCTTTTCATCCCTTTGCTTTTTCAAGATTCTCTTTAATAAAATCTCTGGATTGTTTTTTCTTTTCTGTCAGCCAGTTATCAAATGTTGTAAAATCAGGTTCTTTAGATAAAACATCGGCTAAATGCGCCGTTACTATCCTGCCGGTCAAACGTCCCTGCTCTAAAAGATACCTGACCTTAAACCCATTCTTTCTAATATAGGATGCAAAGTTCTTATGCAAAATCAGTGCAAAAACCGCTCCGTGGAATGTATCGGTTACAATATATTTTGCATGTTGAAACATCTCCAAAAACTCCCTCGGATCAGCGGGAACATTTTCATCACACCATGAATGATAATAGCCGCATGAAATGATTTTACAGCCGTGTTCCCTTGCAAATGCTTTCACTTCCCTGACCGTTTCTTTGTCGTTCATGGTGGAATCATATGCATAAATTAACACATAATTTTTTTCTTTCCACTTACCGGAATCCCATTCTTTCAGCTCTCTCTGAAACCCATAGCATAATACAGGATCAATATTTTCAGTCATTGGAACGTTAAGCTTCATTTGGGAACACATCTGTTTCGTGTTTTCATCCCGATATCCGATTGCCTTAAATTCAGACAGCAGGGATTTTATCTCATCTACACGGTTTCTCTCTTCCAACAGCTCCATAGATGAATACCCAAAACTTGCGGCATATGAAAAAATATAATCAGCCGCAACATCTTTGCCATACATATAAGGATTATAGCCTTCGATAATATCAAACACCATATCACTGCCTATATAGACAGCGTCCAAATCCTTCTCCTGATTATAAAACGCTCCTACATTCAGATATTGGTTCACAAACTCATGAAACGCCGCTTTCTTTTTTTTGAATACAGACTTTACATGCAGGAACCATATTATTTTTTTCAGCGATACATTCTTTAACCGCCTTAAAAAAGTTTCTTTCTTATTCGTTTTTATATCTAACTGCCAGTTATAATCCAATACAACGGGTACGGCACTCAATTCTTCCAGCACTTTGCTTGACGCATATGTTTGCAGCACTGCGCCGTGGTTAATTGCTTTATACCAAGTCAATATTCCTACTTTCAAAAGCTCATCCCCTTTTCTTGCCTAATACCTGTCCCACTATCGTTATCGCAGCACCCAATAACAATACGGTAAATACCGTTGGACGCATAATAGCGCTGAAGGAAGACCGAATAAACGGCTTTAATACGGCAGTAAAAATCATAATAATTACTATAGTATATTTGAAATTATACCTGGCGTTTTGTCTGTTTATCGGCGTTAACAACCGGCTGATGATAAAGCCAAAAAGAAACATCAGCGCTAAACCAAACCATGAAAAATTTGCATAGGTTTCCGCTACAAAAGTATAACCCAAACCGGAAGACCTCCCCAAAGTCTCCTGCATCCATTCCCCCAGATTAGAATATAGAGTAGCGGGATGAACCGTCCAAAAACCAAGGTTCGGTATAATCGCCGTAAATGCATACCAGTAAGAAGTTCCCCAGCGGAACGAAGTTCCGGTAAGTTCCATCGTCCATGCCAAAGACGACATACTCCAGCCCAATTCCCCGATGAAATCCCCTAAAGTAGAAGAAATGGACATGGTAAGCGATGAAAATATATCTGCCATTGAACGGTTGGAACTCAGCCTGATATCTGCAATTGTATTTAATATACCAACAAACAGATAACCGCCTGCTGCCGCCGGCAATATCATTTTTTTCTTAATAGGCTTACCTAAATATTGCTTTGTAATGATAAACGCAAGCAACATCATTACCGCGCCGCTTCTTCCGCCGATATACAAATTAACTGCAATATAAACAAAAAGGAAAACCAGCGACAGCCTGCTAATAACAGGATTGCGGTCAATATGAATTGCATATTTCATCAATAAAGCGATAGGGAACCAGCCTGCAAGCAGCGGGATAAACTGTCCCGTTTTTGAGTAAGAATCTATTTCCGAATAAAACTCCCAATATCCTCCCCTAAACACCGCAGGCAATATGTTCCACAAATTGATAATTACACAGGGAATCGACACAATTAAAATAAAAGTGGACAAAACCTTAACTGAACTAAAATCTAATGAATTCTGAGCAGTCGGCATTGTCCGCACAAACCTTTTACTTGTTCCAAACGCACATACTCCCCCAAATAAAAACAATATCATCGCATTCAGGGAGTACAGCAAACTATCCCCCAAATAATGCTTGTCTATGTAGGGAATATAAATCAGCAAATCTAAATCTCCCATGTTTAATCCTAACGCCCAGCCAATCGTTTGCCCTACGCAAAACAAAGACGCAGCAATAAACATAATAAAAAACGGCGAGCATATCTCTTTTGACATCTTAACCCACGCGTAAGACGCCGCCCCCAGCTCCAAAACTGCAACAATAGAAATTACACGCAGGTCATCTGCCGTGTAAACTCTCGTTCCATCTACATAATGCAGTGTTAAAAACAAATTTATTAGGCATATTCCTATCAATGTCAGCAGCGCGTATGCCTTTTTACGACTTATTCGCATCATATCTGAAAACTCCCAAAATATACTTCTTCCAAAATCTTTATCGTATTGGAAATATCAAAACCGGCTTTGATAACAGCGTTCGTATTTTCAATCCGCGTCTGTAATTCGGCGTTTTCAAAAATAGCTGCCGCCCATTGTTCTGCCCCTGCGCTTAAAGGCAAATAGCTTACGTTTGTATTAATTTTCGCCTGCCGTGTAATCGAATCAGATACATAACATGGGAGTCCTGCGGCTTGTTCCTCAATAAGCGAAACCGGAAACCCTTCCCACTTTGACGGCATAATTACAACATCCAGCGCCTGAAGAATGGCGGGGACATCTCGCCTTGCACCTAACATTAAAACATCGTCTGTTAAGCCCATGGCGCTAATTTTATCCTGAACTGCACTGCGTAGCTCCCCGTCTCCCACTAAAACCAGTTTGGAATCCGGTAATTTCTTTTTCAATACATAAAAAACATCAATTAAAAAATCATGATTCTTTGCTTCACAAAGGCGACCCACATTGCCGAAAACCTGTTTGTTTTCCACACCCAATTTTTTTCTGTATTCTTCCCTTTTTTGTCTGTCAAATTTATACTCGGCAGTTTTTATGCCGTTTTGAATAATAATAGTATTGCTTTCCCCAATGGTACCGCCATACAGCCACTTTCCCGCCAAATCGGAACACGCATAATAATATGTTACGATGTTTTTTAATTTTGCCTTATTTATTCTATGCAATAATTTGTGAACCAAACGGTTCGGAAGATTTGTACTGTGGCTGTGCATAATACGAACCGGAACCCCGCATTTTTTTGCAGCAACCAGCGGTTCGATATAGGAAAGATTACTGCAATGGAAGTGAACGCATTTATATTCCTTGTGCTCATTGAAAAAACGCAATAGGTCTTTTCTGTTCCTTGTTATCGATTTTTTTCTTGGTGTAACCCGATAAATCTTCCCCCCAAGAGCAAGAATTTCATTTTCAAAGTCTCCGACCGGCAAATCATTGATTAAAAAATCAAATTGTATTTTTGACCTGTCTATATTTCGATAAAGGTTCATCAGGAAAGCCTGAATCCCTCCCATATTGAGTTCATTTACTATCTGCAATATTCTTATCTGTTTCATAGCCCTCTCCAAAGTCTTATTGATTGCTGATGATTGTCCGTTCCCTCTTTTGTATAAACGTTGAATTATCCGGGACAATACCGGTTACCACACTTCCTGCGGCAATAATACAATTTTCACCTATCTGTGCCCCGCGAAGGATAATTACATTCGCTCCAATCCACGAGTTCTTTCCAATTTTTACTGGTTGTGTTAAAAATTTCCCGGCTTTAATGCCGCCGTTACATTTCATGTCGTGATCATGATCATAGATGCATACATTTGGACCAAACTCAACGTTATCACCAATTTCAATATACTCGTGGCAGGCGACAACACAATTTGTATTAAAACCAACGTAATCTCCAATTACCAGTTTACCGTTTCTGACAAGAAACCTACAGTTCTTTAACGCTGCAAAGTGATACCCGATATGCAGTTCACCATTTCTTGCAAGTGAAAACTCATTTCCGCACCTTGATGTGCAAAGGCCTTTGCACACTACCTTTTTATGCAATACCTTGCAGAAAATAAATCTTGTCCTATTAAAGCTAATCCGAAACAAGCTCAGCAACTTTCCCAACGTTTTATTCCTCCAGCGAACGCTTATATTCATTAAAAAATCCGGTCCGTCTTTCCACTAAAAGCTCTCTGGCATACTTTTCCGCTTCATAAAAATTTTCAGCCGCCAAAGTCTTCATTTTGTCACTTGAGTTTATCAACTCTTTTAATATTTTGCATATTTCTGCTATTTCTGTTTTTGAGTTTGAGAAAATACATTCAGCAGACAATAACTCAGGAATCCCCGCTGTTTTCGCACCAATACAGGGCAGCGCCCGGCTCATTGCCTCAATTACAGAACGGGGAAGCCCTTCCTGCCGGCTCGGCTGTGCGTAAATATCTATACTGTCCAACCATTCAAACACCTTGTCATGGGGCATTTGACCGATAATTTTAACCTGATCTTCTACACCGCAGGCTTTTGCTGTTTCCTTTAAAAACGCACCGGTTCCTCCGCCGATGAGCTGATACTCAATATTTGTAATTCCACTTTTTTTCAATTTCCCTAAAGCCTGTATCACATATTGCTGCCCCTTATACAAAACATCCAGCCCTGCGGCTGTTCCAATGATATATTTTGTCTTGGGGGAATATGATTTTATTCGTTTGAAACGTGCCTCCAACACTTCTTTTGACACAGGGGCAAGCTCCACATTTGAACAGTTTACCGATTTACCCTGCGTTGGATATCTGCCTTGCAGAAACTGATTGGTTACATATAAAACATAGGGCGCGGTCTTCACCCGTTTTTTCATTATGGAAGTTGCCGCCGGAGCCACTATTTTCCCCTTGAAGCTATAATTCCAATAGGAATCCCACGGACAGCCGACAACTTCAATCAGATACTTCTTTTTATGTTTTTTTGCTAAATCCACACTGATATTTCCAATCACACTCGGCAAACGGATAAAAATCAAATCCGCTTCTTTGATTTCCCTGTCTATGATACGCTTTGCTTCATTACGATTTCGGAGCAGTCCTCCGATTGACGACAGATTTGGGCACTCCACGACACTGATGCAGGGATTCGTTAAACGGGACATCTTCTTTTTTCCGTTTTCTCCATCAATTTTTCTTGTTCTGATGATTATCTTCAACTCGTCAGCCACTTTAAAATACCGCTCAAACATTTGGTCATTTAAAATACTGTCAAAATAGTTTCCGCTGTCATCTTTATATAATGGGCCGTCATAACAAAACAAAGCTTTCATTTATTTTTCTCCCGCTTCTATTAGTCTTATTCTATCTGCAAGTATTTTTTCAAATAAAACGCTCTGCTCAAACCCTTGAACTGCAAATTCATATGCATTGCGTCCCATTTCTTCCCTTAACTCACAATCTGTATAAAGCCTGTCCATCGCCGCGGTTAAAGAATCTGCATCGCCTTTTTTCACTACAAGACCGGTTACATTTTCTTTCATCGCATCTGTTGGACCGGGAATATCACTTACAATTACCGGAACGGTCATTGCCTCGGCCTCAATAACAGCACTGCCAAAGCCTTCCCGATAACTGGGCAAAACATAAACATCACTTGCAGCCAAATATTGCTCCGCAACATTAGTAAAACCACAATAAATAACTCTTTTATTATTTAAAGACCATTCATATAACTCTGGGTTAACCGAACCAGAGTTTTCATTCGGGCCCACCATTAACAGATAAACATCGTTATATTTTTCAAACAGATTTCTGGCTGCTTCAAATAATTCATTGATGCCCTTATCTTTTGTAACCCGTCCCACAAATGTAAAAACTGTAGCGTCTTCAGGAATCTCATATTTTTTTCTGATGCTTTCCCGCCATTCCGCCTTAAATGACAGATCAAATTTCTTTAGGCTGACCCCGCTTGCACTGCCATTCCAGATAACTGACCCCTTTGTTTCAGGATATAGCCCTTCACTGTGGCTGAATTTGAGATTTCCAAAACTATCCGGTTCTATCCATGTGGATAATCTGCAAACCATTTTCTCTTCCAGTTTGAAAATACTTCTTTTAATTCCGGTAAACCCTACATATGCAATGCCCCATTGGCAATACAGGCGCACCGGAACTTGTGCCAGCCACCCTGCAAGCGAAGCATAGCAAGAAGCATTCGGCGTGGAATACTGCACAATATCAAATTTTTGTTCTTTAAATATTTTTTTAATCGAGAGCATTGCCTTAACGCCCCCGACGCTTATCCCCCGCTCCATGGGGACAGGATAAAAGTGAATATATTCCGGCAAAGACGCAGCAAACTGCTCATCATCATTACATATAAAAGAGATATCAAAACCGCCGTTATCATGCAGATATTGCGCTGTTTCTAAAACAAAAGCCTTTAATGTCATTGAAACTGTTGTTACAAAACATATTTTCTTCATACTGCACCCCTTGAAAAAGCGCTGAATGACAGCCTTTCTTTTCATCCGTTTTTAATTAGAACTTTTCATTTAACTATTTTGCTAAATTATACTGCCGCAGAACTGCCGTTTAAAACAGCAAATATCCTGATTAAAATCATAACGCAATTATCTTTTATTATATTAGTTAACTCTATCACTTATTGATGAATACTCTGCTCTAACGGAGTCCCTCTAAATTCCTCCATGGTTACTGACGTTTGAGAAGAAATCCCTTCCCGCTTAAACACCGTCTTTACCGTATCAATAAGAATTTTAACATCTCCCCAAAAAGTGATGTGGTCTACATACCATACATCCATATCAAATTTTTCTTCCCATGTAACCGTATTTCTTCCATGCACCTGTGCATAGCCGGTCAACCCAGGCCTTACTTCATGCCTTCTGCTCTGATGGGTATTATACCGGCTCAAATATGCAGGCAACAAAGGGCGGGGACCAATGATTGACATTTTCCCCATAAATATCAGCCAAATTTCAGGAATCTCATCAAGGCTTAGGGAACGCAGACATGCTCCAAAACGCGTCAACCTTACTTCGTCCGGAAGCAAATCTCCTTGTGTATCGCGCTCATCTGTCATCGTACGGAACTTATACATATTAAAAATCTTTCCGTCTTTGCCCGGCCTCGGCTGCTTAAACAGAACCGGACTGCCCAATTTCATCCGTACTAAAACAGCAATAACCGCGTAAACCCACCAAAATAACAATAAAAAAACAAGAGAACACACAATATCCAACATACGTTTTATGTATCGTTCGTATATTCCCCGTTTCATATTTTTCTCTTCCATATAATGATTCCCCCTCAATCTTTTTTCTGTTCGTTCAGCAAATGGTCTTCAAGGTTTGTGTAAGGACATATCATCACAATTATAAGAATATTCATCTCTTATCTCATAAACTTGAAAACATGAATTCTGAGCAGGAATTTAATTTATATCTCGTTCATTATAAACGTTTCTTCAATTTTCGTCAACTACAGTACGTTCAATTTCGAGGTTTAATTTCACTAAAGTGCGTTGTAATTTTTGGAACGCCTTTGCTAAAGACTAAAATTTGGGATTTTAATCTCATTCATTTATGTAAATCAGAAATATTTGTGTTAATCTCTTTTATACTATTCAGGGATTTTCCATAAAATTCAAAAAACGCCATGATTCTTACATTTATTTACCACATAAAAGCTGTACAATCACATATAAAAACCGCAGACAGATATAACAAACCTGTCTGCGGTTTTTCAGTACCATTAAAAATAATCATTAATCCAAAGAGGTTTTTTATAAAATACCCTTTCCAAAACATCCTGATTGCCATGAATCTGTACATTCGATAAAAGGCGCGCGCCATAAAGGTCATACTCGCCCGAAATCAGCAATCCGAAAGATTGGATGTCAGCCGTAATATCCGGCTGCTCCTGCGTACGCTGAACACTTGTCCCTGCACTGTTAAAGCTTACCGTATAAGTTCCGGTATTCCACGGTGCAGTTTCATCTGTCAGGCTGATTGTAAATTTTCCCTCTCCCTTATATTTTGCCAGAGAAAGAACCGTTTCAGCATCCACCACACGGAACATTCCCGTATAACGCGCCGAACGTTCCACACAGTTTGCGTATTCCGGCAGGAATGCGGATAAATCTAAATGCCCCGGCATACGGATAGTGGCAAAAGAATAGTCCGACTGATATTTTCCGATAAAGCCCAGTAAAGCAACTGCGGCCTCATTGGTTGCAAAACAAAATTCGGGAATATCAATAGAGCGAACCTTGCCTTCAATATGCCTGACAAAGTGAAAATATCCCTGCGGCTGACCATTATCATCGTAATAAATAAAAGTATAGCAGGGCTGTTCATATGGATTCGCATAGGTAATCGCTTTTTTCCAGCTCCATTGATCCCGCACCGTCATTAAATTAATATCTGAAGCAAAGGCATTATAAACCTTTTCCAAATCTGCGGTATCCCCGCCCGGTTCCAGCATAACAAACTTACCGGTTTTCACCGCCTTCGGCATTGCAGTAAGCTTAATTTTCCAGTCGATGGTTGTCCCGCTGTGCTCATAACCAAATTTCCTGTAAAAATAATAAGAGAATGGGTAAAGGTAAGAAATTACCTGTCCTTTTTCCTTCATTTCCTCCAGTATTTTACCAAAACATGCGCGTACAGCGCCCCTTTGCCGGTATACCGGAAGCGTCGTAACGCCGCCAATCCCCGCCATTTTTACTTTATGACCGTCAAAATTGGCCTCAAAAGGCAGAGACGCCATATTGGACATCATTTTTCCGTCTGTATCAAATGCCGCCCAGATGCAATTCCAATTCGCGTCCGTCCGATTTCTCGGCTCCTCTGCAATTTTTGCCAGAAACGCCTTGTCCCCGTTCAAATCGCCTAAGCCTTCGTCATATTCAAAGCAGATACTATACATTCTTAGTGCTTCCGGATATTCTGCCTGTGTTATTTTTCTTATTTCCATGGATTAACGCCCCTTTTATACAGTTTGTCAAAATTAATGGATTAAAATTAGTATACCACGGCAGCGCGTGCAAATAAAGTATAAAATTGACGCCACGCAATGGTCTTCCATGAAAAAATCATTCCATAACAGAACAAATAACAGATACTTAAATATTGTTGTATAAATTTACATTTAAAATAAATTTTGATATATTCTACTTGAATAACGTCTTTATTTAGGGAGAACGTTCCAATGTTAAAAACGCTGTACTGTAGATATTTAAGCAGCCGAAGCAACAAAATCCTGAAATTAGCTTGTAGGAAATCAAACACAAAAATTACTTTGATAAAAGCTTATGCAATTATTGCGGTAGTATGCAGTCACTGCAATGGGGGAGGCGTTGTTTTTCCAATGAGCAATTGGCTTCCTCCTTCTTATTATTTTATGCCGTTGTTTCTTTTTACTTCGGGCTTTTTTTATAAGAAAGAAACAGATACTGCAAAATTTTTTCCGTTTTTAAAAAGCAAATTTTCAACCCTCGTTCTTCCCTATTTCGTTTGGAATATCTTTTACGGAATTGCAAATTATAGTTTCAGATCTGCCGGCATAATCAGCTACGGCGATCCTATCACTTTTTATTCCTTATTTATCCGCCCTTGGATTGACGGTCACCAATATGTTTTCAATATTCCTTCCTGGTTTTTACTTTCACTTTTTATTGACGTCATGGCAATTTTTATGATTCGTAAAATTCTTTGTAAGTTCCGCATATTAAATGACTCAATACTGCTTACTTTTACTTTTATACTCTCTCTGACATGTATATATTTTTCTCAGAAGGGCTATAATACCGGATTTGGTCTCTGCTTTCTCCGCGCCGGTTTTTTACTCCCCTATTTCCAGTTAGGATACTACTATAAAAAACACGAGCGTTTTTTTACTTGTCATAAGGCAATTACTATCGCTGTTTTATTTGTTATCATGTACATTTCCTGGATAATGGCCGGAGAACAAGGAGCGCGACCAAACGCTGTTTTTGCCAAATTTACAGGAAACCCTCTGATTATTACCGTTTTGACCATAAGCGGCATCCTTCTGACAGCAACAGCATGTGATATTCTTGCGCCTGCTTTTGAAAAAAGTAGGATGATTCATATGATTGGAGATAATACCTTCACAATTATGATGCATCATGACTTTATTATCTTTTTGATTAATTTTGCCCTATACCTTTTAACCTATTTTACCGACCTTGCATCTTTCGATATCTTAAAGTTCAAGAGCACTATATGGTATACCTATCCATGGAGAGATGCAAGAATATATATTGTCTACATGATACTTGGTATTTTTACTCCATTATTTTTTTAAATGGTGTTCGGACAAACTGATTTTACGTCTTTGCGATAAACATAACTCATTATAATAACCATGGCTATACGCCTGCGCACCCTGCCGGCCTCTAAAAGGAATTGAAATCATCCGGCAATGATCCTCCGTTTTCTGTCTGCTTGAACTATTTTCAGTATTAACAACCGACCAGCTTATTTTTTCAGCAGCACTAATCTGCAATACCTGAAAGCACATTGCAAACCCTGCTTTTTTATGATAAAATAAAGTGTCGTTTTGTAGTTTTTTATTATAATTCATTCCGGACTTCCTCAGCCCGGTTTCAGGAGGTTTTAATATGTCGGGACATTCCAAATGGAGCACGATTAAACGAAAGAAAGAAAAAACAGACCTTCAGCGCGCAAAAATTTTCACTAAAATCGGTCGTGAAATTTCCGTTGCAGTAAAACAGGGCGGGCCTGACCCGTCGACAAACGCAAAATTAAAAGACTGCATTGCAAAAGCAAAAGCAAACAACGTCCCTAATGATAATATTGACCGTATTATCAAAAAGGCATCCGGCGGTGACAGCAATGATAACTACGAAGATATTGTTTACGAAGGCTATGGCCCTGCAGGAATTGCCGTAATTGTTGAAACATTAACAGATAACCGTAACCGAACTGCCGGAAACCTGCGCCATTACTTTGATAAATTCGGCGGCAATATGGGTCAATCCGGTTCCGTATCTTTTATGTTCAACCGGCAGGGCGTGATTGTTATTGAAAAAGAAGGCGTAGATGAAGATAAGCTGATGGAAGCCGCGCTGGAAGCAGGCGCCGTTGATTTTCTGACGGACGAAGAAGATATTTTTGAAATTCGCACGGAAGTAAATGATTGCAGTGCAATCAACAGCGAGCTGGAAGAAAAAGGATTCCATTCCATTTCCGCCGAAGCTGCTTATATTCCGGTTACCTATACAGCGCTTAACGATGCTGAGCAGATAAAACTGATGGGTCGCTTGATTGACGCGCTGGAAGAGGATGACGACGTTCAGGATATCTACCATAACTGGGAAAATCCGCCCGAGGATGAATAATAAGACTTTAGATATGGGCAGGCAGTAAATTTACTGTCTGTCTATTTTTTTGTACTTTTCTTTCCTTCTTCCCCATATAAATAACATAACAAAAAAATTTTGAAAGGCACAGATGATGCGACGTATTTCAACGAATTATATGGATAATTCCTGCTAAAATATCCATAAATTGGTAATTCAAAAAAGATACTATCCTTTTGCCGTTTATTCGAACATTTGTCTTGACATCAACCATTTTTATGCTATAATAGAGTCAGAATCAAACGAACGTTCGATAAATTGCATGGATACTGCAAACAGATGTAGAATCTGAGGAGGAAATGATATGTCAACTGCAACGATTGTAAGAAGTATTCTGGAAGGCCTTGCCATAATTGCTGTTTTTGTTGGTTTACTGTACGAGGACAGGCTTATCCGCTGGGAAAATAAAATCATACGTAAACTGCGTAAAAGCACAAAAAAACGGAAAAATCAACATGCAAAATGCTCTGTACATGAACAGCAACTTCAACCGCAAATTTCAACCAACTGGATGCACAGACCTAACCGTCCAGTGAGGGCAAATGCCTGCCGCTTTTATCTTTTCAAAAAACATGCGGCGTAACTGCCGAATAATAATACTCTCCTATTCTTTCTTTTATACAAAACAAGCTGTATTCGAGGCTTCCCTGAATACAGCTTGTTTTGTTTCTATTACACTGAGAATCTCAACAGTGAAGAATGAATTAGAAGAGAAGAAAAGTTCTCACAATACAGGCCGTCTTGCGTAAAGAATATTTTTTCTTCTGTCTTTTTGTTCTACGAGTCTTTGTTTACGGAATCATGATAGAATGAAAATCAACTTGTTTCGCCGATAGAATCAGTTTCTGCTTAAATCGCCGTATATTTTTATTTCATCTGTATTTTCATACATCCAGACGCAAAAAATGCGTAGGACATAAATTACTGTAAATTGGTTTATCCTTATAACAAAGAACTGAACGGCTTGCGATACCAGGCATGCATATATAACACGTCATGGAACAACAGGGACAACTTCTTCTATAAATCAGGTTACACCTCGCCTCCAACAACCGTAGCCTGAAAGGTAATAATTGCCGTACCTGCCGCGCTGATACTTGGAATTGTATAGGTGATTGCATTATCTGTAACCGCCGGTGTTGCCGCCGTGTTATTCACTTTAAAAGAATCTGCAACGTATGCAGAACCTGCGGGCAATGCGTCTGTAAAGGGCAGGTCTCTCATTTCTGTTGCACCGATATTAGTAACCGTTACGGTATAAGTCAAAACATCATTGATGCTTGCTGTAGCTTTATCTACAGCTTTAACAATCGTCGGGGCAAGTTCCAGAAGCGTTTGTACGGAGTTGCTGACTACCGGAGAACCATTAAAAGTTACGGACGCACTGTTTGTAAGGGTATTAATCGCCGCCATTTTTATCCCCCCTTTTCTGTTTACTTATAAGCTGTCCGGCTTATATTGCAATATATGCTGAATCAGCCGTTAGTGTGACAAGCCTAAATATTTTGTCTTTCTATGTTAACTGTAATTTAATCACAAATCTGCCTAATAATTATATTTTTACCGCATCAAACATTTTTCCGCCTATTGACATCTGAAATGAAAGTGGGTGCAATCAATCCATACCAATCATATATGTTATATAAAAATAGTACAAACGCTTATTCTATTAAAAATATATCATAGCCTGCCCGATTTATTGAGCATACCCCGTCATTGGAGCTTACGAATAAAGAACGGACTGAAAGCAAAACTGATTGCAAAGCTGGAATATTTTAACCCTGCAGGCAGTGTAAAAGATAGGAGCGCCAAAGCTACGCTGGATGTCGCGGAAAAAAAGGCATGATTTACACCCATTCTGTCATTATTGAGCCAACCAGCGGCAACACAGATATTGGTTTGGTATCTGTTGCCGCAGCAAGAGGATACCGCGCAATTGTAACCATGTCGGAAACCATATGCTTCTCACAGGCATATCCACTTATTTTTATTTGGCTCAGATTGACATTTACAATAAAAAACAATATACTGAACGCAAGGTGAACACCGCATATAGAACGTAATAATATAGACCGGACAAAAGGCAAAATATTTTTGACAAACAACGGCAAATTAGATAGCTTCGTTATGATGACGACTTTATATTACACAAAAAATACAGATAAATAGGTATTGTAGATGACAGAATTCGGCAAATACTGAACGATATGATGGAGATTGCGTCAAACAGATAACGGAACGACACTGACTGCAAATCAGGTCGGAATTTTAGGGCAGTTCATTGTGACAAACTACTGCAACTGATATTTAGAGCCGATGAATACTGAAATTATAAACAGCGAGAGCATACAGGAATGTGCGGAAAGGTGTCTGAGTTTTCCAAACCGATTTATAAAAAACTCACGCGTAAAAGGTCATCGTTCGGGCATTGAATAAACATGGGAAAAAATCCTTCTTATCAGTAAAGATGATATTATAAAATGCTTTTACCACAAATTTGAGCATCTGGATAGAATTATTTTTGGGAATAAGGCAATTGATAAAAAAACAGGGGCAAGATAGTTTCCTTAAACTATCCTGCCCCTATTTTTGTACATTTCATATTATTTTTTCTGGCTCGCCTTGTTTTTCATATCTTCATGCATACGCAGTAGTTGCTGAGATGCAAGTTCCAACTCCGTACGCTCTTCATACTGGTCAACAAGCTCGCTGTGCTCAAGGTCTTCCAAATTTTCCTTTCCTTTAAATGCAATTTTTAAAAGAATTGGTGTAATTATAGTTGTTATCACCACCATAATTACTATCGGACCAAAAAATGTTTCACTCATCAGCCCTACGCTCATACCCTTTTGAGCTACAATCAGTGCAACTTCGCCACGGGATACCATGCCAACACCGATTTGGAATGCCTCCTGACTTGTATATCCGCAAAGCTTTGCCCCTGCACCGCAACCAAGAATCTTCGTAAGCACTGCTACAAATAGAATAATCACGGCAAAGATAATGATATTCAGCGTCATATCTGTCAGAACAACACTCAGACCAATGCTGGCGAAAAAGATCGGGGACAGGAACATATAACTGACGGTTTCAAACCGGCTGGCAATATATGTGGAACGTTTTGTACAGGAAATAATCAAACCAGCAATGAAAGCGCCGGTAATATCGGCAACATGGAAGAACGCTTCGGCAGCATACGCCATCAACAGACAGAACACAAAAGCAACGATGACAAAGCGGCGCATATCCTTATTGTATTTTTCCGTCCAGTAACGGAAGAATTTATAGAACAAGAAACCAACAACACCTGCAAACACAAAAAACAAAACAATAAATAACAATACCTTCCATATCGGATCTGAACTTTCACCGTTTGCAGAACCCGCCGCACTGGTAATTACCGTCAGGGCAATGATGCCCAGAATATCATCTATCAGTGCTGCACCAAGAATTGCATTGCCCGCACGGGTAGAAAGTTTACCAAGCTCTTTCAGCGTTTCAACTGTAATGCTAACGGAGGTTGCAGTTAATACAACGCCGATAAAAAGATTTTGCAGGAATATATTTGCATCCGGTCCGGCAATTGCCTCTGTATTAAAGAAATAAGTCACACCAAATCCACCTGCAATTGGCACAATAACACCAATCAACGCAATAACAAAGCTGGCCTTCCCCGATTTTTTGAGTTCCGCAACATTGGTTTCCAACCCCGCGGCAAACATTAATATAATAACCCCTAATTCGGAGGTCTGTTTTAAAAATTCCGTTTCCTGCAAAAGGTTCAAGCAAACCGGACCTAAAAGCAAACCTGCCAGCAGCGCGCCGACAACCTGCGGCATTTTTACCCTTTTAGTCAGCAGTCCCAACAGTTTCGTACTGAGCAAAATTAATGCAATATCCAATAAAAAACCATAGTTCACGAAGAATCGCACCTCTTTCCAATAATCCTATAACAGTATATTGCTTTATTCATGGAAAATCAATGGTTTATTAATAATTCTGTTAAAATCTGCCGTATAGATTGCAGGAATTTTATCACAAAAAGAATGTATCATACATACGTTCTAACAAAAACCTGACAATATTTACGTGATTACATGTGAAATCTTGATTTTTTCACAAATCATTTTACAATAAATTTATTAATCAGAATATCAGCAATTATGCAAATTTTTGCCGCTTAGCAAAAATAGGAAAACCAACAACGGAGATCTTGCAAAATAGATGAATTCCCTACTACAGAGGTTGAATGCTAGTTGAATTTGCGCTACACTTTAGCGAGAATAACCCAGCAAACAGAAATTTGCAATATTAGAGGATTACATTATGCAGAAAGCAATCTTAAAGATAAAAGAATTAGGTGCGCCGCCGTAGGGCTTTGAAGATGATGTATTTCCCGGAGACAAAAGATTTCCCTCGGATGAAACAATTAATTTACGGAAAAACATCAAAATGCGGTTGATTTTATCTCTTGGACGGTCTCTTGGGAAGAAGTGGAAATCTAAATAAAGTGTTGCCCCACAGATCACATGTCTGGAATTGAATGGATAGTTTTGCATTGTATCGAAAGTATATTTAATCCTGAAGCAATAGAGAACTTCCAAATCCTGATTGAAAAATGCAACTCGGACATGATAAAGAATATGCTGCTGAAACGGCTTCAAAACTATATGAGTAACATGGAATGATAATTTCCAGTTTATCGGAGCACTTTCGTTTTGGAGTGGAAGTACCCTTGACAAATGCTCTCTTGACAAGAAATTTTATTATTATCTCTTTCGGATTGAATTTGACGGCACAGAGAAATTTATACGGGAACTTTTCACTGCCCCTTCGAAGCTTGCTGAAAAAAGCCTTGCCCAATGGAACGCTATCATTGATTCGGCGCAAATAACACCGTTATGGCCGTCTAAAAAGTACAATAGAATGAAAAACTCGTGAACTATAAAAATTCACGAGTTTTTCATTCCATTATTTTTCGCTAAATAACTTCTTTTAAGTAGATAAGAATTTGTTTATTTCATTACCTTTTCAAAACGGAACATCCCGTCATAATATTCATTATCGGGTACAGAATCTTTCTGCTCTGCTTCATGTGGGTATTTATGGTATGCACAAAAATACTCCACAATATAAAAGCCACAGCAATTCACATAGAAGTGAATATTTCGCTTTTCAAAATACGGTGTGTAAGTTTCTTAAGCCTTTGTTTTAGGGTACAATGCTTCAATTCCCTGCCAAATTGCTTTACCCACACCTTTGCTTTGAACATGAACTTTCACCTACAGAAAATCAAGATGGTTATGTTGTGTTTTGCTGTCTATCACAACAACACCACCAACTGACTTACCGTCCAACAAAGCTTCATAAGCAACCGAGCCTTTGGCAGAAAGAGAACGGTCTATATGACTTTCAGGGAGGATTTCTTCCTCCATTTTACCAAATTCATCAACTGCACCTTGCTGGAATGAAACTTGCATATCTATTTTAAATTGCCATTTGTTTTACTCACAAAGAGGAATTAACTCAAAATTCATTTGTTATTCCAACCTCTGTTTTTATTTTCCTGCCCCAGCATCTTTTTCATCTTCATCATTGTCGGATTTATCTTCTTTTTCATCATTGAAAAAGAAATCTTCAAAACTGACCGCTTTTTCCGGATGCTCTTCCAACTCCTTTTTTTCTTCTTCCTCAATTTTGCGCAGGGCCTCCTCCGCTTCTCTGCGCTCTTCCTCTGCCCTGCGGCGTTCCGCCTCTTTTTTTGCCTGTAAATCTTCATAATAAAGGGGGAAAGCATTTGGAAACCGGTCGGTAACTTTCATAATAGCGGTATACATCGGGAAAAACATTTGAAAAAACAGTAAAACAATCAGCACATAAAACGGTGCATTACTGTTGGACTGTACAGAAACATAACTGTAAAAAAATACAGCAAACACAAAAGTATAAACCAAGCCGTAACCAACAGGAAACCAAAACATCTTCTTTTCTCTCATAAAAATCTCACTGTATCTCACTACAGGCAGAACAACCTGTGATGTCATCATCGCAACATACAGCAAGGCAAACACATACGGCAAAATAACTGTACTGTGGAATATCAAGATGCTTACAAGTGCACCGGCCAGCAATATAATGGAAACCATAGACGAAATTTTTTCAAGCTTAACTATCTTTTCTTCTGACATTTATAACCGTCCTTTACCTGAAAAATTTAATACCATGTAGACAAGTATATCATATTCCGCAGGGATAGCAACACATTTTTCATCAACGCCGCCATACGTTTTTTTCGCCAAAAAACCCCTTTATTTTCTTATTTGATTTTATGGTCTACTTATTGAAAACAGCCGCACAAATATGTTAGAATAGAAAAAATATATCTGGGGAAGAAAAGGAGGAAATTTTAGATGCTGAACACGAATTTTCAGGAAAAATTTGTAAAAGAAGGCCTGACTTTTGACGATGTACTGCTGATTCCCGCTGAATCCAACGTCGTACCAAACCAAATTCAGCTTTCTACAAAGCTGACGGATAAAATTTCATTAAACACCCCGCTTATGACCGCCGCCATGGATACGGTTACAGAAGCTCGCATGGCTATTGCAATTGCAAGGGAAGGCGGCATCGGCGTTATTCATAAAAACATGTCCATCGAACAACAGGTAGACGAGGTGGATAAAGTAAAACGCTCTGAAAACGGCGTTATTGTGAACCCATTTTATCTTTCTCCCGAACATTTTGTTTTTGACGCCAACGATCTGATGGGCAAATATAAAATATCCGGCGTGCCGATTTGTGAAAAAGGCAAGTTGGTCGGTATTATCACAAACCGCGACCTGCGCTTTATGACCGATTATAATGTAAAAATCAAAGAGGTCATGACAAAGGACAACCTTGTTACCGCCCCTGTCGGCACCACGCTGGAACAGGCACAGCAAATCCTGATGCAGCATAAAATTGAAAAACTGCCGATTGTAGATGAAAACGGCCTGCTTAAAGGTCTGATTACCATTAAGGATATCGAAAAAACTGTACAATATCCTCAATCTGCACGTGATGCTAACGGCAGACTGCTTTGCGCTGCGGCGATCGGCGTAACGGACGACGTGCTGGAACGCGCCGGCGCACTGGTTAACGCACAGGTTGATGCGCTGGTTTTGGATTCTGCCCACGGGCACAGCCAAAATATACTGAACTGCCTGAAAAAAGTAAAACAGGCATTCCCCAACGTAAGCGTTATTGCAGGCAATGTGGCAACCGCCGCAGGCACCGAAGCTTTAATTCAGGCCGGTGCAGACGCAGTTAAAGTCGGTATCGGTCCGGGTTCTATCTGCACCACCCGTGTAGTTGCCGGTATCGGTGTTCCTCAAATTACAGCAATCTATGACTCGGCATGTATGGCCGCAAAATATAATATTCCGATTATCGCTGACGGCGGCATTAAGTATTCGGGTGACATCGTCAAAGCCCTCGCGGCCGGTGCAAATGTTGTTATGGTAGGTTCTCTCGTGGCCGGTTGCGAAGAATCCCCCGGCGACAGTGAAATGTATCAAGGCCGCCAGTTTAAAGTTTACCGCGGCATGGGCAGCCTTGGCGCAATGGGTAAAGGCAGTACAGACCGTTATTTCCAAACCGGCAACAAAAAGCTGGTTCCGGAAGGTGTTGAAGGCCGTGTACCTTACAAAGGCCCTCTTTCTGAAACTATATTCCAGCTTGTCGGCGGTATACGCGCAGGTATGGGCTACTGCGGCTGTGAAACTATTGAAAAACTGCACACCAACAGCCAGTTTGTTCGCATCACCGGCGCTGGCTTGAAAGAAAGCCATCCTCACGACGTTCATATCACAAAGGAAGCACCGAACTATTCCACCAGCGAATAATTCACTCGCTAAATTAAAACATTTATTTTTACCGATTTCATAAGCGAAAAGCATTCGCATCTATAACTTCTCAATGAGTATTTATATAAAACACAGGAATTCAGTACAACAAATTTGAATTTTGGGAGATGAATACTTAAAGTGAATAGAGAAGTATTAGAAAAATTTATTTCTGCGACTTATCATGCGGATGCAGAATTTCCATGGGTTAAGTATCCCAATTACACCGTGTTTCGTCACCGTAGCAATCAAAAGTGGTTTGCACTGGTTTTGGAAGTTCCAAAAGAAAAATTAGGATTATCGGAACAGGGTATGCTGGACATTTTGAATGTTAAATGCGACCCTATTATGATAGGTTCTCTCCGAACAGAGCCAGGAATTTATTCAGCATATCATATGAATAAAGAAAGCTGGGTTTCTGTTGCTTTAGACGTCAGTGTAAATGATGAGAAAATTAAAATGCTGCTTGATATAAGTTTTGAGCTAACTGCCCCCAAAATTAAAAGACGCAAAATGCAGTCTCAAAACTAAAATTACAATGTATTATTTCACAATTATTTAATCAAAAGTTCCGATTTTATCGGGACTTTTTGTTTTTGAGAAAAAATACAAATCACACAATTTCTTTATAAAGCCGCCTTGTTCTCATTAAAAGTACAAACTGACTTTTTCGACCTCCAAAATAAAATTAAATTTTTTCGGCAATGAGACTTTTTTTAATTTACTGCGCTTAATTTATGTAAAGCAAATGCTTACAATCCACTGAAAGGAGGGAGCATATGGATAACGGTGCAAGTAGCTACCACCGTTTTCTGCAGGGCGACCAAAGCGGACTTGAAGAAATCGTTAAGCTGTATAATAACAGCCTGATTTTTTTCATTAACAGCTTTGTAAATGATATTTCCGCCGCTGAGGATTTAGCGGCAGACACATTTCTGGAATTGATTACCCATAAATACCGGTTTAAAGAAAACGCCGCCTTTAAAACATGGCTGTTCAAAATTGCACGCAACAATGCGGTTGACTATCTTCGTAAACAAGCACGGCGTTCAGCCTTCTTAATTACCCATGCTGAAACTGAGCTTTCCGACAGAGAAGTTCTGGAAGACACAGTTCTTTCGGATGAACGAAGAAAACAGCTGTATCATGCAATGAGGAGTCTCCATACAGAATACCGTCTAGTTTTGCATCTGCTATATTTTGAAGATATGAGCTATAACGAAATGGCGGCGGTTCTAAGAAAGAACCAGAAACAAATAAAAAACCTCGCTTACCGTGCAAGGCAGACACTGAAAAACACGCTGAAAAAGGAGGGTTTTGATTATGAGAACCTATAAAGAGCAAACCGCATATATCTTTGAAAAATATGAACAGCAAGAAAAAAACAAAAGGAAAAGACAGAAAGCGGCTTTCTGTGTTTTTGTGCCGGTGGCATGCTTCGTTTTCATGGCGGCTGTTTTTTTCACTCCGCTGAAATCTGCAAAAGACAATTACGGCTTGCCCCCGGAAAGTACTTCTTCCGCACAAACACAAATAACGGCGCCCATGAAAACATCTGAAAAAAATAACGGAACTACTATTTATTTCAACAAACTGGAAAGCTTGCAGTCCGATAACCGGATAAAGTTAAATTTTGATAAAACCTATGAAAAAAAATTAACAGATGAGGAGGCCTTTGCTTATCTGGGCAAAAATATTTTACCTGCATGGATGCCGGACAACCTGAAATATGCTGGTGATATTTCTCCAGACGCTAAACATACCATCTATTATAACAACGACGGCACTATATACTTCGACCAGCTTTGGTTTTCTTATTCTGAAGAATTCGAAAATTATAATCCATTAGCTAAAAAATTAAACATTGTCGCATCAAAAATTGCAAATATACAAAATGATTGCGTTTATATCTGGTCAGAGGATATGATAGTGTCTGAAATCAATGGGATAAAAATAATGATAGGCTCCAGACAAATGCCTTACGGTCCGTACACCATTGCAGAAAACGGACCAAATATTCCTGCAGGATATTACGATTTGTTTGTTGCAGAATTCCAATATGATGGAATTTATTACCAAATAACCACCGATAATTTTACACAAGATGAATTTTTAAAAACCATTGAATCTATGATTCCTGAAAAGTAACCGACATATTATTTAAAATGTTAAAATTTTAAAAGGATGAGGAAAATTCCTCATCCTTTTTTCTGTAATAAAACACTTTTCAGGACCGTAAAATTTCTAAACAAGTAAAAGAAACGTATGATTACCATAGCAAGGTGAAATATAGTAAAAGGGCGCAGAGCAAATGCTCCGCGCCCTTTGCTTAAATAGCATTATTTTACTGAAATACAAAACAGTATATCGGTTCAAGATCGGCTATCCCTGCATTCAGCATTGACCGCCGCCCTTAGAAATTCCCCCAAACATCGTTTACAGAGGTTCCCTTTTTCTGTTTTAACCAAATTATCTTTGGAACTGCATAATTTGCATTCCGGCGCTTTCGGGAGCATTGTAAGAATGATTACTCCGTCCTCTTGCTGTGTTATTTCAAATACGTCGCCGCACACCGCGCCTGTTTTCATACGAAATTCAATGGGGAGGACAATTCTTCCTAAATGGTCTATTTTTCGCATAATAGACATTTTCATCATTCCTTTCTTTCTAATGTTTTTGATTGAAAAAGCAAACAAAAAATACACATGATACTCACCATTATACGACTGTATTACAAGAATTTCAATATTTATTTTATTATTTTTGCTTTTAATACCGTCATTATGGTGACCAAACGACAAAAAATGCTATGATAAAACATAAAAGAGGTGAACGCTAATGCTGCTCCATGAAAAGCTCGCAGAATTAAGGGAAGAAATGAATTTAACACAAGAAGAACTTGCAAAAAGCATTAACGTTGGACGTTCCACCATTTCCGGCTATGAACTGGGAACAACACAGCCGTCCTATGCTGTCTTAATGCAATTGGCTGACTTTTTCAATGTAAATCTTGATTACTTATTTGGCAGGACACAAATCAAAACTGATTTGAAAAAGCTGGAAAGCAAATTAGAAACCAAACGCGGTCCAGTACCAATTGATATGATATTCAGGCTGAACAATGAAGATAAAGAGGTTGTCGCATCATTGCTTCATTCCTATATGGTAAAGGAAGAATACCGCAAAAGGAAATCAGCTGTTAAAGACAACACTTTGTAAAAAACAGGATAAATACAAACAAAAACGGTTTTGATTTTCCATCAAAACCGTTTTTGTTTTTTTAATAGATTATTTTGCGTTTATTTCGTCCATCTTCGTATAGTTTCCCGTAATATGCGCAACCGCTGAGGTTGGATGAATAAAAAGGGTACCGCAGCAATCCAGATTTTCAATCTTACAGTGCGGTCCGATAACAACATCTCTCCCATTGACTGTTTTCGACTTTACTCCGGTAAGCTCTACTGTCGTAGCTTCAATGAGCTGCACTTTAGAATGCTTGCGGACAAAAAAATTAGCAACCGCATTTTTGGAACGGGTACAAATTGTAATTTTATCCCCGACAATTTCCGCAGCATTTATATAACCGTCCACATGGAGGATATCAGCGGAAACCTCTCCGGAAACTTCTATCAATCCATCGCACGTAATTTCATTGCCTTCCATATTAGCGCCGTTTTTCACACTTACAACACCGTCAATATGAACTTTTTTGGCGATAACATTCGCTTTAAATTCCGCAACACCGTCACAACACAGGGAACCTGTTTCCACCTTGCCGTCGCAGTGGAATACACCGTCTATTTTTATACTCTCCGCTTTTATTTCTCCAGTACATGTCCCTACACCATCCGCAGTAAATTTTGCAAATTCACCGCCTGCTATTTTGCTGACGCCATCCATTAAAAAATCCTGCATAAAAAAGTCCTCCTTCTCTATTCTATTTACCGGCAAACCGGTCTTTATATTTTAATTTTATTTGATTGGCAGTTTCCTCCAGTGATATGGATTTCAGAATATCAACACCGCTGTCAAACGCAATAGGAACCATACCTACAGAAAATACCGTGTGAAGTTCCCCGCCTGCACGGAAGACCGTACATAATACATCCGCGTTTTTGTAATGCAGACCGGCAGAAGCACAGTTCCGAACCACACCTCTCAACTGCTCTATAGTCAATCTCTCTTCCTGCGCAAATTGAGATAACGCCGCAAGCAATACAATATCTAAAAAATAGAACTGTTCTTTACCGTACAGCTCTGGCAACTCCGATAAAATATTCTGGTTGATTTCTTCTATATCTGCCAGTATTTCTATACCAATGCTCTCCTGCGAACTTTCAGGAGAAAAGATTTTTGCAAGCTCCTCCAGAGAGTATCTGTCTTTCAGTTCCAAAATGGACTGCACACGGCTAAGTACTTGTTCCTTTGGAAAGAAAGTCTCCTGCCCGGTATAGGAGGATTGTTTGATAAACCATTCTTCCGGAATCAGACGCTCCCGTTTCCAGCGATAAAGCTGACCATAGGAAATGCCCGTTTCTGCAAGAAGGTCTTTTTTTGATATAAGTGACAAAAGCATCACCTCGTTTGCGTAACAATGTTTTGTTTTATTATATTGATTACAGTATAACATAACATTGTTACATTGTCAATTCTGTTATCTTTCCTTTTTAATAAAAATGTTGTATACTTTTTGTGTCTGGCACTACGGCTGGCAGAACAACAAAATCGCCGATATTGAAAAATACAGAAGGAGACGCCGCATGCATATTGCAGTGATTAACGGTTCACCTGTTCACGGAATTACTTTCCATATGAAAGAAATGTTTCTGAAACATCTTCGGGACGGAAACCAGATTACAGAATTTTACCCCAAAGATTTGCCGCCCTTTTGTGTTGGCTGTAAAAAATGTTTTATACATGGTGAGGAAAACTGCCCGCATGCAAAAATAGCGAAACCTATTTGGCATGCTTTTTTACATGCTGATTTACTGGTATTTGCTTATCCGGTATATGCGCTTCGGGCGCCGGCATCTATAAAATCTCTGCTTGACCACCTCTGCGTACACTGGATGGTACACCGTCCGGAACCTGAAATGTTTAAAAAAACAGCGGTTATCATTACCAACAGCGTCGGCGCTCCAAACGGCGCTGCACAAAAAGATGTAAAAACAAGCATGACATGGATGGGGATATCCAAAACTTACACCTGCGGGACAGGGATGATGGGTGACATCTTTTGGGATAAAATATCTGAAAAACACCAAAAAATGCTAGAAACAAAAATGGAAAAACTCGCCCGTAAAGCCGCTTCTGTCAAACCCTGCCGCCATAAAAATCTGAAAGTCTGCACACTTTTTTTGATGTGCAAAATGATGCATCAAGGTATACTGAATACAGAAACAGAGCCCAGTTTGGATAACCGATTTTATATAGAAAAAGGCTGGATAAAATCGAAAAACAGTAAGATATAAAACCTATATTTTAACTTTATATTGATTCCATAAAAAGATTCGGACAATCAAAATCAGGAGGCAATGGAATGGACAAGAAAATTGTATTTTTTGATATTGACGGTACACTTGCCGAGGACGGTGCTCCCGCCTCTCCGCACGTATGCAACGCAATCCGCAGACTTCGCCAAAACGGACATTATGCTGTTATTAACACAGGCCGCGCAAAAAGTTACCTGTATGAAGATATTATAAATATCGGTTTTGACGGTATCATCAGCGCGGCAGGCGCACGCATTGAATTTGGCGGAAGACTGATATACAATGCCTGTATTCCCTCGCCCCTGCTTTCGGAAACCGTACATAAAATGGCAGACCAGAACATTACCGTGATTCTCGAAGGCACCAATGATATCGTTGCTTTGCATCCTCAGCATAACCTTCCCAGTGATATTCCCACCATGGAAGACCTTACAGACTTTGATTTGAATTATAAAAACATTCCGGTACACAAATATACCTATTATCTCAACAACCGCCGCCAGCTGGAACCGCTTCTACCGTTTCTGGAAGCTTCCTACGATCTTATCATTCACAATCCTGACAAATACGGGGAAATTGTCCTTAAAGGAATCTCTAAAGCTACCGGCATGGCGCGCTTAATGCAGTACCTCTCCCTGCCTGCGCAGGCATCCTATGCAATTGGCGACAGTTTGAATGACCTTGCCATGATACGTGCGGCCGCATGCGGTATTGCTATGGGAAATTCTGTAGAAGAAGTAAAACAAGCGGCTGATTTGGTCACCGCCCCTTTTCATGAAGATGGCGCCGCAGTTGCTCTGCGGCAGGCGGGTTTGATTTAATATCATCTGCCAATAACAGATTGTGTAAATTACTTGGCTTTTTTTAGATTCTCATGTATAATAAAAAACAGTGAAATATTGAAGAAGGAGGAATCTCCATGACTTTAAAAGAAAGGGCGCTTGCCGCTGTTGCCGCACTAAAAAAAGAGTATCCTGACGCCCTCTGCTCTTTAACGGCAAAAAACGCATTGGAACTGCTGATTGCCACGCGGCTCTCCGCCCAATGCACGGACGCACGCGTTAACCTCGTTACTCCTGCCCTGTTTGAAAAATATCCAACGATGGAGGCTTTTGCCGAAGCAGATGTGCTGGATATTGAAAATTTAATCCGTTCCTGCGGCTTTTATCACACCAAAGCCCGGGAAATCAAAGATATGTGCCGGATGATGCTTGATGAATTCGGCGGAAAAGTTCCTGATACGATTGAAGATTTAACCCGCCTGCCCGGCATTGGACGGAAAACCGCTAATATTATCTGCGGTGATATTTACGGCAAACCCGCTGTCGCCGCTGACACTCACTGCATCCGCTTGAGCAACCGTATTGGTTTGGTGGATACTAAAGATCCTTATAAGGTTGAAATGCAGCTAATGGAATTACTGCCATCGGAAGAATCCAACAATTTCTGTCATCGGTGTGTATTACACGGACGTGCAGTGTGTACAGCACGCAAAGCAAAATGTGAGCTTTGTGTTTTGAGCAGCTGCTGCAAAAGCAGCACTGTATAGAAAGGAGTACAATACCCATGTTTTCACTGCGCCGCCGGCTGAAACCGGAAAACGCATACATACGCAAATGTATTCTGTTTTTATTCTTACTAAGCTTTGTTGTTTGCGCCCCTCTTTATATTCAGGGCTTTTTTGAAGCTCACGATTACTGGGCGCATGCCATGCGCTTGACCTCCACAATATCTGGATTGCAGGATGGACAGTTTCCTCCTCAGGTTTCCCCTACGGAAAATTCTTTCGGTATGTCCTGGAACCTGTTTTACGGCCCACTTTCAAATTATATTGTTATCCTTTTCCGGGTGCTGACATTCTGGATTCCGGGCTCTTCCACAGTGCTGGCATATAAACTGTTTATTTTTTCAACATTTTTCTTCTCCGGTTATTTTATGTTTCGGTTTGTACTTGAAGTTTCAAAAAATGAAAATATTGCCTTGCTCGCGGCGTGCCTATACATAACGGCGCCTTACCGGATTGTAGACGCGTTTATACGCCTTGCCGCAGGGGAACTGCTGGTATTTATTTTTATGCCAATGGTCTTTCACGGATTTTACAGTCTGTTTTACGGCAATAAAAAGAAAACTTTTTATCTTGCCGTAGGATTTGCAGGTATTGCAATCAGCCATATGATCAGTTCTCTCTTTCTGATTATTGCCGGTATTATTATCGTACTGGTGAATATAAAAAAGGTCTTTAAAAAAGAATATTTTCTGCCATTGTTGACCAATGCGGCATTTGCTCTTGGCATCAGCGCGTTTTTTCTGCTGCCAATGCTGCAAGCCAAAGGTGCGGCAGATTATTTTGCATTTACAGGCGGAATGGAAAAAGACGTTGCTTACCATGCCTCTTACCTTTATCAAATTCTGTTCGGGAAAATGGACTTTAGCTCTCTCGTCTGGTCTCAGCCTCCGACAACAATCAAGGATGAAGTACCTCAGGTCCTTGGGCTTCCTTTCGTTGCCTGCCTGATGGCGCTTCCGTTTGTTTACGGCAAACTTCAGCAAAAACAGCAGCGCAGGCAGATGCTTGCATTCACAGTGAGCGGCATCGTGTGTGTAATACTTGCTACTTCTTTGATTCCATGGGGCTGGCTACAAAGCCATTTTTCTGCAATCGGATTAATTCAGCATTCCTGGCGGTTTCTGATGCTTGCCGTTTTCCTGTTAAGCATTGTTTCCGCTGTTGTTGTCCGTCTGCTGGTTCCAAAACTGGAATTCAAGCATATTTTTATTCTTGTTTTAATCAGTTTGCTTTATATTTCTCCGCTGATTGCTTCCACAGATAATGTTATTAACCGCACGGATATTTACGGCGACAACTATATGCAAGACTATATGCCGCAAAAAGCATATGACAATATGGATTATGTGGAAAACCGCAGTCACGATATTCTTGTTCTTTCCGGCAATGCAGAGCTGACAAACCAGAGCATTAACGGCACCAAAACACAGGTCACTGTCAATGCCGTACAGGAAAGCGTGCTGGAATATCCATACTTTTACTATCCCGGGTATAAAATCACCGGTTCGGACGGAACGGAGTTTGAAGCAAAAGAATCCGTCAATGGCTTTGTAAGTATTACTGTACCGGCAGGTTTTCAGGGAACCATTCAATCTACATTCTGTGGTACTTTACTGACAAAAATCAGCCTTGTTATTTCTATATTCAGCGCCGGCTGCTTAATTGCTCTCGAATTTCTGCTGCGGCGCAAAAAAGCAAAAAATAAAACACAGACACAGGCTGTTTCCCAATCAGTATAATAGGATAAAACCCGAAAGCTATCCACTACGGATAGCTTTCGGGTTCTTATTGTTCAAAGAAAACTCCGCCTTAGATTTAAGTTCTAAGGCGGGGTTTTCTGCTTTGTATTAAAGCAACACCTATGCGGCAAATCCGCCGCTGAAAAAATAAGTGTTGGTCCAACGTTCATTTGGCAAATAACTCTTACTTAGATAGAAGCCCTAAGGAGGTGCAGCTTTTAATTGGAAAAATATACCCCCTCGGCTTATTTGGGCCCCCTTGAAACGGTAGAAAGCTATTCATAAGTACATCAACAAACTGGAAGTTATCTTCTTTTTTCAAAGCTCCCACCGCCTCTATATGTGTTTGCTACACAACTAAATTTTTGACCGCATTTTGGGCAATTAATAGTGTGATAAATAATATCGTCCACCCATTTACCATTTTTCTTGTGTTTGTCCATTTCGCAGTTTCTATCAACTAAAATGTATCCTTTTATATTTACCAATTCTTGAATATACTTTATCGTTTGTTCATATTAGGTCAGTTTACAAGGAACTACACGCAGACCGTGAAACGGATTACTGACAACAAAGGGCTGATTTCATCAGCAGACAGGGCGTATATGAAAGCCCCCGTCTTTGTTCTGCCTCCGTTTTGTGTCTACACTCTCTCAAAATTGAAATGGGCGGGACTGTCAACGGCGGCGCATTTATGCGCCGTTCATCTTGACCGTTGACTGGCTCGGCTGGCTTTGCTATCTCCCCAATAAATAAAAAAATGTCCTATCAAAACTACTTACAGTGTGTGCAAATCGTCAAGCGAAACCATGTATCCGTTTCCCTTTTTCAGAAATTCAACTTGGAGTGTTAAATCGTTTATCTCGCCATCGGTTGTTAAATCATAATCCAGGCTGTATCCACTGCCATCATTAAAAGTAAACAAATCTATTTCTTGATTTTGGCTTTTCACCTGTACCGGATCATCAATTTTCAATACCGGTCGGGTTTCAACCAAATATTGAAGCGCAAAAATCAACTCTTGTTCCGTCAATATTTTGCTGCTATCAAACGCGGATAAAAATTCGCTGTATTTTTCTTGAGCCAACAGTCCCAACGCCTTCTCTACAAAAACAATAAAACACTCCCGCTCTTTTCCTTTTTCTGCGTATATCATCAATACAACCTCCTACAGTTTTCTCTTTCCCGTTCCCTTATTTCCTCCCCTGCTGGGGATTTGGATTTTTCAGCAAGTCCGACTTCTCCGCAATCTTTTTCAGCCACTTCTTTTTCTCGTCTGACAGCTTCCCATATTTCAGTTGGAACCGCTTACAGATAAACACCAAAGACGCTTGCTCCGGGACGCTGAAAAAATCGTCCTTATGGGCTTCCCACAGGTCGAGGACAATTCCGTTTATATCCCGTTGTACACAAAAGCGGCAAAACTTGTCCTCGTCCAGATGGGCGGTGATAAGCTGCCGCAACTGCGGGCCGGTCAAGCCGGGTTTGCGCTGTTTCATAATCGCTGCGCTCATCGTATCACAGCGCAATATGCCAGTCAATACACTGCGCAAAAAAGTCCACCGTAATTTCATCAAAACTACGGTGGACTTATGGTGGAGATTTACTCTCCAAATCCGAACCACAAAAATTCGGATTATAATTCAATGGTGGGACTATCGGAAATTAACTCGAAGAATTACGATATAATCCTCGACAAAGTCAAATCTACTCCAATAACCCCTGTTACGAATAGCTCTATGTCAGAGTATTCTGATAGTACTTATAATATCAAAACTGAGATAAAACAGCAACAAAAACATTTGTCGAACAAAGAAATTAGCGAAATAGTCGTAAAATATAGTTCTGGTATCTCGACATATGAATTAGCCAAAGAATATGGCTGCCATCGCCGCACCATAAGCGATAACCTCAAAAAGCAGGGAATTAAAGTTACTAATCAGCTCATGGAACGTAAAGGCGTTGTAGAATTAGTCATGCAAATGTACTCAGAATATATCAAACCAGCAGATATAGCCAAAGCTGTCGGGATTAATGTCGACTCAGTACGAAAAATCCTAAAAGAGAATAACGTGTATATTCGGAAAAGCTGGGAGTATCCGAGGAAATAAGATAGTTAAAGTCCTGTCATTCAGACTGTGTTAGGACGTCACACTGATAGCGGAAGTTTACTTTTCTCACGGCTTTCCTTTAAAGCCATGCCTATGACAAAGCCGTGAGAAAATAAGATTTTGCACCAATTTTTGTATTAGCTGGCGAATGGTAGTGCTATAACTTAATATTTAGTGTCTTGTCTTGCCAGAATGAAGCTTTATAGTGAAGCATTAGATTAGCATCATCTTTCGGAACTTGAAAATAGAGATCGGCAGACTTCTTGCCATTCGGGGCTAGATCACCGCTATTAAGAGCACCATCTACCGTAAATTGCAAACCCGCATCAATACTTTGAATGTCACCATTGCTATCTTGAAGCTCCCAATCGTAAGAATTGTAAGAGAGCTTCTCGCTGGATTTATTTTCTATTTTAATGCTAACTTTAACAAATTCCTTACCTGATTCAGGTTGGTAAAACTCATTATTGGAATTATAGTTTCGCTCAACCGAAACTACGGTTACCTCTCTTCCTTCATAAGAAATTACATCACCAACGGCAAAATCGGTTTTTTCTTCGGCCTCTTGACTAGAAACGTTTGAGCCACTATTTTCACCCACTTTAGTAGGTTCATTTTTATTTGAAGCACCGCCACCGATTGCTACTAATACGACGATAATAATTACCCAAAACCACCATTTCTTAAATATTGGTTTTTTGTCAGATTTTTTAGCGTCTTTCTCGCTCATTTTTAACCTCCGCACCATTAATAAAAGCCAGCGAATCGTCGGTGCAAATAAAAACGACACCGCAGGGTGTCTATTCCTATATTCGCAATTAGGTATTACCGTCATGCTTAGCGGTGCCGTTTAAATACGGTAATTCGCCAAAACACGGCGCTAATTGCGCTTATTTAAATATAGGAATAGACAAGATTATTATATCACAGTGGGGCTTTTGCCACTTTTTGAGCTTACTATGTTCTATTTTTTATATATTCGAAAATGTAGGAAAATTTTGTTATGTTATACCTAACAGTGGAGGAGAGAGGAAACTTACACATGCTAAGTAAAGCAGAGAAAAAGACACTTATAAAACGTTTTTATACCGGTGAGTCGGCAAAGGGTATTGCACATGAGAATAATATCCCATTATCTACCTTGTATTATTGGATTAATAAAAACAAACCTTTGAGAGTTAATCGGTATAGCCGTTTTACGCAAGCGGAGTACCATGAGCTAAAAAATGAAGCAGACAAACTAAGCATCGAAATAGAAATATTGCAGAAAGCCCTGGATTATTTAAACATTAGTAGACGTAGTCGACTTCAGTTTTCCGAAGAAATATATTCACTGTATAGCTCCAGAGTTATCGCTCGAGCTCTTAAGATAAATAGGTCAACCCTCTACCATCATATAAATCATAATAAAAATGAAGATGCATGGTTCTATAAGTACGAAGAAAGAATGAAGTCCGAAATTCTTAAAGTCTACGCCGAGCACAATGGAAATATCGGAGTCGAAAGAATTGTTGCTGTTCTTAGAAGGAAGGGTATAAGGACGAGTAGTAAATATATTTCCAAATTACTTGGCGTGCTAAATCTTAGAAATACTAAAACCGAGATTGCGCGTCGCCGAAGGATGGAAATAAAAGATATCAGAAAGCACAATTTACTTCTTAGAAATTACGAAGTTATGAAACCAAATCAAGTTTGGCTAACAGACTCGACTCTCGTATATATAAATAAGAGACCCTATTGGGTATGTATATGTATGGACTTATTCTCAAGAAAAGTGCTTTCCATACGCATTAGTCCTAACAATAGTACAAGGCTATCTAAAAGTACGCTCGTAGCAGCTATACAAAATAGAGATATAAAGCCTGGCCTTATCCTACACTCTGACCGTGGCTCTAACTTTATTTCCTACACATATAACAAATATCTAAAAGACCATCATATAATTCACTCGTACTCTAGACCATCCACACCAACAGACAATGCGCCACTCGAATCATTCAACAGGATTCTAAAAGATGCAATTTTATTAAATGAAGCTGGCAAATCATATAGTACGGTTAGAAAACATATTTACAAGTTTATGGACTATTACAACAACAAAAGACCTCACAGTTCGCTTAACTATTTATCGCCTAACGAATACGAAGACAGATATCAGGCCGGAGCTATATAGATATCTGGAATATAGATTTTTCTAAGATTATAAGAGAGAAAATAGCAACTTGAGTGGTTCAAATATGGTATGTTTTAAGTTTTTGCATCCGAAATTTTCAAATAACACAAATAAGCATAAATTAAAAAGCAATCTGCAAAAGTTGGAATTTTCCAAGCATTTAGTGCAGATTGCATGGGGACTAACAGAATTTGCACCAATTTTCGTATTGGCTTGCGAGCAGTGATGTTATAGCTTAATATTTATTGTTTTATCAGACCAAATTGAAGACTCATAGTGAAGAGTCAATTCAGCATCATCTTTTGGTACTTGGAAATATAAGTCTGCTTCTTTCTTGCCATTCGGAGCTAGGTCGCCACTATTGAGAGCACCATCTACTGTAAACTGCAAGCCTGCGTCGACACTCTGAATGTCGCCATTGGACGCCCATCTGCGCCTCTTTTATATCCCATAAAACTACCATACGGAAGTGTAAAGTCTCCTTTCTCCATTTTTCTCAGGATCCACCATTTAATATTCTCGGAAATATTACGACTGTTAAAGCTGGAGTTTTTCAATACTTTAGCGCAGATTACATGGGTGCCAACACTTTTATGCTAGAATATATCTTAGCAGTAAATAGTGAGAGACAACACATGGCTAATTTATCGCAACTAAGACGACAGAGAATGCTGGCATTCCTAGAGAAGATGCGCGAACAGCACAAAGATGACGACGAAGTCTTAGTAGCTATCAACGAGGTGGAAAACGAAATCAACGAGAAGAAATACGGCTTAGTCTGGGAGGAACACTCCGAGGAAGTTGAAGAACGAATGGTTGATGAAGTGCCGATTTTTGTCGAGGATAAAGACAAAGAAATCACGATGACTGACAACGGCTACAACTTCCTGCTCGAAGGCGACAATCTGCACTCACTCCATCTGCTCGAGAAAACACATAAAGAAAAGATAGATGTCATCTATATTGATCCTCCGTACAATACGGGTAGTGACGATTTTCGCTATGACGATAATTATATTGATTCAAATGATAGCTTCAGGCACAGCAAATGGCTTTCATTTATGGCGGCGAGATTATCAATTGCGAGGCGTCTGCTTAAAGATACTGGCGTTGTATGGATTTCGATTGACGAGAATGAGTTATTCAACCTGAAAGAGCTTTGTGATTCTATTTTTGGCGACAATAATTTCAGAAGCATCGTTACCGTGATGGCTAACCCTGGAGGGCGCGACTATGGGGGAATCGCAAAGACTACTGAGTATCTTCTGGTGTATTCAAAAACCCCTGACGCTATGATTGCGAAAATACCAGACAGCGACCATGTGTTTACGGATAAGGATGAGTATGGCGCGTTCGAAGTTCGTGAGCTTAGGAACCGTAATATAAAATTTAATGATCAGAATCGACCGAATCTCTGCTATCCATTTTATGTCGACGGTGATAGCGAGGATGAACATGGGTTATACTCTGTCTCTCTTGAACCAGACGAGAAACATACAATCGAGGTTATGCCATTAAAGTCTCGTGGAATTCAGACGGTTTGGAGATGGGGCAAAGAACAGAAGTCTCGTGCTAATCTAAACATAAATGTAAAAGCGAAAAAGAAACGAGACGGTTCTTTTATGATTGTAGAAAAATACCGCGACGAGCTAGTTATGATGAAGAATACATGGCTAGAAAAGAAGTATCGCACAGAGAATGGCACTCTTCAGTTGAAAGAAATATTTGAAGACCAACCTTTTGGTTATCCAAAACCAGTAGATATACCAAGGAAGCTTATAAGTTCTTCTCCGCGCAAAGACTCTGTCGTTTTAGACTTCTTTGCAGGGACTGGCACTACCGGCCAAGCCGTCCTCGAATTAAATAAGGAAGACGGCGGCAACCGACATTTTATACTCTGCACAAATAATGAGAATAATATTTGCGATGATGTAACATACCCTCGTCTTCAAACCGTAATAACCGGCACTCGCTCAAACGGCTCTAAATATTCCGACGGCATCCCCGCCGACCTAAAGTATTACCGCACTGACTTCATTCCGAAGAAGAGCGAATCTCTCGCCACCGACCTTATTACTCACATCGACGAGATGATTCAGCTTGAATACGGCGTCAAAATTGATAAGGAGAAATACATAAGTATTCTGACCGACGAAGATGCGGACGAGCTCGAGAAGAATTGGGCGAATTATCCAAACATTCGCGCAATCTATATCTCTCGTCAAGTTTTGCTGACTGGCAAACAGAAAGAACTATTCGGCACGCATGATTGCTTTACTATTCCAGACTATTACTTCCGCGAAGAATTAAGAGAAGCAGGAGAAGCGTAATGATAAACCTCAATCTATTCGACTTTCAGCAAGAAACAGTCGATCGTCTACTAGCCTATACGGAAGACTTAACATCGAAACAAACTATCACCGTCAAATCACCAACTGGCTCGGGCAAGACAATTATTCTTATCGACTATGTCGACGAATATCTTGAGGTATCGCCAGAAACGGCATTCGTTTGGCTATGTCCAGGCAAAGGCGCACTCGAAGAACAGAGTCGTCAGAAGATGATTAAGTATGCGCCGGGTAGAACCGCGCAGACGCTCGACGACGCATTAACGAGTGGTTTCACGGCCAAATCTACGACCTTCATCAACTGGGAGAAAATTACCAAGAAAGACAACAACGCCATCAAGGATTCCGAAAAGCAGAATTTATTCGATCAGATAAAGAGAGCCAAGCGCGATGGGCTGCAGTTTATCATCATTATCGACGAGGAACATAGCAATAAAACGGCCAAGGCACAAGAGATTATCGATGCATTCGATGCTCGCCATATCATCCGCGTAAGTGCAACTACCAAAGAGAATGGCCTCTCTGAGTTCATTGAGATTAACGAAAATGACGTGATTGCTTCTGGTCTTATTACCCGCGCCATCTACATTAACGAAGAAATCGAGGATGACCCAGACGAGGACGAGGGTGCAGACATTCTGATTGCGCAGGCCGATAAAATGCGCCGGAGAATCTTTGAAGAATATAAGAAACTGGGTAAAGTTATTCGCCCGTTAGTACTGATCCAATTTCCGAGTGGCAAGCCTGAAACGATTGACGAGGTCGAGCGCATTCTCGAAGGCATGGGCTATACTTACGAAAATCACATGGTTGCCAAGTGGATGTCCGAGGACAAGCGTGAGCTGACTGACGATATTGTCGAGAATGATGGTCAACCAGTATTCTTACTTATGAAACAGGCCATCTCGACTGGCTGGGATTGTCCACGCGCCAAGATTCTCGTAAAGCTCCGCGAAGGTATGAGTGAGCAATTCACGATTCAGACTATCGGGCGCATTCGTCGTATGCCAGAGCGCAAACATTATGACAACGACACGCTCGATTGTTGCTATGTCTACACATTCGACCAGGATTATAAGCAAGGATTATTGTCCGATATTGAAAAATCCTACGAAAAACGACACTTGCACCTCAAGGAAAAGGCCAAAACTTTCACTCTTGTGCGCGAAACTCGCGATCTAGACTATGTAGGCCTTGGCGAGCGCGAAGTTTTGGAACGTATCTATAACTATTTTGTCGCGACATATAGCTTAACCGACGATAAAGAACTAAATAAGCAGAAACTCGCAGACGGCAATGTCTATGTCTTCGGCGACCATATTTATGGCAAGTGGCTCAAAGGCCGTTTCACTACGCTAGGCTCAATCACTTCCGCCAACATGGAAGAGCGAAGCATGAAAGTAGATACTGGCCGTCACGGTATTATGATGTTGCACTCCACGAACGAGCTAAAATCAATTCTTAGCCTGCAACAGCACAATGTCCGCGCCATACTTGAGCGTCTGTTCTTTAAGGGCGTTCACTCGAAGTATCGCTTGTTGTCGCTCACTAAGGAAGAACTTTACGCTTTCACTATCAATAACGAGCATCAGCTCAAGGCGGACTTCCGCGCAGTGGCGTCCGAAATTTCAAACATTCAGACCAAGCTCTCTCTTGATGTCCGCGAAGAAGAGTTCAAGATTCCTGTTGACGACTACTTTAATTACGACCCGAATGTGAAGTATGAAATTGACTTCCTGGCCAACGCTTATGAGAAGTACACATCAGGCTTCGCAACGATTAAGATTCGCAGTCGCTCCGAGAACATGTTCGAGTATTGGTGCGAGAAGCGCGACGATATTGACTGGGTATATAAAAACGGCGATTCAGGCCAAACATACATGTCTATCGTTTACCTAACTGGCTCTGGCAAGCAGCGTCTATTTTATCCCGATTACATCCTGCGTAAGAAAGACGGCTCCGTGTGGCTACTTGAGGCGAAAGGCGGCGAAAGCGCAGATGGTTCTTCGCAAAATATTGACGATCAGGCGGAAAATAAATTCAACGCGCTGAAACAATACGCCGAAAAGCACAATCTTAACTGGGGCTTCGTACGCAATTACGATAACCAACTATTCCTCAATAATAACGAATGGCATGAAGAGATGGGCGACGACCATTGGGAATTATTAGATAATAAAATCTAATATCTTACAAAAAACATTGTCAACGAAGAAAAATCACCGAGCAATTAGATATCGCAAGTGCGCCAGAAGATACCAGTGATCCTATTATTGAAAATGATAAAAATAGATTATTGAGCATAGTTATGTGGAAGAATAAGGCAAAATCTATTTATAGAAGCAAAGAAGACTCTTGATAGAGAGGACTTACTGAATTCCGGAAGCGGAAAAAAGAACAAAAAAGACAAAGGTTACTAGGTAAGATGTTTGGCGATCGCGCAAGGATTAATGTTAACCAGGCTTTATCTGATATCAACAGGGAATCCGCAAGCGTTCAATAGGACGTAGTAGAGGTCGCCCATACGCATGGAATAAAATAGACATAAAATAAGCTCGCTTTGCTGCGAGCCTATTTTTATGGCATCTTCTTCAGTTCCCTAATTAGCTTATGGCGCCTCCACATAGCCTCAATCCACCAACCTATTTTCTCGAACATCTCGAATCTCCTGATTAATTGTAGAAACAAGATAACCTATATATGAAAACATTAAAAGCATGAGTTCGATATTTTATTCTTTTAGACCGGCACTCCTAAAAATCGGTCTGTAGCAGAATTGATCCGAGAAGTTTGACGCGAGTAAAATACCGCCGAGCTAAACTCGGCGGTTTAAAAATTATCTTACATTTATTCCATTCACGAAAGCCAAATAGCAGGCGAAGTCTCCGACGGCTTTGCGGTTATATGGATTATCCTCTTCATAGCCAAGTTCGTCACGCCATGCGGCGGCTTTGCCTTGTTGTTTTAAATAACGCACCAGCATATTGAAATGCGTTATCACGGAGTTGTGGCAGGAAGTCCTGCCAGAGTCCTGCTCGCTTTTCTCCTCACGGCTAAGCAGTAGCCAATTTGCCCGGATTGTAGCATAGCGAGTCGCGACCTTCATTAACTCATCATATAACTCCAGTGTTTCCACATCGGAGCCGATTTCGGCAAGCATTTCCGCATGAATCATCTGCATTTTTTCAAATGAAATTGCTTTTGGCCGCTTCAAATATTCCTCATAAGTACAAACCATAATAAACCCCACCTTTCCTTTTTAGAAGTATAGCTTACGGCATATATTGCAGGAAGTCCAGCGGATTCTTAATTAATACTTCGGTAAAATCAATCTTTTTTCTACCACCTCAGCCACAAGCTGCAAGGTGTTCTGGTAACCCGTTTTCTGCAAGATATTCTTGATGTGGTACTTGACTGTATTTAGCGTAATATCCAGATCTGCCGCAATCTCTTCGTATTTTCTGCCTTGCGCCAGCTCCCGAATAATATCAAATTCCCGACTGGTAAACTCAGCGCTGTTGCTGTATCCAATGCGAATCATCGGTGTGTCCTCGGGATAAACATATTCGCCGTTCATCACCCGGTCGCAAACTTCCATTAAGGCAGTGCTGCCGTATTCCTTATACCAAAAACCATTGCATCCACAAGCTTTTGCCTTTTGAATAAAAGAATGCTCCGGCATGGAAGTCATGATGATGATCTTGATTTTGGGGTTGTATTGCTTGATCTTTGCCGCAGCTTTCAAGCCGGATTCTTCGTCGGCAGTACAGACATCCATCAGGATCAGATCGACACGCCCGCGCAGACAGGCAATTTTTGCATTCGCCGCGTTTTCTATGGAGGCATACAGGACATATTTTTCTGATTTGGCAATCTGGCTCTCAATGGCGTCCCGGGTAATCCTGGAATCTTCTACTACTAAAACCTGTATCATTTCCGTCCTCCTTTCTGGGTTTCGTCAAAATCAAAGGGAATATCGACAATGAGGGAGACGCTGTTGTCGCAGAGCACCTTCAGGGAGGCTCCTTCCTGTTCTAATCGTTGCCGCAATGCGCTAAGGCCATTGCCCTCCGTAATGCTTGAAACAGATACACTACCGTTGTCGAATATCTCTATATGATAACGTTTCTCGTCTTGCTCGATTTTTACCGTCAGTTCCGTAGCCTCCGCATGGCGTACCGCATTGGTGAGTGCTTCCCGAATGGCGGCATACAAAAGCTGCAATGCCTTACGGCTTTTTGGCTGTTCTCCAAGGAATATGACCTTACAGCCAATCAGCTCCGCCACCTGCATCAGTTCAGACTGCAGAGAGGAATCAGGAACCGTCCACACGGTAGGAATATTGGAAAAATCACGAATGATACTGTTCCAATTATCCCGCAGCACATCGGCGTTCTCGGCCAGACTGTCTTCCGTAATCGCCTTGGTAGTGGCCAGCAAACAATGCCCCAGCTCATCATGGATATGCATTTTCGTGGCAAGAATCTCTTTATTCAAATTGACTTCCACAATACTGTCCAGCAAGGCTTTCTGCCGCTTTTGCATCTCCTGCAGCCGAATGGTATTCTCGTACAGTTCTTCGCTGAGCCGGTAGAGTCCGGTAATTTCCGCCGCCTCAATCTGAACGGTATTAGGATCAAGAAATCTCAGTTCAAAACGCCAGACCGAGCTGTCGGAGAAGCGGAAGAACAACTGTTGGCGGGCGCTTTCATTGTCCGTATCTTTCGGCAGCCAGGATTGGGTCAGCTTTTCCGCCTTGCCGTTATTGGCAAAGCTTGCGAGTTCCTCCCACGCCACCTTTGCGTTCAGAATCGTATGTCCGGTCAGCTCCAGTACCAGCTTGTTCATCTTCTCATTGACGAGAATGACCCGGCCATCCAGCGCGGAAAAACAGATTCCGCCGGGATAAGAGTCGATTGCCTTTTTGATCATTTTCGCCGATGGTTTCTTTTTCATCACTGCGCCACCTCTCCTTCTTTCAAAAGCAGAAGCCGATAGCCTGTCGGAACCTTTTCTGCCTGAAGCCGATATCCGCCTTCTAAAGAACGGGAAACAAACTCGCGATCTGTACCGGTAATCTCAAAGCAAACCGTATCGCTGATTTGGATTGCCACAGAAGTCAGACGAAAATCTGCCTCCTCTAAAATCTCTTCCAAAGTTTTCGTGATGAGAAGAATCAGCTCTGGCTCTAAATTAGATGTGGGACAAAAATCCAAGCTTGTCCTGATTCCAAGATTCTTCATACATTTCGCAATATCCTGCAAGCTGATGGCTAAATCACCCATCGGAATCGTCTGTTGCTCCTGATACGTGAGCTGCAGGTTGCAGAAGCGTTTGATGTAGGTACCGATGAGGCAGATGCGGTTCCAGTCATCCGCCGTAAGGGATTCTTTCGATAAAAGCGTTGTCAGCGAAGCAAGCTGCCCGGCCACCTCCGCGGACAGACTGTCATAAATATCATTGCGTGCCTGAATACTTGTCTCATCCGATTGAATTCGAATTTCCTGTGCCAGCAGATCTTGTTCTTCTTCCAATTCCGCATTCAGTCTCTGAAGTTCCCGGAAAGCATGGTTGATCTGCGAGAGATCGGTCTGCCAGACCATATACCCGCCCGGGATTTGGTGCAGGTTCATGGTAATATCTTCCGTAGCAGAAAAACGCTGATTTTGCTTTAAAGCTTCCAGCATAGCAGGCGTGATATCCGCCGCGTTTTCCGATACTGCAATCCGCTCACCGGTCGGTGAAAGAATCTGCATCGCCATTGTAGAACGCCGGAATACTTCACTGTACTGCGTGTTGACAGGAATCAGCCCCGTCAAAATATAGAGCTGCCAACAAAGCACGATGATGAAAATCAGCCCCGCCGAATATTCCACAAGCTCAAACCGCACCACGTAGGCCGTCGCAGCATAAGGAATACTGAACAGAAAGAGTAAAATCGGCTCGTAGAAGGGAACCAGCTTTCGGTAAAACGGATCTGACTTTGCCGTGCCGTTACGTTGATAAATCACATACACCTGATACGCAATGATACTAAGCGCCCATATGTGAATCATATATGTGCCGATGTATGGATGGAAATACAAATTTGGCTGGGGTTCCTCCGGCACAATGTAATATAGAAAATGATGCAAATCGTTGGTTAGTGCCAGCATGCTCAGAAAACATGCCGGGATTAGGAGCAGATACCACTTTTTGCTGATCTGGTAATCCTCCGGCTTGCCGAGATAGAATGCGCTGTAAAACCCGAACAGTGGTATGAAGACAGCCGCGATATTGATAAAGTATCCGGTAAAGCGCATCCATGGAATATTGACATAGAGGAAAGCATCCTGAACGAAGCGGACCATTAAATACAGGATACTGACGATATTTTGTGCAGTCAGGTGGCCGCGCATGGATTTCTGCATGATTTTTGTTGTAATGGTATGTTGCCAGCCAAAGAGGAGTAGCATATAGACCGCCCAGACAAGATATGGCCGCAGAAAATCTTCCGACCAATACCGTATGCTAAGCTGCCGGTATGCGGAGACCGCGAACAACAACGCCGCTGCCGCAAAAAGCCGGACAATGGATTTTTTTCGCTCGCCCATCGGATTCCCCCCTGCAAAAGATGATTCTAACCGGTCTATACAGTTAGATAACGATAAGAATATTATAGCATGAAAGATCAAATTCACCCCACACAAAAAGGTAGTATCCATCGTGTTTTTAAATTTTTTCACGAAAACTACCTGATTGTGTGGGGTGCTTTTTTGTCGCTTCAGGTAAAATAGGATGGAAAATAAGCTGGGGTTGTTTTTGTCTCCGGCAAGCGAGAGGAGTATAGATTATGTTCTGTTCAAAGTGCGGAAATTCTTTGCCGGATGACGCAAAATTTTGTAGCGCGTGTGGAGCGCCTGTAAAGATATCACAAGAAGCTTCACCGGCACCGCAGCAGCCGGCAGGCATACCGGATGAAACGGTAAATATCCAGGCGCCGAAACGGGAGCCGGTTATGGGGGCACA
>CAKTEE010000010.1 GCA_934546985.1 uncultured Eubacteriales bacterium
GTGGCCCGGTAGTTCAGTTGGTTAGAACGCTAGCCTGTCACGCTAGAGGTCGACGGTTCGAGCCCGTTCCGGGTCGCCACTTTTTTGCCTCTGTAGCTCAGTCGGTAGAGCAGTGGACTGAAAATCCACGTGTCGCTGGTTCGATTCCGGCCGGAGGCACCATTTATGTTTGCGGATTTAGCTCATCTGGTAGAGCGCCACCTTGCCAAGGTGGAGGTAGCGAGTTCGAGCCTCGTAATCCGCTCCATGGAAGTAAAAAAGACGCTCGCGGAGTTGAGCGTCTTTTTTATCCAAAACGGCGCCATAGCCAAGTGGTAAGGCAGAGGTCTGCAAAACCTTTACCCCCAGTTCAAGTCTGGGTGGCGCCTCCAACGAAAAAAGCTGTTGATTTTATAAATCAACAGCTTTTTTGTTGTATTAAAATGATGATCTTCCCCTGTTTTTCATCTCAATATGTCAACCTTTTTGTCAACATAGACAGTGTGATATTTTATAGGTAAGGAAAAACTTATTATTTACTTATTACAAATACAAAACAATAAAATAAAAGGACAGCTATATTTTTGTATTACTGCCCTTTTTCTGCATATCACAAATGCATAGAAATTATTTTATTCATTTACTTAAATTGATATTCGTCTGCGTTCCGGCAACGTATCAGATAAAAGGTATTCTATTGCAGACGGATGATTCCGGATGTCTGCCGCCATATAATCTCCGCCGTATTCACCATCCACGGTCCATGAAACCGGCTCTTGTGCAATCACTTTAACATGGGAAGTTTTAAAAGAAATAAAATGCTGGCTTTTAAAATCTCGTTTTGTCAGCGCAAGAATCAACGCCTGCAATTCCATAAAGCTTTTGGGCTGTTTGACAAACAGAGCTTCAAACACACCGTCATGATAAGAAATATCCTCTGGCCGATAGCTTTGAAATCCGGCAACAGAAGTTGAATTTGTTATTGCACCGAAAATCAGTTCTTCCTGAAATCTGACCAAACCGGATTCCACCTTAACAAGCTGGCTTTGAATAGAAGAAAGCCGCGTGACTCCCTGCAAAAAATAAGCAAGCTTTCCGAGAGCGTTTTTTGCTTCCTGCGGGGTTGTATAAGAAATCTCTGTAAAAGCGCCAAACGCCGCAATATAATTGAAGTAATGCCCGTTCAGAGAACCAACGTCAAAAGCAACAGGAAAACCGCTGACTACTGCCTGAGCCGCCTGCATGTGGTTCCGCGGTATATGCAGGGCTGACGCAAAATCATTGGTAGTACCGAGAGGAATATATCCTAAACACGGCCTGCGCCTGGCTCCCATTAATCCCGTCACAACTTCGTTCAGCGTACCATCGCCGCCGCAGCAAACCAATACGTCATAATATTCTGCCGCATCCATTACGGTAATTATGGTATCCTGCTTGCTTTTAGTAAGATAAACGGTAACATGATAACCATTTCTTGCAAACAGGTCTTTCATATCCAATAAATAATCACGGGCTTTGCCTTTACCCGCATGGGGATTTAAAACCATCAGCATTTGTCTTCCCATACGCTACACCTTCAGTCCGTTCCGTTTTCTGCGGATGAAAATCAAAATCCAATCTCATTGGCATTATCACAAAGTATTTGTGCAATCCTGTCGTCATCGCCCAAATGTTTTCCATATTTTATTGTAACATTTGGGAACTTCTTTTGCAAGCTTTCTAATATAACAGGAATTGCTTTTGTAACATGGACTCCGTCAAAAACAAACAAGGGAACCGCATAGATTTCAGTAATTTCCATATGAATCATATGCTCCACCGCATTTATAATATCCGGTTTTGAAAATTCTAAATAGGCCGCTTCCACTGCTTTGCACATTGTCATCTTTTTTACTTTTATAACAATAGATTCCACAACTTTTTCTGTTTCTCCCCGCTTACTGCCATGTGCAATAATCAGCATTCCTTTCATTCTGCTTCACACTCCGGTGTCTTTAAAAAATCTTCAAACATCTGCGCAATCCGTTGAATATCTTTCATTGTATGCGCCGCAGATAAAAACATAGCTTCAAACTGCGAGGGTGGCAAAAATATACCTTTTGAAAGCATAAAACGAAAATATGCCGCATACCGTCCGGTATTTGCTGTTTTTGCATCTGTAAAATCTTTTACTTTTATATTTGTGAAAAACGGAGTTAAAAGAGAGCCGCAGCGGTTTATCGTAATATCCGCACCATATTTTTTCACAGAAGTTTTCATTTTCTCTTCCAGTTCCGCCCCTTTTTCTTCCAGTTCCATATAAATCTGCGGTCTTTTCTGCAAAACCTCCAACGTTGCAATTCCGGCGGCTACTGCGGCAGGATTTCCAGAAAGCGTTCCCGCCTGATAAACGCTGCCTAAAGGCGCAACACATTCCATAATCTCTCTTCGCCCGCCGAAAGCGGCAAGAGGCATACCTCCGCCAATAATCTTGCCAAGTACCGTCAGATCAGGCTCTATACCAAACAATCCCTGCGCACCATGGTAAGAAACGCGAAACCCTGTAATTACCTCATCAAAAATCAAAAGGGAACCGTGAGCCTTTGTTTCGTCACGGAGGATTTGCAGAAAACCTTCAGCCGGCGGCACAACCCCCATATTACCTGCCACAGGTTCCACAATTACACCTGCAATATCATCACCAAACTTCTCAAATAACTCTTTAACACTTGAACTGCTGTTATAGGGAAGATTCACTGTCCCCAAGGCAATCGCTGAAGGAAGCCCGCCGCTGTCAGCCGCTCCCTGCGTTGCAAGGCCCGACCCCGCTTTGACAAGCATACTGTCGGAATGGCCGTGATAACAGCCATCAAACTTTAAAATAATATTTCTGCCTGTATATCCGCGTGCCAAGCGCACTGCACTCATTACCCCCTCTGTACCGGAAGATACCAGACGAAGCATTTCGATAGATGGAACCGCCTGTGTTATCATTTGCGCAAGCCTCAGTTCCCCCTCTGTCGGCGCTCCAAAGGTCAGTCCCTTTCCAAGCTTTTCCTGAACACGTTCCACCACTCTGCTGTCAGCATGTCCAAGAATCAACGGTCCCCAGGAACACACGCAATCCAGATACTCCCTCTCATCCACATCATAAAGCATCGCGCCTTTTCCCCTTTCTGCAATAAAGGGCAAAGCGCCTACACTTTGAAAAGAACGGACAGGGCTGTTGACCCCGCCCGGCATTAACTGACAGCTTTGCGCATATATCTGTTCTGATTTTTTCCCCTGCGAGTACATCAGGATTCCTCCTTTAACCACCGTGCGGCATCTATTGCAAAGTATGTGATAATTATATCGGCGCCGGCTCGCCGCATCGCTGTCAACAATTCAAGAACCGCCTTTTTTTCATCCATCCAGCCATTCTGCGCCGCAGCTTTTACCATACTGTATTCACCGCTGACATTATAAACTGCCACCGGACAATTAACACACTCCCTGACCTCCCGTAAAATATCAAGATAAGCAAGCCCTGGTTTTATCATTACAATATCTGCACCTTCTTTTAAATCAGACATCACTTCAGCAATGGCTTCCCTTCGGTTGCGGTAATCCATTTGATAGGTTCTGCGGTCCCCAAAACAGGGGGCGGAACCTGCAGCGTCACGGAATGGACCGTAAAAAGCGGAAGCGTATTTTGCACTGTACGCCATAATCACTGTATGTGTAAAACCTGCCTGATCTAATGCTTCACGGATGGCGCACACATGCCCGTCCATCATATCAGAAGGAGCAACGATATCCGCCCCTGCCTGTGCGCAGGACACTGCCGCTTTACAAAGCAACGGCAATGTTTCATCGTTTAAAATATTTCCATCAGCAACAACGCCGCAATGCCCATGGTCTGTATATTCACACAGACAAATATCTGCCGCCGCAATAATATCAGGAAAATTTCTTTTTATTACCCGCAGTGCATTCTGCACAGGGCCATTTGGATTCCATGCGCCGCTCCCGCAAGCGTCTTTTTCCTCTCCAGAAAGAACGCCAAACAAAAGAATGGAACGGATGCCGCAACTGACCGCCCTTTCTATCTGCCGCATTAACCTGTCTACAGTATATCTGCTGACACCCGGCATCATTTCTATAGGCTCCTCTTTATTTTCACCTTCTATTACAAAAAAGGGCATCATAAAGTGACTGCTGTCTAATTTCGTTTCTGCCGCCAATGAGCGCATCGCTTCATTTTGGCGCATTCTTCTGTGCCTTTCAAACGTCATCATCGATTTCACTCCATTCCCTGATGGTATCTGCTAACCCCTGAACCGTAGATACCCGAGCAGTAATAATATTGGTAAAGCCCTTTTCTTCCAACGCCGCCTTTGTCACCTTGCCTATGGCAAACACAGGCTTATGAAAACAGGAACACTCTCCCTGTATCAATTTTGTAAAACCATGCACCGCCGATGGGCTTAAAAATGTATAACCATCCGCCTGCATTGCCCGCCGCGCCTGATCAGCAGTAAAATCAGGCGTACGGATACTGTACAGCGGAACTTCTTCTACCGAAATACCTGCATACTGCAAAATATGTGAAAGCTCCGGAGAAGCCTGTTTTGCACGCATTAAAAACGCTCGCCCTTTGATTTTATCTGACAGCAATTTTCCCAGCGCCTCAGAAGTATATTCTTCCGGCACGGCATCTGCATAAATTCCATGTTTTCTCAATTTGCCCGCCGTAGCACTGCCAATAGCGGCAATATGATAAGGCAATAATCTTCGGATATCAAATCCGGACTGATAAAGCTTCTCAAAAAAGAAACCAACACCATTCGGGCTGGTAAAAACCAGCCAGTCATCTTCGCAGGACTGATATTGCAGAAACCGATGAAAAACATCATCATTTATATGGTCTAATTTGATACACGGAACCGTTAACGTATCAAACCCTATCATTTGCAAAAGCGTGCAAAATTCCGGCGCCTGCTCGGCACTGCGCGTTACTGCAATGGTTTTGCGTTTATTTTTGCCTTGAAACCAGTTTAGTTCCTGCGAAAGTCCTGCCACTGCACCAACCACGATAACCGCAGGAGCTTGCACGCCGTTCTGCTGTGCAAGCTCAGCAATATCCGCCAACGTACCACAAATCTTTCTTTGTTCTGGCAGTGTTCCGTGCTCAATGACCGCCGCAGGCGTTGCAGGAAGCATCCCATACATTATCAGATGATGCGTTATATCCGCTAAACGGGACACTCCCATCAGAAAAACCAGCGTACCTTTCAGCTTTGCCAGTATCTTATAATCTAAAAACGGCGATCCGTTATCTGCACTGCCATGCCCTGTAATCACATGAAAGGAAGAAGCAAAATTCCGGTGCGTTACAGGAATTCCTCCATAGGCAGGCGCCGCTATTGCAGAAGTTACACCGGGAACCACAAAAAATGAGATACCCGCCTGCTCAAGCGCCTGAGCCTCTTCGCCACCCCTGCCAAAAACAAACGGGTCTCCCCCTTTCAGGCGCGCAACGTTTTTGCCTTCCTTCGCAAGATAAATTAACAATCTGTTAATTTCCGGCTGAGGCACGGGATGATTTCCGGAAAATTTTCCCACATCTATGAACTGTGCCGCCGGATTGGCATAATGAAGCAGAGCCGGATTTGCAAGACGGTCATAAACAACTGCATCTGCCTGTGACAGTAAATGCGCACCTTTCACCGTAATTAAACCTTCATCGCCAGGCCCTGCCCCAATCAACCAAACCTGCCCCCAGCCCTGTTTCATCATTATTCCTCCAGTTTTTTTCGTATCCTTGCCGCTAGCATCTGTCCGAGTTCTCCAGCGTTTATTTGTTTTCCGGATATACTGTCCTTTGCAGATTTTCCCCATGCATTGCAGGCAAATCCATATAAAGTTATCTGTCCATGCAAAATTCTTGCAGACGCACCAACGGGCAAGGTACATCCGCCGCCGAATTCTCCTGCAAATGCCCGTTCCGCCCTCAGGCAATCTAAATCCGCCAGTACGTCTTTATCATGAAATAATGCCAGTTTATCATTATCCGCAGTACTCTGCAACGCAATGATTCCCTGCCCGGGAGCCGGAATAAAATCCTGCACATCAAAGGCATATCGCCTTCGCTCCATCTTCAGCCGTTCTAATCCGGCGGCCGCCAAAACCAGCGCGTCATATTCTCCTGCATCTAATTTTTCCAAACGCGTTTGCACATTTCCGCGGATTTCCCTTACCTGTACGTCTCCGCGCATACTTTTCAGCTGCGCCGCTCTTCTCGTACTTGAAGTACCTATGACAGGATTGGCAGGCAGCATTTTTAACATCACGGTACCGTCTGTTGCCGGTTCCAGTTTTTCTGAAATTGATTCCCGTACAACCAGCACATCCCGGCAATCGTCTCTGGGTAAAATGCCCGCCAGAGTAAAACCTGACGGCATATCACAAGGCAAATCCTTCATACTGTGCACACCAAAATCAATCTTCTCTTCCAAAAGCGCCTGTTCCAGTTCTTCCGTAAAAACCCCTTTCCCGCCAAATGACTGCAAACTTTTATGGAGCATCGCATCGCCTTTGGTCATAAAAGTTACTATCTCTACCTCATATTCAGATGTTTTCCCTAAAATATAATCTCTTGCCATATATGCCTGCACCAATGCAAGCGGGCTTTTTCTGCTGCCGAGCCGGATTATTTTTCCCATTCCGATATCTCTCCCCCTATGATCCTTTCCAGCAGAATGTCAGTCTCCTGACGTATCTTCTTAGTCAGCGGCGGATTTTCTCCTCCGCTGGAAATTCCAGCAACCACACGCCCTTTTACAGATACGGCAGGAAAGAAAAATGTACATTCCTCCGGAGCATCTGCCGTATTAACCCACAAACCCATTCTGTGCGCCGCTGTGCTGACGGCGTGATTTACTTCCCTGTTGTTGGTTGCCGCTATCACAAGAAACATTCCCTCCAACATAGAGGATTCAAACTCCTGCTCATAAACGACAATACCATTTATCCCAGATAAAGCGAGAATCTCTTCTTTTATCTGCGGCGCCGCAACAGTTATTTTTGCACCAAAACGCAGCAAAACTTTTATTTTGCGCAGGGCAACCGTACCGCCGCCGACAACGAAACAGGGTTTATCCTGTAAATTTATAAAAAAAGGAAAGCAGGGTGCAGCATTGCTGTTTCTCTCCATTGTTTTATCCCCTTGCTATTTAAAACCTGTTATTTTGTATATATGAGGTGAAAATCCGTTTGATGACACGATATATCTGAATTTTATGAACCTGAATTTCTGCGCAGTGTGTCATCAATCAAACGAAAAAAAACAGCGGCTTCCTGACTCTCCGCTGACTCTTTTACAGGATAAATCACTTTACCTGAAAATTCATTCATGGCAGACGTTAAAGCTGCCTGTATTTGTGCCTGCGTAGCCGATCCCTGCGGCAATTTTTTCATCTGCCTTTGAATGATAGCGTTTTTTTCCTGTTCAAGTTTTTGAATCACAGAATCAAATCTGCGCCTTTCAGCTTCTTTTATAAACTTGGCGCATGCCTGCTCTATTAAAAACTGCGCCTGTTTGCCTGCCTCGTGCTTTTTCCCTTTATTGCGGCTGATGATTTCTGCAATCCTGTCCATATCCCACAATGTTACATTTGGCATTTCAGCCACAGCCCGCTCAACATCCCGCGGTACTGCTAAATCAATCACTGTCAGCGGTTTCACTCTGCTTCTTTCCTGCAATCCCTGACAGGTAACAGTATAATGAGGGCTTGCCGTACAACTAATGATACACCCAACAGACGGCATGATTTGATAACGATCCGCATATGCTATGATTTTAATATCATGATACAATTGCGATACATTCTTCAATCTTCCTCTGGTCCTGTTTGTGGCGTATATATTTTTAAATCCTGCAGCTCTTAGATTCTTTAAAGTAACAATCCCTGTTTCTCCCGTACCAATTAACAGGATTCTTTGCTCCAAACCAATGGATTTTTTTACAATACCCGCCGCGATAGTTCCAATATTTATTGAAATATCCGAAATAGAAGTTTGTTTTTTCACCAGCTTTGCAGCTGCCTGCGCTGCCGAAAATACTTTGTCTAACAATCCGCTGCACGCTTTTTCCCGCAGTGCAAGCAAATGTGCATTTTTTATCTGACCGAGAATCTGGTCTTCACCAAACGCCAGAGATTCTAAACCTGTAGTTACCGCAAATAGATGCATGACTGCCTCTCTGCCTTCTTTATAATATAGGTATCGGGAAAACTCTGTAAAATCCACACCCTTGAAACTGCACAGTTCCGCCGCCATTTGCCTCAGGGAAATCGGCTCCCGTGCATCATCAACCCAATAAAATTCTGTACGGTTACAAGTGGAAACAATTACACATCTGCAAATCAGCCGAAATCTTCTGAGCAAGTTTTCTTGCTGGGTATGTGTAAAAAAAAGCTGGGAACGCAGTTCCAGGGGACACGTGCGATAATCAACCCCACAAAGATATAAACTCATAAAATCAGCCTCTCCTTTGCTACTGCCGCCGCAATACTGATTCCCGGTACATCATTCGTCACAGCCACAGGAAGTTCCCCAGCACATAGTGCACAGCAGCAGCTTACAATATTGCTTTTTTTATTCTTGTCCTGAGGAAACATGTGTTCCACCATGCTGACAGCATCCATCGTATAAGTTTGTATCTGCGCCCCATATTTACCTGCAAAATCAGCGGCCGACAAATCCGATCCAATATCGTTCACAGATGCAACAACTTTCAGGGACAACGGGCTAAATCCATATCCAACCATAAAAGACAGGATTGCTTGCGCATAAATCTCCGCCGGTAAATCTGCTGTACACTGCACGCCTAACACCAGATTGCGCGGCCGGATGATAAACACCTTATGGCGCTGTAAAATGCGGTCATATATACTGTCAGCTTTGTGGTCTTCCAAATTTGTAATCAAGATAACCGGACTGTTCTCCGGCAAATCCAGCATATCTAAAAATGTTACTTCCAGTATATTTTCCTCTAATTCACCGATAATTGGAATCTGAGAATTCAGATAAACCTGTCCTCCATTTTTCAATACATGGTAAATTTCCGGTAAATTTTCTTCTTTTTCATACGCAAAACCGTTTTTATACGCAACTTTCTCAAACATCGGAATCTGCGCAGAATTGATAACTGATGTAACCACAGGCAGACCGCCGATAACCTCTGCTGCCGACCGCGTCAATGACTCCGCTTCATTCAGCCTCCCATTCAAAAGGCTGACAGCAAACTGCCCTTTTTCATCAATAACTACAACTGCGGGATCTAATGCCCTGCCATGAAGCAGCGGAGCCGCTGCACGAACCGCATGGTTTACTGACATAATCAAAAAAATGCCGTCATAGCAATCCCACAAATCACGCAGTTTTTGTGCTGCAGTCCATGTATATTCCTGCGTTTCAGGTTCTTTTGTATAAATATCCGCCTGAAAATGCGATGCTAATTCTTTTACTGACACTGTCGCGAAAGAATTGGTTGTTAAAACTGCCAGCCTCATGGATAATCCCCTCCGTTGCATATGTAATTCAACAACATTTACGTAGAATAGATGAATAAAATATGGGATTTATTTCTTATTATACCCCACCTTTTTCCTATTAACAAGCATGCAGTATTTACTGCAGAAAATCAACTACCTATTATTTCTGCCATACATTACAAAGCAATGCCGCGGCCGTTTTCATATCTTCCGGCGGAAACCCTGCATAGCCCAGCACAATTGTACTTCTCGGAAGATTTTCTACAGGCTTCAGGCAATATTGAGAAAGCCCGGTTACTTTTACACCGGCTATAGCCGCAAGTGTAATTAAATCCTGTTCTGTTCTACCATTGTCCACCTGCAAAAGAAAATGCAAACCTGCATTTTCTCCAATAACGTGAAAATCTTTACTCATTGCAGATTCTTTGAAAGCGCTGACCAGCGTATCCTTGCGCTTTCTATAAACATTTCGCATACGGTTAATATGCCGCCCAAAATGTCCGTCATGAATAAAACGGTATAATGTATGCTGTTCAAACCGTGACACGGTAGAAGAATAGAAGTTAAAATCTTCCTGATATCTATTCAGCAATTCATCCGGCAAAACCATGTAGGCAATACGGATAGATGGAGCTATACTTCTCGAAAAGGTACCGATATAAATCACTTTTCCCATGTCATCCATACTTTGCAAAGATGGTATAGGCCGCCCGTTAAAACGGAACTCACTGTCATAATCATCCTCAATGATATACCGCCCCGCCTGCGCGTTCGCCCAGCGCAGAATTTCCAGCCTCCTGCCGATTGGCATAACCGTCCCCGTCGGGTACTGATGCGAAGGCGTAATATAAGCCACATTAGAATCTGAACGTTTCAGTTCATCGGTTAATATACCATTTTCATCCATACTGATACAATGAATTCTTCTTCCGTTATTTTTGATAATACGAAAAGCTTTCATATAGCCGGGATTCTCTACGGCATAAACACTATGTTCCCCAAGAATTTCTGTAATCAGCCCCAAAAGATATTCGATACCCGCACCAATAATAATTTGCTCCGGTGTGCAATGAATCCCGCGGAATTCATGCAGGTATTTCCCCAAAGCTTCCCGCAGGCAGACGTCGCCTTGCGGATGGCCTTTACTTAATAGCTGTGGGTTCTGATACATGACCTCTTTTGTTATTTTTGACCATGTAGCGTAAGGAAATGCCTCTGTATCCACTGTATGCGCTGAAAAATCATATCTAAAACTAAAATCATCTTTTGCTTTCTCTTTTTTCTGTATTATTGGTCTGTCTGCAAAGGATAATATTTCATATTTGCATACATAAAAACCACTGCGAGGCATGGAGCGTACATACCCTTCATCCACTAACATCTGATAAGCAGTGTCTATGGTATTCAGGCTAATTTTTAAATACGCAGACAATTCTCTTTTTGACGGCAGTTTTTCGTTCTCTTTCAAATTGCCTGCCTGTATTTCCTGCACCAGAAAAGAATATAACTGCTGATATAACGGCTGATTTCCCTTGCTGTTTAGTTCTAAAATAAAGTTGTTCATAAACGCGCCTCTTCTGATACCATAAAATATTTTTAAATTGGATGTTTTATTAGTATCAGTTATTTTCTATAATCATATCCAAAGCAATGAAGAAAGTCAATATATTTTTCAGGAGGTTATTTACGATGCAAAACGAAAGACATGAACTGAACAAAAACCTCGCCCAAATGCTGAAGGGCGGCGTAATTATGGATGTAACCAATCCAACAGAAGCAGAAATTGCACAGGAAGCAGGCGCAGTTGCGGTTATGGCGCTGGAGCGCGTTCCTTCCGATATACGCAAACAGGGCGGTGTTGCCCGCATGAGCGACCCAAAAATGATAAAGGAAATTCAAAAAGCAGTCACTATTCCCGTAATGGCCAAGGCTCGAATCGGTCATATCGTAGAAGCACAAATTTTGGAATCCCTTGGTATCGATTATATTGACGAAAGCGAAGTTCTCACTCCGGCAGATGATATGTATCACATTAACAAACATGAATTTTCTGTGCCGTTCGTCTGCGGCGCCCGTAATTTAGGTGAAGCGCTGCGCCGTATTGGAGAAGGTGCATCCATGATCCGCACAAAAGGCGAAGCAGGCACCGGCAATGTTGTAGAAGCTGTCCGCCATATGCGCACTATGATGTCCGCAATCCGCCAGCTTACAAATATGCCGAAAGAAGAATTGATGACTTTTGCTAAAGAGAATGGCGCTCCTTATGATTTGGTAGTATATGTTGCAGAAAACGGCAAACTCCCAGTCGTCAATTTTGCCGCAGGCGGCATTGCAACTCCGGCAGATGCGGCGCTGATGATGCAGTTAGGCAGTGAAGGAGTTTTTGTAGGCTCCGGTATCTTTAAATCCTCCAATCCAAAGCTGATGGCTGACGCTATTGTTAAAGCCACCGCCTATTATAACGACCCCAAAATTGTCGCAGAAGTCAGCGAAGGATTAGGCGAAGCAATGAAGGGCATTGAAATAAAAGACATTCCGCAGGATAAACTGCTTGCTGAAAGAGGCTGGTAAACACATGGTTACAATCGGTGTACTTTCACTGCAAGGCTCCGTTATTGAACATATGCAATGCCTCAATTGTCTGCCTGATGTACATGGTGTTGAAGTAAAAACATCAGACGCACTGCAAAAAGTTGACGCTCTCATCCTCCCCGGCGGCGAAAGCACTACTATGGGGAAACTGCTGCATTTTTTCGGTTTAATGGAACCACTGAAAAAACGGATTTTAGAAGGCATGCCTGTTTGGGGCACCTGCGCCGGCATGATTCTTCTTGCAAAGCATTTGGTTGATGAACCTGCTCATCTCGGAGTTATGGACATCACCGTTCGCCGCAATGCTTATGGAAGACAAATTGACAGCTTCACTGCAAAAGTATCCCTGCCGGACATCAGTGAAAAGGAAATTCCATTGGTTTTTATTCGCGCACCATGGATTGAAGCTGCTGGTCCTGATGTTCAGGTTCTTTGCAGGCTGAACGAACATATTGTTGCCGCCAGACAAAATAACATGCTGGCTACGTCTTTTCATCCTGAACTTTCAGAAGATTTAAGCTTTTTGAAATATTTTGCATCTATGATAAAATAGTTTTTTATCTCAGGTTAAACCTATAAAAATTTATTCTTCCATTTAGCATTGAAAAGCGGATGTACCGAAAGATTGGTACATCCGCTTTTTTACTATATAAAATCAACATGATATGCCTGCGCCCAAACATCAAACTGAACCAGCCATGCTATAAGCTGCGGTTTGCTCATAAGCTGTCCGAACCAAGTCTCATTTTCAGAATCCAAAAACATTTCAAAATTTTTTCGGTTCAGCATTTGTGCCAATGGAGAATCTTTTTTCTCCAATCGTTTTTTCAGCATTTCCCGTACAATTATTTCATACCGCGGATTTTGTGACTTGGGATAGGGACTTTTTTTGCGGTTTAAAATCCGTTCAGGTAAATACGCCGCCATTGCATTGCGCAAAAGCGCTTTCTCCACATGGTTTTCAAATTTGATTTCCCACGGCACGTTATAAACGTATTCCAAAACCCTGTGGTCAGCAAAAGGAACCCTGACTTCCAGCGAAGAAGCCATGCTCATTCTGTCTTTACGTTCCAATAAGCTTGCCATAAAATAATTTACAGAAAGCCATGTTGCCAAACGGCTGGTTCGCATAGATGGACAATCTGTTTCTAACATCGGACACTCCATCATGCTTTTCCGGTATTGCTCACGGATATATGCATAACCTTCTGAACTTTTTACAACATTGTCATCAAACAGGGAAGCGCGAAGCATTGGGTCATGCACCCATGGAAAAAAGGAGGATTCCAACATTTCCGGACGGTAAAACCAAGGATATCCACCAAAAATTTCATTAGAACACGTATGATAACATCCATATTAATTAAGAACAATAACATATTTTGAATCTATACCATTTTTATTCTAATTCTTTTAAAAACATTTCAGTTGTATAATCAATCGGAGTTTTTTGAATAATCGAGAAGAGATTAGATATTCTCTCGAATTCCTCCTGTTTTTTATTTTGAAGTTCATTAATAGAAATCTTAAAAATCATTGCCCATAAAAAATAAAAATTTTGATCAGTCTTATATTGAATCCCTTTCTGCGAATGATTAAACAAAGCTCTTATTTTCTCAGAATCATTTTCTATCAATATTAATATCTTGCTAACAAATAACTCTACATTTTCAAGTGCTTCTATAAAAATCTTGGGATTCTTAATAGATAAATCACTTAATGTTTTTGTAACCTGATCTTTTGCCATTATCCTAGCGCACATTCTATCATTGCGTTTATATATAGTTAAAACATTTATAATTTCCATATGAGATTGATTCATTTTATAATCAATATATGCCAAAGAGGTTATTAATTCTTCTAGTTTCATTCGAGCATCCCTAGCTCTAAAAACTTTACTTTCATATTTAGCCGCAATTTCCTTTACTTTTATTACTATATCTTTATCGATATATGCATTCCACATTTCAAAAGTATTTTCTTTAATAGGATATGGTTTTGTATTTAACCTTAAAAATAAATCTATTTGGCTAAATTCTGGATTTTGTTCAGAATCTATTTCAATTACATCCATAGGAAAATCTAAAATCTTTTCTTCAAACTCATCACCCACTGTATCTATTGTCTTTCCATTTAATTCCGAAAGTATTTTTAATTTAGATAGTTTAAACCCGTTTTTATCAGAACACACAATTTCTCCATCTTCATTCATATAAGTTTTTCCTAAAAAACCTAAAATTGCAAGCAAACGTTGCTGTCCATCCACTACCTCTTTTATCTTATCTTTTCGTTTATAAATAAAAAGCGGTGGTATATTTATTCCCAATAAAATACTTTCTAATAAATAGGACGCTTTTTGTATATTTTTAACCTCTGATCTTTGGTATTTAGGTCTAATTAAAAATCTGGATTTTTTCATATCAGAAATAATATCTTCGATGGTTAATGTCTCAGGTAATGGTTTATTAATTTTGTAATGAGAAATTTCTTCTTTTTGTTCAGTATATCTATTCATTTTGTCAAAAGCATCCGAATTTTTCATATATTTTTGAAAATCAATTTTAAATATAACTTGAAATATATTGGCTATAAAATTATATCTATTATTGATTGCCGAATAATAATGACTACCTGTAGACTCAAAAATTAATTCTACATTTTTTTGTGGATTGTTTATTATATGATCCCATAATTCAGGATATTTAGTTGCATTAATAATATAATCAAAAACCAACTCAATTTTATCATCTTCAATTTCTCTGTCATTCTGTAAAACAATGCTTATAGCCCAATATAGTACTTCGCAAAACAATTTATTATCACGCAAATAGCTATTTCGTTCTTTACATATAGTATTGAACTTCATCAAGTAACTAATAACAGCATCAAATTCTTTCAATACCTCTGTTTCATTTTTATTTGCTACCATAGAATAATAATATTTATAAATAATATCTGCTTTTGAATTCCCTTTTGCATAGCTATATATAGGAATCAAAGGAAGCGTAATTAAGTTTCTTACAAGCGAAATTATAATATTTACCTTATCGCGTTTAGTTGCTTTCTTTTTACTTTTAGGAAGAATGATTTCACACAAAAAACTGTAAAGTTCATTATCAGTATTAATTTTATCGTATAATTGATTAGTTAAGTTATCATCAATATATGCAGCTCTATCAATATCATATTTTTGCAATGGTGTAATTCCCGAATTATATCGTCTAAATATTTCCTTTTTAATTTTTTCTTCTTTTTCTTCATCCAACTTAGGTTCATCAACTACATTAAATTGCAAAAGGCGAATTCTTGTATCTTCAAATAATTCTTTTGTTTCCTTATCTAATTGACTATACCTTTTTCCAGATAAAGATTCTAAGCTATGCAAACCCTTAGCTTTTAAAACCAGTTTATCTTCCAAAAAACGCTTTATGGTTTCATACCGCTGTCTTCCATCTATAACCTCATTCTTATCTTTAGTTTGGAATAAAACAAGCGGGGGAATTTCTGTTCCTAACAAAATGCTCTCAATAAAATATGTAGCCTTCTCCTCATCCCAAACATAGTTTCTCTGAAAATACGGCTTAAAATCTATTTTCCCTGCATATCTTTGATTCAAAAAAATCGAAGATATCTTTTTAACTATATTATCAATCTTTAATTTTTCTTTGAAAATATCCGTAATATCAGAATAATCTAACTCCATTTTTGACATTATAAAATTCCTCCTTACTCGCAAATGCGGATATTGTTAATTTATTAGTATCCTCTCCTGCAATTTTTTACTTGAAAAATCTTCTATAGTATTTGAAACAATAGATCCTTGAAAAAAGAATTCGTTATTATAATTTTGTCTCATTTTTACCAATCCGTCTAATGCAAAACGGAAAACATACTGCCAAGATATGTTTTCAAAAGATGATACTATTTGATGAAGCCCTGGAAGCCATTCATAAATATATCTGCATTCATCATATACTGTAACATCTGTAAACATACGAGTAGTTTTTGCAATATACTGATAGCGTGCATTATGCAATACGTTATTATGCATCGGATATGCTAATTGATTAAGAATGATATCAAAAAATAAATTGCTATGAGGTTTATCCAAAAATTGATATAAATTTTTATTCGATTCAAAATATTCTTTTATTTTTTTCACATCTTCTTTTAATTCAATTTTTTCTTTTCGTAAAAGAACGATTATTTTTAACCCTTTTAACAAGTCATCATAATTTCCTATCTCGTTTAAAAAACATTTGCTTTTTTCACCTAAAGAATCTTTCTTCAAAAGATAATTTGCTGTAAAAAAATATCTTGCCATTGAATTTCCCTTTGCCATATCTATAAAATCTTCATCATCTCTATTAATATCTGTCAAATTAAATAGTTGATTTAGATACGGATTTTGTGCAATTCTTTCCAAAGGGATAATAACCGATGGTATATCACGTAAAACTGCAGATATGAATTCTCCATAATATAACTCAAAATTCTTAGTTACATTGTTTAAAACTTCATAGTATTCTTTATTGCTAATCCCATTTTCACTCACTTCAAATTCTGCTAAAGGATATTCCTTAAAGAACAAATATTGAGATACTATTTCGTAATAATCAGATATCGCTTCTTTCATGATATCCGGCATAGCAAAATTCGTTATTATCGCTCCTGGCGAATTCAAGCGATGATTTTGACATACTGCCGACACACATCTTAACGCATGTTGCGTAGACGGTACACTTCCGCAAGCATCTATGTATATGATATCAAATTTCTTAGGTGTCTGTTGAAAAAATGTTTCTATATTCTGCCTTAATATCCTAGGCTGCGGATATTCTCCTCGTCCATAAGTATTTATCGCTTTTTTATATGCTTGATTATCCGACTCAAAAGCCCAAATATTCTGAGGGAGTATTCCTAAATTAATTAATTCCTGAAAATCATTATCTGGCATTGGGCCGCTTAAAAAACAGACTACCAAATCTTCTGGCTTTTTGGTACAAACATAAGAATCATGTAATTTTTCCCAATTTGTTATATACGATACCTTAATTTTCTCTGCTTCTTTCTTATTTTGACTAATATCTTCTGATTGAGTAAAGTAATCGTATATTTTCCGCACATAATTTCTTTCAACACAACAAGACTGTCCTCTTTTAGAAGTTAGAAATTCTACTGCCTTAAAAATTGCTGTATGTCTTACATTCTGTTTTGTATATTGATTATATTTATAATTTTCTTTCATATTAACCCTCTCCTTTATTGACTTACTTAAAAACTAAATTTTAATCTCATCGCAACATAAGGTCCTGCTCGTATCCAATATCCAGTGTTTCGGCAACCTCTTGATACGCTCCATCTTTATCATTAAAAATCTGCAGAATTTGTCCAATACAGCTATGACTTATACTATTTATGCTTCTATAATATAATGATTTTAAGATTTCAAAAAGTAACGCTTTGGGCAAGTGAATTTATTTTTTGTCGAATCACGCAAAAACACCATGAAAATTAGTAAGTTGTGCATAAAATTATGTGTATAAAATAAAAAAGGCAGTAGGAAATAAATCCTACTGCCTTTTTTGGTATCATATTTAATTAGCCTATAATCCCCAGCAACGCCTTTTTAATATCCTCACCACTGATTTTATTTAAAATTTCTGCCGCCGATGATACAGAAACAGGCGATATATCAAATCCTCTGTAGGCAAGATAGTTTTTGAGTTTATCTCCTACCTTTACGGCATCACTACGAAGCGTAAGGACGCTGAATGGGTCAATGGCTTGGCACTGCCGGTACTTGTCATTGTAAGTAAAACCCCTGCCTTTGGGCACTGCACGCAACTCAAAGTGTGTGTGTTTGCCCATGCTACCTAATGATTTTACATCAGGCTGTTGACTGTTGGTAACATAATCATTGGCAGTAACTTTATCAGCGACTTTATGCAGCGGCTTTCCGTGCCAATATACGGCATACAACACATAGGTATCTGTCCACTCATGCTCAATTACAATCCCACCGCCTACATTGGTTGGGTTGGCGTAAATAACTTTACCGTCCCCAATGGCAGTATACAATCCAGCGGTTAAATCTACACCATAATGAGGTTTGCCTGTCCCGTCAAAGTATGACGCTGACAGATAGCTGTTGTATGTAGGCTTGGTATTTCCAGTAAGTTCTATATCTGTCTTTGCCGGTATCACATAAATTTTACTCATTTTTTGTGTCCTCCTTATCGTCAGTGTCCACGGAATTTTCAACCGTGATTTTTAATCTGGCTATAATTTTTGTCAGAAATTTCGGATTCGGCACACCCCGAACAATGCTTACATTCTCAAGGATGGAAATCAACTCGTTGATAATTAGCCAAATGGTTACTATCAGCCCGAAAATCATTTGCGGTTGGAATGTAATATTCATCTGTACCAAAGCTGAATTGATTAAATAATCAACAATCATTCCAACGCACACTATAAACAGGTAACAAAGCTTTTTTACAATCCCAACAACGCCAATGCGGGAATTTAGCTCTTTTGTTACCCATGCCTTAATCATGCCCGTAGCATAATCAGCAACCATAGCGAAAAGCAAAATTGCCAGCGGAATCGCTATCTCACCAAAGTATGCAGTTAATCCTGCCAACGCTGCGCTTACCACGCCTTTTAATACGGATTCTTTCATTTTTTACAACCTCCAAAAAAATAATAAAATAACGCCCGCTATTATATAAGCGAGCGCATTGGCCTGAAATTAAACTATAACAATTACGGTTCTTCCGGTGGCTCAGGAAACTTTATGTTAAAGGGAAACCCCTCTTGTTCCGGCAAATCTCTCAGTGCTTTCCGGTACTGTGCCCAGCCGCCGTTAAAGATTTTAGTCAAGGATGCAATAAACTTTGTCACAGACGCGGTATCAAGTCCGATGCGGTCAAGCGACATCTGCTTGTCCGTTTTATCCAGCAGTTTGTTGCGGATTTTACGTGCAAATTCTGCCGCGTCCTGTTCGTTGCCATTTTCACACGCCTGATTATAGGCGCGTTCTAATGTTTCCAATAAATCTGCTTTGCTGGCGTTATTCATTGCCTCTATCCGCGCAATGCGCTTATAAATATCTCTTTGCATAATTAATCCCTCCTTATCCGATGATGCAAGCGGGGGCAACACCGTAACTACCAGATACACCATAACCGTTTATACTGCCGTCCGTGCTAACAACGCGCGCATGGCTCGCGTAAGACACGGTAGGAGAGCGCAGCCAAGCGGTACGCACAGTTCCGCTGCTGTCGTATTTTTTACGTTCGGCATCAAGCAGACCATCATAATATTCTAACTGCTCTCCGTCTTTGCAGTCTGCGTTATCCCATGTGCCGTATATTTCCGGCCGCGATAATATAAAAAACTTATCCTGCAAAGTGTAGGTCTGATTCAGGGCAAAAACTGTACCGTCAAGGCTGTCGCACTCGTATTTACTGCCTGTGCGGCATGGAATGGCGGCTGTTTGTATTACCGCCAAAAAGTCAGCAGGCAATCCCCGCATAAATCCGCTGTAACTTGCCGCCCAGACTGGCGGGCGGTCATATTTTGTTTGCGGGCTCCAAACGCCTCCCGCTTCTGCCGCGCTGTTTAACACTTGTCTTACCGCGCTCTGCGCGTAATTGCTTGAGCCTAATAAAACACGGTGCATATGGTTTACATTTTCGCTACTTCCATCTGTTATCCCAAGCATTACGCCATCTGCTCCCTCCGTAAGAGTTGCGGATTCTATCTCTGTCACAGAGTATGGGCTTGCATAAGTTTTGATAGTTTTATCCGCAAAAGCTGTACTGGTTAACGATGCGCCTACTGCAATCTGTCCGCCTGCGGGTACTGCATTGGCAAGCGTAAACTGATAAGTTTTACCGTTATCAGAAGGACACCATGCCTGATTGGCAACCTCAAAATGATATGTGCCTGCCGCAAGACCGTCGGGTACATAACATAATGCCTGCGGCGCGTCAAACTGTATGGATTTACTGGCCCCCGAAGCGATGCTGTATAGATTTTTTACCTCCAGCGTCATTGTGCGTTTAATCTTGCTGTCAGCCGCCGCATGATGGTCATGTCCTCTGACCGCCCATACAATCCCTGTACCGGTATCAGAATCATGGGTGGTAAATTCATAGCCCACCGGAAACAGGATGGGAGCCATCCCCCTGCGAACGGCATTTTGTACGTCAGCCCAGCTATAGATTCCGCCGCTGTCAGACGTGTTAATCTGTGCTGGCGCAAAGCAGTCAATTAAAAACCTCTCAACTGTTTTTGTAAGCAACAAATGTCCCCAGTCGTTGGGATGGGTGTCATCACTAAAATATTTGCTTTTAACAGCAGGGATTCCCTGATTAAGCCCACTACAATTATACAAATCTAATACCGGTATACTGTATTTATTGCACACTAATTTTGCCGCGTCCATATAATCCCCAAGCTTTGGCATGTGCAGTAACTTTGTACTGGTAAAAAACAAAATCTTAGCATTTGGATATTTTGCCTGTGCCTGCCTAAAGAGGCTTTCCAGCGCACCGATAAAGGTATACTCATTTAATGCGCCTGTAAAGTCATCCCATGCGCTCATCAAACCGACAGGGATATTCAAGCCGCAGTCGTTTACGCCGCCCTGTATGACAAGATAGTCTGTAGTATCTCTAAGCAGACTGAAACGCTCGACAAAGGACGCAGGTGCGCTCTCAATATTGTGGCGTGCAATCGGAGACCCCCAAACAGATTGATTATGTACGGCACGGTCATAATCCATACTGTTAAAATATCCCGCGTTACTAATAGCTGACTTGTACCATGCGCTCAAACTATCGCCTAAAACCGCAAGCTTTCTGCCCTTTAAAGGGTTGCGGTCCAGCCATGTAACTGTATCTCCGTAAGGCACGTATTTATCGGGATAATCCGTACCAATGCACAGCATCGGCCATACTGCAAAGCCCTCCAGCTTATACGATACCCTGAGATATGCTGCACCCTCCGGCACAGTCCCTGTGTATATGCCATCTTGCCAGCCGTCAACTGCATCTGAGGATAAATATTGCTTTTGCTCATCGTAGTAGCAAATGCATCTGTCCTGCCCCTGCGGGCAAACAAATTCCTGCCCTGCGGATATGTTGATATATGCCGATACCATATAGCCGCTGTCGGCTGTTACAGTCCCGTCATCAAGGGACAGCTTACCGGCTGTAATATCGTCAAGACTAAGCTTGTTTGTCACTGTTCCGGATATTTTTTCCGGCGTAACTGCATGGCTTACAATATGTTCTGTTTTCACTGCGGATTCGTCCAACTTTTCTGCTGTCACAGCTTTGGCGGCGAGCTTGTCTGCTGTGACTGAATCGTCTTTGACAGGTGTGTACAGCCAATCGGCTACAGTACCGCCGTAAGGTATATATTCATCAGGATAACTGTCTCCGCCATAAGTTACCATAAAACACTCAATATCACACCCGTCAACGCCGCCGTAGGATGTAATGCCATAAGACAGCCGTATATACGCCGCACCTGCCGGGGCTGCTATTTCCCCAGCACCCGCATAATTTCCGTAATTATTGTAGGCTATAGGCTCTTTATTCGCATTGTACCAAATACCACGTCTGCGGTTCCCGCCCGGGCAATAATAAATATTACCGGAAACACATGGGATATATCCAGTGATCATGAATTCAGCATTTTCTATCTCAGTACCGGATATATCTTCTATCGTAACTCCAATAGTACACTCATCGGGGTTAAAAAGATTGGTGATTGTATTGCTCAGTTTAATGCCTGTCACCGCTCCGTCCGCTACCACCCCATCTGCTGCTTGTTCTGCACGTTTGATTGCATCCTGCGCGGCGGCATTTGCTTCTGACGCTTCGGAAATGAGATTTACCAATAAATCATAATTGTCATCATCCGATATATCAGAATTGGGACAAGCCGCCTGTTCTACGTTCAGGCTAAATAATGTAGACGTAAGCTTTCGTTTGTCCGCGTCTACAATTGATATATCGCATTTTACGAACCCATCTTTTTCAAGCATCCATAACGTGAGAGGCACGGTTACAGTACCATCAGAATTAACTTCCCCTGAAAAAGCCTTTGATTCCCCGTCTTCCCTCAGTGCATTAATTATTACTGTGGAGCTTGCATCAATTGTAATTTTTTCTCCGGTATCCGTTAAAGTTACTTTTAAAAATCTTGATTTACTGTCATATTGCTTCGCAATAATAGCCTGAAAAATATTTTGAGCCGCAACATCTACAGTAATATCTCTGACAATTTGAGCCAAATTAACATCCCCCTTTTATTTATTATGATAAAACCATACTCTTCCATGGTCCCCAAGTACCGTTATAACGCTGCCTGATGTAAACACCGCTACAATCAAACACCGTGTACCGCTGCAATATTTGTTCGCTCGGAAGTGTTTTTATGACTTCCAAAAAACCCGCTGCCGCCTTTGGATAATTTCTCTGCGTACTGGCATTTGCGCTTAATTCCTGCGTATAAATCCCGCTGGAAATGATATCGTTTAAATTTTCCGTGCTGCCTAACGCGGCAATAAATCCCATGACATTAACGCCGTTCATCATGATTTCTCCTTTTACATCAAGCGGCGCCTGGGGATTCGGATTATTAATTCCAACTCTTTTTTGGCGCAGAGAAACAAGCGGCGTCCCTTTCGGCAGTGTCAGTTCTACAGTATCGCTGGTTATTTTATCCGATACTTTTATTTGGATTTTATATACTTTTTCGGGATCAAAGACAACGATACCTGAATTATCAGATAATTCCGCAGCTTCTAACCCAAATGAACCGGCATTTTCAACAGGTAAATCAAACCAATCGGTATAACCGCCTGTAATTTCTCTGTATCGGAATTCTGCGCCTGTCAAACTATTCTTTTCTGCTTCTCCGACAAGTACCGAAGAAAATGCACCTGAAAACGAAAACAGCGCCGTAGGTTCCACTTCATTAGCACGGCGCAGTTTCCATGAAGTGATCGAAATGTCTGAATAGTCATAAACTGTTATTGTTTTGCTTACGCTTCCGGTAAAGCCGCGGCTGTCTGTAACAGTAACAGTTAATGTTAGATTCCCGCTCGCGGCAATTTCTCCAAAATTTATTACCGCCGAGGAACTTGATACAACTTTAGAGCCTATCGCCGCTTTGTAGCTTACAATGCCCGCTCCGTTTTTGGCGTCTGCAGCAACGGCTGTAACCTTTAATACTGAGTATTTTTTAATAAACAGCATATTATTTTCTGTAACTTCAACCGTATTTAAATTCACATCAGCATAGCTAAAATCTGAAAAGGATGGTGCAGACACAGCACTTGTTGTTTGGATTGTTGCCGTAACGGCAGATACATTGCCAATCTGAGTATTTCCGTTGTATGTTGTCAGGCAAAATGTTGCCGTAAAGTTCGCCATAGAAGACATATAATTCAAGACAGCCGTCCTTTGCACAGCGGTCAACGGTATCATTTTATTATTTGTCCCTGCACTGCACGTCAGACCGGAAATGGTCAGAACTGTAACGGAGCCGTTTTTTATAGTAAGCGTGTGGCTGTACGAAGAATCATATACCGTCCAATTCATTGCAAGTATCGGGGTTGGGGAATCAATTGTCAGCGTGCCTGCACTGTTTAAAACTGACCCACCCAGCGTTTTTACGGCTGCTATTTCGGAATATCCGTAAACATGATTATAACTGCGCCTTGCCCGTACCCTTACCTGATAGCCTGTATTCGGCGCAAGCCCTGTTATTGTTTTCGGGGTATTAAAATCAATCCATGAAGCGCCGCCGTTAAGGCTGTATTGCAAATGATCATATCCGGCTGAAACATGTGCAGCAAGATAAAAACTATTTGCCGTTACCCTCGAATAATCGAAACTTACAGCCGGAGCATTTCTGTCTATGCTGTCAAATGTCACTGTATCAGAAACGCTCCTGCTTCCTATTTGCTGACCGGTGGAACTAACTGTAAGATTATAATAAAACAATCCGGCAACCGTAATATTACCGTGCTTGCCATCGGTTCCGTGCACAATGGTTACTGTTTTTGAAGCAACCCATTTATTTTTCAGGCCGCTTGAAAAATCAGAGATGGAAGAAACGGCAAACTCATGATTTGTTCCGTTAATAGTAATTACCGCTTTGCGCGATCCAACGGACATGGAATAGTAATTTAAGTAAAGGTCAACGGTTACAGAAGAATAATTCCCAATCACATTAGGCGTTGACGACCATTTGATACTTACCCCAAACGATGACGTCAACGCGCCTGTTTTACTCCCGCTCGCCATGCTCCCACCCCTTTAATCAAGAAAAATAATATTTGCACCGGTAACGGCGCCGTTTTCTGTATGCGGGGCAATCCTGATTTTCCCGCAGTCGGAATAAGTTTTAATATTCAGCTTATCAACCTGGCTTTCTTCGCCGTTAAACGTTGCTGTCTTCATTTCGCCAAACCATGTTTCAAATGCTTCAGGGCTTATTTTTGCATGATATTTGCTGTTTGGATTTGATACTTCAATACCATAGGCGCACACCTTGTTATAGATTGCATTTCCGTCTTTCGTAAATCCATACTTCCATATCGGATTACCGCCGTTCCAGCCGCTGTTTGTATATGCAAAACCGCCCGACACCATTGTATAAATTGTTGTGCTTTGCTCCAAAGAGGGGCAGTCATGCATGTAATATGTGATGGAACCGTCAGGATTTTTTATGTTTGTTGTGTACAGCCCCATGGAATTTGTGATCAATTCATTCAGCCCTAATATTGTCTGCAAACTGCTGTTCAGCGTTTCATTGACCGCTTTTTTTATGCTGTTAATAATTATTGATTCATTTTTGGTCAGCGGATTTGCGGCGGCATAACTATTGACCTGTTTTGTTTCTCCCCTGCCCTGCAAAACAGTATTTGCATTCAGCGTATAATTCACATTGGTTACAATCGTATTAAAAACACTGCCCTTATTATCCGTATACGCTATGACGTCAAGGGGATATATGTAAGGCATCGGTTTACATGTGCATTCATAAGGACGGTAGGAAAAGCCGCCCACTGCGCTGTAAACCGCCTCGGCTATTTCCTGATAATCATTTTGAATCAGGCCGTTTTGTTCGATATGAAAAGCATATCCGTCATCTCCGGCAAGGTAAATATTGGATTCAGCGTCCGTAACCTGTACCCCTGAGATTGTAATAACGTCCTCATGCAAATCTGAAGAATAGCGCATGGACGGCGTTATCTGAACCGCAGTATCTTTGTACCATGACAGGCGCAGTTTCCCTTCCCAGTCAATAAATGCGCAGCTGGCAGTTATTTCCGCTATCCACTGGATGATTTGGCGGTAAGTTATCTTTTCTTCGGCAGGACAAGATAGAATAACATAATCGTGATTAATCAGTGCAGATGTATCCGTGGAAAGCATTACATTGCACACGGAACACACCTGCGCTAATAAAGCTTCTGCTGTTATCGGGAACTTAAACAGTTCCCAATTTACGTCTTTATCGAAAAGTACCATTCTGTCCAGCGCGGAAATTGATATACTGGTCAGTTTTCTGGGCGGCTCATCTACTGTAAAATAACCGCAGGGGATATACTGCACCGCCGCCTTTTCCCATGCGCGGGCGTCCCATTTTTTGATACCGACGCGCACAAAAAGCTCCGCTCCCTCAAATTTGATATCGTTAAACCTTCCGTCTGAATTATCCAGTTCAAGGGTAAGTTCGGCGGCTATGGCAGAACCGAGTTCAATTCTCTCGTTAGATGTACAGTACCGGTCTATGGAAAAACCTCCAACGCGGATATCCTCCTGTGTAATGGTTAAATTTTCATTGATCCCGCAAAAACGGATTTCAGCAGTCTGCCTGTAATTATTAATAAAAAGGTTCTGCACATCAGCAGTAACAGGATACATTTTTATACCCCCGAACGTTTAATTAAATTAAAGGCCAGATTGCTCCATAAGCCGCCCTGGCTTAAATCGTAGAGCGGCGCGGAACGGTTGCCGACATAAAACTCAGCGGTTACATATTCCCCCTCCATGGGATCTAAATAACAAACGCTGATATATTCCGGATTAAAGGCTTTTAAAATCTTGGATATTTCCAAAGTCGTCAGCCATTGCCAGGATAATTCAATGCCTACAATCTGGCCAATCCGCTTTTTATCCATTACCGTTGATTCCGTGCGCCCCGCATCAGAAGATGATATATCTTCCAGTTTCCACGAATACGCATCAGGGCATTTAACAGGCATCCCGTTTACCGACCTTATCGGATTATAATTTTCAGACATATAACCGCCTCCTTAGGTTCCTACCGGTATAATTGTTTTACCGTCACGCAGATTTTTCCTTTTTGCACCTTTGGCAATAGATGATGCGGTAACGATTACATCATTATCCTTATCAACCAATTCCCTGAGCAGTCTGTTCTGTTCTTTTAACAGCGCAATCATTTCAGCCAGAATTAAATGAGACGGACCGTTATTGCCGGTTGATTTTAAGCCGTTTGCAACAGCTTCGGCGATTTTGGATTCAGGCGCGACAATTTCTCCCTCATGCCGGTTATCGCCAATCATGGCAAGCTGGGGAGTATTTGCTTTAACATAACCGCCCTGCGCCAGTTTTGGGATTGAGACATTTCCCAGCACTGGGATATTAAACCCGAATTTGCCGCCGCCAAGCCCAGGCACCCAGCTCGGCACATCAAACGACAGGTTATTCAGGGCGCGGATCATACCGTTGAACCCATTAATAACGCCGTTTGCCATTTTCTCTATCCCGCCGAGAATTGAATTGATGATGCCGCGGATGGTATTCCAGATACCATTAAAAACGCGGGAAACCGTATCTTTTATGGAATTCAGGACATTGCTGAATGTGCTTTTTATAGTTTCCAATGCTCTGGAAATTCCGCCCTTGATGCCATCCATTACGCCGGAAATCGTAGTTTTGATTTTATCGAATACGTTCCCTATCGTAGTTTTAATACCGTTGACGATATTGGAAACTGTTGTTTTAATTCCCGTCCATATTGTAGATATTATGGTCGCAACTTTTTTCAGGACTACCTCGACATAGAATTTGATAGATTCCCATGCTCCGGTAAATACGCCTTTAATCGTGCCAAAAATACCGTTAAAGAAATTTACAATTCCGTTCCAGATGTATTCAACAAAGTTGGAAATGCCGCTCATCCAGCCGGAGAACATTTCGGAAATCCCGCTCCATGCTTTGTACCAATCGCCTGTAAAGATACCGACAATAAAATCAATCAGACCGCTCAACACTTGAGAAATTGCGTCAATGCACCCGCTTATCAGACCAACAAGGTTCATGACCTGCTCGACAATCCAGTTGATGATTGGTCCTAAAACCGGCATAATGGTGTTAATCAGCCAACTAATTAACGGCGATAACCACTGTTCCCAAAGCACGCCGACAGCATTGCAAATCTTACCGATAAATTCAAGCAGGCTGTTAATTGCAGGCTGAATATGGCTTTCCCAAAGTTCTTTAAATTTCTGCCCCCAAGATGTCAGCAAAGGGTTAATATATTTGTTCCACGCTTCGCTCCAAGAAGATACAATTCTTGACAGCCCATTGCCGAGTTTTTCAAACATCGGGCCTATGTATTCATCGTAAACCTCTCCGATTTTTGCACAGGTTGCAGTAACACCATTGGAAATTGTGCTGACAACGGAACCGATAAAATTCCATGTGCCGCTTAAAGCTTCCGTAATTTTATCTTTATTTTCAATAATCGGCTTTGCAATCGCTCCAAGAACATCACGGCCTAATTTCTGCCCTAATTCCAAAGCAGTCATTGCAGGGTCTGCAAAAATATTGATTATATCAGCTGTCAGCTGTTTAGATACGTCCCCGCCGAAAACGCCCTGAAAGATATCCGCAGCGGCTGTTGATAGTTTCGCCCTTATTTCTGACGCCTGCGCAGAAACATCAAACATGGAAATTATCCAATTTTTGATACGCTGGCCGTGCTGTTGTAAATATACGTCAACGCCGCCAATCAGGGCTTCTGTAATAGTCACGCCTATGCGAGCAAAAGAACCCACAGTTTCGCCAAGTGCTTTTGCGGCGGAATTCGCCCATCCCTGCACTGCATTTTTAACTTCGGATGAATTGAATATACCGGAAATAGTTTCTTTGATACTTTGCAAATGGGCTGTTATACCGTCAAAATCAGCATTTCCCCAGCCTATGGAAAAACCTTTCTGAAATTCGGTTTTCAGTTTGTCCCATATGCTTTGTATTTTTTCAAGCGCCGCGCTTCCAGTTTCCGCCTGTTCTTGCATGGCGTTCCCGAAACCTAAATCTCCGAAATCAAAATCACCGCCGCCAGCACCGGAACCGCCGCCGGAACCTCCTGCATCTGACGGCGGCTTTGCCAGCGTTGTAATTTCATCCAACCCTGCGAATGATTTCTGGATTTCCTTCGCCGCTTTTTTTGCCGCGCCGCCTACCCCGCCAACAGAACTCGACAGATTATCAGCATTGGCAGTAGCAGCGGCAAGTTCGCCTGAAACGGACCCGCCTCCGCCGCCTGATTTTTTCCCCATAATTGCGGCAGTGAATGAAGCAAAGGCTTTTGCAAGCTTATTCAGCCCTGCCAGTATGGTATTTATCCATTTAACTACAGGGGAAAGAACATTAATCATCCCCTGGCCTATGGAGGCTTTCAGGGAATCAAACTGCAATTTTAAAATGCGGGTTTGGTTCGCCCACCCGTCAGACGTGCGGGCAAAATCCCCCTGCGCCAATGCCAGCTTGTCTAATACAAACTGATACCTTAACGCCACTTTTTCCTGTTCTGACATTTTTGCGGTTACTTTTCCGTAACCGTTTGCCAGAGCATAGGCGTCAAGGGCATTCTGGGTCATGACAATTCCCAAATCTTTCAGCGTTTCGGTTTCGCCTGTAAACACTGATTTCAATTTGGTATAGGCTTCGTCCTGACTGATGTTATAGAAAGAAGCGACATCACCGGCAAGTCCGGTTAATGTTGCAGACATATCCAGCGCGGCTTTTTCGGTGAATCCAAACGCTTTCGACATTGCGCCAAACGTACCCGCAAACTTTTTAGCCATCGTTTCCGATAAGCCGAAGGATACCGCCGCATTCTGCGCAAATGTATCTATCTGCTTTGATAACGCCGGAAAGGTTACGTCTACAACATTCTGGACTTCTGCTAAGTCTGAACCAAGTTCCAGACATTCCTGCCCAAACCTTATGACCTGGCGAACAGCAAATGCACCGGCGATAACCGCACCAATTTTTTTGAATGCAGAAGTAAAGGAATGTTCCGCTTTGTTCGCAACATTGGAAAATGTTTTATTCAATCGATTGGAAGATTGAACGCTTTGCTGTTCAACATCAACAATATTTTTTTCTATTTTATCAGTAGCTTTCCCGCTCTGCCGTTCAATCTGTTCCCATGCTTTTTTCATCGCATCAGAAGCAGACATGCCTTGTTTTCTGTATATCCAAGCGATGGATGAAGCTTTTGATTTCATGCTTTTTTCGCTGTCGGCAAGAATAGCAGAAATCTTTTTTGCGGTATCATCCATACTTTTTTCAGCATTTGCCCCTGCTTTATCAAAAGCCTCTGACATTTTCGTTTCGGCTTTTTTAGCTGATTCATCTACTTCTTTATCAAAATTGCGGCTGTCAAAGCCAAGTTCCAAACTTACTTTGCCAACATTTTCATCGGCCATAAATCCACCTGCTTTCATTCAAAAGCAGGCTCCGGCTCGCTACTCTTGCGGTGCGGCTCTAGGCTCTGTCTCTTTGATTGTTATTTTATTGATTGTTTTACACCTTGGACATTTGATTTCTATATATCCATTCACAGATATACAATAGAACAACGTGTGCCCGCACTTACTGCACTTTATCTTTTCAATGGTTAAACGCCCCCTGCCATAGCAATAAACGCCGCCTTGAAACCATCCAAAGCAGCGTTTATATTATCCTGAGAAACTGTTTTCGCCTGTTTCTTTCTCCATTCATTCCTGATTTTGTGCTGTTCCTTTGTGAACCGTTTCAGGATTTCCTTGTCATTTTCCGCTCTGACAGCCACAATTCTTCCCAGAGGCGTATCAGGCGCAAGGCCGGACAGCAAACTTTTAAATTCATCCCAGCTTACAGTTTCAAATTCTTTCGTTTGCAGCCTTAACCCGTACTGCGTGAGAAAACTGGAAACAATCAGATCCCAGTCTTCAAATAAATCGTAGTACGGGTCACTATTCTCCCAAGCTGTCAACATCCCCCGAAATTAACTCAACAGCTTCCTGAATAACCGTCATTAAATCCTGAAAGCTGAGATGGAGTTTATCTAAAATATTTCTGGATTTCTTTGGGAAAATAAGCTCATACGCCTGCAATACATTTTTGCTTTCCATTTTCTCATCATTCATTAAACCCATGATTTTCAGCATTGTAGGCGCATCGCCGTTAACCTCGATTTTTTCGCCTTTAATCATCAGGCTTGGATTCTCCCCGAAAGAAAGCTTATCTGTAATATCAATAACTTTTGCCATTTCAATCATCCTTTCCATAATTAAAGCGCGGAGTATTTTCCGCGCTTTTTATAAATTAACTACTTTATGCGGCAGTCGGAAGTGTAACAGTAGGTTTACCGTTGCTCAACGCCTCAAACTCCAGCGGTGCAACGTTGGTAGAATCCCCCGCTCCAATATTTGTAACATTAAATACGCAGGGAAGAACAACCTCTGTTTTATCAGGAAACGTCCAAACCAATACGCCCTCGGAGGCTCTGCCGTTAACAAAGGCTTTACCGGCGATATAGTCGTTTCCTGGATCCCCTACATTACGCTTGCCGTTAATACTAATGGTGATTGATTTCGCTGTCATCAACCGTCTGGCCCAACCCTCAGTGTTAAACGGCGTCCATTCTTCAACGCCATTATCAAACGATACGGAAAATGTTTCCATATCGGCTATCGTGGTCGCGTCCTCTTTTGTTGTCCCTGCCTTAAATTGGTTCTCATAAACCGGATAAACTCCGGTAGGTACTTCTGGCATAAATTAATTCATCCTTTCCTGTAAATAAAATCCAGCCATATAACGTATTCGTATACCCCTTCATCATCTGTCCCAACATCCTGCGGTTCAGGAACCATGAGACGGATAAAACGAACAAAGGTATCTTTCAGCGTCAGGCTGGTAACTGATTTGATTTTTTCAAACAGCGCAAACGCTGCTTTTTCTGTTTCGCGCTGACTTTTGTTCCAGTGTATCAGCAAAGATACAGGCTTAATATCATAGGTGGACTGCTCGCAGCCCCCTAATGCAGTTCGGGGCATGTATGTACTTTTGCGGTGATATACGCCTATAGATTTCTGCTTTTTATTATCAAGCTTGCCGATATAAACGTTGTCATCATGGGCAATCCCAAGGGAAGCTACCCAATCGCGTATCTCTTTCAAATACAGCATTTACATACCTCCAATTTCTTTGCGATAAAACTCTGCAAATGTTTCCTCGTAAAACTCTTTTTCTGACCCGCTTATCCACAGATCAAGCCACTGCCCTCCGGCTTTCGGGTTATTTGTTTTTTGATAATTGTATTCAGGGTGGTAATACAATCTGCGCGCCTGCGGACCTTGCGTTACAATGGACACTCGCCCACGTTGAGATTTTGAGTAATCAACAAATGTATTTTCATTTTGCAGAGTTCCGTTATCAAAAGGAATTACCTGCGCATTTACAATTTCCGCATGCAGTGCTTCGGCAGTTTTTTCCAATGCGGTTATCGCGGCTTTATCAAGTTTTTTAACCATGGTTTTATTGATTTTCACTTTAGAACGCGCTTTAATCATCACACCACATCCAATCGGCAATAGTTTACTGTCCCGTCAGAATTGCGGGCTTTCATGCCCTGCTGAATACGCCGCTCCATACCGAACACGGTAACTGTCCCCCCGCTCAGCGCCGGAATATCCGGCGCAATATCGCCGCAGAACAGGGCTGTGCCTGTAATCTGCACCAGCTTTTTTTCTGCTGTCAGCACGGTTTTTGCCGTATCCTGAAAATTACATTTTAAATCCAAATCCTTTACATATTTTGGTTCACCATATTTATTCAGTTCTTCGGATTCTAAATGCACATGGATATCCGTCCGGCATGATTTCTTTGGTATTAAACATGGATATTTCATAGCTTCACCCCGCTAACCGGCAGCATAAGCCGGTTTGGCAAAGCAGGGAATAGGTATCCCTGCGCATTGCAATGCCTTTATCGGTAAAAACATTCCATGAACTGCCAAACTGAGCCGATACGCCGTTAATGCTGTAGCTTTGCAGGATTGTATCAATTTCATCTGCATTTTCATGCTCAAAATCTGCCTGCCGGCACACAACTTCACGTATAATATCCTGCTGGAACTCGGTTAAATTGGAAAATCCCTGATCTATAATCCTGTTATAGGTCAGGGAATCAATATGTCTGGAAGCTTGCTTTAAAGCCCTTGGAAGGGAACTGATTAACATTTCCCCGCTGTATGTACTGCGGTAGTATTCAGTGGTTGCATATGGTTTATAGGGCATATAGATACCTCCTAAGATACAGACCAAACCCCGTCTGTATTCACTGCGGTTTTAGCAGTACCGCCGTCCTTAAATGTAAAGGATTCTGCACTGCAAGGAACATCTTCAAATATTTTATTGTCGGCATGATATGTCACTCCGGCTAACGAAATATCTGTAACCGCTCCGGCTGCCGTATAGCTTACAGCAATAAGCCTTTCGAGGAAATTGTCATCTGCGGCATCAGGCGTAAGCGTACCGTAACGGACCGTATTCCTTTGCCTGAAATAAGGAGCATTGTCAGCTCCCTCCAAAGCGTCCTGCATTACAGCCCCTTTATGCTGGCCGGTATATTCTCCTGCAGTTGCCATTCGCTCGCCCTCAATCGGAGACCCCTCCGGCCAATCGACATTTCCGTATTTCATTTCATTCGGCATAATATTCCTCCTTACTGTACTTTAATTTTGCGCATAATTCCTGCGGCCTTTGTTGCTTTCAGCGCTGCGGCCGCTATCATTTCAACTTCGCCTTTTTTCACAGCTCCGGCATTGTCAAATTTCGGCAGCCATTGTTTAATGGGCAAGGACCCGCTCGGAGAAACCGCATGGAAAGCATCCAGACCAATTCTTGCGGCATACAGGGAAGTGTGCCCTGCATTGGCTCCTGAAGCTGTAATAGGCACAATCGGTTCATTAGACCCGCTCTTTGCACCAAAGTCTACCAACGGGATATCGCCGTAGCTTTCAATCTGCTGACCGAAATCATTCTTTGTTACCTGATACATACCGGCGCGGCGGGCACATGCGCGAATTTTAGCAATCAATTTCAGATTGCCGCCGATGAAAGTCGGCTTGTCGTCCAGCCCCATCAGGAATTCATCCAGCTGGTCAAGAAAAAGCTGATAATTAGCTGTTACCTTTTCTGTTGTTGAAAGGTCAATTGCAGCAGACGGGATATATTCAGTGGAACTGCCCGTTACTGCAACATCCAACCCGTCAAATGCCTTGGCATCCTTTTTGGAATCTCCGATAACAAGGGTTTCTGAAAACAGCGCGGAAGCAGATTTAATTTTCTGCTGCATCTGGAAAGTGACTTCATCGTCTACACCGCCCATTTCCGCGATAACACGGTCAATCTCAAAGGCGCCGCCGAAGATTTTTAAATCCGTGGTGTACTTCTGCTTTTTTGCCTCGTCCGCTTTATATTCTTCGTTTACTGCACGGAAGCTTGCGGTAGAAGGGGTGATAACGCGGTAATATCCATACGTCATAGTTGCGCCGTTCCCCACAGGAGATACACAATCATCAAACACCATATGATCCAGCAAAAAACTGGATTTACGGAATTCATCAATTACGGCCATTGATAATTTATCCTGCGTTTTTAATTTTGCCTGTGCTAACGTTACTGCCATAAAAATACCTCTTTTCTTATTTTTTCAGAGCCGCTGAAATTGCGTCTTTCAGCGTAATTGGTTCGTTCGGGTTCTGATTCTGCGTCTGAGATGGGTTGGCTGCCCCAACCTGCACAAAACCTGATGAACCCTCTTTCGGTTTTAACGCCGGTATGTCCTCTAAAACTTTGTTTAAGGCGTTTTTTACCGCTTCTTCATTAACTTTTCCGTCCTGCCCTAAAACCCCGCTCAAATCAGCCATTTTCAGTAAATACGGAATAGTATTGGCTTCTATGCCAAGAGACACCGCTGCCATAGCCGCCGCGTTTTCAACCTGTGCTTTCTGCACTGCCGCCTGCGCCTGCGCAAGCTGGGTCTGCAAAGCATTAACGTCCGGCTGATTCTTCGCTTTTTCTGCTTTAAATGCCGATATTGCCTGTTCCACTTCCTGCTGGCTCAAACCCTGCTGTTTAAAATATGCTTTGAGCGCAGTGTCTTCTTTTGCAGCCAATGTACCTTCAAGCATTTGCTGGATTTTGGCATAGTCGACTGATGCCGATGTACTATTCTGCTGAGCTTGCTGAGACTGCTGGAGCTGTGCGGGATTCTGCTGTTCCTGTAAATTTTGTGCATTTGCTTCTGACATAATAATCTCCTTCCGTTTTAAGGGTGTCACCCTGTAATATCCGTTTTCATCGGTGTCACCGGCCGCGCATCTTTTATCCTCTTATCGCGTTTGGAGCATAAAAAATAAGGCGCAGAGCACTGCACCTTTGAAACACCTCCTTTGGGGTATAACGAAAGCACCTCACATTAAGTAAGGTGCTTTGACTAAAAGAACTGTTCAAGATTTATTTCTGATTGAATAAAGACCCCGCCGATATAATAATCATTTTTTACTATTATTGGTTTACCGGAAAGATTAAACCGCTTGATTACACTCCCGTCAACATCCTGGAGCATTGCTTCTTCTGTTAATCCTGGAATATGTTTCAGCAAAGCGGCGCACTGCCTTTCAAAAATTTCATCATCAGGCTGATTGCAAATCATATATTCCCTCATTACTGCATCACTCCAATCCAAACTTTTCGTTCACTTTTTTATTTGTTTTAACGGAAGTATTTAAAATATCCTGTACGGCTTCTTCGCGGGTCATTCCTTTATCGGATATTTTGTGGTTCAGCAATTCCTCAAACGACTTATTCGGGTATTCGATATCCAGTTGTTTCCGTGCTTCCTGATCCCGCATTAGCTCACGGGCCTGCGTACGGTATTGGTTTCTCAGTTCACAGGCTTGCCTTGCCTGTTCTTCAATACTTTTGGTTCTGTCAATGATATTGGGAATCTGCTCATCATGGGATTTATACCATTTTCTTGCAGCGCGGTTGCTTAACCGCCCGACACCATCGGACATTTGCTTGAAATCCAGCGTTTGAATTGCTTTTTCTTCTTCCGCGGTTAATTTAAGTATACCATGTTCTGTAGGTTTTACAATATCCCCCATACGGGCCAGAGGCGGCGGAGTGACTTTTACACCATGTGAATCTTCACGCTTATAATCCCGCCGAAGTACTTTTTCATTTTTCTTCACAAAATCGTTATTCCTGCCCTGCCATTCCTTAACCTTTTGGCTGTAATATTCTTTATTATCCGAATCAAGGGAACCGTCGCGCAGCCTTTTATATTTTCGGATATTCCGCTCATTGAACCGCTGTTGCTGCTGTAAAGAATATACTCTGTTTGCCTCATCAATCTCATCCTGTGTTAACGGCTTCGGCGGGGTATTGATACCCTCAAAATATGTAGTGTGACTGTCCTTGCATCCTGGATGGTACAGCCCTCCTGCTATGGCAGCGGATAATTTGGGATATTTATTATCCGGAACCGGCACATTCCCGTAAACATCATCGTAATAAACTTTGGCAATCCATTTCAGACATTTAGGGCAGGCAACGTTCCTGCGGGTAACAAGAACTGTGCTGATTCCCCATTCGTCACGCTTGGCGCTTTCCCCCTGCAAATAAGCCCGTGTGTTTGCGGTATCTATTGCCATTCTCGCGTAGCTGTCAATAGGTACCCGCGCACCATTGCTGTATTCTATACAGTTAAGCCCCCGCGTCAAAAAATCTTTGGACGCCATATCAACGGCTTGTTCCAGTGTGCCTACTCCTGTATTCGCATATACCTGTGCATCAAATATAATCTTTCGGTATTGGTCATTAGCCATGCGAAGCATTGCAGTTTCGGCTTTCTGCATATCATGGACCGTTGCGGTAATCAAAGCGTTTAGTTTTCTCTGATTGATTTTAAAAAATTCGCCGTAAAGCCCGCTCGACTTGCCTTTCGGAACTCTGAACCCTTTTTTCAGCGCCTCCAAAATCTCTGTTTCCTGATCCATCTGACCGCTTTTATATGCTTTTTTCAGCGCAGTCTTAATCTGGTCATTAATAGTGGAAAAATAAGAAGTAAATATCTTTTGATTATCCATCCTGTACGTCTGCAAAGCTTCTAACTGCTTAGCCTGCCACATTGTATAATTCAGATCTTCCGTTTCCTCTAAACTCAAATGATGTTTCACATTCCTTATCATTGATGATATAAGATACTCTTCAATACGCTGAAAGGCTTTTGAAATATCATAATCACTCATTGGACAGAACCTTAAATCCGGCCGCTTTAAATTGTCTGCGTAAATTCTTTAATTGGGTGATACTTTGACATCTATCACAGCGCAATTCTGCATACCCGCTCTTTTCAACGGCATAAATTCCAAAGGAAACCTGCTCACTTGCTGTTTTCAGAAGTCCCTGGTATTCCTGACGGCTCATCCGGTACATTCGGTTTGCTACTTTCACTTTCATCATCGTTAAAACCTACCCCCATATTTAATGCAGGTTCCCGCATTTCTACAATTCCCTGTTCACTTTTCAGCCTTTGAATTTCCTTTGTTTTCCAAACATCATCCTTACTGTCTCCCCACATTTCTTCCACCTGAGCCTCAATACTCATAACCGGCGTACCTGGGCGGGCTTTGGACAGAGTTTCAACCTGGCTTTCAAAGCTTGGGTTCGCATACTCGCCAAACGGTATATCTACTTTAACTTCCATTAAAGGTTGTTTTAGGAGAATATTATAAGCATTGATGCACGCGGCCACTACTTCCGGCAATTCTTCCTGCAAAGCTTCAACAATGGCATTTCGGGTGTAAAGCGTTGCCTTTTCCTTTTCCCGCTGAGCCTCGGCATTATCTAATTTTTTAACATCAATGCCAAGCGTGGAAGGGGAAATAATACCCTGCAAGCACAAATCCAGCGCTGTACAATACGTTGCCGCATAACTGTCATGAGGTATTGCAGGCTGTTCTGTGCTTATTACGTTTTTTCCTCCTTCGTCCATATTGTCATCACCGGAAATAAAACGGTTGTCAAAAGGATTCGGCTTCATAACCTTGCCTGTATCCGGGTCTTTAGGTATGTAGGATTCAGGGATATATGTCCTTGCCCTGCCCGCTCTAAGCGCGTCCATCCATTGGGACCATGCTTCGTCCAGCGCGTCAAAACTATCAAGTTTTCCGTCAAAAACAGAACCTCCGCGCCCTTCATATTTTGCACTCTCGTATATTTTCAGCGGCGCGGCAAGAATTACAGATTTATCGAAGCTCCAATTTTGTACGCCTTTGGTTGCGTCTATGGACTGTAAATCCTCCAAACTGTCGCCTTTATACAATTCATTATGAATATATCCATATCCGTAATGCTCATGCAGTACATACTGCTGCCGATGTTCTGTGTACGGCGTTTTGAATATAATTTCTTTAATGCGCCCGCGCTCATATACTATCTCTACCCGCTCGCCTGAATACCATTCCAATAAAGGGTATTGGCTTATGTTGGTATCTATTGTCACCTTAAAAGCCCCATCGCCGATATACAGCGTTTCTTTCAGACATTTTTCTAATATTTTTCGGAATTTATTTTCACTTTCAATTTCACACCAGATATCCGCCTGTTTTGAATCTGCAAACTCAAAACCGTTCATATCTTCCAGCACAATCCCTGTTAGAATGCGTACTATCAGATTGGGAAGTCCTGTATGTATCTTGCGCATTTCCATACCAGGCGTACACCTTGAAGCCCAAAACTTATATTTGTCCGTATATTCAGGACATTGCTGGTACATCTGCTCCAATTCGTTTCCGTCTCCCCGATACCAAATACGGTTACGGATTGCGTTCAATTCAAAATCCATGATTTCCTGTATCTGTATACTGCGCGAATTCGCAGGCTGTACCTGAAGCCAGCTGCGCAAACCGCGTTTAATATTCTCGCTCAATTTCTGTGTCCATCTCATTTCTCTGCCCCCTTAAATCCAATCATTTGCCGGTATGGAATAAATCCATACTGGCAGGCATTAATTGTATGGTCGTTGCGGTCTTCCGGCTCATCCTTATCCTCTTTCCAGCTATACCGGTCAAGCTCGCCCATGTGCTCTGTACAGGTATCTGCTACTAAATAACAGCCCTGCTGTATCCATCCGAGCATAAGTTTGATACGGTCAATAATCTCTACCTTTTTGTACGAATCGTGGAAGTTATACAGGCAACCGTGCAAACGTTTATATTTTTTTAATTCCATTGTGGTAGCTTGGTCTGCACAGTCGATAAATACATCCTTGGCAAATCCCCATTCATGACGGTTCCGCTCCAGAAAATCCAGAAATTTGATTACTGTGTCAGACGGTGCAAGCGGCGTACTTAAATCTGCATTGCTGTACACTTTTTCATCCAGCAAAATCAGCTTTCTGTCCTCTGTAATCCCTTGAAATATCATTGCAATTGTATCGGGAGATTTGCTGGAATAGGATGTATCTAAAGCCGCCGAAAACTTTTTGAACCGCAGTTTTCCTGCTTTTACTTGTGCTTTTATCCACTCAATAGACACCGCATGTTTTTTGCGGTCAAAGTTTGGAAATATGAGACCGGTTGCTTTTCCGCGCAGGCCTTGTATTTTGTTTTTGTAAATCTTAGTCCCCTTCGGCGTATTTGTCATAATCTGTTCCAGCTTTTCCTTGCTTAATCCCAGATTATGGTTAAAAGAAAAGAACCAATGCACCCAATTGGGCTTTGGTTCTTCTTTCAATTCATTTAAAATTTCAACCGGCGTTTCCTGCCGCCATTCTGGCAGCGGACGGGAACAGTTAATATATTCTTTGTACACGTCCAAGCTTGGATCATCAGGATTAAGCGTCGCCATAAGATAATCACAGCGCATGGAAGCTTCCCGTACAAATTCAATATCTGCGGTGTTAATTTCATCAATATACAGACATCCGTACTGACCGCCCAAAGCTTTTTGCCATTTGGTTTTATCGCCGTACCCCATAACATAAATAATTTTGTCTCCGGCAGACGTGTGAAATAAAATATGTGGTATCTTATCATCTTTGGAACCATTCCCGTTATATTGGCACAGAACGCCAAAATCATCAATAATCCCGAGGTCTTTGTTGATAATATTCTTTTCAGCAGTTCCAGTGTCTTTTGCCGCCAGAATATGAAGCTTTTTCGGACTGTCGGCAACTTTCAGCATAAACTTAAAAAGTCCCACGGTCGTTTTTCCTGCCGCCGTTGTCCCTTCCAAAAATTCTACCGGAGCATTACAGCGGAGGAAGGATTTGTATTTGGGAGATAAAATCAATCTTTCGCTGCTCATTCCTCCTCGCCCTTAATCTGTTCTATTAAATTATCAAGCTTTGTAATTTCCGTTTCAAGTGAAGCTGAAACTTCCATTTTGTCTTTGGGTTTATAACCCGCTCTGTCAAGGATATCTTTCGCGGCCATATGCTGTACCATTTCACTTTTTGCGGCGAGAAGTTCTTTTTGTTTCTTGAATGCTTTTCCCGCCGCGGACTGAATTTCTATGGTCAGGAGGCGGTTATATTCTTCCATAAATTCTCTGTCTTTTTTCCACGCGCAAATGCTCTGTTCTGATACTTTAATTTCTCCTGCAATTTCTTTCTGCTTTAATTCACCTGAAACCATTAATTTTATTGCCTTTTTTTGCTTTGGCGTAAGCATTTCAATCCCTCCTAAAAATTAAAGTAAATTAAAGTAAAATATCTCCCGCTCTATTTTGAAATAATTACTCACTGTCAGGCCCAAAACAATGAAAAAACACACCCTTAATTCGAGCGCATCATCATGCGTCTGCGATTATCAGGTGTGTTTTTATATCTTTACATGATACATTTTAGCACGTTTGCGGCGGTCATATCGGTCAAAATCATATTTTTTTCAAAAATCTTTCAAATTTTTTTCTGACGCTGTTTTCTGTATCATGATTTGATATACGTGTTGCTACTTCTTCCCACTCCAAATTTTCAATAAATTTGTATGTTAATATCTGCCGGAACAAACTGCTGTCAATACTTTGAATATAATTATGCAACCTCTTATATTCCCAATCACATTCTTCTTTTCTTTCCTGCAATCGCAATTTTAATTCCTCAAGTTCTTTGCGCAGTTCCCATGCGCCGGAATAACTTTTCTCTGGAATTCCTGATACCAAAACACTATGTTGTGTATACGGGAATTCTATCTGCGAAGCCTTAACGCTGTCGCTGGTCTGGTATTTATTTATCTTTTCCTTGACCTTTTCAATCTGAATCTCCAGCATAGCAACTTCTCCTTCGAGATATAAATATTTCTCTAATTCTTCTTTGGTCACATTTAAAGCCTCCTTTGACTTTAGCTGTTAAGTACCACGCTTAAATAATCACAGGCATATCCTCGACAGCCTTGTATGATTTCCTGCATGGCTGATATTGGTATGATGTTATATCCTCCTCTTTTCCTTTGGTTGGCTTTCCACCTGTCCCAAAAGGATATAACATCTCCCCCCCTGATAAGGTATATCTTTTGCATAGGTTTTATTTCACATATGACAAACGACACCTCGCCTAACGGAAGAGCGAAGCGTATGTATTCTATCTGGTGTTCCTGTATGTGGTTTAAAGGCAATCCTTTTTCATTCTGACTTTCTTTCGCATCAAATGAAATCGGTATGCCTCCCCTGACTGTTCCTCTGAAATCAAGTGTGCTTTTCCCTTGCGGAAATGCATTCACTATTTTCTTTCCCATGCGTATGACAGTCCATGGCGTGGATATTTTTTGTATGTTGGCAATTCCCATAGACTTATACTGATTGTTTTGATAACTCAGCAAATCTTCAAGACTTTTCCCTTTGTTTGCCATTTGTGGGTTATATGCATTTAATGACACGTTCCTTTTGTTCCTCTCATATAAATTTTAATTTATGTATAATGAACACATTTATGTCAATCCTATTTATGTGATTATTTTCTTGCTTATTGTCGCCTATCGTTGTAAAACGGAACTATAATACAAGGCGATGAAAAGGCGGCCGACGCGCCTGAATGTTAATCCTGATTTTCAACGTCCTCCGGGTCCGGTGGGATTAATACATACTTAAAATAAAGGTAACTGTTTTTATAAAAAGGGTTTTGCTTTGCTTCTACAAGCATATAGCCTTTCGGAGTTCTCGGCGGCTTGTCCACTGTATAGTTAACTGCCGATAATTTAGGATCGCTTTTTTGCGGCTCCTGTATTGTTTTTGTCTGTTTCCATCTTTTCCCTTTTCCCTGCTCTTCCGTCCAGTGATTAAAAAGGTAAGTTGCAAGCGCGGTATAATCCTCTCCGTGATCTATCAGCTTACCGTTTTCATCTTTATAATAGTTGTGCCTGCGCAGATGTTCTATTCTCGTTATTTCTCCGTATGTCCACTTTTCTATAATGATATATTTCGGTACATCTCCTATAATAAGATGGAAATGGATTCTTCCGTTCCTGTGTCCCCGACCCATAACGGCTATCACTTTTGCATACGGGTAAATATGCTGCAGCCTTCTTATATAATTGTTTAAATCTTTTTTTGCTGTTTTAAAATCATCCGGCAAAAAGGTATCATTATATGTAAGGGTTACATAGTAAGCATTATGATTAAAGCTTGCGTTTGTGTTTTGGATCATGCGCTTTTGAGATCTACGGCGGTTATATTCGTCCCGCTCCTCCTTTGTTTCAAAACGTACCGGCTTGGGTTTCGCCTTCTTAATATTTGCCCGCTCTGCCACGGTGTAAAACTCCTGTTCTAAAACTACTCCTGCTATTGTCGTTCTTTTACAGCGCGGCATTATTTATCACCTCTGTGTTTAATCCTTTTCTTTTAATTTTTCCTCTAAGTCTGCAATTCTAACTTCGCAGTGCCTTAATTTAGCTGCAATTTCTTTCAACCGTTTATCATGTTCTTCGGTTTTATTCGATACAAACAGCAGTGCTACAATACACACAATTCCCAAAAATTCCATAACCTTACCTCTGCTTTTTTCTTTTTATTGTTTCCGGCAAGAATTCCGTTATGTCTTAAACACGCTTACATCTTCCGGTTCTTTTTATCAATCCCTAACAGCCAATCCGCTGATATACAAAGTGCAGCACACATCCGAGCAATATTGAGTGCGCCCGGCAAACTGTACCCATTAACGTAGTACCACAATGATGAATCCGAAATACCAGTGTGATGCGATAAATCTAAAACCGACCACCCTTTATTAAACATAGCTTCTTGCAACCTTGCGCTAAATCCTTGTATTGTTGCCATTTATTTCTCCTTACTTTTGCACCACTCACAGTGTTGTGGGTCGGTGTATTTTTTGTACTTATTACAAATCCAGTAATAGGTGCATGAGTTACCGCCGCCATTGGTAAATTTTGCGTATTTACATGGGATTTTTAATTTATACATAGCTTTATTCCTCCTGCACATAGCACCAGCTTTGAGGTGCACGATTAATATTAAACTCACTTAGTTGTTTGGGTTTATCATAAATCACAAGGTCGGAAATGTGCCAGCCATACAATAGTTTCCCTTTACCATAACGGTACAAATCATTCAAAGAAAGACAACTCTCCTGTAGCTCAATATCTTCGGCAAAATATCCTTTCACCCCAAAGCCTTTGTAAAAAAACTCTATTATTTCATCACACACAAACTCACCAATGACTTTGCCGCTGTATCCCTGATTGATTGTCCCTACATTTTCCGTTTCAGACCAAAGCATGTCGTATATCGTTACCGCTTTTGTGCAGTAGATATAGCACTTAAACGGAGTTTGCAGTTTTGGCTTTGTTTTACGTATTTCAAGAGTTTTTTCTCCGCTTGCTATTTTCTCACACCATTGAGGCTGTATTGATAATAACACTACCTTATCCATTCTTATAACTGTCCACTCCTTTCATGAAGCATATCCAATGCGTGTTATTATTGCGACCACTTCGATTCCCAAATAGCGGTTTGAGTTCGCATAGCGGCAATATCTGCTGCAGTGGTATTTGCACTTCGCTCCACTTAAAAATTAATACTCCATAGTCATCTAATACCCGCACGCACTCTGCAAAGCCCTTTTTGAGCATACTTTGCCAATCGTCTTTTAAAGTCCCATACTTTAACGCGAGCCATGATTTATCACTAGCGTGGGTCAGGTGTGGTGGGTCAAAAACTACTAACTTAAATGTTTTATCTGCATATGGTAAATCCGTAAAGTCGCATACTTTATCCGGCGCAATCTCAATATATTGGTTAGGATAAAATTCGTGGCGCGGTACTTGTCTTATATCGCAAAATTCCACATTCGGATTATTTTTGTCAAACCAAAACATTTTACTTCCGCAACATACATCAATTATTTTTTTACCCATTCTTCTCACCGTCCATCTTCGCTCCGCAGACAGGACAATGAAAATGCGTTTCTCTATCGCTAAAGCAATGGCAATTTGAACAATTATATAACTCATCACTGTTAGCGGCGGTAGGTACCCACTGCCCATGCACTACCGGCGCAACATCAGCGGCGGGTATCTCTGCAAACGTGTCTACGAGGTCTGCCAACGGTATTTTATGCTTTTGGCTTACAATTTCCATTGCTGTGGCAGATTCTATGTATTTAGGCATTTTCCTGTGCCTCCTTTAACGCTCGTTCTGCTTCTTCGCGGGTAAGAAATATGGTTTTGCCGATTTCATTTGCATTAAATACTTCACCGTATATAATGGTGCCTTTTATTAATTTCGTATTTAAAAGTACATTGTTATTCATAAGAATTTCCAAAGAATAAATTCCAAACTCTGAAACAGAATTTCGGGTTGGCATATAGAGTATGTCTCCCGCTTTACACGGCAACCGCACCAACAATCCATCATCTTCAGCTTGTTCGTATTTTGCAAGTTTTCTTATAGCATTTCCTGTATGCATAATCTCATCTTCTACGTCACATGTTTTTACATCAGACTCTTTAACAAACAGTCCTCCGTCATGAATCTCAAATGTTAATCTACTCATGTTTACCTCAAAAAATCTTTCATTCATTTTTTATACCTCCTTCGAGTCTATAGCGATAAATCTTCGGTGGTGAATCTTCTGACAGTAAATCCCAAATTATAGTGCTATTATCAGTTAGTTCTATCACGATGGAATATTCATCATAATCTGTTGCGCAATCAATCACATACCACCCATGCAAAGACTCGTTGCTAAATTTATCATGCGCTTCTTCCACCCATACAGGTTCACTTGCCATTTTCTTTAATTCTTCCGCTGTCAATGGTTGCGGATTATATCTTCCTAATTCTGCTTGTCTATTCATTTTCACTACCTCCAATCAGTTCCTGCAATTCTGCCTTGTAAATCCATTCCCATCTATCCGGCTTATTTAGATTTAGGCATCCACCAGCGTTACAACGCATTTTTATATCATCTATCCGTACCCAATGAACACATGTGCTACATTGATGTGATATATACTCTTTCATCAGTTGTAAAAGAGTAATCGCCTTATTAAGCTTTGATTCTAAAACTGCATATTCATGTTTAAGTTTTTCAATTTCATCCGGTTTCAATCCTGTTTTCTCGTACTCTGCAAGAGCAACATAGATTTTTTCTTTTTGATTCACAATATCTGCCCATGATGGAGTTCCTTCGAGATGCATTTTTAATATCGAATAAGTTTCATTATTCGTCAGTCTATCCATCATTCAGCCTCCCTATAATTACACACATACCCCATACCCTTAAACTCACAGTATTTGCATTTTTTTACAGCAGTGCAGGCAGAAGAGTTACGCTTTAAAATTTTTGCTTTACGGTTCTTATACGCTCAACTTCTACTTTTCCGCTTGCGGTTACAGCGATTTTTACTTTGCCGTAATCTCCAATATTTATTGTTGCTGACAGCAACCTTTCATTTGCCGCCATTTCGATTGTTTTATGCAGGTAATCAAGCAAATGCGCCTCTTGATATGCTGGCAATCCGTATTTCGGAGCTTCATCTCCAAATAATTTATTTAGCATACATTCGGCATTTAAAATGTTCCGCTTAATCTTTTTTTGTTTTTTCGCTCCTGAACATTCGCATACTTCGATTGCCGCAAGGCGTATTTCCTCATCCGTAGCATCGTCCGGCACGCTGACTGTGTTGTATTGCCCGCAATACTCGCAGGCCGCAAATTCTGTTTTCATTACAAATTTTCATCCTTTCTGAGTTTGCCCTTTCTAAGCAATCCAAAAATATATGCCTCAAATTCAAATCGCTGTGCATCCGATAAAGGACACCACTGCGGTATACCTTTCCATTTCAGATACCTGCGGTACAGACCGTTTATTTTGGGGTGATTTATGTTAATCTGATAACCGTATTTATTAGAAGGATAAATATATATTGATGTATTTTCGGCTCTGCTCCCACGGTTTTCATATGTATTCCATGGCTTACTTTTCATTTTTCGGTTCTCCCGTGTAACGGCTGTAACCCTGGCTCTCCAGCATGTCCCCTATTCTGCGTCTAACGCGGCTGTCTATAATATCGACAAACCGCGTCCATGCCTCTAAAGGATTATTAAATTCCTGCGATAATTCCGGCTCCCCTTCAACCTCTACTGTGTAGGATTCACCGTTATAAAATAACGATACTTCCCTTAGCTGGTATAATGTTTTTTTCATCATCCACCTCTACGGGTCCGTAAATCCATGTATTTTCCATAACTTATGTAAGTTCCGCTTCTTTTTTCATAATCTGATTTTTCATTTAAAAACTTGTTTATATTATTCATTTTCAGGCTGTCGAACTGAGACTGCCACTTTTTATCTGCATACGCTATTCTGGCAGCTTCGCGGTCTTTTTCTTTGCCGCATTCCGTGCAGTATTTTGCATTTGGACTTGCCGTAAGAAATGATTTTCCGCACATCCGGCATTTTGCCGCGTGCTTCTGCTTTTTCATTTTTTTCACGCCCTATGCATTGATTTATTTACAACTTTAGGCTATACTAATGTTATATTTTTGTTCTTGCGCTCAACTGAGGTCGCCTCCTCGTTGGGCGTTTTTTTATTGCCGTGAATCCATATGTATTCGAGATAATCAACACGGCGCCATAAATCCCTGATAGTCATGGCGGCGATAATCAGCCCCACTGCCACTGCCGCCAGCACTACTGCCGATACGGTATCATACATCACTTTTCCTTCCTTCTTATTTTTCTGATGATTTTATCTTCCCAGCGGATAAGCTTGTCCTCGTACAATAGACCGACAAAGATTATTGCAATTACAAGCAATTCTGCGCATGTTCTCATAATGTACTCCCCACTTGGTCAGACTCAAGATAGTCCGTTAATGCTAAAATTTCTGCGATTTGAGTTACTTTTTCATCTTGCGCTAATGGGCTTTTTAACGTGCCTGAAATTGCACCTACTGCACATGCATACAAGCGTTCAAGGCTGGTCGATTTTTCAACTAACCACGGATATTCTTGAGACAATTCTTCAATCATTTTCATTTTGCGCCTCCTGAAAATGTTCTGTCATCCATTACTGCGTCTATTAACAATTGAGGTTTCGGGCAGCGGTTGCGCTTTTGGCTATGTATAATATCAGGGAAATCAAGGTAAACTAGTCCGATATAGTCGCTATCCCAACTTCTGAGGGCATCAGGGCTGCAAAATACTACCCTGTGCTCTCCGAAGATAAAAATAGAATTCTTGATTTCCCTGCAAGGCAACGCTAACGCTCCCAAAACAAATTCTTTAAATTCCTCTTTTCTTCTGGCCGCTCGGTTTGAGTTGGTAACGATAAGCACGTCATTGTCTTTTGATTTTTTTGCAATAAACAACATCATTTCTCTTGTCATTATTCTTTTTTCCTTTCTAAGCTAAGGTTAAAATGCCATATTTTTTCACCGTTAACGGTTTCAGGGCTTGTCTCTTTGTCCGGCGTTATTCTTAAGATTTTCTCCATGCAGTCATCTTTACTGCCCTCGAAAAACACAAACCTTTCTTTTGTAACCTTGTGCGTGGCTATAACCTGATATTTATTGTTTAACATAAAATCACTCCTGTTGTTTTTTCTTAGTGTCTGCATTAGGCAGGATTCTATGTATTCAAAGGTTGACGCTCTTTTGCTTTGAGCATTTCAGCTTCCACAAGAGGTTGATAGGCCATTTCAGCAATTCGGGCTAAAATTTTATCTATCTGCTCTTTTGTTTTATCTCTGCAATAATCATCACAAATAATTGCATGGGTATCACCGATATAAAAATCACAAACAACATTTCCCAATTCTACAGCCATATTGCACCTCCTGCTATAAACTATTCCGTTAGACATTTGTCCTATTACTTCAAATAAAGTATTTTATTGACCTTTGCGGCGTTATCGTGGTATATTAGGGTTGTACTTATTTTTCAGTCTGATTGCCGTCACTTTTTGTGTTATCCTGCAATTTCCGTTGTGGGGCATTAAACAACTCACGATAGTCCATACCAAACAAGTCTTCTAATTTGACAAGAACATCGAATGAGGGTTTGCGCTTTCCAGTCTCGATTTTTAATAACATAGATTGCGACAGTCCTACCTGTTTGGCAACCTTTGATTGTGACCAACCTCTTTTTATCCGTTCTTGTCGAATTGCCAATTCCATTTTTTCCTCCTACTGTTAACTGTTCCATTCTTTTCGTGCTCTTTTTAAATTAGAGTTCAATGCCGCCTGTTCCTTTTGTTTTTATTTCTCTAAACAATTCTCGAGGATCGTCATAATTGAATAAATCGAGAAGTTTTACAAGAACATCATATGAAGGTTTACGTTGCCCAGTTTCAATCATTTGAACGGTTGATTTTGAAACGCCTATTTGATCTGCAACATATTGTTGTTTCCAACCTTTATTTATGCGTTCTTGTTGAATTGCCAATTTCATTTTTCCCTCCTGTTGTTAACTATTCCATTTGGATATTTGTCCTATTGCTTCAAATAAAGTATTTTATTGACCCTCACGGTGTTATCGTGGTATATTTATGGATGTATGTTCTTTTTAGTATTATTCAAAGCAATTGCTCCAAATATTGTTTTGAATAATTTGTAAGATTTAACGCCTATTGCATCCGATATTGCTATTGCAATATCGGCTCTTGGAATTCTACCTGCATACTCATACCGTTGATATGTCTCAACTGTAATTCCTATTATCTCTGCAACCTGTTTTTGGGTTAGCCCTGCATCTTTTCGTGCTCTTTTTAAATTAGAGTTCAATATCACCTACCCCTTTCAAATTTAACACGCGCGTTTGCTCGTGTTATAATCTTATATTAGCACGCGCATTTGAGCGTGTCAATACTTTATTGGAGGATTGCATGTTTAACTTTGGAGAACATTTAAAAAAACTTAGAAAGAATAATGGAATTACTCAAAAACAACTTGCCGCTGGAATTGGCGCCAGTGAACGCGGCATACAGCAATATGAACTTGGAGAAAGAAAACCTACATATGATATGCTGTTTTCCCTCGCCAACTATTTTAAAGTTCCGGTGGATTATCTCATTGGACATGGATTATATGGTAAGGAAGATATTATTGAACAGCATTTTTCAGAGATAATTAAAATCTCAAAAGATTGGTTTGCCGATTATTTTAATGATTCGTTTTGGGACATGCTGTCTGCTGCTGATATAATTACTAAAATCCAGATTTTATCTGATTTGTATAAAGATATTTCTATTGATACAGACGGTACTCTTGTTTTGTACCCTAACATCCCTAAAAAAGAAGAAAGTTAAAACTCTGCCCTTCCTCATCCGCTTTTCGCTGAATCTGTTCTTTCAGGCCAGCCGGAAGGCGGATTGTTGTTTGTTCCCGTTCCATAAATACCTCCTTTCCCCCTTTTGAGGATAGAAAACATAAAATTTTATACAATTTCGTCGGTTGGTATTGTATGTGCTCACATTATTGTGATATAATTTTTCCGTAATAGTAGTGTGAGGTGATTCTATGGCTAAATGTATAAGATGTGGAAAATCTGGCATTTTTTTGAAAGTTAATGCTATTGGTATTTGCAAAAACTGTGAAATTCTATATGGACAAGAATGCTTTAGGCAAGCGTATCAAAAACAATCGATTCAGCAGCCTACTCCTCCAACACCCTCAAAGCCTAATAAGGTAATCACAAAGCATTTTGATTTAAATATTCTTGAGGAAATTAATGCCATACCTGTTCCGCCATGCCCGTCTATTCAAAACATTGAGGAATATCGCAATGAAAAATACGATTCTGTAATATCCAAGCTTCAAAAAACGGCAACTACTCATAAAAGGAACGGTAATTTGGATTTAGCAATTGCCTGCCTCAGAAAAAGTAATGAGCTAATACCTTATTCGATTTGCGGAGGAAACTATCACAGATTAGTTGAATACCTAAAACTCGCAGGAAAATTTGACGAAGCACGATTTGAAGAAGCTAAAATAGAATCTCTCTTACAACAGTTAGACAAAATACGCTCAACACCTAATAGTTTATACTTAAACAACCGTTCCGAAGATTTGATTCAATTTAGTGGTAGCAGAATTTGTCCCTACTGCTCTATCTATCACCTTAGAATATTTTCTAAGTCTGGAACTGATAGAAATTTCCCGCCTTTAAATAAATTACCTTTTGATTTGCAAGGGAGCAAATGTCCCGTATGCCATTGCTGTATTAGTCTTTATTCTTATTTTGAATATATAAAAGATAAAACAACATTAAAAAGCGATATAAAATTTAGCAATCGTCCATTTGTGGATGACAGAACCAATGAATTAAAACAATACTTTTTAGAAAAACAAACTAAGGAAATTTCTTTTAAGCAAGATAAAAACGATTATGACTGGCTTAGAGAACATTTACCTGATATTGCACCAAAATCCTTTGGTGGCTACAGAAGAATGAAAAATTTAAAATCAGAGAACTATTTAAAGATTGTTAATTCAGCAAAAGAAAAAGGATACTTAATCAAATAATTCCCTTCCCCCCCGCCCCGCTCAAGGGCGGGGTTTTCTATGCGGTTTTATTACGAATATCATCCCCATTTGTTGCATTAGAAGCAACACATGAAGCAAAAAAAATTTCTAACGGTTCCTTAATATCAAATATTTCAATTAACTTCTGAATTTCATTGTTGTTTAAAACACCTTTTTTTAGCTTTCTTGAAAAAGTTTCTGGAGATATGCCTAAAATTTTAGCAACTTTGCTTTTGCTAACGTCATTTCTTGCAAAGATTGCTTTCAATTCATCTACTCGAATCATGTCTTATCACCTCCTTGTTACTCTTTATGCAACAAGTATACAATGCTTTTTGTTGCGTGTCAAGCAATTTATTTGTATTTTTCTTAAATTTGTTGCTTTTAATGCAAAAACAATGCTATAATGGCTGTATTAAGGTGGTGACAATATGATTGGTGATAATATAAAAACCAAGAGAAAACAATTAGGCATGACACTTGAAGAATTAGCAAACAAGGTTGGTGTAAGTAGGCAAACTATTTTCAGATATGAAACTGGTCAAATTAATATTCCATCAGATAAAATCGAAAAAATAGCAAACGCATTAGAATGTTCACCTGCCTATATAATGGGTTGGGAAAAAGAAGAACCCTCTCCCGATAGAACTATACATGCAGAACCCTTGAAAAACAATATAAAAAAACTAAGAATATCAAATGGAGTAACTCAAAAATCACTGGCAAATTATTTAAACGTGGAACAAGATACATTAGCCAACTGGGAACAGGGCAAATTTGATGTTGACAATACCAGTTTGCAAAAAATTGCAGATTACTTCCATTGCTCGGTTGATTACGTGCTTGGCAGAGAGGAAACGTCTGAACCCGCTACCTCAAAAACAGAATCTCATAATACTTCAGAAGAACTCATGCGCAAAGCACAAGCGTTGGAAGAAAACGGCGGCGGCAGGCGCATTCTTGCTTATGGGGGCACTGTTGAAGATGACAGTCTTGCATCAAAAATAAAAGCCCTCGAACGGCAGCACAGCCATTCGAGGGATGAAGATTCTTATTTGCTTTTTCAAACTAAGCGGCAGGAATCCGGCGCAGTTTTATTTGGTTATGACTCTAACGGAAAATGGGTAAGCAAAACGCTCACAGACAAAGAAGCTGAGTTTGTTTTCAATGTAATAAAATCTCTTGAAAACTTAACTTAATTTTTTATCGTTATCATTTTCCGAATTATTTTCCACATTAGTTTTAGTATCGGCACTCTGTTCTGATGTATCGTTTTCCGTATAGCCGTCCTTTTCATCTTCATTACTACTGTCTATAACTATCTCTATTTCCTCTTCGTTATTTTTCTTGCTGCCATAATAATATTTGAGGGCAAACCATGCAAAGAGGATAATTAACCCCGCGATAATAACCGCACCGCTCACCAACAACGCACGATTACCACCCTGCCCTTGTTCATTCGGCAGGGTTATTGTTTCCCCTTCCGGTGTTGTAATTGTTTCGCCTGATGTATCAGTCATACCCGCTCCAACCGTTTTATCTGTTATTCCTGCCGCCGCTGTTGTTTCTCCCGGGGCAGTAGTCCCACCAGCCGGTGGCGGCGTTAATGTACTCCCGCCAACATTATTGTTACTGCCTGTATTGCCGCCGATGTTATTACCACCCGTACTACTGCCGCCGCTGGAACCGCCTGTTGACGGTGTACCGCTGTTGCCAGCCGGTGGTTTGGTGTTTGGAGTATTCGGGGTTTGGGTTGGCGGCTGTGTAGGCGCTTTGGTTGTTGTAGGTGCGGCGGTTGGTTTAGTTGTTGGCGTGCTTATATTTACCTTAAAAAGATAACTAAAAGTTCTCATATCAGAAAGGGTCTCCCCGTCTGAACCTTTTCCGTTATCTGTCACAGTCGCGCTCAACGAAAATTCCCCACTGGAAGTCCACTTCTTCTGAAAAGGTATTCTGGCTTCTATGACATAATACATTTCATTGTCATAGCCAGCGGATATTCCCCCGCCAGACAACGCCTTTCCGGTATAGGAAACTGTTAAATCCTTAGAATAATTCCCCTGCTTCATCACTAAGCGGACATTATCGGGCTTTCCGTCTTTAGTTGCTCTATCGTCATCCGCTACATATGCATTGATGTATAAATAATCTACATCGCAAAGGACGCGCAAAACTATGTATTTAGTGAAATTCGTGTTTCTACTGGGTAAATTATGTTTGATAAAAATCGAATTCTCCCAAGCCGACTCATTGTTGTACCCGTCAATTGTAATCGGCTGAGATTCAGGCACGCTGTTGATGTTATAAATTGCCGCCGCAGTTGAAATAATCGGATTCAGCAAAATTACAACTGCTATAATTGCTGAAAATAGAACCCTCCTGTGCTTCTTCACTTTACACCCTCCTGTAAATATTATACCTATATCATAATATTTCAGATTGTGAAAGTCATTGGTAATGTTTTCCTGCCGTATGTCACGTTGTACAGTGTAAAAATACCATACTATATGCAAGCTTTACCGGTGGATTTTATGCTGTCTCTGCCTTATGATTATGGTATATAATTATGCCATTTGGCGGAGGGTGAGGACGTGGAATATCTTTCAGTTAAAAATGAGGCAAACATTTTTTTATTAGATTACGGCATTGACACTCTGCCGGTTCGTTTTGAAGATTTGTTGGATATTTGTAAAAAATTGGGTTACTATGTTGTAACCTATCAAGATGCCGAAGAGCAAGATATGCTGCCAGATGAAAACCGGAAAGAAATAGAACGGTTAATGGAAATAAGAGACGGGTTTACTCTGCAAGACGAATCGGCCAAAATTATTTATTACCGCCAGAATCTATCTTACGAGTTAAACGCTAAAATCATTGCTCATGAGTTAGGTCACATCGCTTTAGGGCATTCGGGTACTTCTGGAATTTTAGGCCAATCATCTGACCGAGAAAAGGTTGACAGATTAGATTTTGAGGCAAATATATTTATGCGGCAGGTGCTTTCCCCACCCTGCGTATTGTATGCACTTGGAATATCCACTGTAAAAGATATAAATAAATTTACCATGTTAGATCATGCCGAAGCCAGATTTATCACGCAGGAATTAAGGCAGTATCCCAGGTTTGAAATGCTTAGTGATAAAAATGTTTTATGTCAGTTTAAGGATTTTATTAATACTGTAAAACAAACTTTTAACGCTCTGCCTACATCATCAATGCTGGTACCGACTTTAATGTCGGAACCAACACCGACACCAAAATCAGCACCAAAACCAGTGGAAACTCCAAGGGATGAAAAAGCCGCGCCAAAACCAGTGCAAGCAAAAGCAAAACCGAATAATAAGTCACCTGATATGGTTGCCTTTTGGGGCGCGAGTATTTGTGCGTTTTTGCTTGGCGGAGTTTTGGTTTTTACGCTGCTATTATTATTTTACGGTGGAATTTAAAAATAATAAAATGAGGTGACCTATTACGGAAAATTACTTGATATACCTCAGAAAGTCGCGCTCAGATTTAGAAGCCGAAGCACGCGGTGAAGGTGAAACATTGGCGCGGCATGAACATGCACTTTTGGAATTGGCAAAACGTATGCATCTAAATATCGGGGATATTTACAGGGAAATTGTATCCGGTGAAACCATTGCCTCCCGCCCTGTTATGCAGCGCGTTCTAACGGAAGTAGAACAAGGCTTATGGTCCGGCGTGCTTGTAATGGAAATTGAACGTCTGGCGCGCGGCGATACGATAGATCAAGGCCTTATTGCACAGACTTTTAAATTTTCAAACACCAAAATTATTACCCCTATGAAAACATACGACCCAAACAATGAATTTGACGAGGAGTATTTTGAATTCGGACTGTTTATGAGCAGACGAGAATATAAAACCATCAACCGGCGTTTACAGCGCGGCAGAGCCGCTTCTGCCAAAGAGGGAAAGTATATTGCATCTATCGCTCCATATGGATATAAACGAGTAAAAATAGAAAATGACAAAGGATATACGCTTGAAGTTATCCCTGAAAATGCTGATGTTGTTAAGCTAATCTTTTCGCTGTACGTTTACGGAGAGACAGGAGATAATGGAAATAAACGGCGGTTAGGCATTCAGCAAATTGCCCGCAAGCTGAATCAAATGGGAATTCCCCCTATCCGGCATGACTACTGGCAGAAAGAAACCATACGCGATATACTAATCAATCCTGTATACATAGGGAAAATTCGTTGGGGCTGGCGGCCTACCAAGAAAAAAATAGCGGACGGTAAAACAAAAATCGAACGCCCGCGCAATTATGGCGACGACTGCATTTTAGCTGACGGTTTACACGAGGCAATTATTGATGAAGAAACCTTTCAGCTTGCGCAGGAATATATGGAGGCAAATCCTCCCGCTCCTGTTGGATATAAAAAAGAATTAAAAGGCGCGCTTGCAGGGCTTGTCTTTTGCGGCAAATGCGGCAGACGTATGTCCTTCCGAAAAAGTGCAACGCCGAAAAAGAAAGATTATCTGGTTTGCCATGCCCGTTCCTGCGATAATATAAGTTCTCCTTACATTTACGTTGAAGAAAAAATTCTTTCGGTTCTGGAGCAATGGCTGGAGGGCTACAAGCTGGAATGGGATAAAGAAAAGAAACAGAAACCCAATAATGAAGTTGAAGTTATGAAACGTTCTGTTAAAAACAATCAGAACAATATTGCGTTATTGGAGAAACAGCTAAGCGCTACACACGACTTATTGGAGCAAGGCGTTTATTCCGTTGAGCAATTCCTTGACCGCTCACGCTCCATTTCGGAACGGTTGGACGAAGCAAAGAAATTAAACAAAACCCTTGAAACAGAAATCGGACTATCTCAGGCAAGGGAGGAAAGTAGACGTACAATCATACCAAAAATTGAACATTTGCTTGGGGTTTATCATAACCTTCCGACACCAGCGCAAAAAAATGAACTTCTAAAAGAAGTCCTTGAAAAAGTTGTATATACCAAAACCGTTAACGGCAGTTTTCGCGGGTCCTCTGCCACTGATTTTGAAATTGTTTTATATCCTAAACTCCCGCACAATAAGTAATAAAGCTATGGATGTTATCTTATGTGTTCGTACTCATCGGCGCATTCTCCTGAAATCGCTACAGTATGCCGCCGTTTAATTTGACTGCAATAATACAGCAAAGAAGAATCAATATCCGCCTGACCGGGGAAATCTCTTGCAAGAGCCGCTGTACTAAGAAGTTCCGCCGTTTCAGCAACAGGCGCAGTCAAAACTGTATGATTTGTACCAAGCCACTGAGCCATATATAATGCATATTCATCATCACTCTGGGGCTGGAATAGTGTACTGTGAAAGTTTTCTTTATTCCCTTCATGTTCAAAAGAATAGGTGGAAAGTGTCATTCCATGTTTGCAGTAATTTTCTGCCGCAACAGCACTGATAATAGAAGAATCCAGTCCGCCGGAAAGAAGTGTACACAGAGGTACATCAGAAACCAACTGGCGCTGAATTGCATCGGTTAAAAGCCAGCGTGTATGTTCTATAATTTCCCCGCGGCTGTCAGTACACTCTGCTGCCATTAGCTTCCAGTAGGGTTCTGCATTCAATTTTCCGTTTTTCCAAACAGCATGATGTGCAGGGTCAATTTCATGAATATCCTTAAAAATCCCGCCGCTGAGCCTGACAGGAGCAAGAAAGATTAATTCCCATAGTCCTTCTTTTTCCACTCGCGGGCGAATCCCCGAATATTTCAGCAAGGCTTTGATTTCCGAAGCAAAAATAAGTCTGCCGCCAATTACTGAATAAAACAGCGGTTTTACCCCAAAACGGTCGCGTGCAAAGTACGTTTCTTTTTTCCCCGCGTCATAAATGGCAAAGGCAAAAATCCCATTCAGCAGAGAGGCGCATTTTTTGCCGAAAAGGATATAACAGTACAGCACAACTTCCGTATCACAATAAGTTTGCAAATGCACGTCTTCTTTTTCCAGCATTGTGCGAAGTTCCGGAGTATTATACAACTCACCGTTATAAACAATTGTGTACTCCTGTCCCTGCCATATTCTTGTCATTGGCTGTTTGCCATTTTCCTTATCAATAATCGCAAGACGGTTATGAGCAAAGGCGATGCTTTCATTCAAATAAATACCATTTTGATCCGGCCCGCGGCTGGACATTTGCGCACTCATATTTTTTAACGCCTCTGCAATATGTTCCCTGTCCTCACCAATAATCCCGCATATCGAACACATAAAATTCGCTCCTTTCACAATCAAAAAAGAGCCTGACGGGGCAAATGTCTCCCCTGTCAGACTCCATTGTCTGTTATATTATATGCAGACAGCAAGGATTATGAGCATTATTTTTGAACCAATAACATCTCCACAGAAAGATTAACAATATATAAGATTTCTGTTTTATATTGGAAATATGTTCGTACAGTAATTTATAAATATGCCGCCTCATGAAAAAAGCAAAAGAAAGTAACTCCAAACCTTAACAGCGTCAAAGGCAACAACTTATCACATACACCGCATTTTCTTTCAAGCGTCTACTTTATGGAGAGAATACGGCAATTATTTTGCTATTTTTTCCATATATCCGACAAGAGATGAAGAACGGGTAGCAGAAATGTTATTGATAAATAGTACGTCGTTAACATTATTTTCTGTTACAAAGCTATAGAGATTCCCTTTCCAGTAACGATAATCAATGACATGTATTGTCTGATAATGGCCGACAAGAAAAGGAATCATCGCGTTGCCAAAAGATTCTTTTACAACCACGATGGAAGAACCGTCATTGAGACTTGGATTCTCAATAATAGAATATGGGTTATCTCCATCAATAAAAGTGAGATATTTTGAATTTTGATTCCATGTCGTAACGTTGTTAATGATTTTTCCGTTGATTACATTTCCCTTTTTATCGGTATATTTCATTTCGTTCGTATCCTTGGGAACATATGCAATAACTGTATCAGGATTTTTACCTAAATTGGGATTTTTGTCAGAATCAGCATAGAAAGTACCCAGAAAACCGTCAAATTCTTTTGTTTCATAAGCAGATAAAGGAATCGGCGTTATTCCCTTTACTTTTGCAAATTCTTCATAAGCATAATATGCGCCTAATGCTGTCCAGTGATGGTCTGTTCGGAAATAAACATATTCGCTGTTATGTGATAATAAATTTTCAAAAACATCTACTGTTTTGGTTTTTGAACTCATAGAACCATAAAAGTACTGAATCGCTTTTTTCTGATCATCTGTATTTAATCCAGCACGTTTGGATTCCGGCAGAATAATATCCATACTGGTAGGTATAATCATATTATAAACCGTTGCTTTTCCCTCAAACTGGCTTGTTACCTGATTTACCATAGCAATATAACGGTCAGCCACCTTACGGTTGAAGTTGTAATATTCAAATCCGCTGTCTCCGGCACAAAGCAGAGCACCGATTGTTTCCGTAGTAACATTTTCATAAGGATTAACCGCTGTGGCAAGCTCCTCTGTTGTTGATTCTTCCGGAGCGGTAGATGGTTCTTTTTCCTGCGGTTCAGTGATCTCCGCAGGTACAGAAGGCGTATCAGGAATTTCATCTCCCTGCTCCACATCCCCGTGAATTGACATCGTATGAACGCCATAAAGTTGTTTCAAAGAGTTATTTCCATTAATGAAAATTTCGCGGAAGGGAAATGTATCAGAAAACCAGAGGTCAACATCATCGAAAAACTCCCCGCTGAAAAGCGATTCAAAACTGAAAGAAGGAAATTTTGCAAGTTCCCTCTTTTCTATTTCAGAAACCTTTGGACGCAGAGGAATGATAAGGGATATGAAAAACAACAGGAAAAAGATGCCGAAAAAAACAAGAATTCTGTATTTATACAGTTTTCCACGTTGTTTTGAGGTCAGTCCGCCGACTTTATTATTATCGCTCATCGCTTACACACACCTTTCATATCCTGACATTTTAAAACTGGAAATACAGGAATGGATTATAGCTGTTTCCAACCAATGTCATAGTAGATATTAACAGCAGGATTACCGGCACTGCAATCTGTGTAACAGAAAAAACTTTTGCCATTACAGCGCTGTCTTTTGCAGTATGGGATAAGATTCGTCCGATATTCCGCATAACAGGGGTTACAGAAAAAACTGCAATGAAAATAAAAAACAGATAATTTAAAAGGAGCGTTGTTGTTTCGGCATTGGTAAAGGCGTTGCCGTTCAGCCCAAACATTCCTTTTAATACAATACCACCGAGGGAAAATTGTTTGAACCGGAAAAGTATCCAGCCAAAATAAACTACTGTAATTAAATATAAATGGCGGATTGCTGCAGGCGCATTTTCCAGTTTTTCTCGTAAAAATAGTTTTTCCATAGCAATAAATACAAAAAAGTACAGCCCCCAGAGTAAGAAATTCCAGCTTGCCCCGTGCCAAAGACCGGTCAGCCCCCACACAACGAACAAATTTAAAATCGTGCGTTTGCTCTCTTTTCTGTTTCCTCCAAGGGGGATATAGACATAATCGCGGAAAAAGCTGCCAAGGGAAATATGCCAGCGGCGCCAGAATTCAGAAACGGAACTCGACATATAAGGATAATCAAAGTTTTCCTTATAATGAAATCCAATCATCAAACCCATACCAATCGCCATATCGGAATAAGCGGAAAAATCAAGATAAATTTGCAAAGAAAACATCAGCACCCCCAGCCACAATGCAAGCACAGGTTTTTGTGCCAGAATGACAGCGTTTTCCGCAAGCTGTGCAGGGTCGGAAGTAATAGCGTCTGATAATAATAACTGATCTGCAAGCAACCCGCAGGTATTGGCAAGAATAGCTTTTTTAGCCAGCCCGGCAGTAAAGCGCGAAATACCTCGATTCAAGCCACTGATTGTCATTTTGCGCAAAAGGATTTCTTCGGAAATATCCTTATAGCGGACGATTGGTCCAGCAATGCATTGATGGAATAAACTCACGTAAAGAAGCAGGCGAAAAAAGCTCTGCTGTGCAGGAACCTCTTCACGGTAAACATCTACAATATAAGACAACAGCTGAAATGTATAAAATGAAATACCGATTGGCAGCATGATTTGCGGTACAATTTTAGGAAAACCAAACAAGTTGTTGGTAGTGCCCAGAAGAAAAGTCAGATATTTAAAAATTCCAAGCAACAACAGACATCCGCCCACGGCAATGCCGAGCAGTAATTTGACACGCGGAGTATTCCGGTATCTCTGCACTAAAATTCCCGCGCCCCAAGACCATAACGTCATGCCCAAAAGCAGAAAAACATACTTTGGTTCACCCCACGCGTAAAAGATGAGGGAAAATACAATCATGACAATGTTTTTAGAATGGGTATCTTTTGCAAAGAAGTAAAAAAGAAGATTAAGCGGAAGAAATAAATACAGAAATAACAGGTTAGAAAAAACCATTGATTTGCACCCTCTGTTATAAAATTTCTATCGTCTTTTTAAAAGAACAGACTGTTTTTCATTCTATCAATCAAGGAGAAAAGTGTCAATATAATAAGTAAATTTATGCTACACATCAACGTATATAGACAAATTTATTTTTTTCTTATCGAAAAAAGTAAAAGGAGGAGCAGTATTACCGCTCCCCCTTTCAAGGATTTGTAATTATTTGATTTTGATACGCCGCCGATAAGTTTCCTGCTTTTCTTTTTTGGGAAGAATAATTTCCAGCACACCTTGACTGTAATGCGCGGTAATTTCTTCGGCTTTGATATTCCCAATATTAAAGCTGCGTGCAAAAGCTCCTGTTTTCCGTTCTCTGCAAACGAAATTATCCTTTGTTCCCTGCGTTTCTTCTGCTTGTTTTGCAGTAATGTTCAGAAAATCATCTTCAATCTCTATTTCAATATTGTTTTTATCAAAACCCGGAAGTTCAGCACGCAGTACAAAATAACTGTCCTTATCCAGAATATCTGTTCGGAACCCATTAAACGGACTGGTCAATTCTCCAAAAAGATTGCGCTCCATACTGTCAAAATAAGAAATCAGCTTATTTTCATCATAGCCTAACGGCATAAAATCAAACATACCTATATCCCCTTTCGGAAATTATGCGGAATCCCTCTCTGATTAGTGTATGCAAAAAGTCTTCATTAGGTTCTTCTTTGCCCGCGTTGACTTACTTTTCCGTTCATAGTAAAATATTCCATAAATGATAAAAAAGGAAGATTTACCATGGCTGTTTTAAATATTGTATTGGTGGAACCGGAAATCCCTCAGAATACAGGAAATATTGCAAGAACCTGCGCATGTACAGGCGCGCGCCTGCACTTGATAGAACCTATGGGTTTTAAAATTGATGACCGACAGTTAAAACGGGCCGGACTGGATTACTGGCATATGCTGGATATTTCATATTATAAAAATCTTGAAGATTTCTTTTCCAAAAACAATGGGCCGTTTTACTTTTTTTCTACGAAAGCCAGGCATATCCATTCTGATATTGCGTATCCTAACAATGTGTACTTGGTATTCGGTAAGGAAACCAAAGGGCTGCCGGAAGAACTGCTGCTGAAAAATCAGGAAGCCTGCGTTCGTTTGCCTATGCTGAATAATGCGCGAAGCCTGAATCTGTCCAATTCTGTCTGCGTGGGCGTTTACGAAGTTTTGCGTCAATGGGGCTATCCTCAGTTGGAATGTAAAGGCGAACTTACAAAATACGTTTGGGCGGATTAGTTTTTTAAAACAGAAAATTCATAGGATTTTTACAATGTTTATCGCGTTTTATACTTGAAAAAAATGGCATATTGTAATACAATAACCCATAGGTTGTTTAAATATTAACAATGCAACTTTCCATGCTAAGAAAGGACGGCTTTTTATGAACTCTTATAACAAAAAGACCATTGAAGACATTGATGTAGCCGGCAAGCGCGTTCTTGTCCGCTGCGATTTTAATGTTCCGCTGAAGGACGGCGTTATCACCAGTGACAAGCGTATTGTTGCTTCCCTTCCAACGATTCAATATCTGATTGACCATAATGCAAAGGTTATCCTTTGTTCTCATTTGGGCAGACCGAAAGGTGAATTCAATCCTGAATTTTCATTGAAACCGGTTGCAGTACGTCTTTCCAAACTTCTGGGCAAAGAAGTTAAAATGGCGGCTGATGTTGCAGGCGAAAACTCCAAGGAGCTCGCCGCACAGTTGAATGACGGCGATGTTATGATGATTGAAAACGTACGTTTCATCAAAGGCGAAACCAAAAATGATGCGGAATTCAGCAAACAGTTGGCTTCCCTTGCAGACATTTATGTAAATGACGCTTTCGGTTCCGCACACCGCGCCCATTCTTCCACTACCGGCGTTGCAGATTATCTGCCGGCAGTTTGCGGTTATCTGATTCAGAAAGAGCTGAACTTTATCGGCGGCGCTCTTGCAAATCCGAAACGCCCGTTGGTTGCAATCCTCGGCGGCGCTAAGGTTTCTGATAAAATCGGCGTTATTACCAACCTGATTGATATTTGCGATACCCTGATTATCGGCGGCGGTATGTCCTATACCTTTGCAGTGGCACAGGGCAAAACAGTTGGCACTTCCCTTTTGGAAGAAGACAAAGTAGAAGATGCAAAAGCTATGATTGCCAAAGCTAAAGAAAAAGGCATTAATTTCCTTCTTCCTGTTGATACGGTTGTGGCTGATGCATTTGCGGCAGACGCCAATACCCAGATCGTCGAAGGTGATATTCCTGACGGTTGGATGGGTCTTGACATTGGCCCGAAAACACAGCAGATTTTTGCTGACGCTGTTAAAAATGCAGGAACGGTTATTTGGAACGGCCCCATGGGCGTGTTTGAAATGGAACCTTTTGCAAAGGGCACCATCGCAGTTGCATCTGCAATTGCTGATTCTGATGCGATTTCCATCATCGGCGGCGGCGATTCTGCTTCTGCGGTTCAGAAGCTGGGCTTTGCCGATAAGATGAGCCATATCTCCACCGGCGGCGGCGCTTCCCTTGAATTCCTTGAGGGCAAGGTGCTCCCTGGTGTTGCGGCACTGAATGATAAATAATTATTCGCAAAACAGGAATGCGACGTGGGGTTTCCGCGTCGCATTTCTAAAATAGAACAATCTGGAGGATTTTTAATTATGAATAAAACACTTCGCAAAGCAGTGATTGCCGGCAACTGGAAAATGAACAAAACCCCGGCAGAAACCACAAAACTGATTGAAGAAATAAAACCGCTGGTAAAAGACGCTGACTGCGGCGTTATCGTCTGCGTTCCGTATATTGATATTCCTGCAGCTCTTACTGCTGCAGAAGGTTCCAATATTGAGGTTGGCGCTGAAAACTGCCATTGGGAAAAATCCGGCGCATTTACCGGAGAAGTTTCCGCAGAAATGCTTACTTCCATTGGCGTTAAATATGTTATTATTGGACACAGCGAACGCCGTACTTATTTTGGCGATACCGACGTAACTGTTCAGAAGCGTGTACGTGCCGCTCTCGATGCAGGCATGACAGTAATCCTCTGTGTAGGCGAATATTTGGAACAGCGCGAGCAAGGCGTAACAAACGAAGTTGTTGCCATGCAGACGAAAATTGCACTCGGCGGCGTAAGCGCAGAAGAACTTAAACGTGTAATTATTGCATATGAGCCGGTTTGGGCAATTGGTACAGGCCGTACTGCAACTGCACAGCAGGCAAATGAAGTTTGCAAGGCAATCCGCGATGTTGCAGCCAGCCTGTATTCTCAGGCAGACGCAGATGCCTTAACCATTCAGTACGGCGGTTCTATGAATGCAGGCAACGCGGCTGAACTGGTTGCACAGCCGGATGTTGACGGCGGGCTGATCGGCGGCGCTTCCCTGAAAGCACCTGATTTTGCTGCAATTGTTGCTGCCGCCAGCAAGTAAAATGCAGAATGTAAGGAGCTTTATAGAATGAAAAAACCTTTAGTATTATGCATTATGGATGGGTTCGGTTATAATCCTTCAGAATACGGCAATGCGATTGCCGCAGCAAAAACTCCGAACCTTGATAAAATCCGAAAAGAAAATCCGAAAACATTGATTGGCGCCTCTGGTATGGATGTTGGATTGCCGGATGGGCAAATGGGAAATTCCGAAGTTGGGCATACTAATATTGGCGCCGGACGTGTTGTATACCAGGAATTAACCCGTATTTCCAAGGCAATTGCAGACGGGGATTTCTTTGAAAATCACGCCCTTCGTGCCGCTGTGCAGAATGCTTTGGATAAGGGTACAGCCCTTCACTTGATCGGTTTACTTTCTGACGGGGGCGTACACAGCCACAATACCCACCTTTGGGCATTGCTTAAGCTGGCAAAGGATATGGGTCTGAAAGACGTTTATGTTCATTGCCTGCTTGACGGCCGCGATGTTCCTCCGGCTTCCGGTGCGGACTTTGTAAAAGAATGCGAAGAAAAACTGAAAGAAATTGGCGTTGGCAAAATTGCAACTGTCATGGGCCGTTATTACGCCATGGACCGTGACAACCGATGGGAGCGTGTCGGCAAAGCCTATGCCGCTATGGTATACGGTGAGGGCGTGCAAAATTCCGATCCTGTTGACGCGGTAAAGAAATCCTATGAAACTGTGGATGAGGAAGGCAAAAACATCACAGACGAATTTGTAATCCCTACTGTTTGCGATGCAAACGGCAAAATCAAAGCAAACGACAGCGTTATTTTCTTTAACTTCCGTCCTGACCGTGCCCGTGAGATTACTCGTACCCTTGTTGATGAGGATTTTCAAGGATTTGAACGCAAAAGCGGTTTCTTCCCTCTTTACTTCGTTTGCATGACACAGTATGACGTTACCATGCCGAATGTTGAGGTAGCATTTAAGCCGCAGTCTCTTTCCAATACGTTTGGCGAATATATTTCTGAAAATGGTATGACTCAGCTTCGCATTGCTGAAACAGAAAAATATGCACATGTAACCTTTTTCTTTAACGGCGGTATTGAAAAACAGTATCCGGGCGAAGACCGCGTACTGGTCAATTCTCCCAAAGTTGCTACCTATGATTTACAGCCGGAAATGAGTGCCTATGAGGTTACTGATAATGTAGTGGAACGCGTGCTCAGCGGCAAATATGATGTAATTATCTTAAACTATGCTAACTGCGATATGGTTGGGCATACAGGCATTCTGTCCGCCGCAGTTGCTGCAGTTGAGGCAGTAGATACCTGTGTTGGCAGACTTGCACAGGCAGTGGAACAGATGGGCGGTATTTTGTTATTAACTGCCGATCATGGAAATGCCGACCAAATGTATGAACCGGATGGCAAACCATTCACGGCACATACAACAAACCTTGTTCCGTTTATTGTTGTTGGTCATCCCTGCGAACTGCGTGAAGGCGGCAGGCTTTGCGATATTGCACCGACAATGCTCAAACTTTTGAATCTTCCGCAGCCAAAAGAAATGGATGGTATCTCTATTATTAAATAATGTATTTTATACAGGAGGTTAAAATATGAAAAAGTATGTTTGCACTGTTTGCGGTTATGTTTACGATCCGCAGGTTGGTGATCCGGACAGCGGAATTGCACCGGGTACAGCATTTGAAGATATTCCTGAAGATTGGGTTTGCCCGCTCTGCGGTGTAGGAAAAGATTTGTTTGAAGTTCAGGAATAAAACTTCCTTAAAGGTTCCTTAATTAAAACAAGCATTATGATAACAGCAAAAATAAATATTAAGTAAAAACTGCTTTTAGTTTTAAAATGCATCCCATTTGTTAGGTAATGTGGCATCTTGTCTAACAAATGGGGTGATTTTTTTGCAAAAAAGGAAAAACAAATAAATCTCTCTTGAAGCATTTGCCTGCACTTTTATTTTTCCAAAAGAGTTTCTTTATATGGGATTTTTAAACTTTTTCAAACTTCAAGCAACATAACTAAAAAATTTTTTACCATTAAATTAAAACAGCCACTGCCAAACTTATAGAAAAAAGCAATAGCAATAAATACAAAAAACAAGAAACAAAATACTTTTCAAGAATATAAAAAAGTAACGCCAATAATATTGACGTTACTCATTACAACCATTAGATACTGTTATTATAATGTCTGTTTAGTTTTTAGGCGCAGTTGAAATCGTTAATATACTACATTTTGATTGCGCTCATTATACACCGATATTTATTTCATCATATAAGAAACGGTATCAACAATATCACCAACGGTACGCATTGCTTTTGCGGCAGATTTTTTCAGTTCCTTTTTTTTGGGAGCCATCATAGAACCCGCGATACTTACCGCACTTCCGATTGCTACACCAATGCCAACGCCTTTTATTACACTTTTAAATTGCCTTGTCAAGAGAAACCCTCCCTTTTATAAAATATTATTATTATTTTAAACGGATACGGTTTTATTATGTAAGTAAAAATATAGAAATTTTTTAAATAGTTATAATGAAAAGTACATATGATTAAAAAAATGATTGACAAAACAGTAAAAAAAGTGTATTATATTATAAGTTGTTTTACAACTTTTATGAAAAGATGAAATGAATATATGCCGGTGTGGCGGAATAGGCAGACGCAAGGGACTTAAAATCCCTCGGTGGCAACATCGTACCGGTTCAAGTCCGGTCACCGGCACCATATCGAGTATTCATAAGGGATTTGACTTTATGAATACTCGATCTTTTTATTCTGATACGGGTTTATGTACGGAGCAGATTTTCGCCTGCTCCTTTTTCGTATTTGTTTATGCTGTTTTCGGCTCTGTGAGATATTCGACGGCAACACCTTGGCGGGTATCCGCTTTGTAATGCGGATGCCTTGGCACTGCCGGAATCTCCACATAGCCAACAAAGCGGTAGTAGATCACGATCCGCTGCGTGCGATTCTTGCCAGTTCCCTCCGTTTCAAACACATCAATGCGGTCGATCAGCTCTCGCAGCAGCGGAGCTGTCAGGTAATCCATTTGCATAAACCGCCGCACGGCGAGGATGAAATTCTCCCGCTGCTGTTGCTGCTTTCCGGATTCAGACAGCTTCTTGCGAAGGGCGGTGATCTTACTTTTCAGCTCCATTCGCTCCACCTCATACTTATGAGACAGCTGCATAAACCACTCATCACTGACCTTTCCAGTGGCGTTATCCTCATAGAGCTTTTCATAGAGACGAGAAACGGTATCGTTCCGGGCCATCGCTTTTTGTAGTTCCTCCTCACAGCGCTTTTGTTCCTTCAAAAGCTCCTTGTCGGTCTTTCTGGCCAGCAGCTCAGCAAAGGCATCTTCGTCGTCGCTCAGATATTCTGCCATCCTCTGCAGCTCCAGCATCACCACCTGCTCGATGGCATCCGCCCGCACATAGTGCCGTCCGGGACAGCTTCCCCGGTAGTCCACCTTGTTGTTGGCACACACAAAATAGTGAATATCCTTGTTGATGGTGTTGGTGTGGTAGCGCAGCTTTGTGTGGCAGTCGCCGCAGAACAGCAAATCGGCAAAGATACTTTTCTGCCCGTTATGCGGTTTCGGTGCACGGCGTTTCGTCCTGGCAATGCGAGCCTGCACCTTCTCAAAGTCCTTTCTGGCAATAACCGGCTCGTGAACATCCTTGAAAATCATCCAATTTTCCGGGTCGTTATCATACCGCCGTTTATTCTTGAAGGACTTGGAATAGGTCTTGAAATTGATAACATCGCCGCAGTATTCCTGCTGGGAGAGGATCTTCTGCACCGTGGTCTTACACCACCTGTACGGATTCGGCTGCGTCTTTTTTCCGCCTCTCGGAAGTCTCTTGCTCTGCCAATAGGCCATTGGGACAAGCACTTTCTGTTCCTGCAAAATGCGGGCAATGGTCTCATTGCCTTTCCCGTCAAGACACATCTTGAAAATGCTTTTGACAGTCTCCGCCGCCTCCGGGTCGATGATCCACTTCTTTTTGTTTTCGGGGCTTTTTTGATACCCGTAAGGCGGCTGGGATAACGGCTCGCCCATATTGCCACGCAGACGATGGGACGAGCGAATCTTTTTGGAAATGTCCCGTGCATACATCTCATTGAGAATGTTCTTGAAGGGGGCGATCTCGCTTTCGCCCTCCTCGCTGTCGATGGAGTCATTTACGGCAATAAAGCGGATACCGTGGTCAGGAAAATAGCTGTCCGTGTAGTTTCCAACGGAAACATAGTCACGGCCGAGGCGGGACAGGTCTTTCACCATCACAGCAGACACAAAGCCCATTTCAATGTCGCTGAGCATTTGCTGAAATCCGGGACGGTTGAAATTCGTTCCCGTATACCCGTCGTCCACATAGTATTTGGTGTTGGACAGACCCATCTCCTTTGCTTTCTGAGAGAGCAGGCGCTTCTGGTTGGCAACGGAATTGCTGTCGCCGTCCATTCCATCGTCACGGGATAGGCGGCAGTAAAGCGCTGTGATCCCAGTTGATTCTTTCTTAGTTTTCGGCTGCATTTTGCTCCTCCTTCCCGGCAGCCGTACACACATATTCTGCGTCAATTTTATCATCTGTCTGCACAGGCGGCAAATCTGCGAAGTCGCTGACAAGGTATTTTTCGAGCCTGCTGCCCATCTTTGTGTCCTGACTCATATCCTTGAAATTGACCGGTTCGTAGCGGTTCTCGACAAAATACCGAACCCCATTGATGACATACTCCCGCTCTGGCAAACCGAAGCCTACAAAGAATTTGTCCATTCTGTTGTCCTCCTTACCTTTCATCCCGGCTGCGCTGGCGGATGAGGTATTTGCGATAATATTCGCAAGCCTTGATGATGAAATCCTCCGTCTTTCCGGCATCCAAGCCTTTGGGAAGGACCTCCCGCAGACGGGATGCAGGGACCTTCACCGTCTCCCGCTGATTTGCTTTTTCCTCGCTCATAAGGAACTGGATCACATCCTTCGTCAGCAGCCCTTCACGGCCAGCCTTGTGCATCCGCCACGCCTGCGAATAGGATGGGGTGCAGTCGTTGATGGCGCACTGCTCCAAAACCTCTCTCTGGCTGAATTCATCGAGGTAGGACATCTCCACGCCAACGGACAGGGCAATTTCGCCTTTATCCATCTTTTCAAGGAACTCCGGGATGAGGTAGGTCAGGCGGATATAGCGCTGCACTTGCCTGCCGCTGTCTGTATCGGAAATATCATCACGGGACTTGTGGCCAACTTGTCCACAGGTGATACCTTGATGGGACAGTGCCTCCATTTTCAGCTTATAGGCAAACGCCTTCTCGGAGGGAAGGATATGTTCCCGGTGGAGGTTGCTGTCCACCACGGCAATGGCAGCGCTGTCACGATCCAGCACACGGATAAGTACCGGGAGCTCTGTGAGTTTCGCTTTCTGGGCGGCGTATAAGCGACGGTGGCCGCTGATGACTTCGTATTCATCTGTATCCGCTATCGGTCGGACGATCAGCGGGGTAAGAACGCCATTTTCCTTGATACTCTCCACCAGAGCGGCCATTTCCGCATTGTCCTGCACCTTGTAAGGATGTCCTTCAAATGGGCGCAGACTGGTGATTTTCAAAAGCGTCGGTGTTGCCGACGCTGTAATACTGTTTTTCATCGGTTACCTTCTTTCTTTGTTTTACATTCCGAAAAAGGACGACTACCCGTTTTTCTTTCTTCGGATAGTAAGAGGATTACTACTCAGGTAAATAGAATTGATATTATTACCTGCTATTTCGCCGCAGTCTGAAATGCGACTTTTAGGCGCGGTTGTATGCTGATTTTCAGCCATCTATGCGGAACTTCTGCACATAAAGGCGGTTGGGCTTTCCCTTGCCCTGCCGCTTGCGGATGAGCAGGCCATGCTTTTCCAACTCCACGAATAGGCGTGTGGCCTTGTCGTGGCCGCAGGCGAAGATGGTGCAGACCTCATTCAGCGTGTAGTAGATGAAGATACGCCTGCTTTCGTCGGAAAACGCCGCGGCATTTCTGCCGGACAAGCCGGTGCGGTCAAGCAGCAGCCCGTAAAGCAGAGCAGCCTCTGCGGACAGCTCTTTATAGTGCGGATTCGTGAACAGTGCCTTTGGCACTCGGTAGTAGGCGAAGGCTTCCGCCTCCCACCAGTAAGCTGTTTCGCTCATTGAATTCTCAACTCCTCTCGTCGGAAACCCCGACTGATTTTTGTATCAAAATGGTGCGTGTTTTTTGGATTTGTCGCCCTGTAAGCCGCTTTCCCGAAGTGGGTAATATGATTTCCTTGCTGCGCTGTTTTCCTCGCCTTTGTCGTCTGTCGGCGCTTTTTTCAGAGCATACCGAACTGCCCGTTTGCTTTCGTATTTTGGGCACTCCAGCAGCAGCGCACGGAAGCTCTGCTTGCACTCGTGGGTGCAGCTGCGGCAGATCTCGTTGTATGTTCTGCGTCCGGTCTGCGGATGCAGGAAAAATGCCCACTCAGCTTTTGCCTTCTTGGATAATCTCGGCATTGTATTGACCTCTTTTCTGTTGTATTTCTTTCGCCGTTCTGCCCGATCATCGTTCCTGCCCCCCCCCAGTCAGGCGGCGTTGCCTCGCTCGTATCATCGCAAGGTCATATCTCGATCGGACGGTCATTCCGTTTTCAAGGTACACGGGGAGAACCCCTCAACAGGTAGCCAGCGAGAAGGGCTGTTTATTAACCCCCTGTGAAAAAAATTCCCCCTATTAGGTAGCCAGCGAGAAGATTCATTTATAGACCCCCTCACTAACCAACTGGGAACTTTTTCACAGAAAAAACGAAATAAATTTTGTAAATTTTTTGTGAACGGAACGATAATTGCGTGTGTTCTTGTAAAATTATTTGGGCACAAAAAGAGGCGCAGCCAACGGATCACTCCGAAGGCTGCGCCTTTGTATTTTGGTATTCAGTTTTCTACAAACAGTGTTGAGAAAATGATAGGTTTATGGTATAATACTGTTAATCTTCTGGAAGGAGAACTGTTTGATGACGCCTTTAAGTGAGCTGATCCGGGTTATGCGTAAGAAGGCCCTGCTGTCACAGGAAGATTTCGCAAAAGCTCTGAATGTATCCGTTGGAACGATAAACCGTTGGGAAAACGCCAAAACCAAGCCGAACATCGCGGCAATGAAAAAAATCAAGACTTTTTGTGAGGAAAACAACATCCCCTTTGATGAGATCGAAGCGGCGTGGATCGCCCAGAAGGAGTGACGAAGATGGATACAAAGAAGCTGGATAAGTGGGCTGATTTGCTGCTGGATACAGGAAAACGCAATAATCTAATCAATTTTAAG
>CAKTEE010000011.1 GCA_934546985.1 uncultured Eubacteriales bacterium
AATGTTATTAATGGCTCTGGGACATCAATTAACGGTTCCGGCGGCAACACCGTTTCCGGTTCCGGTACATCCATTGACGGTATTGGTACAAATATCAACGGATTCGGTAATGTTGTCAAGGGCTCCGGTACAGCAGTCAGCGGCATCGGCGGCAACACTGTTTCCGGTTCCGGTACATCCATTGACGGTATTGGTACAAAAATAAACGGATTCGGCAATGTTATTAATGGTTCTGGAGCATCAGTCAAAGTATCCGGTGTAAATTTGACAAAAGTTTCCGGCATCGGCAAACGGATTTCCGGTACTGGCGTATCTACCAGAGCATCCGGAGTGAATTTATCAAGAGTTTCCGGCACCGGCAAACGGATTTCCGGTACTGGCGTATCTACCAGAGCATCCGGAGTGAATTTATCAAGAGTTTCCGGCACCGGCAAACGGATTTCTGGCACTGGTATATCTATTAAGGTTTCCGGCACTAATTTGACAAAAATTTCAGGTGTTGGTAAACGGATTTCCGGTACTGAGCTAAATAACAGCATAACAGCGATAATTTTCAATATCCTCCCTACCGTAATAAGTTCTTTATCACAACAATTATCTGTCTTTGGCATTAACTTATCCGTTGAACGCATTAATACACTTCTTCAACAAGCCGCTCTACATCCCGATACAATTATCAGTGTAATAAAAAGCGGTACAATACAAACGGTTACTGCCGCTTATACATACAATAACGCTGTAAAACTCACGTTAACAATAAACATTAATGGAAAAAATTACACTATTTCCGCCGCTACCGCAGAAAGGATTTGATTACGATAACACCGGAAGAGTATCTCCCACGCCAGCTTACCTTTATCACAACGGACAACTGTAATGCAAAATGTGCACACTGCATCATGTGTTGCAGTCCTGGTGCACATCATTCTCTTACGTTCGCACAAATGCAGAAATTCGTGGACGATATTATTTCAATCAATCCACTGGAACTTGTAGTTTTTAGCGGAGGTGAGCCGACACTACTTGGAGAAGATTTGTTTAATATAATTGCTTATTGTTCTTCACTTGGCATACTCACACGAATTGTCACAAATGCGTTTTGGGCAAAAACACGGGAATCTGCACGCAGTATGATTCGAACCCTGCGGGAATGCGGTTTAAATGAAATTAATTATAGCTGTGATGATTATCATTTACCGTTTATACCATTTTCTTATATCAAAAATGCATGGATAGAAAGCAAAAATGTTGGTTTTTCTGCCGTTGTAATTGCCAACAGCTATGGAAACGGCGATACTGTAAACCCCGATTTTATTATGGAACAAATCGGTGAACGTATACCTTTACGTTATGATAATCAGGGATTGCAGTCTGATCTTCCTATGACAGCTACAGACGGAACCCTTTATATTCTTTCCAACACAACACTACAACGTATTGGACGTGCAAAATACACGATAAACGACAGCAAGTTTCGCCTTGTAGACGATGAAACGATGATAAAAGGCGGCTGTCCATGGCTTATTTGTCAACCAGCAATATCGCCAACCGGACATCTCTGGACCTGCTGTGGTTTACAAAGCGATGGAAATCAAATTCTTGATCTTGGCTACATTGAAAACAAAAATTTGTCAAAAATATTAGATACTGCTGGAGATCATATTTTCATTAACGCACTTCGCTATCTTGGACCAATGTTTTTACGTAACCGCCTCATGGAATGGAATCCAAGCCTTTCTTTCAGGAAAAATTATGGTTCCAATTGCGAGGTATGTCAGGATATTACAGAAAACCCTGCTGTTCTTCCAACACTTCGACTACATTGTCTTGAACTTGCACAGTATATTACACTTATGCAGGAAAAATTAGCTACTGAACAACAAAAACACATACAAAACAACGAGTCAATAAACTAATATATATTTAGTTGCAATTATAAACCTTAAATTTATTCTGCAATAAAAATTTTTTTCATTAGATACTTAGTAGAATTTTTCAAACAGCCCTCAAGAGCATAGCTCCCAAGGGCTGTTTATTATTGCCTAAGTAGTGCCGCCGCTTTTTTATATAACGCATCATATTCGCATCCGCAACGACCGCATTCCTCATCTGCCTGCAAAACTGCCGCCAACAGCGCTCGTTTATCGCCATTGCCATTCAGCCATGCCTGTGCGGGAACGGAAATAAGTTCCCAGCCGGATTGCACAAATCGATTCAGAATGCTATTCAACTCTTCCCCACAGTCATCTGCCGGCATGGCAATGGCTGTCCGCTCCGGAACACATACAGCTTCTAAACGGTAAATGGGCTGCCCCATATCACTGAACCGTTTTTCATATTCCGTTACGATATTCCCTTCATAACCGCTGTTATGCAAATCAAAAGTAATATTTTTCAATTTAAAATCTTCACTGCAAAATTCATTCAATGAAAACTCAAAAAACGGACGGTTATCTGTTTTAAAATATATTTCCCCATAAGGCTTGAGAATTTTTGCATATCTGCGCAGAAAATTATGATGCGTTAAACGGTGCTTTGCATATCTTTTTTTGGGGAACGGACAGCTGAAATTTAAATAAATTCGGTCTACTCCATCATTGCCAAATAGCTCTTCCACCAGTTCCGCACTCAGGCACAGGAACCTAACATTAGAAAGACTGTCTTTCATAACGCCTTCCATTGCTGTAATCAGTACACTATCCTGTATTTCCAGTGCAACAAAATTAATATTCGGCTCCTGCGCAGCAAGGGTACGGATAAATTGTCCTTTCCCACATCCAATTTCCAGTTGTAAAGGATGGTGATTTCCAAAAACTTCTGCCCAATCTATCGGAACACCTGCTTTTGGACGAACTAAAACCGGACTGCAAGTTTCCAGCCGTTGTTCCAGATTCTTCTTACGACGCATACGCATACTGTCGTCCCCTTTTGTTCATATCCTGTTTATTATAATAAAAACAGCCGAATTTGCAAGAGGAGACTTTTATTTTTTCAATAGCCATTATAAAAAGCTTACAGAAAAAAATCATACGAATTCCAGCATTTGCGAGCACAGAATATATACACGATAATAAAATCAAACTTTGCCGTACTTCCAAAGAGAAAAAATGTTACTGGAAAAGTCCTCTGCTTACTCGTCTCTATTGTTTTATTTCATTCTTCAAGACGATGTCCGCCCCTGTATAATAATGCTTTAAAATTTCTACATAAGTATTGCCCTGCCGCGCCATATAGTCTGCCCCATACTGGCTCATACCGACACCATGGCCATATCCTTTCACAGTGAAAGTAAAAGTACCTTCTTTATAGGCAACGGTAAAACAAGGGGAACGAAGATGGAATGCATCCCTGACTGCAAGACCGCTCACACTTCCTGAACCAATTTTAATACTGGCAACTGTACCTGCATCCGTGGTACTGATTTCCCCAACCCATTTGGCCGGTTCATCAGCATCCAGTTCGATATCTTTCAGTCCTTTTACAGCTTCAGCAAATTCCTCTTTTGTTACTTTAACAACGGTTTTATATTCAGGAGAAAGCATGTCGCCCGGGCTTTTGACTGATTTTAAATATGTAATCTCTTCTCCCCAAAGGGTTTTCGCATCTTCTGTCACACCAGAGGAAATGCAATGGTATGCGGCGAGGATCGGCTTACCGTCACAAACGATTACCTGCCCCAGCACCTCATTGACTGCGTCAGCAACCTTTTTCTTATATTCCTCGTAATTTTCTCCCCATTTTTCTTTCGCTTTTTCATCATTGATATATCCCTGATGCGTGTCGGGACTGTCCGAAATATCCGCTCCCTTCAAATCAGCAGTGGGAGCTGCACGTTCATTCTGACGTTTGGTAAACGCATAAGTATAACATGCCACCGCCTGCGCTTTTATTGCCTGCACATCATATTGCACAGGCATTTCCGCTGCAATAACGCCGCAAATGTATTCCGCTTCTCCAAGCGTAACAACTTCCCCTGTTTCTTTCAAAAGAACTTTAAAATCTTGATAGCCTGTCTGTAGTATATTATCATTTTCCTGTGTTACCTGAGTATTTTTCGGATTCATAGAACTATCCGGCTCTTTCGGTCCTCCTAATGCCATCAATGGAAGTAAAACCATTACAATTGCAGTAAACACACACATTCCAGCATATCTGCGCAATTCAAACACCGTCCTTACATTTTTCATTCCCTTAATGAGAAGAATATACAAAAGATTTGCATTATCATTTTAATTTTATTGCACAAATCCCAACGATTTATTGGGATTTCTTGATACTAAGCGGCAATAAATGAATTTTTATCATGAAAATATTTCATTTTAAACAGTATATCATTCGCCTTCTATTGACTTTATTTTCCGATTGATATAAAATAGAAAACATACTTACTGAGGTGGTGTTTTCATGGGAAATTATATTTCTCCCATATCAATGGACGCCCTTTCCAATCTATGCGGCGAAATCGGAGATCATAACGCAATCAATCAAAAATATTTTGAAAAATATCAGGTAAAGCGCGGCCTGCGCAACCCTGACGGAACCGGCGTTATGGCGGGGCTTACCAAAATCTGCAACGTACACGGCTATATGGTAAACGACGGAGAACGCCTGCCGGTCGACGGGCGGCTGATTTACCGCGGCATAGACGTTATGGATATTGTCGGCGGCTGTATTGAAGAAAACCGGTTTGGCTATGAAGAAGTAGTCTGGCTGCTTTTATTTGGCAATTTGCCGTCAGAAAAACAGCTTTCCGGCTTACGCAGCGTACTGGCGCAGTCAAGGGAACTGCCGGATGATTTTATTGAAGATATGATTATGAAAGCACCCTCCCCAAACATCATGAACAAGCTGGCGCGCTCCGTTATGGCTTTGTACTCTTATGATTCCAATCCAGATGATCTGAGTATTCCAAATGTCCTGCGCCAATCCTTACAGCTTATTTCCCAGATGTCTACCATTATGGTTTATGCATACCAAGTAAAGCGCCGGCATTATTATAAACAGAGCATGTACCTCCATCCACTTGACGAGAACGATTCTACTGCCCAAGCAATTCTCCGTGCACTGCGCAATGATTGCCAATTTACGGATGAAGAAGCCAAACTGCTGGATTTATGCCTGATTTTACATGCAGAACACGGAGGCGGAAACAATTCCACTTTTGCAACCCGCGTTCTCAGCTCCAGCGGAACGGATACTTATTCTGCAATTGCGGCAGGCATTGGCTCACTGAAAGGTCCAAAGCACGGCGGTGCTAACATTAAAGTAAACGAAATGCTCTCCTATATTAAAGAAGGCGTACAGAATTACGATGATGATGAAGAAATCGCCGCATTTCTGGAAAAACTTCTGCGTAAGGAAGCTGGGGATCATGCAGGATTGATTTACGGAATGGGTCATGCTGTATATACATATTCCGATCCGCGTGCAACTATTCTGAAAAACAGCGCGCAAAAGCTTGCATTTGAAAAAGGATTCGGCGATGATTTTAAAGTACTGGATGCAGTAGAACGCCTGACGCCTGATGTTTTTGCTAAAGTGAAAGGTGACAGTAAAATTATCTGTGCGAATGTTGATTTATATTCCGGTCTTGTTTACCGTGTGCTTGGTATTCCGGAAGACCTTTTTACCCCGCTGTTTGCTGTCGCACGAATTGCCGGCTGGTGCGCACATCGAATTGAAGAGATTATGACCGGCGGACGCATCATTCGTCCGGCTTATAAATCAGTAGCCACACCGCAAAACTATATTCCGTTAAAAAAACGGCAGAATCAACTGCCTAAACCTCCGGCAGAATATATCCCCGCAGAAGAACGCGAAAACAAGAAACATTCAAAGAAGGTGCAGCCATAATGAAAAATCTGACCGCTAAGGAATCCGGCAAGTTTCAAATCATTGCATTTGTAATTTTCGCATTAGGTGTTATCAGCGCTATCCCCATCCGTTGCTACCAAATGTTTAATATGCTCGACAGTGAAACAGGGTTTTATTTAAAAACAAACGTTACAATTCCGCTGCTGAATTGTATTTTAGTCGGCGTATTTGTACTTGCCGTTGTAATTTCTTATCTTGGCAAAAAAAACACCATACGCCCTATCGGGCGCAATATTCCCCTTGCGGTCGTTTCTTATCTGTTTGCTTTCTCATTAATTGCCGATGGTATTAACAAACTGTTTGAAGCCTCCCTGAACGGCATTCAAGTCCAGGACGGATTCGTATTAGCTCAGGGGATATTTGCCCTGCTTTCAAGCATTTTCTTTATTATTGTTGGTATTTCTTTTACCGCCGGTACCGACTCTTTTGTCCGCCGCGGTATTCTGGCCGTTATGCCGGTATTTTGGGCGATTAGCCGAATCCTTCAGAGATTCTCCGTAGCTATTGATTTTAAAAATGTCTCAGAGCTTCTGTATGAGCTTGCAATGTTGTGTCTCGTTATGTTATTCTTTATGTCATTTGCGCGCGTATATGTTAACACAGAAGGCGCTAACATGAGTTGGCGTATTTTTGCTTTCGGTATCCCTGCAGCATTATTTGCATTTTTATGTTCCCTGCCGCGTTTTCTCGTAAAATTTATGGGTATGCCTGAACGCCTTGTTAAAAACTCCCCGCCGGAAATTGCAGACCTTGGCATGGCGATTTTCATTGTAGCTGTTCTAATTGCTTTTGTATCCGGCCGACGCGATCCTATACTTGATATGGATATTTCTAATGTTGAAATAATGGCTGACACTGAAAACATGAAAACAGAAGAAGTACCCGATGTAAATGAATCAGAGGAATAAAACAAATTTTATATACCAAAACGAAGATAAATTTCAGATGCCCTTGATATAGAAAATTATATCAAGGGCATTACTATATCAAAAAAATTTTAAAAGACCCCAACCAATGCTTTAACATATTTGGTAGTAAAAGTCTCTGTTTTTTATAACTTTATCATAATTTTATTTCATGTGCTTTATTCAATACAAAAAGAATCAGAATTTTATTTATTTTTTCTAATTTCTTTCAAAATACTATTCACCAAATATTGTTATTTTAACAAATTTTACAAAAACAGAAAATATATGTTCACAAAGATTTTCCATTTTTATTTTATAAAGTAAAAAATCTACAAATCATATATTTATTTTGCACAAAAATCTTTACATATTTATTGATTTTGTTAAAAGTTTTTGTATGGAACATGAAATATTAAAGAAATGCCAAAAAAACATAATTTTTCGCAGGAAATAGTGCAATTTATTAAAAAAAATGTTATAATTACTTGTAAATATTTTTAGAAGTTATGCATTTTGAATAATTAAGGAGTCATGACACTATGTATAAGGTAGTATTGATAGATGATGAACACATCATCGTCGAGGGTCTGAAAAAAATGATACCTTGGGAAAAATACGATTGTACTGTTGTCGCGACAGCTTCCGATGGCCGCGAAGGTATTGAAACCATTAAAAGACATTTGCCGGATATTGTATTTACCGATATCCGTATGCCGAATCTGGATGGCATCACTATGCTTGCCGGCATTAAGTCCCAGTTTCCGGATATGCAAGTCACTGTTTTGACAGGCTTTCGCGATTTTGAATATGCACAAAGTGCAATTAAACTCGGCGTTACGCGTTTCCTTCTGAAACCTTCCAAGATGGACGAGCTGATTGAAGCACTGGAAACAATGGTAGGTAAGCTGAAAGAGAAAAATCTGTCTGAAACAGAATCTGTGGAGGAACAGTCTGATGCAAAAGACGAAGTTGCAAACAGCTTTATTGTTAGGAATGCACTGAAATATATTGACGAGCATTATGCTGAAAAGCTTACGCTGATTGAAGTTGCAGACAACGTTTATGTTAGCCAGTGGCATTTAAGTAAATTACTGAAAAAACATACGAATCAAAACTTCTGCGATATTTTAAACGGCGTACGAATTGAACAGGCAAAAAAATTGTTAAAAGACCCTTCTTTAAAAATCCATGAGATTTCAGAAAAAGTTGGATTCACGGATGTCACTCACTTCTCTAAAAAATTTAAGCAGATTGTGGGCGTATCTGCAAATGGTTACCGTAATTCTTTAAAATAAAACTTTTATACAGTGTGTTTGCATAAACAGCGGCTGAGAAATTAGTCCGCTGTTTTTTATATCCTCAATTCATGAACAGAAGTTGAAAAACTTGTATGAAATATATATTTTTTTAACGGTTTGTAAACATATAAAAAAATACTTGATTTTTCCAGATGAAGTGACTACAATAAGTATTAGCACTCGAATAGCAAGAGTGCTAATAAGTTGCATAATATTGATTCATAATATTAAGGAGGAATTTACTATGACAATCAAACCTCTCTCTGACCGTGTGGTCGTAAAGCTTGTTGAAGCTGAAGAAACTACAAAAAGCGGTATTATTCTTGCGGCATCCGCACAGGAAAAACCGCAAATCGCTGAAATTACAGCGGTAGGCCCCGGCGGTAAGGTTGACGGTAAAGATGTTGAAATGTACGTTGCGGTCGGACAGAAAGTTATTATCAGCAAGTATGCCGGCACTGAGGTTAAACTTGATAACGAAGAATACACCATTATCCGTCAAAACGATATTCTTGCTGTTGTAGAATAATCCCCTTAAATTTTTATATTGTGGAGGTAAGGAATTATGGCTAAAGAAATTATTTACGGTGAAGACGCCCGCAAAGCTTTGCTTGCCGGTATTGATAAACTCGCTAATACAGTTAAAATCACCATGGGTCCGAAAGGCCGCAACGTGGTTCTTGATAAGAAATACGGCGCACCGCTGATCACAAACGACGGTGTAACGATCGCAAAAGAAATCGAACTTGACGACTCTTTTGAAAACATGGGCGCTCAGCTTGTAAAAGAAGTTGCTACAAAAACCAACGATGTTGCCGGCGACGGTACAACAACCGCAACTCTGCTTGCGCAGGCATTTGTACGCGAAGGCATGAAGAACGTTGCCGCAGGCGCAAATCCAATGGTTGTTAAAAAAGGTATTAAGACTGCCGTAGATACCGCCGTAGAAGCATTAAAGAAGAATTCTAAAACCGTAGAAGGTTCTGAAGACATTGCCCGTGTTGCAACTATTTCTGCCGGTGATGAAGTCATTGGGAAGCTGATTGCAGACGCGATGGAAAAGGTATCTGCTGACGGTGTTATTACCGTAGAAGAATCAAAAACCGCAGAAACATACTCTGAAGTTGTAGAAGGCATGCAGTTTGACCGCGGATATGTTTCCCCTTATATGTGCACAGACACAGATAAAATGGAAGCTGTGATTGACGATGCTTATATTCTCATCACCGATAAGAAAATTTCTAATATTCAGGAAATCCTTCCTCTGCTGGAACAGATTCTGCAATCCGGCAAAAAGCTTGTTATCGTTGCAGAAGATGTAGAAGGCGAAGCACTTGCTACCCTCTTGGTTAATAAGCTTCGCGGAACCTTTACCTGCGTTGCAGTAAAAGCGCCTGGTTTTGGCGACAGGCGTAAAGAAATGCTAGAGGATATTGCTATCCTGACCGGCGGTGAAGTAATTACTTCTGACCTTGGTCTTGAATTGAAAGAAACTCAGGTTTCTCAGCTCGGCCGTGCACGTCAGGTAAAAATTACAAAGGAAAACACTATCATCGTTGACGGTGCAGGCGATTCTACTGCAATTCAGAACCGTGTCAACCAGATTAAAGTTCAGATTGAAGATTCCACCTCTGAATTTGATCGTGAAAAACTTCAGGAACGCCTTGCAAAGCTGGCTGGCGGTGTTGCAGTTATTAAAGTCGGCGCTGCTACCGAAACTGAAATGAAAGAAAAGAAGCTGCGCATTGAAGATGCACTTTCTGCTACCAAAGCGGCTGTAGAAGAAGGTATGGTTGCCGGCGGCGGCGTTGCACTGATTAACACAGCCCCTGCAGTTGAAGCCCTGCTTGATACTACAGATGACGCTGATATGAAAACCGGTATTAAAATTGTTCTGAAAACATTGGAAGAACCAATCAGACAAATCGCTGCAAATGCCGGTATGGAAGGCTCTGTTATCATTGACGCTATCAAACGTTCCGGTCAAATCGGTTACGGCTTTGATTTCTCTAAAGAAGTTTATACCGATATGAGTGCGGCAGGTATTGTTGACCCAACAAAGGTAACGCGTTCTGCTTTACAGAATGCCGCGTCTGTTGCCAGCATGGTTCTGACTACAGAATCCCTTGTAACAGATAAAAAAGACCCAGCCGCTGACGCTGCAAATGCAGCAGCTATGGCTCAGGCCGGCGGCGGAATGTATTAATCTATTATAGATTTTTAAAACTGCAAAAGGGAAATACAGTTGTTTATAACTGTATTTCCCTTTTTATATTCTTTATGTTCAAAATTGTTCCCCTGAACAGAAAGTTCAGGGGAATTTATATTGCATTAAAAACTGCATCCACCGCCGCCATGGCTATTTCCACTGCTGCCGCTGTGGGTGGAACTTGCTCCGCCTCCACCACCGGAACTGCTGTCGCTGATTGTCCGTGAGGTTTGTGTTTTATGGGTAAACACTTCGCTTTCCCGGTTAATACGAACGTTCCTTGGATTTAAATAAGTACGGCTATCTACCGTCACTTTGCCACCGGCATTATGTACCATAATAAAAACAACAATACCGGCAACAGCTGCTGAAATAAAAAGTGAAATTAACAATAATCCAACAGAAAACCGAAATCCCTTCGTATTGCCTTCATAATCATACAAATTTCTTTCGTTAGGTAAATCCCCCATATATTCTGCTACATATTCCAGGAACACATTACAACTTTCATAGTAATCGCCTTCCTTTAAATAAGGCTGAATATCCGAAGTGATATTTGATATGCGCTTATCTGTAAAATAGGTAATTGCTCCGCCGGAAGTTGATATCCATGCTCTCCGATGCTCCATATCAATTAAGTACAAAATTCCTGTTCCGCGCGGTTTATCATAACCAAAATCGTTATAATCAAAAAAATCATCCGCATATTCCACCGTAGATTTTCCATCCGTATCATCGGTGGTTACAATAACAATATCTACTTCTTTCTCTATTGCAATGCGCAGGCTCTCCTGCTGTAATATAGAACACTGAGTTTCTGTTAAAAGACCGGCCTGATCATATACCTTTTGATTTTCTGTAAAAGCTGACAATATAACTGCAATCACCAGAATTGGGATAATGCATAGGATTTTTCTTAACTTTCTCAATGCAAAAATCCTCCTATCAAGAAAACAATGGTAAAAACAGCCGCCATAATACCGAAGAACCAAGCAAGTACTTTGCCTATGCTAATTGGTGGCTTTCCAACCACTTTTCCGGTCTGGCCATTCATAGCAAACGTATATTTTTTTCCCATATAGTCATAATTCATAACCCAAACCGGCAAAAGAACATAGGAAGAACGTTTTTCCCGACATTGAAATGCATGAGATAACACATTAACGGAAGAATATCCTTGTATAGTAGAACGCACATACTCTTGCGCAAAACCATTGATACGCTGTAATGCACGCTGGAGCAAAATATCTTCAGACACACTGTATTTTTCCGCCATAAAACCGGAAAGATACGGCATTGCGAAAGGTCTCAGTTCTCCATAATGAAATGGTTCCAATTTGTCCATTAATTGGTCATCCATTTTTTCAGATGCATCTGCCGGTACCTTTAAATATTCTGTGTCTATATCCCGATAAACTGCAAAATGGCTGGTTACAGTATATTCCGTATTCCCTGAGCGCCAAGTTCTAACCCTTGTACAATCTGCTTTCATCGTCGTATTTGCTTTGCAGTCATACAAAAAAAACGGCACATAAATCCCTGTAATTTTATCAATACGATCCTGACTCAAATATCCTCTTGGGGTTATCCTGCCATTTTTACACCATTTTTTAAAAGCTTGAATCGCATCGTTCTTGTCCAATTTAAAAGGAATTACCATCGACGGCGCAAATTCACCGCTAACTTTCTCAGGAATAATCTCTGGCGCACCGCAAAATGTACAAAAAGTCGCAGCAGTTTCCGGTTCTGTAACAAGCTCAGCCCCACAATTTGGGCACTTATGCAAAGCAACATCTACTTTTTCCGTTTTTATTTCTGCCGCAGCCTGCTCAGGTGCAATACTGTGTCCACAGCTATGGCAATGCAGCATTTGTTTTTCGCTGTCAAAAACCATATCCTCCCCACAGGAAGGACATTTGTAAACTAACGCCATTTATTTCACCTCTGCTCAAAAATACAGATACAAACTATACCTCATCTCTCATTTTCAATAATTATATAGTTTCGGTTTTTATTATAACATGAAAATTTTCCAGAATAAAGCCAAAGGGCAATATTCTTATGTAAAAAGAATATTGCCCTTTTTTAATTACATCATAATATAAAGAATTGCAAGCATCAATAATTCATCTGCTTTTTCCGTATATAGGACAAAAAGAATCGCCATCAGCAAAATGCCGTCACTATCTGTATGAAGCATTTCCATTAGCCCTAATTTATTGCCGGAAAAAGGAAAACCGCCAAGCAATTGTGAAACCTCTGAATTTGAAGGGTGGTTTGTATGGCGTTCTTCCCGATTTTTAGATGTTTCATTTTCTACAACTGTTTTCTGACTATCCATTGTTTTTGGAGCCTGTGCATCAGACCGGGCCGCTTTTACAGATGATTCCTTTGTAACCAACGGCGGCATACGATCGACCGTAAACCGGGATCTCGCCTGCATCTCCTTAACACGTCTGGCCGCATCCTGCTGCATTTTTAATATATCGTCACTGCTGTAATCACCGGCCATTTATCTCACCTCAAAACAGACCGATATCTTTAATATGGGGAAGTACTGTCAGGAGTTTCAAAAGCTTTGCCGCCTGATCTACCCTTGCACGCCGCTGCTCACTAATCAATGGTTTCAAGGAATTTAAGAAAGTGCACCGTTCATCTTCCTTCTGGAACTGCTGCATTAAAGAACCAATCTTTAAAATCATCGAAGGATCCAGATTCAGGCCGGAAAGAGGAGATGAGGATTCTTCTTTTACAGGAGCATGTGCTTTCGGTTCTTCATTGCCAGTACCCAGAAAATTAGCAGCAACAGATTTAAGCTGATCAATATCCTGCGGACTTAAACTTTGAAGAATAGATGAAATATCAAAATCTTCCATACTCAACCTCCTCCGCCCCTAAAATTTTCTCTGCTATTTTCCTCCACCCATGATTTTTTTCAGGAGTTCCTGTGCTTGCGGTGTGGACAGGAGCTTTTCCGCAGCGCCTTTATCCGAAAGAATTTTTTGAACTTTTTCACTGTCTTCCGGACGCAATGCACCAAGCAGACTGTTGATATTTCCGCTTTCAACGGCAGATTTCATTGCATTTATATCTGTACCTGTCGTTTTTGCCGCCGCTTTTAACAACGCGCTTAACTGCTCCGGGGACATATTGGCTTTTTTATTCATTGCATTCACCACCTATTCTGTTTATAATAATACTATGCAAAAATTGTACTATTTATGAAGGATGAACAAGAACAATGAGAATTTTAGTATTATCTGACTCTCATGGCAGTACACAAGGAATATTGAGAGTTATTGAAAATCAACCGTCTGCCAATATTCTGATACATCTGGGAGACGGCGAAAAGGATATCTCCGCAGTCAAACATCAATACCCAGACAAACAGTTCATACAAGTCAGCGGAAACTGTGACCGTTTACCATATAACTGCACAGAGAAAATTGAAATGATTCATGACTGCAAGATTTTTCTTTGTCATGGGCATACTTACCATGTAAAATCAGGATTAGAAGGACTCGTTTACCGGGCACAATCCATCAGCTGTAATATTGCCCTGTTTGGGCATACACATCAGCCTATAACTGAATACCATAATGGGCTATATCTCATGAATCCCGGTTCCATTGGATGCGGATACCCAAAATCATATGGAATCATAGATATTACTGACCAAGGAATCATTTGCAACACAATTACCCTGCGGTAAACAGACAATATTTTTAGAAAGGAATCTAAAATGATTGAATGGATTAATCAAGCCGACCAAAACATATTACAATGGATTTATCAAAATCTTCATAACCCTTTTTCCGACTTCATCATGAGACTGTTTACAGGTCTTGGAGACTGGGGATTCCTTTGGATTATAATCTCTGTAATTCTTCTTTGCAAGAAAAAATACCGTCCATTTGGTGTTCTTCTTCTCCTCGTTCTTGCGTGCAACTTAATAGTTGGAGAAATAGTTATTAAAAACCTAATTGCCCGCGCCAGGCCATTTATCAATCGCGAAGATATTATTTTGCTTATTCAGCGGCCTTCCGGCTATTCCTTTCCATCCAGTCACGCCAGTTCTTCCTTTGCAGCTGCGTTTATCCTGACGAAAGTCAACAAGAAATTAGCTTGGTTTTATTTACCGTCTTTTTTAATTGCTTTTTCACGTATTTTTCTCTACGTACATCATCCAAGCGATATTCTGGCAGGCATTTTTTTAGGCACACTGCTTGCATGGCTTGTATATCTTCCCTTTAACAGTTTATACCTTCATGCCAAAAAAGTGCATAAAACATCCATTTCATAAATAGAGGCCCATATTAAAAAACTCATGCAAAGATTTATTTCCTTGCATGAGTTTTTAGATAGGTATTAAATATGCATACGCATATTAAACTGCAAATTTTAACCTTTGATTGCGCCTGCCGTCAAGCCTTTAATGATGTTCTTCTGCAAGAAAATATAAACAATCAATACCGGAATAACAATCATAACAATCAACGCACACTGGATACCAAATTTCGGCGGAGATTTTGCGTTACCAATATTATTCAGCATCAAGTTTACAGTCCACTTATCAACATCTTTGAGCATAAACAACTGTGTAAACAAATCATTATAAGACCACAGGAAAGTAAAAATAGCAACCGTTGCAAAAGCAGGTTTCGCAATAGGTACTATAATCTTATAGAATACTTGGAAAGCGTTACATCCTTCCAAAAACGCAGATTCCTCCAATTCAATTGGAGAACTATGCAGATAACCTGTAAGAACAACCATTGCAAACGCTAAGTTACCCGCAATCTGCGGCAAAATAACAGCAGACAAATTATTCAGTAAACCCACGTTCAAAACAAGCTTATATACAGGAATAATCGTAGAGAAAACCGGGAACATCAAGCTACCGATTACTAAACTATTTATAATATTGCGACCTTTGAACTTATATCTGGTAAGTGCAAAAGACGCCATACCTGCAAATAAAATAACTGCAATGGTAACAATTGCGGAAATAATAATACTGTTTTTATAAGCAATTAAAACATTAATACCATCCGCACCTGCAGTCCAAGCCTTAGAATAGTTTTCAAACACAAATTCTTTCGGTAAAGAAAAAGAATTTGTATAAATAACCCTGCTGTCTTTTACTGAGTTTACAAGAATCCAATAAAATGGGAAAATGGTAGTTACCGCCCAAAGAGATAAGATTATATAATTAAAAATATGAGAGATGGAAACATGTTTTTTCTTACCTGCAGTTTTTATACTATTCGACAAATTCCATACCTCCTTATTAATAATCTTTTTCTTTGAGAACTACCTTGGTAATCATGGACAAGGCAACACCCAAAAGAACAATTAAGAAAGCTATTGTTGCACCATAGTCAACATCGCCGCGATTAAATGTTTGATAATACATATATGAACCAGTCAGGAAGCTCTGTCCGCTTGGTACACCCATAGGAAACATTGTCCACGGCAAATCAAAAACTTTCAATGCACCGGTTATAGCCAAAGTCAGGCAGGTTACCAAAGTGTTATGAATCAACGGCAAAGTAATATAACGAACACGTTTTAACCCAATAGCGCCGTCAATTGCCGCCGCTTCATTAATATCATTAGAGATATTATTCAAGCCCGTTGCAATAATAACAAAATAATAACCAACATATTGCCACATTACCGGAAGAGCCATGGTAAAGAATACATGCTCTTCTTTCCAGATAATACTTTCGCCTCCGAAAGCTTCTATAATCTGGTTAACTGCACCGCCGTCATAAGCAAACAGCAGGTTAAAAATCAAACCAAGTGCAGTAGCAGATACAACAATCGGGAAAAAATACAGGGTTCTGAAAAAGCCTGCACCCTTACCAACCACATCTACCATCAGAGAAAGAATTAATGCAATACCAACCTGGAATACAATAGTACATGCCATCATTAATAAGGTATTCCAGAAAGATACTCCAATCAATGGATCACTAAACAATTTCGTGTAGTTTTCCAGACCAATAAAGCCTTCCATCGGTGCACCTAAGGCAGTTGTGTTGAAAAAGCTGTTGATAATATTCATTACAAATGGATAATAAAGAAATATCAACATAAATAACATTGCAGGGAACAGAAAGAAAACGGCAGGCCATTTCTTTTTATAAATCATTATATCCATTGTTCAAATCCCCCACCCTAAATGAAATGCGGGAAAGTAAATTATTATCCACTCTCCCGCATCCATAAGTGTTTAATTATTCATTAAAACCGATTAGGCAGCAGCGTTCTGTTCTACAAGACCTTTGATGAAATCATCAGCAGTCATTTCGCCAGTAGCGATTTTAATCATGTTAGAAGCCATGAAATCACGAGCAGCCTGAGTCATGGTATCCTGTACCGGACCCTGCTGAGCGGTAACATCTTCTTTCAGGAAACGCTGAGTTTCTTTGAAGATTGCGCTAACGAGGGACGGATCCATTTCGTTAGTTGCAGTTTCAGAAGCCGGGATACCGCCAATTGCCGGTCCGCAAAGAGCAGCAATAGATTTATCGCTGGTCATGAACTGAACATAAGCCATAGCAGCAGCTTTTCTGTCAGGATCGTTCCAAGCATCGGTGGTTACATACCAACCAGAAGAGAAACCAGCAACAGTGTTGCCAGCATACTGAGCATCCTTAGTCGGGAATGCGATCATAACAACGTCATCCTGAGTGATCTGACCTTCAACAGGTGCATCAGCAGTCGGGATAGTACCGTTGAACCATGTACCATCAAGATACATTGCAGCTTTGCTGGTGAGGAACAGGGACTTAACTTCGTCGCCTGCTTTCAGAGTAGCAGTATTCTTCGGGAATGCTTTTGCATCATAAAGGGTCTTGAGTTCAGCAAGACCGGAAGCCCATGTAGCAGGAACTTCTTCTACAGTTTTCGGGCTAACTTTCAGAGCGTCAACACCGCCGGTTCCAACGAGGAGATACTCGAAGAAGTAGTGCGGCTCCAAGCCAAGAGTAGTAGCGAACGGAGTAATGCCAGCTTCGTTCAGCTTAGTAATAGCTGTCATCAGTTCATCCCAAGTTTTCGGAATGGTTGCGCCAGCTTGGTCAAATGCTTTCTTGTTAACAAAAAGCGGTTCTGCAAAGCCTTTGATCGGCACGGAGTAAACCTTACCGTCAGCAGCAACGTTAGCGCCCTTCTTCAGGATGCCTTCGCTTATGTTCTTACCATATTCTGGGAATTCAGCAACGATGGTGTCATAATCAACAACCTTGCCGGTCTTAACGATCTGGTCACCAGTTGCACCGTTGAAGTAGAAGAGTACGTCCGGAACGTTGCCGCCGTTGAAGTCAGCAACAACCTGAGTCTTCCATGTTTCGTTAGCTTCGCCGGAATTGTCCTTAATGGTGTTTCCGGTTTCAGATTCAAACTGCTTGTTGAGCTCTTTGTAGGTAGCTACGTGAGCGTCGTCTCCGCCGAACTCAGTAACTACTTTCAGTTCAACAGGCTTTGCCGGTGCAGTTGTTGTTTCACCGCTTTGAGCAGTTGTTGTGGTTGTACCGTTTGCTGTTGTAGTTGTGGTGCCGGTATCGTTGTTACCACAAGCAGCAAACAGAGAAAGGCACATTACAACTGCAAGGATCAATGCAAGTGCTTTTTTCATTAAAAATACCTCCTATTTTTTGATGACCGTTTTATAACAGTCAATCATTTGTTTACATTATAGTAGCAATTTGGTTAAATTAACACTATGCAAACTTGACATTCCTTGTATATTATTGTTCTGTTTCAATAATAGGTATGACAACTTTACTTAAAGTATTCCCCATTTTATTAGGAAATATATGCAAACCGCTGTTTTCGCCATAGATTAGCTTTAAACGGTCATTGACATTTCGTATACCCAAACTTGTCGAAGATTTCGTATTTGCTCCATCCGATGAATTTAAAAGTATATCAATTCGCCGCAAATCTTCCGGTTTCAGCTGTGCTCCGTCATTAATAATATCTATATTCAACCAGTCATCCTTTTTATACACATGAATATCAATATGCCCTTTTGCAACAGGTTCTATACCATGCTCAACAGCATTTTCGAGTAGAGGCTGTATAATAAGCGGTGGTACTTTAAAATCCAACAAATCCATATCTATTTCTTTATCCACCGTTAAACGTTCTCCGAAACGCTGATTGATAATATACAAATAAGCATCCGCACATTTCAGTTCCTCAGATAAAGGCGTTACCCGCCGACCGGATCGGTCAAGGGCGGCATCCATTAGAATGGATAGTGATTCAATCATCTTTGAAACCGCTGTATCCCCCGAAAAACGCGCCTGCCAATTCATTAGCTCTAAAGTATTGTTCAGAAAATGCGGGTTAATTTGTGATTGCAGTGCCATAATTCTGGAATCACGGACAGCAATCTCTTCTTTATAAACTTTTTGAAACAAATTCTTAAGCTGTTCGGACATTCCGTTAAATGTTTTGATTAAATATGCAAATTCGGAATTCACTTCTTTAATTTCAATTTGATAACCAAAATTCTGATTTTCCAGATGCTGCCCTGCTTCAATCAGACTTTGCAGCGGATTGGTAAAATTTTTATAGAAAAAAGCCAGTGTTGTCAGCAATACCGGCAGAATAACAATGGTCAATAAAATCATCAGCCAAATATAACTTTCGATTTCTTCATTTAAAAAACCAACAGAAATTTCCGTCCGATACCCGAACGTAAAATCATCTTTCCCGACGCTACCGCTAAAAACATAAACATCGTTTTCTCTAACAATTTGATTGCCCTTCTGCACTAAATCCTCCGGGTTCAACTTTATTTCAGCTTTAGAATCAATTTTACCGATACAGTCATTAATGGAATAATTCATACTGCCCGACCATAAATCGTTATTTTGCAGATTTTGGAACGCCTCATGCGTATTCAGCTCAAAAACAATAACACCATACGTCCCATAGCCTTTACCATAAATATATCCGATTAAATTTCTTACAATATATACCCTGTTATTACTTACTAAAAAGCCAATACGTGAATCTAAATCTGTAATAAATTGGTCCACCTTCATTTTAGCATTTTCTCGAAAATCATTAGCAGCGTTTCCACCATACTTGGAGTAATAAAACAGTAAATCCGGTTCATCTAATAAATACATTGCACAAAAATTAATCAGCGGATCACTGCTGCATATATGCAAATACTTATCGATTGACTGGTTAAGCAGAGCAGTGTCATTGTCTTCCAGATACCGCTTATAATATTGATCCACTATGCCATCATAAGTTACTCCACGAGAAATTTTAATTACAGAGTCTATATTTTCCGCCGCCATAGAAGCAGCAAACCTTATTTCATTTGACATGGAATTTAATATTTTATCATTTACACTTTGAATATAATAAAAATAACAATACCCTCCCAAGACAACAACCGGAATAATCCAGCATAATGCAACCAGGATTAAAAGTCTGACCTTCAATGAGGAGGGTTTCTTTTTTATCCGCATACTTATCACCTCATGAGTGCATAGAAGGCCTTATAAAACCCTCTGTAACCGGATTATTTTTTATAACATTATGATTATACAAAAAATAAAAACAGCCTGCAATAAATTTTGCAGACTGTTTAAAAATTTAAAAATTAAAGCCCAAGAAAATTCTTCATCAAATCACAAATCGCATTTGCTTCTTCTATCGTCGGCATTTCGCAGAAAATACGGATTAATGGTTCTGTTCCGGAGAAACGTGCAATAATCCAGCCGCCGTTCTTAAAGTAAACCTTGCAGCCATCCAGATAAGATACTTTCTCTACTTCTACAGGGAACTCCGGCAACAGACGGTCTTCCATGAGCATTTTCAGAACCTCTGCTTTACGCTCCTGTGTAAAGCGGTAATCCCTTTCAGCCATGTACAGTGCGCCAAATTCATTTACAATATCCTTGTAAATCTGAGACAGCTGTTTTCCGGTTTTTGCAATCATTTCAACCAGAAGCATTGCAGCATAAATACCATCCTTACCGGAAATATGACCGCGAACAGTCAGACCACCGGAGGATTCACCGCCGATAACAGCATTTGTCTCTGTCATTTTAGCAGAAACATGTTTAAAACCGACAGGTACTTCATAGCACTTCTGGCCAAAAGCATCGGCTACCTTATCCAACATATGGGTTGTTGCGATATTACGAACCGCAGGACCAGTCCAACCCTTATATTTTACCAGATAATAATAGAGCATTACCAAAATCTGGTTCGGATGTACAAATGAAGCAGTATCATCAATAACGCCAAGACGGTCAGCGTCACCGTCAGTTGCAATACCAATATCAGATTTCTTCTCGCGCACCATATTGCGAAGAGTATTCAATGTATCCACATTCGGCGCAGGAAGTCGGCCGCCAAAGAGGGTATCATGACGTTCATGTATTACTTCAACATCGCAGCGTGCGGTGTAAAGGATTGTCTCCAGAGAAGTTTTACTTACACCATACATTGGGTCAAGAACAATTTTTAAGCCCCTGCTGCGGATGCAGTCCATATCAACTGCTGCAATAATGCTGTCAATAAAATCATTCAGTGGATTAACTTCCTTGACAATACCGTTGTCCAACGCTTTCTGGTAAGGAACAAGCTGAATCTCTTCCGGTTTAATTCCAGAAATAATCTTTTCCAGTTCGTTTGTTACAGTTTCATCTGCATCGCGCCCGCCATGGGTAAAAACTTTAATACCATTATAAATGGCTGGATTATGGCTGGCGGTAACCGCCATACCATAATACATATCCTTATTTTTCACAGTAAACATAATCACGGGAGTCGGAACATCACGGTCAATTACCATGGTCGGAATATTTTCCGCCGCCAAAACCTCCGCTGCCCAATGTGCGGATTCCACAGAAAGGAAACGTCTGTCATAGCCGATGCAAAAGCCCTTATCTGCTACGCCTTCCGCTTTCATTTTCGTCGCAATTGCTTTTGTCAGCAGTTGGACGTTCGCCCGCGTGAAATCATCACCGATGATTGCGCGCCAGCCGCCCGTACCAAAAGAAATCATTTACAAGTCCTCCTAATATATTCTCATTAGCCCATGGTTACAACTACTTCGTTGACCGTACCGGCCGCCTGCTGCGGTACAGCACCATCCACCGGAGCGCCGTTGAGAAGAATGGATTTTACACCTTTTTCTACACCATCAGGGTTATTTACTGTAATGTGATAAGTTGCGCCCCTCCATTTTCGGGTTACTTCAAAGCTATCCCAATCAGCAGGAATACACGGGTCAACCGTCAAAGATGCAAAATCAGGACGGATACCCAACATATAACGGGTTGCCGCAAAATATGCCCATCCGCCGGAACCAGTCATAAACGGATGGCGTGCACGGCCAAATGCGGTGTGGTCTTTGCCCATTACAAACTGACAGTAAGAGTATGGCTCACTCTCACGAATTTCAATTTTATCATTCTGATTATACGGCAAAAGCGCATCATAGAATTTCATAGCGCGGGTACCGCGACCGAGCTTCGCCTCAGCACACCATGCCCATGGGTTCGGATGGCTGAAAATAGCGCCGTTTTCTTTAACACCCGGATATACACGGGTAACAAATCCCAATTCATCGTCAGGCACAGTATAGCTTGGGGCATTCAGCATCAGACCGTATTCTGTGTAGAGATATTCGTCAACACTGTCCATTGCCTGCAAACCGCGTTCCTGAGAAGCAACACCGGAAAGAACCGCCCATGTGTTGGATTCCATGTGAACTTTGCCTTCTTTATCCTGCTGCGTGCCGATTTTGCGTCCGCTCTTTGTGATGCCTCGGATATACCATTTGCCGTCCCAAAGCTCTGTTTCACAGGCATTGCGAACCTTTTCCGCCATTGCAGTATATTTTTCAATATCTTCCGTCTTATTTGCAAATTTCGCAACGTCAAGGAAGTTTTCAATTGCCCAATAATGCAGGAAAGAAACCATTGCACTTTCACCGCCGCCCAAATTCAGGCAGTCGTTCCAGTCAGCACGAAGACCCTTGCAAATACCGGTAGCGCCAACCTGCTCAGCAGAGAAATCAAGAATTCTCATCATATGCTCATATACAGTTCCTTCACCACCGTCAGCATATGTGACTACTTCATCCAGCAAAGAAATCTCGCCGGTTTCCTTAATAAACTCAACGATAGAAGAAACCAACCAGAGTGCATCGTCAGAGCACGCATCTTTAATTCCATGCACCATATCAGAAGCCGATGGCGTCGGAACAACGGTAGGAGATTTAAAGGACTGCTGTTTGCCGCGCAGGGACGGATCAAACCATTCCGGCTGGAACAGATGCAGTCCGTAACCAGCCTTTGTCAGGCCGCGGAGCAATTCAATAATACGCTGACGGCATTTTGCCGGATTGGAATGCGGGATTGTCATTGCATCTTGGGAAGTATCTCGGTAACCCAAACCGGTTCTGCCCCCAACCTCAATAAAGGAAGCAAAACGGGAGAACATTACGTTAACCTCTGACTGATAAAGGTTCCAAATATTAATAGAAGTATTCATGCCTTCATTCGGCGTTTTAATCTGAAGCTGTGAGCACTTTTCTTCCCAGAATGCCGCAAGGTCTGCAAAGCATTTATCTACATAAGCAAGATCGGAATATTTTTCGCGCGCAGCGGCGCCTGCCTCATACTGGCCTTCACCCAACATAAAGATCAGACGGGTATCCTCGCCCGGCTTCAGTTCCAGCTTTTTCTGCAATGCTGCGCAGTGGTTACCGCCTTTTTCAAAGCTGCCGGACATTTTGCCCTTCTCCACAGCGATCGGATTGCTTTCCGTATGATACAAACCGATAAATTTATCACGCAGACAGTCGAAACCATCCGGCTGGAAGTTCGCGGTAAAGAACTGATATCCGAACTCTTCATAAAACAGGTCGTATTCAATTACGCCGTCCCTATAACTGGAGCCGGCAGCATAGTTACTCATCTGAAAATTCTGGTTGTCCATATCAATCTGATGATAGGAAAACTCAAGATAAGAATAAACGCTTAATTTTCTCGGCTTATCGCCATCATTCTTAATTTTAACATCCCAAAGATAGGTAGGATCGCCCATAGGGATAAACACAGTCTGCTGTGCTTTAATGCCATTATAATCACAGGAATATTTTGAATAGGAAAGACCATGGCGGCATTCATATTTTGCTTTGTCCAAATCCTTACCTACCGGCTGCCATGATATGGACCAATATTCGCCGGTTTCGTCATCACGAATATAAACGTAATGGCCCGGCCTGTCAATCGGCACGCCGTTCGGGCGGAAACGCGTAATGCGGTGATACTGCGGGGACTTATAAAAAAGATAACCTCCCGCCGTCTGATTTACAACGGCGCACATTTCATCCACACCAATATAGTTGGTCCAGGAAGTCGGCACGTCCACTTTATCAATGACGTACTCGCGGTTGGCATTGTCAAAATAACCGTATTTCATTCCAAATCTCTCCATATCTGCTTTCAGCATTTTTTGTTTTAGAGAATACTAAACCATTATATCTAATCCACTATTCTGAAATAAGTGGCTAAAAATGTTAATAATTATAAATTCTTGGTATTACGTCCATTAACAGAAAAAAACAAGAGGTAAATCATCTCATTTCCGTCAAAACGACGATTGATTAGCCTTGATAAAAGAATATTTCTCTCACACCTACCGATATTTATGCAAAAAGGTCGTGTGATTATTTCAAATATATGCCCGCCGTTTCAGAAATTTATTCGCCTGCCGCATAATGGAGCGGTCATTATCAAATTTCAGAATACGCAGGGCGTTTGCATAATCCGCCCACGCATAATCATCAATTTCATCCTCCTGAATACGCAGGACAGTGTCTTTGGTGCTGGCAAGAAAAATCGTAACAAATTTTTCAACTCTTCCCTGAATAGAATATTCACTCTTCGCAGTAAAATCCGGCAAAATATCAATATGCAGCCCTGTTTCCTCAAGCACTTCACGGATTGCCGTTTCCCGCTCCGTTTCCCCTGCTTCAATATGCCCTTTGGGGAATCCCCAATTTTCACTGCGCTTATTCTTAATTAAAAGATACTGTACTTCTGAATTAACGGTACGGAAAATCACCGCACCGCAGGATTTTTCATAAAGGCAGTCAATTTTATGCCCGTCCGCATCCCTGCCAAAATTGATGGCCGGACGGATATCATTGATAATATACCTGCGGCTTTTCGGCGCAACAACCCAGCGCACCTCTTTCGGTCCTTTTCCATGTACAGCAGCAATCACCCTGCCCTCAAATTCCCTTACGGAATGGTTAATACCGAGAATATACGCCTCCTGCGGTTTTCCCTGAGCGTCTCTGGTACCTTCCACCTGCCCGTAATTTACTTTATAGCGAAAACCATACTTATCATCAACGCTCCCCATGGGTTTATGCACTTTTACCCTTACAAATCTGCCAAGCATTTTCAACCCGCTTTCCCTGCACGAAAAATTCCAACTGCCGCGCGCCGGCATTGCAAATACGCCGGCGGCAATTGGAGAAAACATTGATTTTATTATAATAAAAAGCATGGTATTATACAAGCCATAATATTTAATTCAGAAAAACATAGCATAAATTTACAATAAAGAACTCAAATGATACTTGAAGCAGTTTACCGGTTGTAAAAATCTATAAAACATGCGTATATTTTTTATAACTTTCCGCCAACACACTGATTTTCCGGCAGAAAGCGCCTAAAAATATGTATTTTCAAGAAAAAGCGCTACCCCATCTTTATCATTTGCGCCAATCATTCCCGTTGCCGCATCCTTTACATCCCGTACTGCATTTTCCACCGCATATGCTTCATCTGCACACCGAAACATATCCAAATCATTCATATTGTCCCCAAAAACTATGGTTTTCTCTGCCTGCGCCAATTCTTTCAAACGATATACTCCGCGGCTTTTGCTTGCCATAGCGCTGAAGGTTTCTAAAAACCAGTATTCAGAGTAATTATCCTTATAAAACTCACATTTTACGTCTTCAATCTTTTCCAGCTCCTGCCGCACAGGCAGTAATGCCTCATATCGGTCAATCATCGCATAATAGACTGCTTCCCCACCGGTATGATAAGCTGCCTTTTGCTCAAAACTCTTATAGGCAAGCCCTGCACGTTCCCGATAAAACTGCCGCTGTACCTCCAGCTCTAAACAAGTAAAACCTACGCAAAGCTCTTTGTCCGCCGAAAGCACATATTGGAACGGCGCTTTTCCGTAACGTTTCAAAACAGAAAGAATTTCTTTCGTCGCAGGTTCCGGAATTTTTTCGCTGTATAGGTATTTGCCTGTGTGCATATCGTATAAAAACACGCCGTTCATCAAAATAAGGGGCAAAGAAAAATCGAGCCCCTTCAAAAGCTTTTGGCAGGTTGCCGCGCTCCTTGCCGTTGCAACAGAAAACAGAAGTCCATGCCCCATCAGCCTGTTCAGGATTTCCTTTGTTTTATCTGATAGTTTTCCGTATGTATTTAAAAGCGTTCCATCCAAATCAGATATATATAAAGTAGATTTTTTCATCGCTGCACCTCAGGCATTCGCCGGAATAGAGCGCCGCTCAAAGGCGCCAGCCGGATTGGAATTTCATATAGGAAAGGACGTTTTCCCGTAAACCTTGCCGTAATTGGCATCTTATTCACTCGATTTTCTCCGGCATAAATGTCCTTGTCTGTGTTCAGCACCTCACAGTACCGTCCCCCATAGGGAACACGCAGGGGATACTGCATATAATCTTTTGCTGAAAAATTCATAACTGTAATCAGTTCGCCGTCTTCATTATCTGTACGAATGTAAGCATATACGCTTTGCCGGTTATTATCCGCTTCTATCCACTGGAAACCTTTTTGCGTATTATAATCTAACTGATAAAGGCAAGGAGTTTCCAAATAAAGATGATTCAGATCCCGCATATAATGTGCAAAGGCATCATGTACCGGATATTTTAAAAGAGACCAGTCCAATTCTTTTTCTTCATCAAATTCACGGAAATGCGCAAGCTCATTGCCCATAAAATTAAGCTTTTTTCCGGGATGCGTCATCATATAAAGATACAAAAGCCGCGCCGTCTGAAATTTTTCTTCATAACTGCCGAAAATTTTATCAATAATCGTCTTTTTGCCATGTACAACCTCATCGTGCGATAAAGGCAGGATAAAATTTTCATAATAAAAATAACTCATGGAAAAGGTAAGCTTACTATGAAAATCCGGCCGCTCCGCTGGCTGTTTCATCATATAATCCAGCGTATCGTTCATCCAGCCCAAATCCCACTTATAATCAAACCCCAGCCCGCCGTAAACCACAGGTGCAGTTACCTTGGGGTAATCAGAAGAATCTTCTGCAATCAGCATGACATTCGGATGTTTCTGAGAAAGATAATAATTACAGATTTGCAAAAACCAGAGACCGGAGTAATTCAATCCTTTTTCTTTCATTCCATCCTGATAAATCAGGGTAGACACCGCATCAAAACGCACGCCGTCAAAATGATAAACAGAAAGCCAAAAATCAAGGGAGGACATTAAAAAGCTAAGGACATGCCCTTTGGTAAAATCGAAATACACTGTCCCCCATTGGGTATAACGCCTATCCTGTGCTTCGCTTTCATATAAAAAACTTCCGTCAAACTGATGAAGCGCATAAAAATCGCAGACAAAATGGGCGGGAACAAAATCCAGAATCACCCCGATATTTTCCCGATGGCAATGGTCAATCAACGCCATTAACTGCGCAGGGGTACCGTAACGGCTGGTAGCACTGAAGTATCCCGTCGCCTGATACCCCCAGGAACCGTCAAAGGGATACTCTGTAACCGGCATAAGCTCAATATGAGTATAACCGTTTTCTTTTACATAGGGTATCAGCTGTTTGCCCAGTTCATCATACGAATACCATTCTCCGTCCCTGCGTTTCCATGCTCCCAAATGTACCTCATAGATATTCATGGGACGCTCAAAATTTTTTGTGCGGCTGTTGAGAAATTCTTCATCTCCCCATGAAAATCCGCTTAAATCCTGCACTACAGAAGCGGTATTCGGACGAAGCTCAGAATAAAAGGAAAACGGATCTGCCCTGTCATGCACTTCACCCGTTTGCGTATGAATTCGGTATTTATATAACTGCCCCTGCATTGCTTCCGGCACAAACAAAGTCCATACGCCTGCTTCATCACGGCACATGCCGGCGCCTTGCCAGCCGTTAAAATCTCCAATCAGTTCCACCTGTTTTGCGGCAGGTGCAAAAACGGTAAACCTTATCCCTCTCCGGCCGTTTTTTTCTTCAAAATGCGCGCCGAAAAGCTGATATCCCTGCAAGCTCCGGCCCTGCAAATATTCTGTAAATTTCTGCTTATCCAGCATTTTTCTTCTCCCTTTCGGAAATCATTGCAATGCTTTGCGGTAACATTATACTAAATCCCTGCCCGCCGTGCAACTACGCAGATAACCGGCACAGAAAACTAAAATTGATACTGCCGGGTTGTTATCCCGTTGCAATATTGTTATAATAAGATGAGAAAATAGGAAATTTACGGAAACGAGGTGCCTTATGCTCGAAATTCGCAACCTGTCCTTTCAGGTAGAAGGTGCAAAGGACAGGCTTGAAATTATAAACAATGTAAGCCTTACTTTTGAAAAAGGCAAGCTCATCGTCATAACCGGTCCCAACGGCGGCGGCAAATCCACCATCGCAAGGCTGATTATGGGTATTGAACAGCCCACCCAAGGGCAAATTTTACTGGACGGAAACGATATTACCAGCCTGAACGTTACAGAACGTGCAAAAGCTGGTATTGGCTATGCATTCCAACAGCCGCCGCGCATAAAAGGAATGACTGTACAAAACCTGCTATCCCTTGCTTATGGAAAAACATTGCCAATGGAAACCTGCTGTCAGTTTTTAACCAACGTCGGCCTTTGTGCACGGGATTATATTCACCGAGAGGTTGACGCTTCCCTTTCCGGCGGCGAAATGAAGCGAATTGAAATCGCAACCCTGTTTGCAAAAAGAAACAAAGTTTCGATTTTTGATGAACCGGAAGCAGGTATTGATTTATGGAGTTTCGGAAAATTAAACGAAAGTTTTCAAAACATTCACCGCAGCAGCGATCAAACGTTGATTATCATTTCTCATCAGGAACGTATTTTGGAACTTGCAGATGAAATTATTGTTTTTGCTGACGGAACCGTTCGCGAACGAGGTACCAAAGAGGAAATTCTGCCGAAAATCCTTTGTCAGACAAACTCCCGCTGTCAGCTAAAAGAAAGGAGGGGCGTTTTCCATGAATAAAATTGATGAAGGATTACTGGAAGCAGTTGCTGATTTGCATGGCGTCCCCGCGGGCGCTTATAACCTTCGCAAAAACGGTAAAGGCACAGAACGCCGCTCAACAGAAAACATTATTATCACTCCGAAAACTGATAAACCGGGAATTGATATTTTTATAAAGCCCGGCACAAAAAATGAAAGTCTGCATATTCCCGTTATTGTTACGGAAACCGGGCTGCACGATTTGGTATATAATGATTTTGAAATTGGGGAAAACGCCGATGTTGTAATTGTTGCAGGCTGCGGCATTCATAACAGCGGCGATCAGGACAGCGAACATAACGGCATTCATCGGTTTCATCTGCAAAAAGGCGCGAAAATTAAATACGTAGAAAAGCATTATGGTGAAGGGGACGGAAATGGAAAACGCATCTTAAACCCTGTGACCATAGTGGAAATGGAAGAAGGCTCTTACTGCGAAATGGAAACCGTACAAATCCGCGGTGTAGATTCAACCCGCAGAGATACAAACGCCCTGCTCGGAAAAGACGCCAAAATTGTCATATCTGAAAAATTGCTGACTCACGGCGCACAGCATGCAGAATCCAATATGGAAATTCGCATGCAGGGCGAAGGATCCAGTGCACAAGTCATTTCCAGAACCGTAGGGCAGGATACCTCCGTGCAGATATTTAATCCCCGCGTTATCGGCGAGGCCCCCTGCACTGCACACATTCAGTGCGATTCTATTTTAATGGGCAATGCACATATCCGTTCTATTCCGGAAATTGCAGCTGACCACCCGGATGCTGTTCTGGTGCATGAAGCCGCCATTGGAAAAATTGCCGGAGACCAGATATTAAAAATGATGACTCTCGGTCTGACAGAACAGGAAGCTGAAGAAGAAATTCTAAAATGCTTCTTAAAATAAAAAACAATTCAACTTTCCAAAAGCCCATCCTGTTACTAACATAAACAGGATGGGCTTTTTTCTCTATGAAACCTCTCTCATTTTTGTACAAAACATTTTCTGCAGCCATTTAAAACCCAATCATCCGTCCTTATCTCGCACTTAAAATTTCCCGCAATTCGCCAAGCAGGTTTCCTCCGCCCACGGAAATACTGCCGACCCGCTCACAAATATTCTCAAGATATTCAAGTTCTTTCAGCTTATACAGCGTAGGGTTTTCTTCCATTAGCCGGGCAGTATTCAAAAGGCTTCTGGTAGACGCTACTTCTTCACGGCGGGCTATGACATTTGCCTGTGCGTTTTTCTCTGCAATCAGAACGGTATTCATAATATCGCGGATTTCACCCGGCAGGATAATATCTTTCAATCCCGCGTCAGAAAACGTGACAAACAGGGAATCCTGTTTCTCTCTCAGTCTCTCCAGAACAAAAAAAGCAATAGAATCTTTTTGTTCCAACAGTTCATCAAAACGAAATCTGCCAACATATTCCCGCAGAGCAAGCTGTGTTAATGTGTATATCTGCGTTTTATAATCCTTGATTTTGGTGGCAACAGAAACAGCGTCCGTGATCTTATAAGTACAGACAAAATTCAAACGAAGAGAAACTTTATCTGCGGTCAGGATTTCCTGCCCGGAAATATCCAGTTGCTGGGTGCGCATATCTACGTTCTGGCATGTTACTTTTTTCATATTGTTCCAAAAATAGTAACTCCCGCTTTCCAATCTTCGCTCCAGTTTTCCATCAATAAACAACAATCCCTCTTCGCCTTCCGGAACCTCTATTTTGCTGTACATCGTACGCGGCACACACATAAGCTGTTCCTGCGCCATATCCTTGATTTCCGGTTCAGAAACATTGACAAGCTGAAATGTATGTTTACGCAAACAATTCCAGAAACAATGTTTCCCTGCCCCCAGCGTATCAACAACACGATCATCCTCCATGTGCAAGGCAATAAAGCCGTCAGGTACATCCACGCATACAACGCTGTCTGAAAAATTTTTATCTTTCATTAAAACAGAAATATCGGCATTTGCAACCTGAACGGGCTTCAAAATATTCACGCAAGCATATGTTTCGCCCCAACGGCGTCTAACGATATGCCTGCCGGGCATTAACAGCTTTTGATATCTGCCATTCTTAAATAAAAATCCGCGTTCATTTTCATTTATAATGATTTTCATATTATCACCTCATAACTAAAACTAAAATCTGACTTTTGCAGGAAACGCCCATGCCGTTACTGCGGAGCAAAAATTAAGTTTCATTGATTCTTATCCGGTATGAATTTCATAGAAAAATCAGAAAAACTATGGGATAAGTACAAACCAAACGGTATCCTTTTTACCACTGGCAGATCCGGCACTGCAAAATGATTCGGCGGCTGATTTCTTTGCCAGGCGTTTCCGGCTTCAGTCATTTTGAGAAAAAGACTGAACGTCTTTCAAAAGGGAGGATTCGAACCTCAGTGAACATTCTCACTTGCCAACTGACATGCTCTTCCGCTGAGCTAACCCGTTTATGGGTGGAGGATTTGAACCCCCGGCACTGCCGTGAGCTCCGTTTACGGAGCATCGCTGTCCGGACCGGCATACCGCAGGAAAATTTCCGCGGCACCGCAAGGGAAACAACCCCTTTGCATAGGTCCGGACAAGCTTGTATCCAAGGTTTTAACACCTTATTACCAAAATCACATAAAACCACAGATGATTAGCCCTTCACAACGCCAATGGTTTTCAGGCGCTTTATCGGTTTCACAAGATCTTTCTGGTTTTCCATTACCATATCAATATCTTTATAAGCAAAGCGGCTTTCTTCTGCAACGTCGGCTTTATAATGTTTGCCAAGCACAACGCCCTGTTCTTTTAAATCGAGGATTACTTCTTCCGCAGAAAAACGTTCCATCGCGCCTTTGCGCGAATACTGCCGCCCTGCACCGTGGGAAGAGGAACAAAAGCTCATTTCATCGCCCAACCCTTCCACAACGTAGCTATAAGAACCCATTGCACCCGGAATTACTGCAAGTTCCCCTGCACGGGCGCGGGTCGCGCCTTTACGGTGTACCCATACATTCCGGCCATAATGATGTTCAATCGCGGCATAATTATGGTGACAGTTAATTTCCTCTGTATAATGAAATTGAATATTGGTGTATTTACCTATCCATTTTTCTAAAATTGCGCGCACGGCATACATCATTTTACTGCGGTTTTCCGCTGCAAAATCAAGGGCAAGATTCATCCAGTTAATATACTGCTTCCCTTGGACTGTATCTGTCGGCAAAAAAGCAAGCTTCCATTCATCCGGCACTTCAGAATACCATTTTCGGTTCATCTCCCGCGCTGCATTATGAAAATAGTCGCATACCTGCTTGCCGAAATTGCGGCTTCCGGAATGAATCATAATCCCCAAACAGCCATCGTCATCCTCCTGCAATTCAATAAAATGGTTACCTCCGCCAAGCGTACCGATTTGATAATATCCTGCTTCTATTTGTCCGGTCAGTTCAGCGTCAGCTTCATATTTCTCCATATTTTCTAATGCACAATCCAATGTAACACAGCTTTGAATGTTTTTATGATGATTAAAACCTACCGGGATATTCCGCAGAATATCCCCGATGACTGCTTGTATGAACGAACCGTTTCCCGTCATAATACTGCGCAGTTCTTCCACCTTGATATCTGTTCCTGTAAACGCCATCCCACAGCCAATATCCACTCCAACAGCGTTGGGAATAATAACGCCTGAAGCGGCAATCACGCCGCCGATTGGCATTCCCTTTCCGGCATGGGTATCCGGCATCAGGCTGACCCATTGATGTATAAAAGGCAGGTTCGCAAGATGATACGCCTGTTCCAGACAGATTTCATCCACATAGCTTTCATCGGGCAGCCACACTTTAATCGGAACCTTTGTGTTTTCATTTGCAATAACGAACATGCTTTCTCTCCCCTTTTGTTTCATTGCCTAAAGTTTACCAGATATTTCCCGCTCTTTCATTTAAAAAAGTTTGCGAAGTTGCTTTATATCGTGAGATTTATTATAATAATGCAGGGTGGGTTTTATGGCGGAATTTTCAGAATTGATTAAAAAGTTTGACAAAATACGCGATTATATGCGGGACTTTTACGTATATGGCTTTAAATCGCGTACGGATTTTAACAAAAAATCCGCACGTACCTATGATAATGAAAAACGCCGCATTGAAAGTTACATGGGCAAATATATGAAATGGGATTACAGCGGCGGCTCTAAAACATCGTTTATTTCCGTTGACTGCGCTAATATTCCCGTTAACCCGCTTTATGCGGCGTGGAAATCCAAAAGCTTCACTGCAAATGACATTATGCTGCATTTTTATATTTTAGATGCCCTGCAAAACGGTGCAATGCCGGTAGAAACCCTAACAGACCTGATCAGCCAAAAAAGCGAACGAACTTTCGATGTTCAAACCGTACGCAATAAATGCAACGAATATATAAAACTTGGACTTCTGACCAAAGAAAAACAAGGCAAAGCCTTCCTTTACTCCCAGGTACCTCCAACGTTTCCTATAACGGAGGAACTATTGGACGCTGTAAAATTTTATCAGGGGATTGCGCCGTTCGGCGAAATCGGCACTTATATTATGGACCGTGAAAATCAAGACAATGATTTATTTGCTTTTAAACACCATTATATTGCCCATACATTAGAAGACGGAATATTAATGGATTTGCTCAAAGCAATACGGACAAACCGCTGTATCATTTTTGAAAATCAAAGCGAACGTACAGGCAAAACAATAACAATCTGCGCCCTTCCTCTGAAAATCCTTATCAGCGCCCAAACCGGACGGCGTTTTGCTTGCATGTATTCTTTTAAAAACCGCAGATTTACCAGTTTCCGGCTTGACTATATCAAAACCATTGCTTTAGATGAGGAAATTCCATATGCAGAAGAGTTAAAAGAGAAATTAGAGCATAATCTGAATAAGGTTTGGGGCGTAGGATTCGGCGGCGTCCGCCGGTCTGAAATTCTCTGCATGAAACTGCATATTAACGAAAAATATGAAAATTACATCATTGACCGCATCAAACGGGAAGGACAAGGCGGTGAACTTTTAAAAATAGACGCTGATACATTTTTGTTTACAAAGGAAATTTATGACACCACCGATATGTCCCCTTGGATAAAAACCTTTACCGGAAGAATCATCCGGTTGGAAGGCAGCAACCAAATGGTTATCAATCGTTTTTATAACGATATGAAACGAATGGCAGAGATGTATGGAATCAAAACTGAGGGGAAAGGAGAGCCTTAACAATGGAATTGTTTTCAGAAATTTACGGCTGTTATTTTACTGTCGTCGCCCATATTCTGGAACAGGCGCAGCGTGGCCTGACCAAACATGAAATTGAACAGTTCGTCAACGAATACGGTTTTTATGAAAGCACCTTTCATCTTCTTCCTTCCCTTTTTTCAGGTGAATGGAGTCTGTTAAAAGAAAAAAATCAAAAATATTATTCCAGAGTGAGTACAGATACCAAAAGGCCTTTCACCACACTGGAAAAAGCATGGTTAAAGGCTCTTTTGGATGACCCGCGGATTACATTATTTTTAGACGAAAAAGCGCTTGACGTTATGCGTCAGACGTTGGAAAATATCGAGCCGCTTTATCTGCAAAACGATTTTCTTATTTATGACCAGCATCTGGACGGAGATCCTTTCAGCGACCCTGCCTATGCGAAGCGGTTTCAAACCATTTTGAATGCCATTAAAACACAGCAGCCGCTTATGATTGGATATACAAGCAGTCAAATGGAAACCAGCAGACGTCTTTACTATCCCTATAAACTGTGTTATTCCGCACGGGATAATAAATTCCGGTTGCTATGCGCTTCCAACTATTTGCATCCGAAAAAATTATCAAAAATCACTTTGAATCTCGCACGGATATCCTCCGTAGAGCCTACAGAACAAGAAAGCGGCTATTTACCCAATTTAAACGTACTGTTTCGATCCTCCGCCTGCTCTGAACCCATTGTATTGGAAATTTTCAAAGAACGCAACGCATTGGAACGCTGCATGCTTCAATTTGCCTCCTTTGAACGCCAGACAGAATATGACAAAGAACGGGATACTTATATCTGCCGTATCTGGTATGACCCTGCAGACGAAACTGAACTGTTAATCCGTATTTTAAGCTTCGGTCCAGTTGTTAAAGTCCTCAGTCCAAAACGTTTTTTAATGCAGATAAAAAAGAGAATCGCCTCACAAATAGAGCTTCTGGAAATGTAAGAAGAAATTATTCTTTCCTTTTTTCATTAATAAAAACCAAGTCTGCATAAATGGTGGGGTGCCATAACAAAGATTTCAAAAAGCGAGGTACAGTCAACAGACTGCACCTCGCTTTTCTATATATTAACTTCCCGAAATATGTAATCTACTATGACATCGGACGGCAGCCGCAAAGATGCTGTGTAGGCAGGATCATGCTCATTTTAGAGAGCTCACAGAAGTATTGTAAAATCCATCTTTGGTATCACACATTACAGTAAGTTCACCATTATCAATAAATTTCTGTATTCTTTTTGCGATGAAAATATCACCTGTAAAAACCTTTTGCATAAACAAAACCCTTCCGATAATATCGGAAATTTTACACGTATCTGTCGGGAAAGCTTCTCGTATTAAATCATCATAGTAGCTTATATCAGTGCTTATTATCATATCGTTCTCAACTACTCGTAACGGTGCATTTTCAGCCTTAAGTATTTGCCAACGGTTTGATAATTTTTCTATTTCTTGATAATTCAATATTCGTTCTCTATCTAAGAAAATTCCAAACAACTTTGGTTCAACTTCATCCCAACCATGATACTCTATTTCACAATGAGCATCTCGCTTTATTCTTTCGGGTAATTCTATTATATGAATTTCGGTATCACTGTCTTTTAATAAATCAGCAATAAACAGCAGTCCACACTGTGCATCAGGAGTATGATCTATCCAAATTCTTATCTTTTCAGGATTTGATTTTAACTTTTCTAAATCCTCTATGCTATGCTGCCAAAATTCATCAAATGAATCTTCTATATCTTCATACTTGTTATAGCTAAATGAAAATTGGGAATAAACACAAGATTTACGGGGACAGTCTTGAAAAACAATTGGCGATTTAATATTTCCTTCAGATAGCCCAAAGGAAATGCCTGCAATATTTTTTCTGCCACCGCCCAAGTGTGCTAATGTTAACGCCCTTTTTACAGAATCATTAAAACAAACTTCTAACATATTGCACCTCCACTATCCACCTTATTTGTGCCGTTACGCAACATCTTCCTGCTTTCTTGATTTTAATTCTATTGTCACCACGAGAATAAGTATAACAACCATTCTGTGGTTGTTATACCATGTTTAATAAGGTTACACCTGTTTTCACACAATCTGATAAATACCTACACCCATAGTACAATACATAATCGACCGAAAAACAACATTTTCCACCACTTGCCTAAATACTTCGTTACCGCACCACTCTACTAAAAGCGCGGCTTGTTTTTTCAGTTCCTATTTTATCTCAAAAAGCAATTCAATTCTACTTCACGGTAAATTGCAAGGTGCTGGATACTTTCATCCCTGTCCCATCAGTAACATAGGCCATTATCATATAAGTTCCAGATGATACCGGTGTAAACGAAAAGGTGTTTTTATCAGATTGGAGATTGCTATAACACACTTGACCACCGCTGCAAATATAAAGCGACCATGTATAGTTCGACGGCATACCTCCCTGTGTTAGGACCGCAATATCTAAAGTTTCACCTTTTTGAAAAGAACCGGATACCTCAATATCAGATATATTCAAATCGTTAGGCTTAAATTTGGCTTCCAAAATACGATTAGAATCTACCGTCAGGATATAATACTGCGAAACTCCCTCTAACTTCTGACCATTTTCATACCAGCCGTCAAAAATGTAACCGGGGTCCGGCTGTGCAGCAATCAATGCAAACGAATCATTCTCAAACTTTCCGGAACCTTCTGCTGTACCGCCTTCGTCTGCGGTCAGTGCAAGCGTATATTCAAGCCGTGAAACACCGTGATCGCGGCCCGAAAAACCATCTTTGTCAATTTCAATCAAGCTATCACCACTGCCTAAAGAAACCGTTGCAAACTGATCAAAAGCCCAGTCGTCAGGGATACTATAACCCAAATTCCCGCTGAAACCAGTAGACATATCACCAACAAAGCTGCTGCAGGAATATCCAAGCTTTGAAATCCGGCTGCATACGTTCCTTGTACCGTAAATACCAGTTTTATATATGCTCTCGGACATCGCTTCATTTACTTTTTTGAAATATGGAATAACATTTGATGTAATTTCATAATCCATAGCATCAAAGTCAACGGCAAAATAAATAATGGTATCTTCCGGTATACCAAGCGCTGAAGCCTCTGTTATTGCCGCGTTTGCATCGGCAGTTCCCTGTTCTTCCGTAAAATAGGAAGCGGAACGCGCAGAGGTCTGGTAAATCGGAAAGAACCGCAAGCCGGCCTGAAAAATAATCTCCGCTTCTTCTTTTGTAAGCGCTTTACTGATTCCTCCGTTATATGTTCCCGTCAAGTATCTGCCTACATAACGATAGCCATGATTATAAAGCGTCTGCGCTTTTGCAGATGTCAAAATCGTAGCACAATCACATGCAAGCGCAGTACGTTCCACATCACCGCAGCTGATAAACAAAGACAGCCAAGTTCCTTTATCCGCCTTTCCTGTTACCGGAATCGCATACTTTTGCTGAAACGCCTGCATTGCCTGCTGTGTATCAACATCAAAAACTCCGTCAAAATTCCCATCACCAAAACCGTTAATATACAGCGCAAACTGCAGCAGTTCTGTGAATGCGGAAATTTGTTCTTCCGTATAGTATGCGCTGGCAGACGTACCCGGATAACGCCTTGCGGCAGACGCGTTTCTCTCATAAGGGATTTCTGGACAGCAAAGCTTCGTTGTTACGCCAAAATTGCCATTGGCAACCCCTGTCGGCAGCCCTTCTTCCGCCTGCAAGGCGTATATCAGCGCTTTATTCGTGTTCCTTCCATATACGCCGTCACATGGGTTTAAACCTGTATAAGTCTTGTATTTTCTGTTTAACTTTTGCTGAAATGCACGAACATTTTCATCACTTCCATATGAGGAAGGCAAAAGCTTAAAGCTATCCATAGACATCAGCGCTTTCATCACGTTAAGCGTAACAACGCCATTGGGGTCAATAAAACCTGCATCCTTCTTTAATTGCTTCACTGCGTTCTCCACAGTTTCATCAAACACGGCGTTAAAGGTAACAACTCCATTTTTGTCTTCATACACATGATATCCGGGAGAATATCCCTTACACCAAAGCGCACCCTGCAAAATGGCAAATTTTTTATCCGTAACGCCGTCCTGTCTCTTTAAAATGTTCTTCTCATAAAGTGCGCTTGTACTCGGTCCGAAAGAATTCGCCAAACTGGTGATTCCCAATTCATGCTGCAAAGCACGAAGCAAACCATAAACCGTTGGCCATCCGGTCTTTCCATCCTCCGGAACTGAACCAAATCCCGACACATTGCCGTATTCCTGATTCAGCCATTTTTGAGTTAAATAAACCATGGGATCGCCTATTGTCTTGCTTGCCGCATAAGCCATTGCTTCCCCAATATTTTTACGATTCCGAATGATACCTGTATCACCAGTTTCAGACAAACCGGCTGTTTCAGGATGATAATTATCCTCAACCTGAATATTTGCATTGACAAGTTCAAAAGTACTTTCTCCGTCAATCTCCTGAACAGAAGGTAAATTTTTATCCAAACCTGTCCCTGCAAAAATCGGTAAAGAAAAAAGTTCAACTATAACAAGAACGCTTATAAACAGCGCCATAAATTTTTTTAAATGTCCATATATATTTGCCACAATAACAATACATCCTTTTTTCATTTTATCCTTTGAAAAACGTACGCTGTAAAACTTACGTGAACGCTCCCAAATTTTAATTTATTATATCATGATTTTATTCGAAATACAAACCACACAAAACGTGTATTTATATGCTTCTTATACTTCCAAAACAGCCATTACGAAAGCTATAATCGGTCCTAATTGCCTCAATTTGGATGTTCATAGGAATAGAAGCACTGGGCATTGCTTTTGGGGCAAGTTTTCAACGTGTTTTAACCGAAACATCCGTTTCTGTTGGAATAAAACATGGAATCCATGTTTTTATCATAATCGTTTCACCTGGATTTGCATCTGTTTCTTCCTCGATTTTATATCACAATACGTTCGTTTCATCATTTTATATGATTAAAAGCACAAGTTTACTCTTTTCCTGACTGCTCATAAAGGCAAAAGCAGGGGCAAAAAATCTCATAACAAGATATAATAGAGCGTGATAAGCGGAAAACCATGACATATGTGCGAATATTATTAATGAATAACATACAAGCGTGCGCAAAAGAGATTACAGACAAGGAAATCATCTTTGCATAAATATAGAAAAACGGCAGGGAGAAATCTCTGCCGTCAATTATGTCAATAGATTTCAGAGATAGTTTTTGACCACTTGTATTCCGAAATCAACCGACTGTCGCAAATTCATTGAAACTATTGTTTGCTTTATCTATAATGGCATTGTAAAGGATAGGAAAGAGGTGGTTATAATGCAGATTGAAATTAAAATTGACAGTTCTTATACTGACCCTCAAATAATTATATTGACTGCTTCCATGACAGATGATGTGAACAACATTATAAAAAAGCTCTCAGGAGATGTTTCACAAATAATTTCCGGTTATAAAGATGAAAAAATCGAAATATTAGAACAGGCAGATTTAATTCGGATTTATACAAATGCCGGAAAAGTTTTTGCAGTTACCAATAAAAGTGAATATCTTCTGCGGCTTAGATTATATGAATTAGAAAAGCGGTTACCCCTCAATCAATTCATTCGCATATCAAATTCGGAGATTATAAATTTAAAAAGGGTTAATCACTTTGATTTAAGTTTTACAGGTACAATTTGTGTGAAATTGTCTAATGGAACAACAACATATGTATCCAGACGATATGTTTCAAAACTAAAAAAATTATTAGGGATATGAGGTAAACTTTATGAAAAAGAAAATCTTTTTACGCAGTCTTTTAGGATTTCCCATCGGAATCGAAATAGGATATTTAATCACGATATTCACTTCTCTCGGTTTGAAAAACGGATATTATTCCCCCTGCGTATCTGAACTCATATCAATTATGGGAAATGAAATCAATGCAGTTATTTTACAAACAGTTCTCTGTGGAATATTGGGTACAGGATTTGGGGCAAGTTCAGTAATATGGGAAATGGATAATTGGAGCATTGTAAAACAGACAGGAATTTATTTTTCAATTGTTTCGGTAATAATGCTGCCAATTGCTTATTTTGCATATTGGATGGAGCATAGTGTAATCGGATTTTTGATCTATTTCGGAATTTTTGTTTTAATTTTTACAACGATATGGATTACACAGTTTATTAGGGGCAAACACACCGTAAAAAAAATGAATGAAAAATTATCCCAAACAAAGGACAACAGAAATGAGTGAGAACAGGATACTTTGTCCCATCTGTTGTAATAAGATCCGAACAATAATACGGAAAGATAAATTAAGAAACTTCTCGCCATATTATCCAAGACATGCAGGAAAAAGTCCATTTTAAGCGTTGGAATTTTACTTTCCCACTGCAATACGTGTTATATATACATATATCATATATGCCAAACCGTAATTTTATTTGCAATAAGCTTGAACAATCTTATCGTAATACAAAGAAAAAATTCCGGGTATAACCATAATCTTTCACTCGTACAATGGACAGCTTTTTGTCAAGTGTATCAATCTGTAGCAATCAAAAAAGCGGAGGTGCTGTCAATAAGACAATACCTCCGCTTCTATCACCAGTATCAATTTATAACCAGAAACTCCATTACGAAATTAATACCGGACTTAAAATTTCATAAAACAAATCAGAATTATTCGTTATCAACCTTAGCCATATGCTCGATCAGCATAAGAACTTTATTGGAATAACCCCATTCATTGTCGTACCAAGATACGAGCTTAACAAAAGACGGGTTCAGCATGATACCTGCTTTTGCATCAAAGATAGAGGTTCTTGGATCAGTGTAGAAGTCAGAAGAAACAACGTCTTCATCAGTATAGCCGAGAATACCAGCCATTGTGGTTTCAGAAGCCTTCTTAACTGCCGCGCAGATCTCTTCATAAGTGGTTTCTTTTGCAAGCTTAACGGTCAAGTCAACAACAGACACGTCAAGGGTCGGTACGCGGAAAGACATACCAGTCAGTTTGCCGGCAACTTCCGGAATAACCAATGCGCAGGCTTTTGCAGCACCGGTAGAAGACGGGATAATGTTGCCGGAAGCAGCACGGCCGCCTCTCCAGTCCTTCTTAGAAGGACCGTCAACAGTTTTCTGTGTAGCGGTCTGAGAATGAACAGTAGTCATCAAACCTTCTACGATACCGAAGTTATCCATGATAACCTTAGTCAAAGGAGCAAGGCAGTTGGTGGTGCAGGAAGCATTGGAAACAACCTTCATGTCCTTTGTATATTTGTCAAGGTTAACGCCGCAAACGAAGGTAGGTGTTTCTTTATCCTTTGCAGGAGCAGAAATAACAACCTTCTTAGCGCCAGCCTTCAGGTGAGCAGAAGCAGCTTCGGTAGAGGTGAATACACCGGTAGATTCAACAACATATTCAGCGCCTACTTCGCCCCATTTAATATCTTCCGGATTTCTTTCTTCAAAAACGGAGATTGCATGGCCGTTAACAACGAGCTTGCCATCCTTAGCTTCTACAGTACCGTTGAATTTGCCGTGTACAGTGTCATACTTCACCATGTAGACCATATAGTCAAGGTCAATGAACGGGTCGTTGATAGCTACAACGTCAAAAACTTCCGGCTGAGCCATAGCCGCACGGAAAACGAGACGGCCGATACGGCCAAAGCCATTAATACCAACTTTAATCATAGATACATAACCTCCATATAATTTTGGTTCCGTTCTATTTTATCTCTTTTTGGACAAATATGCAAGGACTTTGTTATTAATTTAACCTTAAAATTCACCTTTGTTACTTTTTGACAAAACCCTTTGGGATAACCAGAAAAGGCTTATGGATTTATCTGCGCTTATCTCAGAAAAATATGCAGAAACAGACATCCTAAGAAGTTTGTTCCGGAATTGCCCGATACTATGCCCAGATTATTACCATACATAATTCCATATATACTTTTTCATTACTTTATTCCCATGAAAGAAAGAAACAGGATTGCATTCCTTTCCAATTACGTTTATACTAATAAATATACTTTTTCTGCGTTTTAACGATGTAAAATACAGGAGGTCTCTATGAGCAGCATCACAAAAGAAGAAATTAAACGTATCGTTCAGGAGCAGGATATCCGTTTTATCCGCCTGCAGTTCACTGACATTCTCGGCATGATGAAAAATGTCACTATTACAGCAAGTCAGCTTGCAAAAGCATTAGATAACAAATGCATGTTTGACGGCTCCTCCATTGAAGGTTTTGTCCGTATTGAAGAATCCGATATGTATCTTGTTCCGGATATTGATACCTTCCTTGTCTTCCCGTGGGATCATGAAAAAGGTAAAATTGCCCGTATGATCTGCGATGTATATACTTCTGACGGAAAACCTTTCAGCGGTGACCCTCGCTATACGCTTCGGAAAATTCTGGCAGAAGCACAGGAAATGGGACTTAATTTTGATGTAGGACCGGAATGCGAATTTTTCCTGTTCCATATGGATAAAGACGGACGTCCCACCACAATTACAAATGATGACGGCGGTTATTTTGATTTGGGCGCGTCAGACCTTGGCGAAGAAGCACGCCGTGACATCTGCCTTGCTCTGGAAGAAATGAATTATGAGATTGAGGCCTCTCACCACGAATGTGCCATCGGGCAACATGAAATTGATTTCCGTTACAGCGCTGCATTGCAGGCCGCAGATAATATTATGACATTTAAGCTTGCTGTCAAAAAAATATCCAGCAAGCACGGTCTGCACGCAACCTTTATGCCAAAACCCATTTACGGCATCGCCGGTTCGGGAATGCACGTTAATATATCTGCCCGCAACAGCAACGATGAAAATGTTTTTTATGATCCTCAGGATTCTTTGGGTTTGAGCAAGCTCGCCTACAGCTTTATTGCCGGCCTGCTGGAACATGCACAGGGAATGAGCGTTATTACAAATCCTCTTGTAAATTCTTATAAACGTCTGGTACCGGGTTTTGAAGCCCCATGTTATATTGCCTGGTCTGCTAAAAACCGTAGCCCGCTGATTCGCATTCCTTCCGCCAGAGGGAAAGGAACACGTATTGAACTGCGCAATCCCGACCCTTCCGCAAACCCTTACCTTGCACTGGCAGTTATCATTGCCGCCGGACTGGACGGCATTAAACGCGGTTTGACCCCGCCGCCAAGCTGTGAAGCGAATATTTACGATTTAACAGATGAACAGCGGGAAGAAATGGGCATTGAAAGCGTGCCGAGCAATTTAAAAAATGCCATTACCGCACTCAAAAAAGATGCGCTTGTCAAAGAAACCTTAGGAGAACATATTACACATAAATATCTTTTAAATAAAGAACATGAATGGTCCTCCTACCGCGAACGCATATATCCATGGGAAATTGAACATTATTTAAAATACTAAAATTATATATCATATTTAAAAGCCGCAAAGTTTTTCTTTGCGGCTTTTTTATATAATCAAGAATCTCAAAAAAAATCGTATTATTAGAAATCATTTTTCTCTTTTACTTTTAACGTTTCTTGCTGATATTCTGATAAAATTCCTCATCCCGTACTTTTCCTACAGCACAGATTGACGCTTTAGAAATATCAAACAATTCCTGTGCCAGATTCTGCGCTTCCTCAATGGTTACAGCGGCAATCGCATCTGCAGTTGCCTGCAAATCAATGACACGGTTCTGCAAAAGCTCTGATACTGCCATATGAGAAGCAATAGACGCATTGGATTCCATACTCATCAAGATATTCGCACGGTACTGATTTTTGGCACGCACAAGCTCTTTTTCCTCTATATCCTGCACAAATTTTTCCAGCACGCTAAAAATTTCCTTCAACGCCTGTTCTTCTGATTTTGGGGATACCGCTGCGGCAATCCCCAACAGTCCGCCGCCCAAATGGGTAGCGGAAAAAGAATCAATAGAATACACCAGCCCAAGCTGTTCACGAATCCGCTGATATAACCGTGAAGATGAAGAACTGCCTAAAATACTCAATAAAAGCGACAAGGCAAAACGGCGCGGATCGCCAAGCCCCAGACCTGGAAACGCAATGCAAAGCTGTGTTTGTTCAAAATCTTTCATTTTCACAGAAACACTCTTATGATATGCCACCGGAGCAGAAATAATTGGACGATTTGTATTCTGCATTCCTCCAAAATAATACGTACACAGTTCTAAAAATCTTTCCCGGTCAAAACGGCCGCAAATAGATATTACCATGCGTTCGGGAACATACATGCTGTCCATATAGGCAAGCAGCTTTTCCCGCGACATAGAGCATACCGTTTCTTCCGTACCAAGAATATTTGCTCCAAGCATATCATTCCGCCAGACATGATGGTAAAGGGTATCTACACATAAATCCTCGGGGCTGTCTTCATACATACCAATTTCTTCAATGATAACGCCTTTTTCCAATGCAATATCTTCCGGTGAAAATTTCGGTGATGTCAGCATTTGCGCTATCATCTGGAATGCCTTTTCCACATGTTCTGTCAATGCGCGTGTATACAGGCAGGTATATTCTTTTGCTGTAAAAGCATTCAGCGCACCACCGATATCGTCCATTTCCTCAGCAATTTCACGTGCGCTTTTCTGCTGTGTGCCTTTAAAAAGCATATGCTCAATAAAATGGGAAATCCCTGAATTTTCCGGTGTTTCATAACGTGAGCCACTTCCAATCCACACCCCCATAGTCGCACTTTTGCTCCATGGTGCAGATTCCATCATAATACGCAGCCCATTGTTTAACACTACTTTTTCCATTTATTTTCAGCACTCCCATACCGGATATTTCAAATCAATAAAGTTAGATTTATTATATCATGTTTTCAGTAAAAATATAGCAGATAATATCGGTGAAGTAAATAAAATTAAAATCTGTTTCACCAAACAAAAAAATAATGCTAAATTACATATTTTATAAGAAAGATTACGAGAATTTTACTCCCAAACATTAGATAATGTTTATCAAATATGAAACATATCAAACCCACCAGAGGAATTTTTAAATTTGTTTTATGCATGTCTATTAAGGTATTGTTAAGGTGGTTTCATTATACTATGACTGTAAAATCATTCAGAAAGGCGGGATGCAGCATGGATGTAAAGTGGCGCAGGGAATATAAACACCTGATTAACCATGCGGAACGGCTGATTTTGGAGCAAAGGCTTTCCGTGCTGATGAGCAGAGATTCCAACTGTACCGGCAACAGCACCACTTACCATATCCGAAGCCTGTACTTTGAAAACGATGCAAATAAAATCCTTCAAGAGAAACTTTCCGGACTTGCACAGCGCGACAAATACCGTATTCGCTATTATAATTTTGATTCTTCTTATATTCGGCTGGAAAAAAAGAGTAAGCGCAGCGCATACGGGCATAAATTCGGCTGTCTGCTGACAAAAGAACAATGCAGAAAAATCATGGAAGGAAATATCAGCTGGATGCAGTCCGCAGAACATCCGCTTTTGCGGGATACTTATCTTGCAATGACCTTGTACCGGCTAAAGCCTGCGGTTATTGTTGATTATGTGCGAGAAGCTTTTGTCCACTCTATGGGAAATGTACGCATTACATTGGATTCCGATTTGCGTTCCAGCATGGTTACTAATGGTTTTTTCAGCAAAGATTTACCTACCCTTTCTATTCTTCAGCCGGGTTTGACGGTTTTAGAAGTGAAATATGATGAATATCTCCCAGATTTTATTGGGCAGGCAATTCAAATTGGAAACCGCAAAGATCAGGCAATTTCAAAATATACAGCCAGCCGAATTTACGGCTGAAATTTAAGGAGTGACTGAAAATGAATTTTTTATCAAATGTATTAACCCTTGATTCCATTTCTTTTTCCGATATTTTTAAATCAAGTTATCTGGAAAAAGTAACCAGCTTTTCCATTGTAGACTGTCTGATTGCATTAGGCTGCGCGTTTTTAATTGGATTGTTTATTTTCCTGATTTATAAGAAAACGTTCAGCGGCGTATTGTATTCCCGTACTTTTAACGTATCTTTAATTGGAATGTTATTATGTACCACTCTGATTATAATGGGTGTAACTTCTAATATTGTTCTGTCCCTCGGTATGGTCGGCGCATTGTCTATCGTCCGTTTTCGTACGGCAATCAAAGACCCTGTAGATATTTGTTTCCTTTTCTGGGCAATTGCAGAAGGGATTTTATGCGGTGCGGGACTGATTCCGCTGGCAGTTATCGGCGCTCCTATTATCGGTATTTTCCTGCTGATTTTTATGAACCGCCAGCAGGTCAGCAACCCATATCTTGTAGTAATTAAAATGAATACCGATGAAACAGAAAAAGCTGTTTCTGAATTTATGCGCTCCATTTTCAAAAAAATCAATGTAAAATCCAAAACCGTTACCGGCGGTGAAAGTATTGAAGTTGTTTATGAAGTAAGGGTTTCTTCAACAAACACAGGTTTTGTCAACGACCTTTTGAAATTTAATGGAGTTTCTTCTGCAGTAATGGTCAGCTATGACGGCAATTATACTGCATAGGAGGCTGTGCGATGAAAAAATATAAAGATTTGCTTGGCAGTACCCTTGCACTAATTACTGCATTCGCACTGCTAATTACTGCCAGCTGTCTAATATCCGGATTCGCCGGAACTTCATCATCTGCCGCATACGAAACCAAATTATTTTCTTCCGGCAATACACTGCGTATTGATATTTCCATAGACGAATCTGACTGGCAGGATATGCTGGAACATCCGTTGCAGGAAGAATATCATGCCGCAAATGTTACCATCAATGGAACGATATTAAACAATGTTGCCATACGCACCAAAGGGAATATTTCTCTAATGTCTGTATCAGGAATGGATTCCGACCGTTATAGTTTTAAAATAGATTTTGACTATTACATAGATAATCAAAATCTATTTGGGTTAAAAAAATTGAACCTAAATAACAATTACAGTGATTCTTCCTGTATGCGTGAAGCGCTCTCCTACCAACTTATGGAGGAAATGGGGCTTCCAACCCCTAAGTATGCTTATGCCAATATCACAGTAAACGGAGAACTTTGGGGACTCTATTTGGCAGTAGAAACGATAGACGAAACTTTTTTAGCGTCTAATTTTGAGAATGCTGATGGTGACCTTTATAAACCCGACGGAACAGGCTCGGACCTTGTTTGGATTAGTGACGATATTAGTACATATACCGGTCTGAACCTGAAAACCAATGAAAAAACCAGCGACCAGTCTGCAATCCTCCGCTTTCTTGATGTTATTAACAATGAGCCGGAAAAAGCGGAAGAAGTGATGGATGTTGATGAAATGCTGCGTTATTTCGCCGCTAACACTGCACTGGCCAATATGGATAGTTATCAGGGACAGATGAAGCATAATTATTATCTCTACGAACAAGACGGTATTTTCAGTATTATCCCTTGGGATTACAATATGGCCTTTGGCGGATTTGGCGGCGGCACAATTGATATCAACGCTCCAGTTGAAGGAACTACCCTCGAAAAACGCCCCTTGCTCGCGGCATTATTAAATAACGAAGAATACAAAGCAATTTACGAAGGTTATCTGCGGGAAATTGCAGAAGGATTTCTGAGCAAAGAGCGGCTTACTGCTGCAATCGGGCAAATTGCAGGACAAATCGCGGCAGATGTAGAAGCTGACCCAACCGCATTTTGCACAACAGAAGAATTCACAAAAAGTATTTCTTCCGACAGTACAGATCATCAGAATTTGATTGTTATCGGCACCGGTATGGCAGAATCCATTTTATCTCAGTTAGACGGCGGTGAAGCAACCTTTACCATATCTGGCGGTATGGGCGGCGGAGGAAAAATGGATTTCCGACAGGAAAAAAAAGAAAATTCATCTAACAGCAGGAATGAAAACCAAACAAACGATTCCGCTGATTCCAAAAATCCACAAATGCAAGCCCCTCCGGAGATGCCGGAAGGTAATGAAAATACAAATCAACACCAAATGCCGCAGTCTCCCGGCGGGAATATGGGGGAACCACCGCAAGAATTTAAGAACGGTACAATGCCTGATTTTGGAGATCTGTCCGGTCAGCCTCCACAGCCTCCGGATACAAATCAATTTGGTGATTCAACAGAAAATTCTGATCCTTCAGCAACTGAAAGAAATTGGCAATTTTCAGAGGATGCAATCCCTGCATTTGGCGGTATGAAAGGCGGAGGAAATCCTCCAGAAGATGGCAATGCAATGAGCAGTGGTTTTCCGGGCAGAAAAGAAGGGAACTTCAGCCAACCTTTGAATTGGTCGCAAATTCTGCCCGTTATTATTGGTTCCGTATCTCTGCTTATCATTGGGATTTTGTTTGCCGTAGGTTTCCGCAGACGGAAAAAAATACGTCAGGAAGCATTCAGTTCCTATCTTCCGCAGTATTTTGTTCCTCCCGTTTCATAATGCCTTGAATTATACGAATATCCAATCATAAACGAAACCCGTTTTCAGATAATGTGAAAACGGGTTTTGTTATTATGAACTGTTTTATTCCTTATGTTTTTTCATACTCTTATTCCAACATGGTTCTTATACGTTTTCCCAAAGTTCATAGCCGATACTTATAATGTATCTTTGATTCCATTGACGTTCCCCATTTATTTTTATAGAAATTATATATAAGCAAAAGAATTATCATAAAGAAAATGTCCAAAACCCTTTTTTTCTCATCGAAAATATTGCTCATAAAGTTCCATCTGCTGAACATTTAAAGCGCGGTTTCATATGATGTGTTGAAAGGAGTTGAAATTATTTTGCCAATAAAAGATGAACAAAATAAATTCACAAGCCATAACAGTCGGGACGAAATGAGAGTCTGGGACTGTTCAAATAATCGCATGTCCGAACAACTATTATGCTGTTGCTGTTGTAATTGCGGAATTACAGGTCCAACAGGTCCGACTGGCCCGACTGGCCCAAGTGGTGCTCAAGGTGGCGCATACTAAGAAAAGGTATAAAACAAGCTATGATAAACTATATAAAGATACCGAAGTACAAATATATTTAGGAATATAATATCTTTACTATGTGTGCAAATATAAAACGTGACTATATGTGTTATATTATAACAAGAAATATTCATTTGTGCGTATTAATAAAAAATGCAAGCTTTTTAGAGTTGTTACGATAAGTAATCACTTTAAAAAGCTTGCATAATATAAATGACCGCAAATGATATTTAACGCTTCATTTTTATCTTTTCGCTCTTTGAAACGCTTGTCAAAAGGTCGTGTTTCTGAAAATTTTTATTTAAGTCAATGCCATAATAGTTTGCATAAGTGATGACCATATTTAACGTTTTATGACCCAGAATTTTTTGCAACTCATAAATATTCCCCTCACTAAGCAACCAATGTTTTACAAATGTGTGGCGATATAGATGTACAGAACTTTTTATAATTCCACGTCTTAAATTATATCTTTTTATTGATGATTGTACCGATGTCTTTTTTAATTGTTTACCATCAATAGTACAAAATAGTAAATCTTCTATTTCTCCTTTTCTGTACCTCAAATATTCTTTTAAAATCGCACTTAGACTATCACTTAATGGAATACAATAAGGTGTATTATTCTTTACATGCCTTAGCATAATTTGTTTACTATCAAAATTAATATCTTTTATTTTCATTTCTTGTAGGGTTTTTAGTCTTACACCAGTTCCAAGCAAAAAATTAGTTATCACCCATGTTCTGTATTCAGAAAAGTCACATTTTTTTACATTTGGTTTTTTCAATAAAATTTGAATTTCAATATCCGAATAAACGTCTTTAAGTTCGGGGTAAGTTTTTTTAATTGTAATATCAAAACGTTCCATATACCCAAGTTTCATGCAATAATAAAAAAATACTCGAATATTTCTTAAATATGTGCCAACTGTATACTCGTTAATATCTTTTTGTCTTAAATACAACGCATATTCTATTATGGTTTTTTCGGTAACACTTGAGCAACTATTTTCAGTTTCATAAAATTTACCGAAAACATTTGAATCCATTATAGTAATCTTTAATTGTATCCTCTGCCAATGATTTTGCGACATTACTTCTCTGAAAATCTTCAAAAGCTTCATCTAATGAAATTGTTAGAGAGTTATCATACATTTCTATTTTTTTCATTTTATCACCCCAAAAATATTCTATGAACAATGAAAAAAATTGTTACAGCAGTGTACTTGATTCCATTAAATTTAAGTAAAAATCAAGTAGTCTGACAATATTGCAAAATTAAAAATGGACAAGCAATCAAAACGCACTGCTTGTCCTATTTATATGATATTTATAACATATCTGGTGAGCCATCGCAGATTCGAACTGCGGACAACTTGATTAAAAGTTATCAAAAGACCTTTTAAGGCTCACAAGTAAATGCTATGAAATCATATATTTAATTGCTAAGTTACATAACGCATTTGATTTCATTGATGAAATAATTATACACCAAACTAAAAGATTTGTCAATATATATTCACAATTTTCCTTGTTTTTTTAATAAGCACATTTGTCCCCGATTAATTAAAGCAATGTAGCTAAATTGTCTGCAACTGAAAAGTTGTGGTCTTTTTATACTCCCTCGAATTGTGTAAATACATGTATAAATACGTGTAAGAATACTTGCAGAAAAAATGTATATATAACATATTTACACACATCTTTAGATATTAAAAAGGTTGATTATTTATATTTATCAATTATAGAGCGCCTTAGCTCTGGGCTTAAAATAACCCCAGAGCTAAGGCGCTCTACATGTATGAAACATACTAATTAATAAATATAAATAATAATATACTAAATAGTAGATGTGTGTAAGTAAGAGTTAATAGCAATAAGTAAGAAGTAGTGAGAAGAAGAAAGAAAGAAAAAAGAGAGAGGAAGAAAGGGAAATAAAAAGCCACAATTTAAAGTGCAGCACTCTATTCTGGCGTAGTGAATATAATTAATAGAGGTGATTAATTTGAACATCAGAATAACAGAACGAGACATAGAAATGATGAAAATAATAACAAAATATAGATTTATGACCGCTAATCAAATAAGGATATTGGCAGGTTTTAGTAGCCTGAATACATGCGACAGACGTTTAAAAAAACTAATTGAAACAAAATACATTATAAGAAAATACTTTCTTTATGGTATGCCAGCCTTATATTTTGTATCTAAACAAGCACAAGTATTTTTTAACCTTGAATATATAACAACAAACGTGAGATTGAATACCTTAGAACATGATATACAAGTCATAAATACTGCCATATATTTTATAAAAAAAATGAACATTCAAGAAAACGATATTATAACAGAGCGAGAGTTAAGACATGAGGATGGCTTTGCAGTACCCAAGCATAAACCAGATTTTATATATGCCAAAAATTGTGTAGAAGTAGAATTATCAGAAAAAAGCAAAATAGCTTTTAAAAAAATAGTGCAGGATAATTATTTAACATATGATACCCAATATTGGATTACAGACAATGAAAAAATAAAAAGGAATTTGGAAGAAATACAAAAGTCATATGGAAATATTGAAATCATAAAACTAAAAGAGGTGCAAGAATATGTCAAAAGCTTATAAATTCCAAGAAGTAAAGAACAACAACAATTTTGTAAATATATTCATTGTGTTTGTTTTACTGCTTGCTTGTGCTCCAGCCATTCCGATTACTTTTCTTATTCTTTTTTTGCTTTATCTGTTTAAAGCAGACAGTAAAAAAACAATGGCGCTGTCAGGAGTTCTATTAATAATAAGTCTAATGGTTGCTAAATGTTTTATAGCTGATACGCTTAATATTATAAATGTAAATTTACAAAGTCTTATTACAGGAAGTTTAATGAATATTTTTTCAAGTTATGGTTTATATCATTGGCAAAGTTGGATTGTGGTTTTAACATTATCTTTCTTTGTGGCTACTGTTATGTTAGGAAAACTCAATAAAAATAAAATGAGAGAAAAAGCGGGTATAACTAATATTGATAAGGAAATTAAAAAAATAAACAAGCAAAATAAAATCACGTGCGATAATGCATCGAGCGATAAAACTTTATTAGGGCATAACCAATCAGGGAAAAAAATTTATTGTGATGACAGTGCGAAACATGTATTTGTAAGCGGGACAACAGGTTCAGGAAAAACTGTTACTATTGCTAATTTCATAAAAAGTGCTTGTGAGAAAAACTATGGTTTACTATTGGTAGATGGCAAAGGCGATACAACAGAAACATCTATGCTTGAAATAACAAAAAAGCTTTGCAATCAATATAAACGAAAGCTATATGTAATTGATATGAACGACCCCGAAAGTTCTAAAAAATATAACCCATTTCAAAATACCAATCCGACAGTGTGTAAAGATATGCTTATCAATATGAGCGATTGGAGCGAAGAACACTATAAAACCAATACTGAGCGTTACTTACAAAGAGTTATTAAAATGCTCTTAACTGCAAATATTGATATTTGCTTTGAAAATATTATTAAATACATCAATGTTAATCAATTTAAAGAGCTATCAGCAAGTTTGGTTAAAAATGAGGTTATAAGCAAAGATGTACATATGCAAAATTTAGAATTGATTGAAAATGATAAAAAAATTATACAGGGTGCGGCGGCACGTTTTGCAACGATTGCAGAAAGTGAAATGGGTGAGATATTTCAAGCCAGCGGTATTGATATACATACAGCTTTAGCCGAAAACGCAGTAATTCTATTTATTTTAAATCCCCTGCTATATCCTGAAACATCTAAAGTTCTGGGACGATTGATTTTAATAGACAGCAAGAAAGCAGTAAGCAAAATGTTTAAAGCTGAAAATAAACGTAAATTTTTTATTTTTGATGAAATAAACGTTTATGCTTCATCAACATTATTAGATTTAATTAACAAGAGCAGAAGTGCGGGAATTACATGTGTTTGTGCTACGCAGAGTTTAGCGGATTTAGAAAGCAATGTCAGTGAAAGTTTTAGAGAACAGGTTATTGAAAACTGCAATAATTATATTATCATGCGACAAAACAGCTCAAGCAGTGCGGAGACATGGGCTAAGACGATTGGTACACATGAAACATTTCACATGACTTATCAAGTATCAGATGAGCCTAACGAAACTGAAAAAGGCAGTGCAAGGCGTACACATGAGTTTATTGTTCATCCTGACAGTATCAAGAGGTTAGGAGTTGGCGAGGGATTTTTTGTATCACGTGACAATAATATTTGTGAGAAAGTAAAAATAAAAAATCTGTTTGAGGAGTGATAAACAAATGACAAAAATAAATATAATATTAGAGTTTCAGCATTTCATAGCTGAATTGAAAAATTTATTTAGTGTCAGAACTGATATTTACAAAATATTTTTGAAAAACAAAAAGCTTTTTTGGTGGTTTATCATTGTATTATTGTTAAATTCAACACAGCAAATAAGTTTAATTACATATAAGCCGATTTACAGCATTATAGGAATATTGTTTCAATTTATAATGCAAGCATTTTTCATACTCTTTTGTTGCTCTAATTTTGTGGAACGTATTTTGCGGAAATGTGAGAGCGTAAGGCGGGTTGCCACCAAAACCGAGAAAGAGCGATTATATTCGCTGTTTCAAGAAGTTTATCAAAAAGCATTGTCAGAAAACAGCTTGATTGGAAAAGATGTAAGACTATATATAGTTGATAGTATGGAAATAAACGCATTTATTATCGGACGAAACACACTTGTCTTAACACGTGGTGCATTGAAAATGCTGAATGATGATGAACTAAAAGGCATAATGGCACATGAATTCGGACACTTATCTAATTTTGATGGTGTTATAACTATATTGATAAATTTTTGTACGACGATTTATTTATTGTTTTTTGCTATTATTAACGTCTTACTAACCTATTTAGAAAGAGAATTTAACAATACTTTATTTAGCAGTCTTTGCGGAATAGTAAATCAAATTATACAATTACCAGTAAAAATACTTTATTTAATTTCTATTTTATTCATCAGCGGCGGGAGCAGAAAATCAGAATACAGAGCAGATTACTATGCTTGTAAACTCGGGTATCAGGAACAATTAAAAAGAGCATTGTATAAACTTTACAATATACAAGTTTCGGACAGGAAAAGAGGATTGATTGAAAACTTAGAAAGAACCCATCCAATGTTAGCGTACAGAATTGAAAGGTTCGAGGACATAGTTACAACTGAATAAAAATTATATAAGCCCTATATAGGTATATCAAGACTAAATACACGCTTACGCGGTCTTGACATTCCTATATAGGGCTTATTTCATGTTATTACCAGTTGTAAGGATAACTATATTCTTAAATTCAAAAAGTCTTGTATCGTACTATTTAGACCTTGAGCGTATCTATATACACTTTGGGCAATATCATAATCAATCTTTGTTTCATAACAACAAACTATTAAGAAATAATTATCGTTGTTCAATATACATTCAATAAAGTTTTTTGGTATATCAATATAGTCAGAAAAATTAATATAATCTTTTGAATAAATAACATTTTTATTTCTTGATTTTTTCATGTGATTTTGAAAGTCCAAGCTTGTGTACTGTTCTTGAACTCCCCAATTATTGTATAAAATGTTTTTTCCGGTTTATAATCGCTATTTTATAGTAACAACCCAGATTGTTCAAATAATTTTTTAAGTTTTCACTTATGTTTATTTTTTTCATTTTTTACCCTCTTTCGTATTAAAAATGTAAATATAGCAAACAATATTTACATAGAAATTTGAATATACAAAAAGGGCAATAACTGTAAAAACAGTTACCACCCGAAAAGTTTTTCGTAAAGTGTATTGCTTTTTGATATATATTTTACGACGTTATTATACATTTATTTACGTTAAATGTAAATACGTTTCGACACAACATTACAAAACAAAATGATTTTAGACAATATTTTTAACGCTTTAAGCTCAATATGCTTTATTTGATTTGCTATTCATAGTCAAATTTCTGGTCGGTTAGAGGTTAAAAAATGAGAACAGGAGAAAACATCTATAAACGAAAAGATGGCAGATGGGAAGCAAGATATATCATTGGATATGATGAACAGGGAAAAGCAAAATATCGTTCTGTATATGCTAAAACTTACGCAGAAATTAAAGAAAAACTACGTGTATGTCTTTTAGAATTAGAAAACAATATTGTAACCACTACTATTATTTTTACCGAAGTCGCTCAACAATGGTTAAATAAAATCAAAACAGAGGTAAAAGAAAGCACGTATACACACTATTATCAAGCTGTATATAAACATCTGATTGCTACATTTGGCTGTATGCAGATAAAAAAAATAAACAGTAATATGATAAGTAATTTTTTTAATAGTCTTACTTTGTCAAGCAAAACAATATCCGATATTTGTGTTTTAGCAAAACAAATTTTTCAATATGCTTATGCCGAAAAATATATATCAAAATTACCGCAATTTCCAACAATAAAAACTCTTCAAACAGAGATAGAAATATTTACAGAATATGAGCAAAAAAAGCTTGAAAAATATTTATTTGAAAACCTGAGTTTTTTGAATTTATCTATACTCATTACTTTATACACTGGTATAAGAATAGGAGAACTATGTGCACTTAAAAAAGATGATTTTGACTTTCTAAGCAATACAATAAACATTAACAAGACTATGCAGAGAATAAAGAATATGGATAAAAACATTCAGGGCAAAACAAAAATAATTATAGATACACCAAAAACTCAAAAGTCGATTAGAGTATTACCTATCCCACGATTTTTAATTGAATACGTTAAAAAATACTATTCTTGTTTGCAAAATAATGCTTACATTTTAACTGGTAATAAGACTTATATAGAACCGCGCCTATTAGAGTACAAATTTGCAAAAATTCTAAAAGACTTATATATTAAAAATTATAACTTTCATACACTGCGCCATACGTTCGCTACTAATTGTGTGAAAAGCGGTATGGATATAAAGACGTTGTCGGAACTATTGGGGCATTCAAATGTAAAGATAACATTAGAAAAATATGTGCATAGCGACTTAAATTTTAAAAAACAAGAACTTGAAAAACTTTCAAGCCCGCTTTTAAAAAATATTTCTGGTCAAGATTTTGGTCAGAATTATAGCAATATAGTGTATTGTCAAGCTTTGTAGCTTCTTTTTATAAGAGCAATACACTTTATGAAAGCTATTGAATAGTCAAAGTTAGTATTGCCAAGAAATCAAAAAATACTTATAAAAGGAGTTTGCAAATGTACACACGAAAAATTGACAGACTTGGGCGTATATTGTTGCCAATAGTGTATAGAAAAAGATTAAATATTACTGATGATACTGAAATTGAATTTTTTATTGATGAAGAAGAACAAACCATAATTTTAATGAAACGTGAAGATGTTGAAAAAGAATAATAAAACAGAAATGTGTAGCAGTTGTAACATCGCTACACATTTTTTAATATAGTATTTTATACACATTTATATTGATAGTAATTACTTATCAAATTTTGTAATTTAGACAAGCAACATTTAAGTAGTAATTACTGAGGTGTTGTTTATGAAATGTAATGAAAAGACTATTATAATTAATTTTAAAATCGGCGTGATAAATGACTTATATAAAAGACAGATGATTACAAATGAACAAAGGGAAATGTGTATAAATACTATTAAAAAGGAAGGTAACAACAAATGAGAGTAGTAGCATATTGCAGGGTTTCAACAGACGAGAGAGACCAATTACACTCATTGGAAAGCCAAAAACGTTATTTTGTAGAGTATATTAATGCTAATATTGATTGGGAATTTGTAAAAATTTATGCGGATGAGGGCATTACAGGGACGAATGTAAAAAAGCGAAAAGCTTTTCAGGAAATGATAGCGGATGCAAAAGAAAATAAATTTGACTTGATTTTGACTAAGGAGGTTAGCCGATTTGCAAGAAATACCCTTGACAGTATATTTTATACAAGACAACTCATGTCTTTAGGTATTGGCGTTATATTTACAAATGATAATATAGATACACGAGATACTGACGCAGAATTTAGACTAACAATAATGGCAAGTATCGCACAAGAAGAAAGCCGCAAAACAAGCAATCGCATCCGGTGGGGATTATATAGAACAATGGAAAGCGGTTTTGTTTTAGGTAATGATGTATATGGTTATAATTTACACAATGGGGCATTAACTATCAATGAGGATGAAGCCAAAATAGTACGATTAATATTTTCTTTATATTTACAAGGTTATGGAAGAAATGGTATCGCTAAAGAATTAGAAAAAAAAGGAATACCCAGTCCAACTGGCTTACAACATTGGCACTATGCTTCTATTTTAAGAATGTTACAAAATGAAAAATATATAGGAACATTAAAACAAAGAAAAGAAATAACCATAGATTTTTTAGAACATAAGAAAATCTTGAACGACGGTAGGGAACCATATATAATTATTGAAAATCATCACGACCCTATTATTGATATTGATACTTTTAATGCAGTCCAGAATGAAATAAAACGTCGTAGCAAATTAGGAGAGGATAATAAAAAATACAGTAATAGATATGCACTTTCAGGAAAAATAATTTGCGGGCAATGTGGGGCAACTTTCAGGCGTAAATACTGGAATGGAAAACATGAGCAAAAAAGTATTGTTTGGCAATGTGCAAATAATGTAAGATATGGCAGAAAAAAGCCCAGCCCATATAATCCAAACGAAACTATCGGGTGCGATTGTAAAGGCGTACATGAAATAGTATTACAAAATAAATTTCTCGAAGCTCTGCAAGTAATTAGAGATAATAAAAAAATCATTAGATTAGAATTGTTAGAAACTTTAAAAAAGATGTTGGAAAACACAGAAGATTTAACAACAGAAATTGAAAAAGTACAAAATGATATAAAACGTATAAAATTTAGAAAAACAAGGTTAATAGAATTGTTTTCCGATGGTGCTATTGAACGTGAAGATTTTGATAATTCTAATAAAAATTACACACAGAGAATGAACGAATTATCTCTTGAATTAGTAAAATTACAAAACAAAAATAAAGAAAAAGAAGATATACAAGAGAAAATAAAAAGTTTTGATAATGTTATCATTAATCTTGTCAACTGTGAAGAATACAGCGAAGAAGTGTGTAAAAGCGTTTTAGTAAAAATTGTTATTCATAGCAGAGAAAATATTAGTTTTTTTTTGAGTAATTATAATAATTCAAATTTTTTTATACCTCTTAACAATACGTTACAGGTGTCACCGGTCCAACCGGTCCGAGCGGTGCTTCCGGCGCAGTTGGCGCCACTGGTGCCACTGGTCCGACTGGCCCAAGTGGTGCTCAAGGTGTCACTGGTCCAACTGGTCCGAGCGGTGCTTCTGGTGCTGTCGGTGCAACTGGGGCCACCGGCCCGACTGGTCCGAGCGGTGCTTCTGGTGCTGTCGGCACAACTGGTGCTACCGGCCCGACTGGTCCAAGCGGCGCTTCTGGTGCTGTCGGTGTAACTGGTGCTACCGGCCCGACTGGTCCGAGCGGTGCTTCTGGTGCTGTCGGCACAACTGGTGCTACCGGCCCGACTGGCCCAAGTGGTGCTCAAGGTGTCACTGGTCCAACTGGTCCGAGCGGTGCTTCTGGTACTGTCGGCGCAACTGGTGCCACCGGCCCGACTGGTCCGAGCGGTGCTTCTGGTACTGTCGGCGCAACTGGTGCCACCGGCCCGACTGGTCCGAGCGGCGCTTCTGGTGCTGTCGGTGCAACTGGTGCCACCGGCCCGACTGGTCCAAGCGGTGCTCAAGGTGTCACTGGTCCGACCGGTCCAAGCGGTTCCAGTATTTCCGCTATTTATCTGGCTACGGATCAATCTGTTAGTGACAGAGGCTGGATTGGTTTAGGCACTTCCTCATCTGAACCACAATTTTCTACAAGTACAATTGTCATACCGGCAAACGCAACCATTACTGGAATCGTTTTAAACATTAGGGACAATACAATTCCAGCAACTGAGACAGTAACAGCTACTATTTATACCAGTCCCTGCGGATTTACAGAACCAACCTCTACTGGCATATCAGCAACAATTACTGGTCCTAATCTCGAGGAGTCTCCAAACTGCTGCACAACTGCGGCTGGCAGTGCAGCGGTGACCCAATGTTCTCTCTTATCTGTACAAATTACTACGAGTCAAGGCGTTGGAGCATTAAATAATGGCGCTGCGGTTACAATTCTTATGACTACACCATAATAAAATTCCATTATTTTAAAAAAGGGCGTCGCTTTTATTGCGGCGTCCTTTCTACATAATTTTTAACTCTAAAGAATATCGTTTATGCTTACAGCGTATATTCTTATGTATATTTATGTTTTGATGAAACATAAATTGATATGGAAAGGACTGGTCATAATATGGCAAAATTGCGGTTCCATTTTTTAGGGCTTGCCCATTTAGAAACACATAAAAAAAATTCAGCTTGTGCGTACACACAAAAAATTGTAAAATTGGCAAAAATGATTAAAAGTTATGGGCATACGATATACTTCTATGGAGTGGAAGGTTCAGAAGTAGAATGTGATGAGTTTATACAAATTTCAACACAAGAGATATTAAATCGTACCTACGGAAATTATGACCGATCAAAAAACTTTTTTCAACAGGATCCAAATGATTTGGCACATCAAACTTTCAATCAAAATGCTGTAAAAGCTATTTTGGAAAGAAAACAGGAACGGGATATTTTGCTGTGCCCAATGGGAACCTATCAAAAACCCGTTTCAGATGCTGTTAATCTCCTTACAATTGAATCAGGTATTGGATATACAGGTGTTTTTTCATCTCACCGCGTATTTGAATCCTACGCATGGATGCATTATATTTACGGTTTACTGAATATTCAGGATGGAGTCTGGTATGATGCGGTTATTCCCAATTATTTCGAACTTAATGATTTTCCTTATCAACCGGTAAAACAAGATTATTTAATTTATTTCGGCAGGATAATCAATCGCAAAGGGGTGCAAATTGCATCTCAAATCGCAAAAGAAACCGGAAATCAACTATATATTGTAGGGCAAGGTTCTTTGGATAATGCAAATGAAGGACTCAATCTCAGTTCTGAAAAACACATCATTTATAAACCGGCAGTTGGACCTGAAGAACGTGCAGAACTTTTAGGAAATGCAAAAGCTGTTCTGATGCCAACTTATTATCTGGAACCATTTGGCGGTGTTAATGTAGAAGCTCAGCTTTGCGGCACTCCCGTTATCACCACTGATTGGGGTGCTTTCCCTGAAACTGTTCTACATGGTGTAACCGGATACCGCTGCAGGGTCTTTGAAGAATTTTGCTGGGCAATAAACCACATCTCTAATATTCAGCCTGCTCATTGCCGCGCATGGGCAGAACAAAACTATTCCATGGAACGCGTTGGAAAAATGTATGAGGAATACTTCCAAAGAATATATCAACTTTTTGATAATGGATGGTATCAGAAAAATCCTGAACGCGACCAATTTGCATGGTTGGAACGATATTATCCTGATATTCATGCACAACCTGATTTACAATAACTAACACCCTATAAAATAAACAGTTTATTATCTAATAGTTATACCGCATAAAATCATATATCTTGTAAAACCATACAGAGCAATGGCGGGAAATAATCTTTCCCGCCATTGCCTTACACTTTTTACTTGTCTTTTATCATTGCATAATTACGTTTAATTAATATACATTGCTATTTCGTTTGGATCAGAAATTTCAACAAATCTTTTTGAATATCTATCAAGAGAGGTAAAATATCTCCACAACAATACTATTGTAACCAGTAATACTATTATAACAATCAATATTAATATTTTCTTTTTCATTACATCAACCACCTTTCTAAGATATTTTTTCAGTCATCTTTGTTTCTTCCGGTACGCCTAAAACATAAAGATATTTGACTGCCGGTGAATAGGAAATAGAGCCGTCCGATTCTCTCTTGTAGGTTATCAGACCTGTAACATCTCTTATCGTACCGTTCTTTTGTATAGACCATTTACGAAACACGCTGTGCGAACCACAATATTCTATTCCAGAATCCGCAGGAATATAAGTAGCAAGACCATCCCATGCCTTAACAGTTTTTATTCCCAGACAGCTTTTCATCATCCTGACAGCCATATTTTGTCCATATTCCGTTCCGCCGTATGACCATCTGTTTATAAAATCCAAATTCCCATTTAGACAAGAGGATAAATTTAAAACGTCGATTTTTTTATTTTTTATGCGAAAAGTATCTTTTGTATAAAAGACTCTTTCCTCATCGGTTAACTTAAGTTCTGGAGCTTTACTTCTTATCGTAAATCTATCTCTATATCCATGATACACCGTGTATACATTAGAAATTTTATATTCTTCCTTTCCGTCACTGTCCAGTCCCATCTGATTCCACTTCTTTATAAAGTCTTCTTTATTTTCAGCAACAAGCAACGTTACTGCCTTGCCTTCTTTTTTCATGAGCTTTTCTCTGTGATATGTTTTTTCCAAAATAAAACTATAGGAAACAATGGCGGAAAACAATTTTCTCCGCCATTGTTTGTATTTTGTTTTTTTATATTGCTACCATGAATACACTGTTATTTCATTATCGGATAAAATATAAAAATAATTATTGTACCATAAGACTTCTGTTTTAGGAATTCCGCATATATGTTTAAAAATTTTTTCCAGTCTGCCTGTCTTATCCTGTGTTTTAGAGCCCCAATAAAAAACATTTCCAGTCTTATCAATTGCACAAGCTGTCAATCCAGGAGTTGTAATAGAAACTACATTTTTCAACTTGGATATCTTTTGAAAAGAAGAATAAAATACTTCGTGTGGAGAACAAAACAATTCATCATAATAACTTTTGGCAAAATAAGATATTCCCATTTCATATACATCCCCATCAACACCCAAAGCAATTAAAGTTTCAGACTTATATGAAGCCGCAATATCTTTTATTTTTTCAGGCACTTCAAGTTTAGTGAAAGTCTGATAGGATAAACCTCCAGCTAAGGTTCCGCTCATAAAAACTTCGCCGTCTGCATTCAAAACCAAAATACAGTTAATGCCGCAAACTGCCTTAACAACATTTTGAAGATTGGGTACTTGGACAAATTCATCATTAACCTGTTTTTCTTCAATTCCTAATGCACCGGTACTGTTATCCCCTTGGACATACAATAACCCGTCAGACGTTGCAACAGCTGCATGCGTTATCATTTTTTCATAATTTTTTACTATACTTATATCCGATGCATTTTTAACCGTACCCAATTTTTTGTATTCAGTTCCTCTAATATCGCCGAACATAATATCATCATTCTCTGTTATAAATAATTCTGATGATATATATTTTTTCACAGGCATTTCCATATGAAAAGAGCCTGTCTTTTGAATTGATTTTCTATTTTCGTCATTACTTAAAATCTTATATTCAGTAACAGTTCCATCTTTGGAAATTTCAAGAAGCCCTCTGGAATCAGACGGCAAATACACACAGCTTTCATTATGCGGGATACTCCCTTCTACTTTCTTAAAGGAATGATAAAAGAAATTTCGTACTATCAATCCAATTACAATCAGCAAAATCAGTGCAACAAGAATTATTATACATATCCACCTTTTCTTTTTCATTGTGAAACCTCACTTTCTAAGATATCTTTTCAGTCATCTTTGTTTCTTCCGATACGCCTAAAACATAAAGATATTTGACTGCCGGTGAATAGGAAATAGAGCCGTCCGATTCTCTCTTGTAGATTATTAGACCTGTAACATCTCTTATCGTACCGTTCTTTTGTATAGACCATTTACGAAACACGCTGTGCGAACCACAATATTCTATTCCAGAATCCGCAGGAATATAAGTAGCAAGACCATCCCATGCCTTAACAGTTTTTATTCCCAGACAGCTTTTCATCATATATCTTGTAAAACCATACGGAGCAATGGCGGGAAATAATCTTTCCCGCCATTGCCTTATATTTGTTACTTGTCTTTTATCATTCTTTTTTCATTGCATAATTACGTTTAATTAATATATATTGCTATCTCATTTGGTTCAGAAATTTCAACAGGTTTTTTAGTAAACATACTATATATTAAGTACTTTCCTAAAAATAATGCTATTATAATTAATAATACTATTATAACAACTAAAATAGGTAATTTCTTTTTCATTGTTAAACCTCACTTTCTAAGATATCTTTTCTGTCATTTCAACTGGAACCGGAACAGAACCCATAACATAAAGGTATTTAATTGCAGGAGAATAGGATATAGAACCATCAGATTCTCTTGCGTATGTAATTAATCCCGATGTACTTCTCATTTTGCCATTCTTTTGTACTGACCATTCTTGAAAAACATGGTGCTCATTGTCATATTGTATTCCAGAACCTATGGGAATATAAGTAGCAAGACCATCCCATGCCTTAACCGCTTTTATTGCCAAACAGCTTTTCATCATCCTGACAGCCATATTTTGTCCATATTCCGTTCCTTCGTATGACCAGTTGTTTATAAAATCCAAATTACCACTCATACAAGATGATAAATTTAAAACGTCAATTTTTTTATTACTTAAACGTAAAATATCACTTGTATAAAAAATTTCTACTTTAGCTTCAAAATCTGGATTATTTTTAGATATTATGAAAAAACCACTGTAAGAGCCATGATATACAGTATAAACATTAGAAATTTTATATTCTTCCTTTCCATCGCTGTCCAGTCCCATCTGATTCCATTTATTAATAAAATCATCTATATCCTCAGCAACAATAAGAGTAACTGCCTTGCCTTCTTTTTTCATGAACTTTTCTCTATGATATGCTTTTTCCAAAATAAAACCATAGGAAACAATGGCGGGAAATCATTTTTCCCGCCATTGCTGTATTTATAAATAGTTACAATAATAAGCCGTTATTTCATTATTGGATAAAACATAAAAATAACCTTGATACCATATTTCATCATATTCAGGAAGACCATAAATACCATCAACAAAAAACTTTTTTAACAGTGATAGTTTCCCTTCTGATCCAAAATATGTACCCCAATAAAAAACTTTGCCGTTTTCATCAACTGCACAAGCTTCCATTTCATCTATTGTTATAATGGATACAATATTTTCCAACTTTGATATTTTATGAAACGAAGAATAAACCGTTTTATCTAATTCACCATAAACACCCGCGATATAATATTCGCCAAAAGAAGACTTACCCAATTCATATATATTTCCATCAACACCTAAAGCAATCAAAGTTCGAGCTACATCTGAAGCCGCAATATCTTTTATTTTTTCAGGCACTTCAAGTTTAGTGAAAGTCTGATAGGATAAACCTCCAGCTAAGGTTCCGCTCATAAAAACTTCGCCGTCTGCATTCAAAACCAAAATACAGTTAATGCCGCAAACTGCCTTAACAACATTTTGAAGATTGGGTACTTGGACAAATTCATCATTAACCTGTTTTTCTTCAATTCCTAATGCACCGGTACTGTTATCCCCTTGGACATACAATAACCCGTCAGACGTTGCAACAGCTGCATGCGTTATCATTTTTTCATAATTTTTTACTATACTTATATCCGATGCATTTTTAACCGTACCCAATTTTTTGTATTCAGTTCCTCTAATATCGCCGAACATAATATCATCATTCTCTGTTATAAATAATTCTGATGATATATATTTTTTCACAGGCATTTCCATATGAAAAGAGCCTGTCTTTTGAATTGATTTTCTATTTTCGTCATTACTTAAAATCTTATATTCAGTAACAGTTCCATCTTTGGAAATTTCAAGAAGCCCTCTGGAATCAGACGGCAAATACACACAGCTTTCATTATGCGGGATACTCCCTTCTACTTTCTTAAAGGAATGATAAAAGAAATTTCGTACTATCAATCCAATTACAATCAGCAAAATCAGTACAGCAAGAATTATTATGCATATCCATGTTTTCTTTTTCACTGTAAAACCTCACTTTCTAAGATATCTTTTCAGTCATCTTTGTTTCTTCCGGTACGCCTAAAACATAAAGATATTTAACTGCCGGTGAATAGGAGATTGTACCGTCTGTTTCTCTCCGGTAGGTTATCAGACCTGTAACATCTCTTATCGTACTGTTCTTCTGTATAGACCAGTCACGAAACACGCTGTGCGAACCACAATATTCTATTCCGGAATCCGCAGGAATATAAGTAGCAAGACCATCCCATGCCTTAACCTTTTTTATCCCCGGACAACCTTTTATCATCATAACAGCCATATTCTGCCCATACTCCTTTCCTCCGTATGACCATCTGTTTATAAAATCCAAATTTCCGTTCATACAGGAGGTTAAATTTAAAACATCTATTTTTTTATTTTTTAAGCGAAAAGTATTGCTTGTATAGAAATATCTCTGTTCTTTTGGTAAATTATCGGTTGATACTATTGTAAAATAATCTCTGGAACCATGATATACAGTATAAACATTAGAAATTTTATATTCTTCTTTTCCATCGCTGTCCAGTCTCATCTGATTCCATTTATTTATGAAATCATTTTTATCTTTAGCAACAATCAACGTTACTGCCTTGCCTTCTTTTTTCATGAGCTTTTCTCTGTGATATGTTTTTTCCAAAATAAAACTATAGGAAACAATGGCGGAAAACAATTTTCTCCGCCATTGTTTGTATTTTGTTTTTTTATATTGCTACCATGAATACACTGTTATTTCATTATCGGATAAAATATAAAAATAATTATTGTACCATAAGACTTCTGTTTTAGGAATTCCGCATATATGTTTAAAAATTTTTTCCAGTCTGCCTGTCTTATCCTGTGTTTTAGAGCCCCAATAAAAAACATTTCCAGTCTTATCAATTGCACAAGCTGTCAATCCAGGAGTTGTAATAGAAACTACATTTTTCAACTTGGATATCTTTTGAAAAGAAGAATAAAATACTTCGTGTGGAGAACAAAACAATTCATCATAATAACTTTTGGCAAAATAAGATATTCCCATTTCATATACATCCCCATCAACACCCAAAGCAATTAAAGTTTCAGACTTATATGAAGCCGCAATATCTTTTATTTTTTCAGGCACTTCAAGTTTAGTGAAAGTCTGATAGGATAAACCTCCAGCTAAGGTTCCGCTCATAAAAACTTCGCCGTCTGCATTCAAAACCAAAATACAGTTAATGCCGCAAACTGCCTTAACAACATTTTGAAGATTGGGTACTTGGACAAATTCATCATTAACCTGTTTTTCTTCAATTCCTAATGCACCGGTACTGTTATCCCCTTGGACATACAATAACCCGTCAGACGTTGCAACAGCTGCATGCGTTATCATTTTTTCATAATTTTTTACTATACTTATATCCGATGCATTTTTAACCGTACCCAATTTTTTGTATTCAGTTCCTCTAATATCGCCGAACATAATATCATCATTCTCTGTTATAAATAATTCTGATGATATATATTTTTTCACAGGCATTTCCATATGAAAAGAGCCTGTCTTTTGAATTGATTTTCTATTTTCGTCATTACTTAAAATCTTATATTCAGTAACAGTTCCATCTTTGGAAATTTCAAGAAGCCCTCTGGAATCAGACGGCAAATACACACAGCTTTCATTATGCGGGATACTCCCTTCTACTTTCTTAAAGGAATGATAAAAGAAATTTCGTACTATCAATCCAATTACAATCAGCAAAATCAGTACAGCAAGAATTATTATGCATATCCATGTTTTCTTTTTCACTGTAAAACCTCACTTTCTAAGATATCTTTTCAGTCATCTTTGTTTCTTCCGGTACGCCTAAAACATAAAGATATTTAACTGCCGGTGAATAGGAGATTGTACCGTCTGTTTCTCTCCGGTAGGTTATCAGACCTGTAACATCTCTTATCGTACTGTTCTTCTGTATAGACCAGTCACGAAACACGCTGTGCGAACCACAATATTCTATTCCGGAATCCGCAGGAATATAAGTAGCAAGACCATCCCATGCCTTAACCTTTTTTATCCCCGGACAACCTTTTATCATCATAACAGCCATATTCTGCCCATACTCCTTTCCTCCGTATGACCATCTGTTTATAAAATCCAAATTTCCGTTCATACAGGAGGTTAAATTTAAAACATCTATTTTTTTATTTTTTAAGCGAAAAGTATTGCTTGTATAGAAATATCTCTGTTCTTTTGGTAAATTATCGGTTGATACTATTGTAAAATAATCTCTGGAACCATGATATACAGTATAAACATTAGAAATTTTATATTCTTCTTTTCCATCGCTGTCCAGTCTCATCTGATTCCATTTATTTATGAAATCATTTTTATCTTTAGCAACAATCAACGTTACTGCCTTGCCTTCTTTTTTCATGAGCTTTTCTCTGTGAAACGCTTTTTCCAAAATAAAACCATAGGAAACAATGGCGGGAAATCATTTTCCCCGCCATTGCTGTATTTAGTTACCAATAATAAGCCGTTATTTCATTATTGGATAAAACATAAAAATAACCTTGATACCATATTTCATCATATTCAGGAAGACCATAAATACCATTAAAAAACTTTTTCAACAGTGATAGTTTCCCTTCTGAACCCAAATATGTCCCCCAACAAAAAACTTTACCGTTTTTATCAACTGCACAAGCTGTTTTTTTATTAACCGTAATAGATACAATATTTTTCAACTTTGATATTTTATGAAACGAAGAATAAACCGTTTCATCTAATTCATCATAACTACCCGCGATATAATTTTCACCAAAAGAAGACTTACCCAATTCATATACATTTCCATCAACACCTAAAGCAATCAAAGTTCGAGCTACATCTGAAGCCGCAATATCTTTTATTTTTTCAGGCACTT
>CAKTEE010000012.1 GCA_934546985.1 uncultured Eubacteriales bacterium
GCACACAACCCGATTTACGGACTTACCGGATATATCTTCCGTTCTAATCCGGCTTCTAATGATTCTGACGGCGACGGTATTAAAGATAAAGATGACGAACGAGCCTTTGCTAAAGATACCATCGAAACAATGTTTAAACTTTCAAAGAAGAATTCCCCTAGAAATCCTACATATATTGAAATTCATGGAAACGATATTACCATTACAACCAGACTGAATATTATTGGAAATGCGAACGAAATTTTCCCAGGTACGAATAAAACTTACGCCCAAGTTGCTGTAGAAGGAATCGAAAGTATATGGACTACCACTTTTTCTGGCGGTAAATACGGCGATATCATTTATGATTTTGCACCCGGGTTGAAAGGAACTATAACAACAAACGTAATATATGACACATCAGGTAATCCTTTTATAAATTGGGGTAATTATAAATGGTTGAACATTAGAATAGACGCCACTGATACGCCTCCAAGTCAGTCTAATGTTACTTGGAGAGGATTTGGAGATGTCGGTTGGAATCTGAGTAACTTCGGATTTATGACACTATACAAGAGACCCAAAAATCTCAATGTTCCACCATACAGCGAATTTGAATTTGCCGTTGCTGCTGCACATGAGTTTGGTCATACCATTGGGTTAGGTGATGCATATCTGAAAAATAGTGAAGGCAAAGTATTAGCTAATAATGTGGAAATGGGTTCTATCGGTATTATGTATGGTGCTCCTTATAAGAACTACGTTTATTCAAATGATATTGAAATGATTTTGGAAGCTTTTTCTGTAAATAAACAGCAATATTATTTTGGCGTAAATAAATCAAGAGTAGTACGTCTGCCGCAGACATTTCAAGACCCAATTTAATAATAGATTAAGGAGAGAAAGCATTTGAAAACAATAATAAGAATTTTTCTGGCTTTGTTTTTGTCCTGTATTCTGGTTTTCGTTGCTCAAGAAATTTCGTGTGAAATTCAACATCAGAAGCAATTGCCTGCTCCCAAAATATCAATGGAAAAAGTCATCTCTAACTTCAATGAAAACGAGGAGAAGTTTGAAATAGTCAAGAATTATATGCTGACAAAAGATGAGGATTTCTACTTAAATGTCCGGAATTATCCTGAAAGAGTTCAGGACGAAACTGTAAAATCAGCATTGGAAGTTATTTTTATTCAATTGGATTGTGATGTTATTTATAACTCTAATGCTGTATATTTTAACTATAATGGAAATTGTCACGACTCAGGAATATTTTATTCAAAAACTTCAACTTTTAGCCGTGCATCCTCCTTTGATTCAGATTTAGGGGATAATTGGTACAGTTTCTCTCGAAGTTACGGAGATACATTCACAATCCGATTCTTCCATCCTGCAATTTTATTAACAGCGATTGTTGTATTGTTCGTTGTTTTTTACCTGTTAATAGGTTTAATACCGCTTTTAAAAAAACGAAAAATTGCAGATGAAATTTAAATAAAACGTGAAATGGCGGAATCATTTTCCGCCATTATTTCCTTATAGTTCTGTAAGATATGCAGGTGTATTTCATTTTTGTTCAATTATCATAGGACATAAGTTGCCCGACTTTATGGAAAAAGGCGGAATACCGCTCCCGAATGGTCAAATTGTATATCTCGACCCGAATAATCCCGATACAGACGGAGACGGCATTCCTGACGGAGATGAAATTGCCCTGAAGATACAGATTGTAGACTGGGACTCGGCACACAACCCGATTTACGGACTTACCGGATATATCTTCCGTTCCAATCCGCTTTCTACGGATTCAGATAGGGATGGTTACTTTGATGAGGTTGACCCCCATCCATTTACAGTTGATGCCATGTATATTAATGACAGGGCTTTAAATGATGATGATTTCCATAACGGCAGTGCGATTACCGAAAAGACATCGGGGTCATATACGGACGGAAAATTTGTTGCCGACCAAGATAATGGCACTGCGAAATATGTATTTAACAGGAACTCGAATAGAGACCATTACTTCATGCTTACTCCCGAAAAAGAAAGTTTTTATAAATTCACAGGCGCAACAGATTTAGAAGTAACATATCAAAAAACGATATTGCTTGCAGTAACCAAAACTTTAAAAGTCACTCCGGAGCCAGACGGTACATATATTCTTAAGAAGGGTATCACGTATACCATAAAAATGAGAACTTCTTCCGGTGAATTCTCTGTTCAGCAGGATAACTGGATTTATGCGCCGAACGGCGGCAAATGGACGGCTGGACCTAATAAATATTCTGCTGTTATGGAACAAATGTATATTCCCAGTGATAAACTAATCGCCGCAGTTAAGTCTCAATCTTTGGGATGGGCAGGTGTTGATAGTAGTCAGTCAGTCGAAGCTCAAGTTGAAACAGTTATGCGCGAGTTAAAACTGGACGATAGTGATAAAGCGTTTAGGGACTCGGTTATTTCTCTTGCAATGTCTTTGGCTGGTGGATCATATCTTGTAAAATTTATTGCAGCGCCTACAATGGGAAAGCTTGTTGGCTTTTACTGAGTGATGGAACTACAGCATATTTTCTTTTGAACGATGCTTCTACGATATTTGAGTACCTTGATGCAAAAGAATTCAGAGATGCCTGCGAAAGAGGAAAGTTTAATGTAATAGCATATAAAGTAGACCGTGTATCATCACCTACTTGGGATCCTTGGACAACGAACGGTTATATAAACAAATATTATCGTTCGGGAAATAATTTTTGTATTAAGGGTACAATGTTAAAAAATCCGAGTTTGCAGGAAATTATTGACTATTGCAATTTTTAAGGAGTGAGATTAATGGGAAAAATTGTAATAACCTATTTATTACTTTCTATACTTATAGTTGAAAATTACGTTATTCTAAAAAAGTATAAAAATATAATTGTGAATATTTCAACGCTGATGTACATAATATCCGTTCCTTTTTACTGTTTTATTTCTACACCATATGAGAAATTTTGGGGAAGTTTTTCGATGTTTACTTTTGCATTAATTATGGGAATTAGTACATATTATATTATAAAATTAGCAATTAAAAAAGAAGATAGAAAGTTTCAAATTTATGGTTTGAGTTTTACATTGTTTGTTATTCTTGATACTATAATTGACAAACTGGTGTAACAAAAACCCGTATCATAGAACAAAAAGTATGATACGGGTTTGCTTTGATACAGAAGAATTCTATCAAGTAATAATGCTTCTATAATATTTGAATACCTCAATGCGAAAGATTTCAGGGATGCATGTGAAAGAGGACAATTTAATGTGATAGCAACTAAATTAGATAAGGTATCGCCTGCTTGGAATCCGTGGCTAACAAACGGATATATCAACAAATATTATCGTTCAGGCAATAATTTCTATATCAGGGGCACGGTTTCATTTAATCCAATAGTAAAAGAAATCGTTGATTACTGCGGTTTTGCAAATTAACGAAAAAATTGCAGTTAGCTGAAAAATCTAAGATTTGAGGAAATGCTGAAGTAAATACCGGCTGTTCCGAATGAATTTTAAGAACAGCCGGTAAATGTTGTTCTGTTTTACTTGTGACGAATTGGGGGATTATCAATGGATATTTCAAAGATTATGAAACGAAGAATATGTTTGTGTTTAATATTTTTTATTTTATTAAGTGGATCCGCTATATTATTAGTGACGTTGGAACCAGTTGATAAAATTTTTAATGAATTTTCTTTAACTTCTGAATCTGTTGCAAATGATATATGGGTTATTATATTGCTTTCTTTTTACAGTGTATCTTTTTTTATTTATCTCAATTGATTGCCAGTATAGTTTTTAAAATCAAAAACTATAGCGATATTCATGTGATAAATATTGTTACAGCTATATGTTTTTTTGTATCAATACTTCCTTTAACTGTTTTTATTTTTACTTCAAAGAACGTATCAATATTTATTTTGCTTGTATATGCCTTGGTGGTTATTGCCGTCCCTGTTTTCACTTTTATAAAAAACAGGAAAATTAAAGAAATTTTCGTTGTTTTTTATTTTATTCCAGCTTTTTTATTAGGTTATCTTCGTTTTATTGATAACGACAATACGCAGCCTGATATCAACACTTTTCCTGTCTGCATCGAAATAAATGAATTGCTTCCGGATGCTAAGGTTACTATGGTAATGAAAACGGAATATCAGGATGGAACTTTAGGTTCGCTGGCAAAATATAAAGTCTCCTTAGAAGACAATAAAGGAGAATCGTATCGTTTTGATTATTTGCAGTTTGAATCGCAACAGAAATTTTTACTTGATAAAGTAAAGGAAAAACATTTTCCAATAAATGCATCTAAAACTTCAAAAGATACCGTTAATTTATATGAAGATAATAATGACGGTTATTATGTAGAATTTGAAGATACCATGATTGTTTTAAAAACGAATGCTGAAATTGATAATGATTTGTTGTTTTCTGCATTAGAATAATTGCTGTAAAAATAAAAGTACTCTGAATATTAAGATTAAAGAGATACGAAAGTGATTTCCATAACGACTGAAAAAATTTATAGTTCATATACTAAAGTTGTATTCTCATTATTTCGCTGAACTTGTGAATTTGATTGTTTTGCCGATTGTCTCCGACCCAATGAGCGTTGACGGTGACGGAGATTGGATCAGAGATAATCTTGACCCCAAACCTTTGAAGGGAGATCCGAACGACGTCAGTTCAGATTTATTGTCTGATTTATTGGGACAGCTTCAGGATTGGCTGGTAAGTCTTGGATATTTGGATATGCTTGATAACCCGTATGGCGTATCGTACGGAGTCCTGACCCACACCGCCGTTAATCTATACCGTTTGAACCACGGTATGGCATTAACGGAAGAAAAAACGTTAGACCGCGAAACATTTTCCCTGATTGCCAATGACTATTTTAACAGATTCGGTGATGGACAGAGCCGTTATTATTCTATCCTTCTGAACAGCGCGGCGGCTTACAGAAATTATGTTCCCCATATCAAACCGACCCTTTCCAAAGAGTATGCTGATTTAGGTATCACGGTTACTTTAATGAGCAACAAAGATATAAAAAGCGATTGCAACAGATATGGTGTGAACATACCGGAAAAAAATCTATATTTTTACGATTATACTATTCCTATTAATAATACTCTTAAGGACACGGCTGATTGGGCTGAAACACAAACAAACGAATTAGATTTTGTGAGTAAAATTTTTTGGTGGATGTCCAAGGTAAACCACGAAAAAGAATGGGATATTAAGCTTAAAGGTAACTGGGAAAGAATGTTTCCTAAAATAAAATATTATGCGCAGAAATTTCCGTTTGTATTTAAGCATAAGGTTCTGAATTCTGAAAATTTAGGTAACATAACTTACGGCTACTGGGGCTATGCCATTGGTTTCAGTGACTGGACGTTATATAGAGGCAGTGAGTTCGCCGCGCTTACAAAAGGTACACATGACACAGAGGAAGATAAAGAAAATATTTTATGGGGAATATTATTATATTGTGAGGATAACAACATGGAATTTACTCCTGCAATATAAATTTGATTTTCAGGGAGACAGCTTATGAAAAAAAAGAAAATAGCAATCATAATTACAGTTTGCGTTTGTTTATTAGTATTAGTTATTAGTGTTGCATTTCATTTTTCAAAAAATTATTTAATAGATTTGGGTATTATACATTTATCAGAAAAAGAAGTAATAGCCTACTTTGAAAAAAATAAAGATGATTTTAAAATTGCCGCTGATTACATTCTCAGTCAATCCATATTTTGTGACGAAAATACCGAAATACAAGAATCTGACAAGGAATTTAAGCAGGGTGAAATAATTGAATCTTTAGGTATTTATCACAGTAAAAAAGGATATTACAGCTGCAAAATATATAATAAAATTACCGGAAACGAAAACTCACATTTTTTAAGGGAAATTCAATCTTATAATATAAGTCCAGAAGCTGAACCTTCTTTCAATGAAATTACTAAAGGATATATAAGAGCAGTAGAAACTAAAGAAACTATATACAATTCAACATACGTAAATTTCCTGTTTACAGGCTATGCAATATACGATCAGCAACATATCGTATATTTTAAAGATAAAGAGCATGATTTACAATTTCGATTCGGTTATAAAGTAGTGCCATTAAGTGAAGAAGGCTGGTATTATCTCGCATTAGGTGATGCTGAAAACTGGTAATTGATTGGCAAAAGCGAGTGCAGTGGGAATATTATTCCACTGTACTCTGTTTTAAGAAAATATTTATAATGATTTGGATGTTCTGATTTCTGAAACACCGAAAACAGCGGAGGAGTTCCGAAGCCTGATTGATTCCTGGGGACAGACCGGTGATGACAGCGAATATCCTGATACGGACAATGACGGGATTCCGGATATGTTTGAAACGGATTTATTTCATACAGACCCGAATAATCCGGACACGGATGAAGATGGTTTGACGGACAGTGAAGAAATAAATACATATCATACCGACCCGCTGAATGCCGACACAGACGGTGATGGACTGCTTGATGGTGAGGAAGGTTATAACGGAGTCATCTGGACAGAATACAACATATATTTTGACCCGCTGAATCCGGATACGGATGGGAACGGTACCCCTGACGGTGAGGAAACTTTCAGCCAGACAACAGAAAAAGAGCTGGATTCTCATGACAGTGCTGTCACCAGCGTTAGTGTTGATATGGCGACCGGGGGAAACCTTGCACGCAATTTAAATGTGGAAAGCCTGTATGGGACCGACGCGCTGTCTTCCGAAATGGAAGGGCTTGTAGGCGACCCCGTAGATTTTAACACTGCCTCAGATTTTGAAGAAGCAACACTGACCTTTCATATAGACCAGACGAAGCTTGCCGAAGGGGTAGATTTTGAAAATCTTGCAGTCCTGTGGTATGATGAAGCAAACCAGACTTATGAATTAATACCGTCGGAATGCAATGCGGAAGAATCTACAGTGACCGCTGCGGTCAGCCATTTTTCCAAATATATGGTGATAGACGGCGCGGTATGGAGTCTGACATGGCAAAAGGCGCCGAAATATATATACGGCACGCATATGTATGCGGTTTTTGATGAGATTCCTATTAATGAAAAAACGTATTGTGAATCTTTAGGAGGACATTCCGTCACGATAACTTCGGCAGAGGAACAGGCGCATGTTTGGAATTTGGTTCGGGCAACCGGCACAAACGACGCCTACTGGCTGGGGCTTGAAAGGGAAACGGATACAACAGACGTTTTCCAATGGATAACAGAGGAACCCTACGGCGGATATTCAAACTGGGCGCAGGGAGAACCGAGCCTCAAAACCTCCACATGGACAACAGCTAAGATGTATGGACCTCAATCGAACAAAGGCGGGCAGTGGTATACTAAAGTCAGCCTGATCATAGACGGACTGGGTAATACGGGAACTATCTGCGAATGGGAAAGCTTTGAGGCCATAGAACAGGCAGGGACGGTTCTTGATTCCGACGGTGACGGACTGCCCGACTTTATGGAAAAAGGCGGAATACCGCTCCCGAATGGTCAAATTGTATATCTCGACCCGAATAGTCCCGATACAGACGGAGACGGCATTCCTGACGGAGACGAAATTGCCCTGAAGATACAGATTGTAGACTGGGACTCGGCACACAACCCGATTTACGGACTTACCGGCTATATCTTCCGTTTTAATCTAGCTTCGATTAATTTCGATAATGAGGAAATCTCAGATAAAGAAAGAGTTATATTATCTATACGTTTTGATGCAGTTCAATACTGTTTTCCTCTCTTTTTGTTGATATGTCAAAACATTTGATGTATAGGAGATATAGAATAATAGATTGCGACAATAAATTTCTACATTTTAAATAATATTAGAAAATATTTATTTAAGTACGTTGATGTGGATTGACTGTTATGGTAAAATAATACCATTATAAAATAGGAGGTATTATTATGGAGGAAGTTCCTGTACGGGAAAATGCCGTTCACTCAGGGGTATATGCTAAAAAATATGTATCATCTTTTCTTTTAAAGTTATTTGCATTGGTTGCAATGGCATATGCAGGTATTAATTTTTATAATCTGTTTATGAGACTGAAAGAAGAAGGTTTTGCCGCAGATTTATGGTATGTTACTCTAATTTATATTTTTGGATATGTATTTATTTGTGTGGGTCTTTTTTCGATTATTGGCAAAGACAGAGAAAACAGTAAAATTATTAGTGAATTACGCACGGCAGGTATTGGTTTTGGTGTTCTGGCATTGAGCAATCTTTTTAATATAGGCAGTATTTTGTATTCTTATTTTACATATTTTCATGGTTTATATAGTTTTAAAGGTTACCTTGACCATTATGGCTTTATGTATTATTTGGTAGATTATTCAGCGGCAGCGCTTAGCTGTATTTTTGCTATATTTTTGATTAAGAATATCATAGGTGCAGTAAAAGGTGATCCTGCCGGTTTTGTTATGGCAATTTTAACTGCAATTTTTGCATTTATTGTTTTAATACCATGGATTGTGTTTTTTATTACATATGGTCATCCATTTACTAAATACTTTTCTATGTTCTTAAATATTGACTTGCGTATTTTGCTGGCGTTCGTCGGAGGCGTTTGTGCTTTGGTTTGGATTCCATATGCGAGAAAAACCAATAACTATATTTTCTTGCATGATCCGGAAGAAGAACAGGAAACCGCTGTTTTAGAAACAGAAACGGATTTGTCGGAAGAGAAAGAGAGTCCAGTACAGCAGGAAGAATCTGCCGAAGAAGACAAGGCAGAGCATGAAGAATAAAAAGAAAATATAAAGAGCCGCTCGAGGAAATTTTCCTCGAGCGGCTTTTTGAGTTTTAAGGCAATTAAAAGTTTATATTAATTACCGAAAACTTTGATAACCACGCTTGGGTTTTCACTATCTTCACGATTAAGTGCGTTTTGAAGTAATTCCGTTAGATTTCCGTTTTCAATCATATCAGGAGTAATTTGGTCAATCATAACAAGAATACCATTGCTTTGAGAAAATAAGTGATATTGTTGGAAAGAACATCCGTTTTGATGTAACAGTTGATAAGCTTCTTCTAAAATGCGGGCAATGTTTGAAAGAGAAGTATCTTTTAAATCCACACGAATGGTTATTTCTGCATCGGGAAATAAAGCGCGGTCAAACGGCATATCCAATTGAAGCTTTGAAGGATTGTAATTCTTCTCTGAAAGTAGTACCATAGAGGTATTTTGCTGTAAATCATCTAACGAAGAGAGCAGGGATTTAACCAGGGCAGAATATTCTTCTTCCATGCGTCGTTGTGTGTTACCTTTTTCGGTTACGCGATATGCGTAATCATCATAGATATTACCGTTTCTGCGGTAGTAAATGGTAAAATTTGTATCAGTACTGCTGCTGGAGGATGCATGTATAAGATACTCTCCAAATTTAAAATTGTAAGCTGCATTGCTCATAGTAAGATGAAGATTTGCATAATTTCGGTTTACATAGTCCTTTATCGCATTTTTGGCAATCGCCGCTGAAATTGGATTGCCGACCAGGGAATTTGTAATAAAAAGAAGAAATGCGGCGATAAAGAGTGCCAGAAAAAAAGCGCCGATACGTAACAGCAGATTTCTTTTTTTTATCATTTTTATTCTTTTTCCTTTCCAAATGCAAATTTCAGCAGCGCCGCAATGACTGTTCCAACTGCCGTCAATAGCATGTATATAATGGCATAGGGAATACTATAAATTAGTGCACTTTTATCGAATCCGTTGTCTAAACAGGAAGACAGCAAAATCCACATGTAAGAAAAAAACAAAATGCTGAGGGGTACATAAACCCAGCGCCGTTTTAAGAAAACATAACCTAAAATTCCTACAGTGGGCATAATCAGAATATTATAAAATACATTCATGGAATTGGTCATGAAAATTCCCATGAGGGAACCGGTGCATAAAATTAAGATTCCCAAACGCAGCAGGCTTTTTTTAATTTTTGTTATTACTTTTTTATCATCGATAGTTGTATTGGGGATAGACGGAAAGCTTTCAAACTCACAGCGGCAGGATTCGCAGTAGGATATATGTTCTTTTACCGCGCTTACGCTGTCCCTGCTGGCAACCTTATCTTTTACCAGTGGAATTAAGTCAAGAATAATCTCGCAGGGCAGGTTCATAATAATCCCTCCTTTGTCAAAATGTTTTTTATCCATTTTCGTGTTCTGAAATCAATGACCCTCGCTGAATTTTCTGAAATACCAATAGCGTTAGAGATTTCAGCATAACTGGCGCCGTTTTCACGCATTATAAAAATATTTTGTGAACATTCATCTTTGCTTTTTAAAAGTTCACGGGCACGCAGGAGAGCCTGTTGGACAGCAATATTATCTTCTATGTTTTCTCCGCTGTGCAACTCTGATAATTCGCTGTAGGCTACGACTTCTTTTCGCCTGCGCAGATACTGAAGCCAAACGTTGCGGGCGATGCCAATAAGCCATGTTTTTATGCTGGATTGTTCCTTGAAGGTTTCAATGCTGGTAATGGCTCTGATAAAGGTTTCTGACAGCAGATCCTCTGAAAGGGTGGGGTCGCGGGTTAAACTAATCAAATAGCGGTATAAGTCATCTTTGTATTCCATATATAATTTTTCTATTTGTTTTATTGTTTCCTCCCCCTTTCATATATCAGTCGCATATTTGATAATAATATTACAGCTTTCTTTTTATATTATTATATTATATTTGTATAAAAGGAATCAAAAGATATAAAATCACCAATGGACGTCATACGAGATAAAATAAACTGAAAAGGATGAGCAAATATGCCAAAACCGTTGGCCGCAGATGGTACAAGGAATTTAATAGGTAAGCGTTTAAAGGTCTTGCGGAAAGAAAAACGTCTTTCTCAGAAACGATTAATGGAAGAACTGCAATTAAGAGGATTTGAGAGTGAACGCGGAGTGATAAAAAGGATTGAAAACGGTGTCAGATATGTCAGCGATATTGAGTTGAAAATTTTGGCAGAATATTTTGGGGTATCTTATGATTATCTGATTGATGGGAAAGAATGATATAAGTGTAAATTGCTTATATCATTCTCATGCTTGGCTTTTTGATATTTATAAAGTAGCAAAAATGACGGAAATCTTTCAAAAAATATACATTTTGTAACCATTATGAGATGACTTTTTGAATAAAAAAATGTATAATAAGAACATTAAACTGAAAATCGCATAATTATAGTGAGATGATGCTATGAAATTTAAGGGCAAACGTTTTTGGGTTCTATTTTTCGTTTGCATGCTGTTCACTTTGGCGGTTATGGGCTGCGGTGAAAATAACATGCCTTTGCAGATTGCGCCTGGGCAAATAACAGGAGCTATGATTAAAGAACTTAAAATTAAAAATATGACAGAATTAACCAGTGAACAGGTGGAACTGCGTTATTCATTGGACATGTCTGTTTTAGAAGATAAATCAGTATATATCAGTGCACAAAATAACAATGCGGACGAAGTTGCAGTTTTTGAACTAAAAGACGGTGAAAAAGTTGCGCCTGTTATGAGCGCTGTTAATGAGCGTATCCAACAGAAATTGAGTAGTTTTGAAAATTTAAATCCAACAGAATATCAAAAAGTAAAGAATGCCGTTGCTGAAAATATCGGTCCTTATGTAGTTGTTGTGATATGTGATAATTCAGATCAGGCAAAAGAAGTATTTGCTGAAATAACATAATCAGTCAAGCCCGTATACTTACAGATACGGGCTTTGTTATGTTTAAAGCTAATCAGCAAATTTATTCATATTTCCTAAAAGATGTTGTTTCTAACTGTTTAACAGCAGAAAAGCTGCGGCGGATAAAGCATAAAAAATATTTTAGGATGTGCTTTATACAGCTTTTGTTTTCCTTTTTTATACAATAATTTGTATGTCGTTTTTTATCTGAACAAGGAATTTTCCGTAAAAAAATTTAATTATGTCAACCGAATAATTTAACTTTTTGCACAGCCATTTTCTGCTCATATGTTGAAAACATTTTAGAGAAGTAAGTTTTTCGGGAAAATAGCTTGTTTTAATTGTGGAAAACTCTGTGGAAAGTGTTGAAGTATGATGCTCTATTCTTTGAAAAAAGGAAATTATGTTAATCATTGTAACGTTATTTGATAAAATAATTAAAACCGTAATTAGATTGTAACACTTTTGAAATGATTTTTTGAAAAAAATTAGTTATAATGAATATGTAATTGGGGATTATGTTTGCTAAGTAGTGAAATTATGTTTTTCATTAGGAAAAAGAAAAGGTGATAATATGAAAAACGTTGCGGTGAAAACTACAGTGCTTACCTTATTATGCGCAGTTATCATGCTGTGCCTGTCTGCTTGTGATAAAGAAAAAAACGTTGATGTCTCAACGTCACGAATTGCCTGTGCCATTATAGAAAAGCTTGCAATGGAGGATATGGTAGAATTAACCCGTGAACAAGCGGCTTTGCGTTATGCTGTCGATTTTGATATTTTAGAAGACCAAACGGTGTATGTCAGTGCGAATGGCAGCAAAGCAGATGAAGTTGCAGTATTTGGACTTTGTGATGGAACAGGGGCAAGTTCTGTGCTTGCGGCGGTGAATGATCGTTCATCGCAAAAGCTGCGCGCCTATAAGGATTTAAGCCCTACAGAATATACAAAAGTGAAAAATGCTTTTTCTGTTCAGGTAGGGGATGATGTTGTTTTTGTTGTGAGTGAAAATGCACATTTGCTTGAAGAGTGCTTTTAATATTGAAAACAAGGTGAAAAAACGTAGGCAGTAAATTTGCCTACGTTTTTTTATAGAAAATTTCACTTCACTGTTGATTTTGATTGTAATTTACTGTGACGTATTATATAATAAACGGAGATAAAGCATTAGGAGGCCTGAAAAATGAAATCCTATCGAAAAGAATTGGTGTTTCATATCCCTTCCAGAAGGGGATTTCTTAATATTACACCGCAGGTGCAACAGGCGTTGGCAGAAAGCGGAATTCGTGAAGGTCTGGTTTTATGTAATGCCATGAATATAACCGCCAGTGTTTTCATAAATGATGATGAAAGCGGTTTACATCATGATTTTGAAAAGTGGCTGGAAAAGCTTGCTCCGGAAAAACCGTATAGCCAGTATAACCATAATGGATATGAAGATAATGCAGACGCGCATTTAAAACGTACTGTTATGGGGCGTGAGGTGGTAGTAGCTGTTACCAATGGCAGGTTGGATTTTGGTACGTGGGAACAGATTTTTTATGGGGAATTTGACGGCTTGCGGGATAAAAGGGTGTTGATTAAGATTATCGGTGAGTAATTGCTGAATATTACGACAGGAGGGATTTTTATGGAATATAATCAGGAGAAACAAGGCCAGGAAGAACAGGATACCATGAAGATATCCATTACGGAACGCAAGCGCTGGGCATTTTTGGGGCTTCCCTTTACTTTTACTACCTATACATTAACACCTAAAAAGTTAACTGTACAGCAGGGGCTTATAACAACAAGTGAAGATGATATTCTTTTATACAGGGTTATGGATGTATCACAGACGCGCACATTAATCCAGAAAATATTTAAGCTGGGTACACTGAAGGTGATTTCATCGGATAAAACGTTGCCCAATCTGGAAATTAAAAATATCCGCAATTATAAAGCATTTAAAGATTTATTGGAAGAAAGCGTAGAAAAAGAACGGCTGCGCATGCGTTTCCGCACAGGGGAAATGATAGATGTGGGCGTGGATGATTTTGCTGATGACTATCCGGAATAGAATATAGTGTATTTTGGGGCAGAATTGCATGGTATTTTGATGCAATTCTGCTTTTTTGATAAAAATAGATGCATGGTATAAGGTTGTTTTATTAACTTTTCCATGCTACAATATTTTTATAAGAATAAAAAGATCGTAAACAGACAATAAAAATTTTATTATTATTCAAAATAAAAAACATGGCTGCTCTTTTTATAGCAAAGCAATCAGGATGACGGGGGAAGTATTGGTGATATGAGACCATATCTGTTAGGAATTTGACTGAACCGGCGCATGAAAGCGGTTAGATAGATAATCCGGTTACAGCAAACAGATTTGGAGGCGGTTGAAAAGGAGGGCATGAAATGTATAAGATACTGTTGGCCGAAAATGAACAGAATGTTTTAAATTTTTTGCGGGATACGATTGAAAAAAGTTTCCCTCAGAAGTGTAAGATAAAAACAGCGGGCAACGGTAGGGAGGCGATTCAGGAAGCGGAAAATTTTCTTCCCGATCTTATATTTGCAGATATACAGACGCCCGGGGGCTGTGAAACAAATACAATCCTAAAAATAAAAGAACGTTATCCGAAAATATTTTTTGTGCTGCTTTTCACCGATGATAAGCTTTACCATGCTGAAAAGACGCTGAAATTAAACAATACTGAATATTTAATCAAACCAGTCAGTGCTGTAGGGATAAAAGAAGTTTTATACAGAGCATTTACGAAAATTGATAAAGAAAAGCAAAATCATGATAAGAATATGGGATTCAAAGAAAACCCTAAGTGGGCGAATGATTTTATTTATTCCATTGTGTTTCATGAATTTTTCGGGAAAGAGACGCTCAACTATAAAAACTTCCTGAATCTTCAGACAGGTGGAGGGTATATCATGAATATCCAATTTACTGTCCCCATCAGCCGGAACGGAATAAAGGGAAGAATTGATGCACATGAAAATACGGAGATTGATCTATATGTGAAGAAAACGATGCAATCTATTTGTGATTGTATTGTTGGACCGTTAATGTTCAGCAATATCGTTGTATTTATTCCTGAAAATCATTCAGATGAGTATCGGCTGAATATTGCAGAGCAGGTTTATAGCTGTCTAAGTGAAAAATTAGGTATAGAAATCCGTATTGGAATTGGTTCTTATCAATCTGCGTTCGATAAGTTTAGCCAGTCCTATGATGAAGCGCTTAAAGCGCTCCGCTCAGTGCCGTTAAAAGTTGCATATTATGAAGAGTTACCGCTTGAACAGATTGCAAAAGACGATTGTCCTGCGCCATTGGAAAACAGTTTTCTGGAAAAATGCAGAAATGGCGAAGATATGGCAAAAGATGTATTCTCTGATATTTTTGATTGGTTAGTGCAGACACAGGGAGCTAATTCATCTGATATAAAAATAAAACTGTTGAAATTGGTATTTATGGCGGAGGGTTTAGCATATACCAATGAGGATTTGGAAGGCAGGTTCTCTGAACATAGCAAAGATTTTGAAACACTGGAAGAAATAGAAGACTATCGGGAAATTAAGCGTTGGTGTATGAAACGTATTGCAATTGCGGTTAATGCAATGTATGTTAATAAGAAAAATAAAGCGTGGAATGTCACAATGACCGCTAAACGGTTTATCGACAGCAATTTTCATAGGGATATTACTTTAGAGGATGTTGCAAGGGAAGTAAATCTCAGCACATATTATTTTAGTAAGCTTTTTAAAGCAGAAGTTGGGGAAAATTTTATTAATTATCTGACCCATGTCAGGCTTGATAGGGCGAAGGAACTTTTAAGGAATAAAAATCTCAGTATTAAAGAAATTTGTTTTACTATCGGCTATGCCGACCCAAATTATTTCAGCAGGAATTTTAAAAAGATAGTAGGTGTTACGCCGACAGAATACAGGGAACAACTGTAAACAGACAGCTATGGATTTTGAAATTTCATATTGTATACATTTTTTGGTGTTATCCTGATTAAAATGTAATTGGGGGATGAATATGAATAATTATACTTTTTATAACTATACAGAAATTATATTTGGCAAAGGCGTACAAGAACAAACCGGTGCATTGGTAAAAAGGTTTGGCAAAAAAGTTCTGCTTCATTATGGCGGTGGCAGTATTAAAAGGAGCGGGCTTTATGGTGAAATTATAGATTCCCTGCGGCAGGCGCAGGTTGATTTTGTGGAATTGGGAGGTGTTCAGCCTAATCCGCGCCTTGGTCTTGCCAAAGAAGGTATCCAGTTATGCCGAAAGGAAAATGTAGATTTTATTCTTGCAGTTGGTGGAGGGAGCGTAATTGACTCGGCAAAATGTATTGCAAGTGGTGTACATTATCGTGGTGACGTCTGGGACTTTTTTGAAGGGAAAGAATGTACAAATGAGATTCTGCCCATTGGCGTTATCCTGACGATACCTGCGGCGGGAAGTGAAAGCAGTGACAGTTTGGTTATTACAAAAGAGGAAGGACTTCTCAAATGGTCTTTTTCACACAGAAGCCTGCGGCCCCGATTTGCAGTTATGAATCCTGAGCTGACTTATACGCTCCCAGCATATCAAACTGCCTGCGGCGTATCAGATATGCTGGCACATATTATGGAGCGTTATTTTACCAGGGTAGGTAACGTAGATGTAACAGACCGCATGTGTGAAGCAGTTATGCGCAGTATTTTATATAACGCGCCCCAGCTTTTGATAAATCCGAAAAATTATGCCGCCCGTGCAGAGATTATGCAGGCTGGAACCGTTGCACATAATGATATTTTATCTATGGGCCGTGTTGGCGATTGGGCGTCTCATGGAATAGAACATGAACTAAGTGCAATTTATGATATTGCTCATGGTGCGGGCTTATCTGTCATATTTCCTGCGTGGATGAAATATGTCTACCATACGGATATGCCGCGTTTTGTACAGTTTGCAGTGCGCGTTATGGACGTAGACTTTGATTTTGCTCATCCTGAGGAAATCATTTTGGAAGGTATCCATAGGTTGGAAGTATTTTACCACACCATGGGTTTGCCGATCCGCCTAAGCGAATTGAATATTGATGAAACGAACTTTGCCTTAATGGCAAGGAAAGCGGCGCCGCTGGGGAGTTATGTTAATTTACAGGAGAAAGATATTTATCAAATTTATCAGCTTGCAAAGTAAATGAACTATAAACAGAATAGAATAAAAATAGAACGGAAGCCAATATGGGTAGGTTGGCTTCCGTTTTGTTCAATGGAATATATACTTGTTGTATAAAGCAGTGTTATTTGCCGGCGTGTTTTTTTATTGCCTGAAAAGATTGATCACTGATAATATGTTCCATTTTACAGGCATCCTCCGCCGCCGTTTTTTCATCAACGCCAAGGCGTATTAAAAATTCAGTAAGCAGGGTATGACGTTCATAGATTTTTTCGGCAATTTCCCGTCCATCCTCGGTTAGTGAAAGAAATCCGTCTGAATCAGCAATGACAAAGCCTCCTTTTTTTAATAAGCCAATAGCGCGGCTGATGCTGGGTTTTGTATAGCCCATATATTCTGCAATGTCAATTGACCGTACAGTGTTTTTTTCTTTTGATAATATTAAAATGGTTTCAAGGTACATTTCTCCAGATTCCTGTAAACGCATAAAAACCCTCCTTTTGATAAATTTGATTATAAGATAGCATGAAACTATGAAATTTTCAAGCCATTGCCGAAATATCTATAAATTCAGGAAAGTATCATTCATATTACACTCAAAATCAGGGGAAATATGCATAATTTTCTGGTTAGCATAAACTAACTTTGTTGTAAAATAATGAAATTAAAAGCAGTGCCAAAGATGTTTTTTTAAAATATTGACAGAGGAAAAATGGAGAGTATAATATTAGTTAGTAAAGGCTAACCAAATTTAGTTAGCGAATGCTAATTTTAGTAACTCGGATATACAGTTGGAAAGGAAGAGTCATGATGCCATTAACACTTGCAAATGTCGGTGAAGAAAACATGATTAGAAAAATCGGTGGGAGCCCGGAGGTCAAAAAGCATTTGGAGAATCTTGGCTTTGTCGCCGGCGGAAACGTGACTGTTATTACTGCACTGGGCGGGAACGTTATTGTGAATGTTAAAGAAACACGCGTTGCTATCAGCAAAGAGATGGCGCAGAAAATCATGATTTGATTTTCTATCCGGTTGCAGGTCAGAAAAGGAGGATATACATATGAAGACACTCAGGCAAGCGAAAATTGGCGATACAGTCAAAGTAATCAAGCTCCATGGAGAAGGCGCTGTCAGGCGGCGTATTATGGATATGGGTCTCACAAAGGGCGTAGAAGTTTGCATACGGAAGGTTGCACCGCTGGGGGATCCGGTGGAAGTAACGGTTCGCGGTTATGAGCTTTCTATTCGAAAGGCAGATGCAGATATAATAGAAGTGGAATGACCGTTGGAATGGGGGAATCCTTATTTTTCGGCTATCGGTTAGCATAGGCTTACTGGATGTTTTAGATCACGATTGAGAGGAATGAAGACAATGAATATAAGAATTGCCTTAGCGGGCAATCCAAACAGCGGCAAAACAACGCTGTTTAATGCGCTTACCGGTTCTAACCAGTTTGTTGGAAACTGGCCGGGCGTAACCGTAGAAAAAAAGGAAGGAAAGCTAAAAAAACATGACGGTGTGACGATTACTGACCTTCCGGGTATTTATTCCCTTTCCCCTTATACTTTGGAGGAAGTGGTTGCAAGAAATTATTTAATTAATGAGCGTCCGGATGCGATTTTAAATATCATAGACGGTACGAATCTGGAAAGAAACCTGTATCTGACAACCCAGCTGACAGAACTTGGCATTCCGGTGGTTATTGCTATTAATATGATGGATGTTGTCAAAAAAAACGGGGACAAAATTAATGTTCAAGAACTTTCACGTGAACTTGGGTGTAAGATTATTGAAATATCCGCACTAAAAGGGACTGGGGTTATGGAAGCCGCAGAAGCAGCGATTTTTGCCGCTAAAACTGTAAAAACAGTTCCTATGCATACTTTCTCCGGTGTGGTAGAACATGCGTTGGCTCATATTGAAGAAGCCGCTGTACATAATATGCCTGCCGAACAGCAGCGTTGGTATGCGATTAAAATTTTTGAGCGTGATGATAAAGTTCTTAGTCAGATGAACATTAATAAAACAACGCTGGCTCATATTGAGCAAGATATTAAAGCGGCAGAAAAAGAACTTGACGATGATGCTGAGAGCATTATTACCAACGAACGGTATATTTATATTTCTTCTATCATAAAAGCCTGCTATAAGAAAAAGAATGTAGGAAAGCTTTCTGCCTCGGATAAAATTGATAAAGTTGTCACGAACCGTTGGCTTGGGTTGCCGATTTTTGCTGTGGTTATGTTTCTTGTTTACTATATCTCTATGGTAACTGTAGGCACAGCCGCCACTGACTGGGCGAATGACGGATTGTTTGGTGACGGCTGGCATTTATTTGGTATTGGAACTTCTGCCTATGAAGACGCCGTAGAGGAATATGGAGATACAGATCAGATTCTCGATGCGTTTATTTCAGAATACGGTGATGATGAGATTGCAGAGGCGGTGGATATAGAAGCTGAAGATTACGATGAAGCTGCCGCAAAAACAGCTCTTGAGCAATTAGCTGCCGCAACTCCGGCAGACGCTAATGTAACCTATGAGACAGAAGATGAAGAAACGCTGGAGGTTACAGAGCATCCGGATACCAAAAAGGCGGATTTAGAAGGTGCGATTTCTGCGTATCTGAATACGGAATACAAAGAAGCTTACGGCGCTCCGGACACCTCCGCTTATGATATATGGGTTCCGGGTATTCCGGTTCTTGTTGGCGATGGGCTTGAAAAAGCAGGCGCCGCAGATTGGCTGGCAGGGCTTATCAATGATGGTATTGTGGCGGGTGTCGGTGCGGTTCTTGGCTTTGTCCCGCAAATGCTTGTGCTGTTCCTGCTGCTTGCATTCCTTGAAGCCTGTGGATATATGTCCCGTATCGCTTTCGTGCTTGACCGTGTGTTCCGCAAATTTGGCCTTTCCGGCAAATCCTTTATCCCAATGCTTATTGGTACTGGCTGCGGTGTTCCCGGTATTATGGCGTCCCGAACCATAGAAAATGAGCGTGACCGGCGCATGACCATTATGACGACTACCTTTATCCCGTGCGGTGCGAAAGTACCCTTTATTGCAATGATTGCGGGCGCACTCTTCGGCGGTTCAGCATTGGTGTCCACATCCGCATATTTTATCGGTATGGCCGCAATCATTATTTCCGGTATTATGCTGAAAAAAACCAAAATGTTCTCAGGCGATCCAGCACCGTTTGTTATGGAACTTCCGGCTTACCATTGGCCGACTTTGAAGAATGTTTTACGTTCCATGTGGGAGCGCGGCTGGTCTTTTATCAAAAAAGCCGGCACAATTATTTTGCTTTCCACAATCTTTGTTTGGTTTACCACTTACTTTGGAGTTGTTGACGGTTCCTTCCGCATGCTGGGCGAAGATGAAATCAATCACTCGATTCTTGCTGCTATCGGCGGTGCGATTGCATGGATCTTCCAGCCTCTTGGCTGGGGTAACTGGCAGGCTGCTGTGGCTTCCATTACAGGCCTTGTTGCAAAGGAAAACATTGTGGGTACAATGGGAATTCTCTATGGCGGAGGCGACGGAAGCGTATATGCTAACCTTGCAGCGGCGTTTACAGGAATCAGTGCATATTCATTCTTGGTATTCAATCTGCTTTGCGCTCCCTGCTTTGCAGCAATCGGCGCTATTAAGCGTGAAATGAACTCTGCAAAATGGACGTGGTTTGCTATCGGTTATCAGTGCGGTTTTGCTTATATTGTAGCGTTAATGATTAACCAATTTGCCAACCTCTTCGCGGGAAATGTTAATATCATGGGTCTTATCTTTGCGCTGGCAGCTTTAGTGGGTATTCTTTATATGCTGTTTAAACCGTATAAAGAAGCAAATACGCTGAGAACCAGGGTGAGGGTCAAATAAGTGAATTCTTAAAGCAATAAGGAGGAAATGATATGTTTACATGGTTAACTGAAAACATCGGCACAATGATTCTTAGTTTGATTCTTGTTGTAGTTGTTGTGCTGATTGTTGTGCATTTAATCAAAAATAAAAAGAAAGGCAAATCCTCCTGTGGCTGTGGGTGTCAGAGTTGTCCAATGTCCGGTGATTGTCATCCTAAAAAGTAACAGAAGGGGAGACGCGGGCAAAACTTGTGTCTCCCTGTTTTTGATAGGAGGTAAGTAATGGCTGCTTCTGATTCTGTCCTATCCGTCGCATATAAAAGTAATGATACAATTCTGAAGATCGCAGGAAAATACGGTTATGGCAACGGCAGCAAATTTGCAGAAGCGTTTAAAGATGCTTTTAAAGTGACATCCAATAAGTATAGAAAGGCGGAATCATCTTAATTTGCCTTCTTAGAGCCGTTCTTTTTCCTTTTGGAATGGAGATACAACGTTTTTAGCGATAAAATAAATCTACATTCAAAAAACGCCGGATTCGGCGCATATTTTAAGGACAATAGTTAGCTAATGCTAACTAAGGAAAGGAGTTTATCAATGAGTGTTGTAATTGTTGGCGGGAATGATTGTATGGTTCGCCAATATAAGGATTTATGTCAGGAATACCGCTGCAGTGCGAAAGTATTTACCCAGATGAAAAGCGGACTGAAAAATAAAATTGGGAGTCCGGATTTACTGGTTCTGTTTACAAGCACTATGTCTCATAAAATGGTGCGGTGCGCGTTAAGCGAAACGAAAGGGCTTGATACTAAAATTGCACGTTCACATTCAAGTTCGATGTCCGCATTAAAAAATATTCTGGAACAACATGTGTGTTAGGGGAACGTAAATGTCTGAAGAATTGATTGTAAAGCATTGTTCCCCAACGCTGGCAGGAATGAAAACCGGTAATTTATTTACTTTTGCATATGAGACAGAAACGGAGGTTCGAAACGCTGTTAGACGGCTGAACCGCTTGCTTGTTCCTAAGGGTCTGCGCGTCTTGCCCATGCGGTATTCCAGACAGCGTGCACTGATTTATATTTATCGTCCTGAAAAATTAAAATCAGATTTGGAAGATTGCCTTGCCTGTGCATTGCTCAAAGAACGCGGCTATATATGTGGAAATCCGGAGCGCTGTATTGTGCAGTTGGTAAGCAGACTGCGGACGTGTACCGAGTTTCCTCATGAAATTGGTTTATTTCTTGGCTATCCGCCTGAGGATGTGCAGGGTTTTATTGAAAATAAAGCAGATCACTGTAAATGTATTGGCTATTGGAAGGTTTACGGAGACGAACGGCAGGCGAAAAAGCTTTTTGAAAAGTACAGAGAATGTACGGAAATTTACCATGCGCGATGGTCAAAAGGGAAGACAATCGCGCAACTTACAGTGGCTGTTTGATATATAAATTTTACATAATTTTAAAAGATAACATTGTGTCTCAGAAGTAAATTCTAAGCATTTATTGATTGAAGCGGAGAGAAAAAGATGCAGTAATATTGCTTAATTAGAGAACAGTACCGTCACTTATAAAATTTATTAGAATAAAAATATTTTTCACATTTTAAACATGTGCGGAATATTAGAAAAGGCTCGTTGTGATAGAACATTTACTAAAAGGGAACAATAAAAAAACCAGTGTTATTTAACACTGGCTTTTGAGTTTACAGAAAATTTTCCACTTGTGATAACGCTTAGCTGAATAAAACAGTATTTTATTTCAGACTCATTTTACATTTTCATATTTTTTTTATAAAGAAGATAAAGACCTTTCAGGAGCATATCTTCATCATAAATCAGCTTGCGGCGGCAATGGGGAATAATAAATTGAGAAATACCACCCGTGGCAACTGCTGTTACAGGCATTCCAAGTTCTTCTTCAATGCGTTCAATCATTCCATCAATCATGGCGGCGTTTCCGTTAACGATGCCGCTTTGCATACAGTCAATCGTGTTGCGGCCAATCGTAGTTTTGGGGTTTTCCAAACTGATGCCCGGCAATTGTGCTGTCCGGTTAGAAAGCGCCGCAAGGGAAATCGCAACTCCGGGGAAAATATGTCCGCCAATATAGGAACCGTTTTTATCAATAACAGAAATTGTTGTTGCAGTACCCATATCAAAAACAACAATAGGCGGCTGATAATCATGCAATGCCGAAACTGCGCCCACAACTAAGTCGCTGCCGAGCTGGGCAGGGTTGTCAATTAAAATATTTAACCCTGTTTTCAAGCCCGGACCTACAATCAGCGGTGTTTTGCCTGTGATAAGGGTAAGAGCTTTTTTTAACGCGCCGGAAAGCGGCGGAACGACAGAGGAAATAATTGACCCTTCCAAATCTTTTAAACTCACGTTAAAAAAGGTAAGAATATCTTTTATTTCAACGGCGTACTGCATATCTGTTTTGGATTGGTCTGTTGCAAGCCGTGCAACAAAATGAATTTTTTCATCATCCATACATCCAAGGGTTAAATTGGTATTTCCAATATCCAGCGTTAAAATCATACCCAAAACCTCCTATTTGCAGTGTTTCCTTTTTTGAACCAGCAGGATTTTTCCCACGGCAGCAGTAATAAACGCCGCAACCAGTGCTTCCGGTATCCCGTTTATGCAAATAACAGAGAGGATTGCACCATAGAGGGATTGAAAAGCGGTTTCTTTTGCCGCTGCATAGCTGTGACCAAAAAAGAAATAAATCATATTCATAACAAGCAGTGTATTGGTCAGGGAACCTGCAATACCTGCCAGAACAAGACGAGGGATTTCTTTTTCTTTTAAGATTTTTCCCAGGAAAGTGTAAACATAATAAGGAACAACGCCGACTAAAATACGCGGCACAAAGCAAATAACCAAGCTCAGCAGATTTCCGTGAGCGTCTCCAATAGAGTAGAAAGGGGAGAACACAAAGGATGTCAGTGTTGGGAAGAAGGTGTTGTTAATCAGGCTTGTCAGCCCAAAGACGCCGCCAATGACTGCACCCCTTTTGGGTCCGAGCAGAATAGATGCCAGAATAACAGGGATATGTACTGTCGTTGCACGCGTAAAGCCCAATGGGATATAGCCCAGGAAAGGGGTGAACGCCAGTACGATGACGATGACGGAAAATAACGCTGTTTCCGTCAGATTCCGTGTTTTTTGCAGCTGTGACACTGCAGGTTTTGTTTTATTCATTTTTTAACCTCCTGCTGCTGTTCTTTTTTATAAAGATACAGCGCAAATTTCATATCCATTATAACGGTAACAGCGCACAATTACAAGTTTTTCTTTCGATTGCACATCCTTTACACATTTAGGAGAGTTTGCTATAATCAAAAGCAGATTATGAAAAGGCGGTGCTCCATATGATTTCTAATAAAACCATACTGCTTGGCGTTACCGGAAGTATTGCGGCATACAAAATTGCTGACCTTGCCAGCCGTCTGGCAAAAGAGGGCTGCAACGTACATGTGCTGATGACGAAAAATGCGGCTGAGTTTATTACCCCCCTTACTTTTGAATCTCTTACCGGCAACAAATGTATTGTTGATACGTTTGACAGGAATTTTCAATTTAATATTGCCCATGTTTCCCTTGCCCAGAAAGCGGAACTGTGCCTGATTGCACCGGCCAGCGCGAATGTTATTGCCAAAATGGCAGTGGGTCTTGCGGATGATATGCTGACAACTACGGTGCTTGCCTGCAAATGTCCTAAAATTGTTGCTCCGGCAATGAATACCAATATGTATCAAAATCCGATTGTTCAGGATAATTTGAAAAAACTTGCGGGTTACGGATTTACTGTTATTCCGCCTGCGGCAGGAGTGCTTGCCTGCAAAGCGGTAGGAGAAGGAAAACTACCTCCGGTTAATGTACTTTATGATTATCTGGAACGGGAAGTTTCACATGAAAAGGATATGACAGGGCAAAAGGTGCTTGTCACTGCCGGACCGACGCAGGAGGCATTAGATCCTGTACGATATTTGACCAACCATTCTTCGGGAAAAATGGGTTATGCCCTTGCAAAGCAATGTATGCTGCGCGGTGCGGATGTAACTTTAATCAGCGGAAAAACTGCGCTGGAGATTCCGCGGTTTGTACGTACAGTTGAAATAACCTCTGCACAGGAAATGTTTGAAGCTGTGAAGGAGCATTTTTCAGATAAGGATTTTATATTCAAAGCGGCCGCTGTCGCAGACTATACGCCGGTTGAAACATGCATGGAAAAAATGAAAAAGGATGCGCTGGGAGATTCTTCAAATTTGCCGTTAAAGCGTACGCCGGACATATTAAAATATCTGGGTGAACATAAAAAAGAAGGGCAGTTCCTTTGCGGTTTTTCTATGGAAACACAGAATTTAGAAGAAAATTCCAGGCAAAAGCTTTTGCGTAAAAATGCGGATATGATTGCCGCAAACTGCCTGAAAACAGAGGGCGCAGGATTTCAGGGCGATACCAATATTATGACTTTGATAACAAGAAACGGCGTTCAGCAGCTTGGTTTGCTGACAAAAGAAGAAACGGCAGATAAAATCATCGATACAGCGTTGGCAGAGAAACGGAGGCAGTGAGTTTGATAACATATGTAGATGAATGCGTTTATCTTTGGAAAAATTATGTCCCCGAACAGGGGCAGGCGGATACACTGCAAGGCGAGCTTCTTCGGCAGATTGAAAAGCTTCGCTATGAGGCGCAGGATAACGGTAATATTAACTGGGATGAAGATTTTGAATTTTTCTGTACCTTTTTGAAGTATATCCTATGCGGTTCCAATTGTTTATCTCCGCAGGTGAAAAAGGACGTTGCCGCAGCGCTGGCAAGGATTCGGAAAGCAGGAGAAACGGCATCTTTATTTTTCCAAAAGAAAATTACAGCGGAAGAACTTGCTCTGAAATATGGATGTGAACTTGCTTATACGGATGATGATTTGTACGACGTGGTATGCGATGCGATTGGCGCATTTTATAAAAGTAATCGGGAGCCAATTCCATACCATAAAAGGGATGATATTAAAAGATAGACTGCAGAATAATACATGGTGTGATTAAACCATTAAAAAGTGAGAGGGCGGACAAATCTATAACGGGAAAGAGATAAAAATTTAATTTGTGGAGAGATATATGCAAAAACCGGGCATTGATGAAACAAAGTTGTCACGAACAATGAAAATTATTGAAAAGGCAGCAGAACTTATGTCAGAAAAGGATTGCGGTGATGATAAGGAGGCGAAGAAAAGCCTGGAAAAATTACAACGGGATTTGAGGAATATTACAGGAAATGAAAAACTGGAAATTAGAAATTATCAAAGATATTGGGCTGCTGCTAATTTAAAGACAATGGCTGAAGAAGCTTTAATGCCTGTGCCGATGAAAGAAGATTTGACAGAATTTCAGATTAAGGAAATTGTTATAAATATTCTGAAGCATAGCGAGGCAGAAATGAACTGGTGGTTGAATTATCTGAAAGTCAATACAGGATTAGAAAATCTGACAGACTATATTTTTTATCCGGATATAGTTGGTATTGACCCTCATTCTTCATTAGAGCAGATTGCAGACAAAATTATAGCGGATAGAAAAGGTTTACTCACTTTCTCAAAGTGAAGTACAGTAAGCTGACAGAGGACGAAAAGAAATATTTGAAAAAATTGCAGAGAAGTCGGATTTGCTGAAAAATCCAAAGATACAGCGCGGGTGGAAAAAGAAATAAAGAGCATTGGTTCGGAATTAGTAAGGAGATGCAGATGTGAAGAATATAAAGAAAACCATGACCCCCGGTGACATTTTTATAATCCCACTGTTTCTTCCCTCCCATCAAAAATGGAGAAAATTAGATGAGTTAATGGATTACAGAAAATATAAATTTCACGAAGACGACGTTTTTGCTTTTGGGCGGCTCATCGAACTGCAAACTGGGAATGTGGACTTGGTTGAAATTTTCTCTTATGTAGGAGAAATTCCGAAAAATCCCGAAGTGATTATTCATTCGGGGCGGCTTTTTGAACCTGTGGTGACGGGAGGAGCTTTTTCAAGAGGACGTTGGAGGTTTTTATTTGGTGATTCGTGTTATGATAAATGGACAGATTCAGATTATGGAAACATTTCTTTTCTGTTGGGTATGGGCACGACATTGTGGAAAGGCGGGGAGCAAATTCGCATTACACAACAGCAAGGCAGAGAATTAAAACAATCAGGAGTATCCAATATGACTATACACGGCAGTGTAGGTTTAGAAGTAAAAATTCGTTCTTTGCTTACTATACGAGGATTGGAGTTAAACTATGAGCAGATTGTAGATAAGCGCAGGAACGAATATCCTCAACCACGTGATTTGGACAAGAAATTAAAAGAAACCATTTCGCCGTTCCGTTGGTTGTCGAATAACGGTAAATATTCAGTGAGTTTGAATGTTGGTCTGCTGAATGAAGATAGTTTTGCAAAAAATGATATGCTTGGAAACGGATATGATTGGGAAAAGATTGCATCTGCTTTTATCGAAACAAATATGATTACCTACAGAGAAAAATTTATTTTTGACTGCGAGGCAGACACTTTTTCCATTATGTCTTCTTCCAAGAAAGCGCTTAAAGAATTTGCACTTTTATTTCACAAATTTGTGCTGGATACAAAGAATTTTGAAAGATTATTAAGTCAAGTTTGCAATGATGGTTAATTTCTGTTCATCCATAGAAATAACAAGAGCGAATAAAGCAGTTACCCATTATTTGTGTCAATTTCGCGCGTTATCCGTAGCATTGTAATGTTTCTGGGAGTAAGGCATTGCCAAAGACTGTCTCCAAAAGTTCAGAACATTTTGATCCAAAGTCCGAGGCGAGGGATGAGAACTTTTGGATATGGTTGTTGTTGCCGGTGGAAACAGAAGTAGTGAGCAATAAGCCGAAGTTGAGGAGGTAGCAGCATGAATATAACCGATAAAAATATAGACGGTGGAAAGGCATTTGATTGGGGGCGAGTGTCTGATGAGTACGCCAAATATAGGGATATTTACCCTCGAGAGTTTTATAAAAAAATTGTTGACAGAGGATTATGTATAGAAGGACAGAATATTTTAGACATAGGAACTGGTACAGGTGTTTTGCCAAGGAATATGTATTGTTATGGTGGAAAATGGAGCGGTACAGATATTTCTGAAGAACAGATTAGACAAGCGCGTATGCTTTCGGTTGGGATGGATATTAATTATTATCCGATTGCAACAGAGGATATTGATTTTCCTTCCGAATTGTTTGATGTGATTACTGCCTGTCAGTGCTTTTGGTACTTTAAGCATGAACAGGTTATGCCCAATTTGTACCGAATGCTAAAGCATGATGGAAAATTACTAATTCTTTATATGGCATGGCTCCCTTTCGATGATGTGATTGCAGGAGAAAGCGAAAAACTTGTTCTTAAATACAGTCCTTACTGGAGTGGCGCAGGTGAAACTATACATCCCATAGCTATACCAGAATGTTATAAGGAAAAATTTGAAATTGTATATCATGAAGAATATCCGTTAAAAGTGCATTTTACCAGAGAACTGTGGAACGGAAGAATGAAAGCTTGCCGTGGGGTTGGAGCATCTCTTTCAAAAGAAGAATTGGCATCATGGGAACAAGAACACCAAAAATTGCTTTCCAAAATAGCGCCAAATGAATTTGATGTTTTACATTATGCTGCGGTTGTTGAATTAAAAACTCAAAAATGATAACTTTTTATTCATTGGGATGGGGGATGGCGGTCAAGATTGATTGCCGATTTGTTCATTTCAGCTTTGACGGTTGCTTGCGGTCCTGTTATTTTCCGGTATTTTGGGAAAGCAAACCCGCTGAAAAGATTTTTACAAGCCGATGATGAAGTCAACGGTTGGAATGAAACCCGAAAGAAGTAGCCTTTAAAAGGTTTATGGAAAAATCGGACTTGCTGAAAAATCCAAACTCACAGCGGGGGAAGAAATAAATGATGGAAAATGCCAAATTGACAGTTATACAAGGTGATAAAGATAATGACAAATGAGCAGAGAGCCGTAGAGATTATAAAAAAATATGGATTTAATTTTTCCGAAATTTCTAAACAGGAGATTAGAAAATTGATTGAAGAAGAAATTTCTAATTTTCAAAAAGGTAGTTCAGAATATATTCGGTTATTGTGTGGTTATCTATATTGTATAGGTGACTTTTCAGATGTTTCTCTAATTGAAAAAGCGAAATATGGAATTAACATGGATGTTGGCTGCATGGTTGACGGAGAATGGATAGATAGTCTCAAAGGTATTGAAAACGAATATGTTAATTCCAGAGAAGAAATTATTAAACACTTTGTTACCTATTATCAAGATTTTGAAGCAAGTGATGGAGATGATGAATGGTAACACAAACAGGCGGTATGCTACCCTTTCCGAGAGCATACCGCCGTTTGCTGTAAATAGACCGTTTCATAGTCTGCGTGTAGTTCCTTGTAAATCAACCTAAAATACATTTTGAATATTAACTTGAAACGGTCTTTTAAATTTTCAGCTTATTGAAAAACGCCTGCCGGCAATAAGCCGTAACAGGCGTTATACTTATTTAGTTCTGTTTTGCAGAGGTTTCGCCGGCACGCGCAAGCATATTCATCAGCTCAGCTTTGCTTGTCAGTCCAACTTTAATATCCACAAACTGTCCGTCACGGAAAATCATGATGGTAGGCACGCTCATAACGCGGTAGAGTGCAGTGGTTTTTTCCGCTTCATCAATATTAAGTTTGCAGACTTTCGTTCCTTCCGGTACTTCATTTGCAAGCTGTTCAATAATAGGGGCAAGCATTTTGCAGGGACCGCACCATTCTGCAAAAAAGTCTACCAGTGTGATGCCGTTTGCGATTTCCTGTGCAAAATTATCGTCATTAAGCATTTTTATGTTTCCGCTCATTTTTATACCTCCTGCATGTTAATAGTATGGTTATTACCGTACCTTTATTATATCATGAAGAAAGAGAAATAATACAATATTTTATGAACAGACGATTGTAAACTTAAAATATTTTATAGTTGACAATTATCGTCTGCTATATTATACTGTGTCTATATTCAATAGGGGTGATGGCAAAATGAAGTTAAAAATACAGGATATTGCAATGATAAGTCTGTTTGTTGCATTAACATCCGTAGGGTCAAAAATCCAAATTCCCGGGCCTATTGTACCGTTTACAGCACAATTCTTTTTTGCAACTATGGGAGGCGTACTTATGGGCGCAAAACGGGGGACAATTGCACAGCTGGTTTATATCCTTTTGGGGTTGGCAGGAGTCCCGGTTTTTGCCGCAGGTGCAGGTATCAGCTACATATTTAAACCCACTTTCGGTTATTTAATCGGTTTTACGATTGCTGCTTTTCTTGCAGGTTTTTTTTGCGACAAGTTAATGAAAAAACAGGGCAAAATTAAATTTTGGCAGCTATTGTTGGTATCTTTCCTCTGTTTATTGATTGTGTATATTTGCGGCGTTTTATATTATCTGGCGGTGAAAGGTTTATATCTGAATGAAGCGGTGCAAATTGAAACAGTATTGATTAATTTTGTGGTTTTATTTTTGCTTACAGATACGTTGTGGTGTTTACTAATTGCATTTATAGGACCAAGAATTCGCAAAGCGGTACAGAGTTACATCATATAGTGAAATATTTTTGAATCAAAATGTGGAGAAGTCTATTTACTTTTGTTTTCTTTTCCTATATAATGTACCCATAAAGAAGCGGAGGAAATGTTTTCCTCCATAAGCTTAATAGACAATTGGAGGACATAAGTACTATGAAAAACAAAAAATTAAAAAAGATTGGCGCTTTGGCAATTGGCACGACATTAGCCGTCAGCTGCGTATTATCTCCTGTTGCAGCTGCTGAAGAGGCAGCATCTGAGCCGGAGACTTCCGCTGCAGTATCAGTGCAGCAGAATGAGACTGATGAAGCTGTTTTAAATGAATTGCTGCAGAATGAATTTGAATTGCCGATAAAGCCGGATGCAGAGCCAAAATCAGACGACGCGGCATTACAGACAGAGGATGTTGATAAATCTGAACTTAGCATGGCCATTGAATACAGCGAGCAAATTTTAAGCTATTTGCAGGAAGAATGGGTAACTCCTCCGGGAGCATATCAGTCTTTTGTAGATGCTGTTACACAGGCAAAAGCGGTATTGAATGATTCAAATGCAACACAGGATGATGTTGATGAAGCCATACTGAACCTTGACGAAGTTCTTAATAATATGGAACTGACGGAAAAAGGAATCGCTGGAGTTATTAAAGCGGTTGTAAATCAATCAGATGCAGAAATTTCCAAATACAAAGACGTATTTAGTGCAGAGTCATGGCAGGCATATGAAGATGCTAAATTAGAATTGGAACAGTTGATAGATAGTTCTGATTTTGCGGAAGAGGACCTTGAAGAAGCTTATTTTAGTTTTTTGGATGCTATGCTTAGTTTAGAAGCCGCAGATGATTTGGATAAAAAAGCGGAAGTTTTGTTGGAACAGGCAAAAGCAGCCATTGCTGCTCCGGAAAAATATACGGAGGATAGTCTGGCAGCAGTAGAAGACGCAGTGTTTGTACTGGAAACTGCAATGGCAGATGATGATATGGATTTAGCTTTTGCTTATGTAGAATTGAAGGATGCAATGGATCATTTAGTTTTTGTTTCTGACGAAACCACAACTGAGAAACCAACTGAACAAGAGACAACTACACAAGAGCAAACTACACAGGAAACCACAACCCAAAAGCCTACTGAAAAACCATCTACTGGCAATTCTGATAATCCGAAAACCGGGGATGACAGAAACTTGCTTCCATTTGGTTTAACAGCATCTACTTCTGCAGCTGTAATGGGTGTAACTATGCTTCTGAAAAAGAAGAAAACAGATGAAACTGTATAAGCTTTTCCCTAAAACGAAGAATGATAAACTATAAACAATCAAGACCATCCGTTAATCGGATGGTCTTGATTTGTGTATAATAGAATATTTAGAGCGGCTTGAGATTTCAATAATAACAAAATGGATGTGGTGTTAATATAACACTCTTATCCTATGATTCTGTTTTTGTTAAATGATATATAACTAATTCCTGTTCAAACTGCGTTTTAATTGCCGGATATCCCGTCCAAAAAAACGAAGGGAAACATAATTGCCGATAATGCGCGAAGTAATGCGCTGAGAATATTTTTCTTCTAATTCACGCAGGGAGAGATTCGTGCTGATAATAACAGGTTTTTCGGTTAAAAGCCTGCTGTTAAGTATATTATATATGGCGGAAACAGTAAAAGAACTGGGGAATTCTGAACCAAGATCATCAATAATCAGCAAATCACAATCCTGCAATAGCTGTTCCGTAGTACCACGCGGTTCATTGGAACGGCCAAAGTATTCGTTTTGCAGTTTATTGAGAAGATTTTGTGCGGAACCATATACAACACCATGACCGCGTTCAATCGCTTTCCCGGCAATTGCTAAAGATAAATGTGTTTTCCCCAGCCCTGTTGCACCATATAAAAACAGGCTGGAGGAGGTTTCAGAAAAATTCTCTGCATAGTTCAGGCAATAGCGATAAATTTCTTCCATCCGCTGGCGGGGAGAAACGCCTGTTTCTGCTTCCGGTGTGGACGGGTAATAGCTCAAATTAAAACTTTTGAAAGAAGAGATTGTCAGAGGAGAAACAGCGCTGAGATTGCGGCAGGCAATGTCTCGAAGCAATTTTTGGTGACATGTGCAGATACGGCCATTCACAAATCCTTCATCTTTGCAGATAGAACAGGTGTATGGTGGTTCCAGATAGTTTTTGGAATGCCCCATTTTCTCAATCAACGTTTCACGCTGTTTTTGATAGGTAAGGTTTTTTTTTGCAATATTGTCTACCGCAGTTTTAACATCTCCGCCCTGCAAAATGGCGCGGGAAACTTCCATGCCCGTTTCAGCCATAGCATGTTCAATTTTGCCTAAATCAGGGCACTGCAAAAGCAGTTCGTCATGGCGTTTATCGCGTGTAGATTCCGCATGACTGCGGCGCCGACGAAGTTCTTCGCGGGCTTCCTGATAAACTTCTTTGCTGTAACCCATTGGCTCAGCCCTCCTGCTTATAGATAATTGGGGTGTTAAGGCTCATGCGTTCAAATTCATCAATATCGTAAGAAGCGTTGCCATTTGTTTTTTTCTTGACCGGTGCGCAAGGGCGTGAATCAAATGCGGCGGCTTCTTTGGCAGTTGTGATCCCATTGGAATGCCAGCGTTCCAATATTCTATTCATATAGGAAAAACTCAGTTTTCCTGTGTGATTCACGCATTCTTCATAGGCAAAAGAAACTGCATCCGTTTCCATGTGCCAGACGTCTGTCCAATTATGAATATAATTCAGTTCCCGTTTGCTGGGTTTGCGTGCAGGAATCCCTAAAGCGGAACAAATTTTATTCCACGTCTGCTTGCCTTCTTGTATCTGCTGAATTCGTTCCTCTGCTTTTTCTATGGTGTCAATTTCATGGTTCGACCAGTCTATTCCAATTTTTTCTATGTAAGCCATTCCGGTTTTGCCTTCCATCACTGCGTAGCCAACAATCATGAGGATTACTTCTACAGGCAGACCAAGCCAGTCATGGAGCCACAATAATGTGCTTTGGTCAGCAGGCGATATGGTTTTTCCCAAGCGAAATTGTGCCTGTTGGAATAAGTATTTCAGTTCTTCTGATTCGCCGGTGCGGCGAGCGACATCTTCAAAGGTTGGTTTTTCAGGCGGCGGCGGAATTACCGCCGGCTTTTGTTTTAACTGTACTGATACAGGGGTTGAGGGGGTTGATATAGGTGCGGCAGGCGCTTTTTCATTTTGAGAAATGTTCTTTCCCTCTTTGCTAAGCAAACCGTTTTCGACCCAATATTGCATGGCGTCAACTACATCAGCGCCAGCCATTCCCAGCGCTTGGGCAATATCGTCCGTACAAAAATCTTCTCCGTTATGACGGAAGATCCAAAGCAGGACTTTGAGCTGTGCGGAGCCTGCGAGTTTTATATGACGGTCTATTACTGCGTTTGGAAACGCAAAAACGCCGTTCCAAGCGGAAGGGCTGATTTGAAAATCCATGCGGCTTATCATTCCTTTAAGAAATCTAACTAATATTGTCTTATTATAGCATAAATGGAGCGTATGCGTATAGAAGAAATTTTAAACAGGAAAAGAATTACTGCGGGTCATATTTTGATGATATGATGAAAAAAGCAGAGAATAACATAAGTATTTTAGAGCGAAAAACCGGCAATCCAATTTCAGAATGCCGGTTCTGTTTTATCATAGCTTTGAACAGGAGAACTTACGCCTTTAATTTTTTGCGAATGCAATAAGTGGCAAAGAAAATCATAGCGGCAACAATTACAATCATAGGTCCGGTAGCGACGGAATTATAATAAGAAAAAATCAGTCCCGCGATGCCGGAGAATAAAGAAAAGATAATGGAATATAAATGATATTCCCGCATGTTGGATGCAATGTTGCGGCTGCTAGCGGCAGGTAAAATCAAAAGTGCATTAATGATAAGTACCCCTACCCATTTGATGGAAAGCATAACAATGAGTGCGATGATAACAACAAACAGGTTATCAATCAGCCGTACCGGTATGCCTTTGCTTTTTGCAAGGCTTGCATTGACGGATAGCGCGTGAAGATGATTGAAAAACAGTACCCAAAATAAAATGGTGATTATAAAAATGCCGAGCATAAAAAGAATTTCTTTTGGCGTGATGCTTAAAATATCCCCAATCAGCAAGTTGGAATATTTGCTGAAATTGCCGCCCTGCGATAGAATGGCAAGACCGACTGCAATACCCAGAGAAGAAAATACGGAAATTACCGTATCGGTAGAGGCGAGATTTGCATTTTTTATTTTATTCAGTGCAAGCGCGAAGAGAACGGCAAACAGCACCATGGAGATATTGGTATCCGCAATCCCTAAAATGGAACCGATTGCAATACCTGTCAATGCGGAATGGCCCAGCGCGTCAGAAAAAAAGGACATTTTGTTGTTTACCACCATAGTTCCGGCTAAGCCGAATAACGGTGTAATAATCAAGACCGCTAATAATGCGTTTTTCATAAAGTCGTAATTAATCCAGGAAAAGGGGAGAATTTTCTCTAATATGTCATAAATGAGATTCATTGTTTTTCCTCCTTCCGGGCAAAAGCGACATGTCCAAAGGTTTGAATGAATGCATCACTGCGATAAACCTGTTCAACTGTCCCGCGGCAGATTACTTTATGATCCAAAAGAATAACCTCATCAGCATACTGCGCGACAAAATCCAAATCATGGGATACTAAAATAATTGCCAAATCGCAGTTCCGTTTTAAATTATCAACAATCCTGTAAAATTCTGCAATGCCGTTGCGGTCGATACCGGAAACCGGTTCATCCAGCACCAAGAGGTTAGGCAGAGGAGTTGTAGAAATGGAAAGCAGGACGCGCTGTAATTCGCCGCCGGATAAGGTGGAAAGATTTTTATCAATTAAATGTTCAGCACCAAAGGTTTTTAATTGTTCCTGTGCCTGACGGTAAGCTTTTTTAGATTTTTTCAGAAAAACAGGTATGTTAGACTGAAAACTTGCAATTAAATCATAAACGCTGGTAGGGGCATTTTTATCAATATTCAGCGTTTGGGGGACGTAGCCGATTTTCAGGTCTTTAAAGGTGTTGCTTCGCGTATCTTTAAATTCAATGGTTCCGGTATGACTGGTTTCCCCTAAAACGGCTTTCAGCAATGTAGATTTTCCCGCACCGTTGCGCCCGATAATTACCGTCAGTTTTCCGCAGTGGATATGCAGATTTACATCGGATAGAATTTCCATATCACCGGCTTTTACACCAATATGCTTCATTTTTATACAGTGCAGTCCGCAGGGTTTGCTATTTTCCATTGCTGAACACCTCCTTCAGCGCAGTTAAATTGTTTTGCATGGCGGAAAGATAAGAATCTGCCGTACCGTCTCCGGTAACGCAGGAATCCAAGGCCAGATAAGGGATTTTAGTTTCTTTGGAAACTGCGGAGGGTACGCTGAGAGAATACTGCATGTCCGCTAATAATATCGCTGCATTTTCTTCTTTTGCTTCTTCAATAATTTCGCTGATTTCTGCGGCCGACAGGGAGGTTTCAGCTTCAATTGTAGTACCGTGAACCACATGAAGGCCCAGATATTCGCAAAGGTAATCCAGAGATTCATGAAAAGTAATGGAATGAATATTTTTGCCGGAAAATAATTCTTTTGCAGGTTCAAATAAAACAGCTATTTTATTCTGATATTCTTTGGCGTTTTCATAATATTGCCGTTCATTGGCAGGGTCGGCCTGTGCCAAAGCCTTGGCGATATTATCAATGATAGCGCTGTACCGTTCCGGATCCATCCAGATATGTGCGTTCCATGCTTCGCTTTCCTGTTTCTCATGGAAGTGTATTTCTTCATGTTCATGCCCTTCACTGCTTGGCAGCATGACGACTCCGGCAGAAGTGTCTATAATATTTAAGTTGGGTATGGAAGCTGTAACATGATCAAGGTAACCTTCCATTCCGCCCCCGTTAATCAGGAAAAGATCAGTTTTTTCCAGTGCAATCATATCTTCCGGTGTTAGCTGATAATCATGCAGGCATCCTGTAGAAGGCTGTGACAGACTGTTCAGCTCTGTGGAATCAACCCCCTGTGTGATGTTCAATGCGGCAATGTATATGGGATAAAAAGACGCCGTTACATTTAGACGGCCGCGGTCTGTTTCTTTTGATGAAGTCAGCATGGTAAATGACGTTAAAATAACAGTAATTGCCAAAAGAATTGCTGTAACATAGAGTGGTTTTGTTTTCATAAATGAATACCTCGAATAAGACTTATTGCAAATCATTTGCAATAAGAAGTATAATACATGGTACGGAAAAAGTCAATCACATATACCGATTTGATAAAACCATTCTCTGTGTGCTACAATAATGAACAGAACAGGCAAATCAGTTGAAAGGAGTTTTGTTGTGGATTTTGAAAACATTTGGCCGATTTTTGAAGAAGCTTTTACCTCGGAATTCCGGCGCAGCCGGGAAGGACAGGCGGCGTTGCTGAAAAATCCAAAGTACCATCTGCATATTTATGGGCAACAGGAAGATTCTCCGGCGGGTTTTATGGGCTGCTGGCATTTTGATGATTTTATTTTTGTTGAACATTTTGCAGTGGATAAGAATCTACGAGGCAAAGGTATGGGCGCAAAAATGATGAAAGATTTACTTTCAGAAAGCAAACTTGTGATTCTGGAAGTGGAGGAGCCGGATACGGAAATAAACCGCCGCCGGATAGGATTTTATGAGCGGGCCGGTTTGATGTTTCATGACTTTCCCTATTTTCAGCCGTCCTTTATTTGGGGAGAAAAGCCGGTGCCGCTGAAAATTATGGCGTCGCGTTTGTTAAGTGCAGAAGAATTCTGTAAATACCGTGAGAAGCTTTTTGAAGAAGTTTATGGTATGAATAAAGAAGAGCGGCATGCGTATTTTCAGCAGTATAGAATGCAGCAATCTGGTTGCTGAAAGCTAAAAATGATAGGTCAGCTGAATTTGTTTTTTGCGCCTCTTTCTTGAATCATATGACGGATTATTATATAATGCTTACTGAATCATAAAAACCGGTTCAGATCGTTCTTTATGATAGCTTATAAAAGATTGGAACGGTATACATGCTCGAAAATATTCAAATTGTTGCACAGCAGGTTGGTATTTTGTTTTTGCTGATTTTCGTGGGGTATATTTGCTGTAAAAAAAATATATTCAGCGGGGATTCTGTAAAACAAACCACAGACCTGTTGTTTTATGTAATAACCCCATGTGTTATTATTAAAGCGTTTCAGATAGAATTTGACCAAAGACTGGCAAGCGGGCTTTTCATTGCTTTTGTTTGTGCGGTTGCATCCCACCTTATCAGTATCGCAATTTCTTCTTTCTTTTTTAAAAACAAAGAAGATCGCCAGCGAAATGTTTTGCGCTTTGGCGTGATTTATTCAAACTGCGGATTTATGGCTCTGCCCCTTGCTCAGGCAGTTTTGGGAGATGAAGGAGTTTTTTATTGCTCGGCATATGTGGCAATTTTTAATTTGTTTGCTTACACACAGGGCGTACGCATGATGAAAAAATCCGATGGGGTTAAAATGCCGGTTTGGAAGACTTTGATTAACCCGGGAACCATTGGTATTGCAGCGGGGCTTCCATTCTTCCTCTTATCAGCCCCATTGCCTGCACTAATTTATCAGCCGGTAAAATATTTGGCAGAAATGAATACGCCGCTTGCTATGATTATTATTGGTACTTATCTTGCAAGAACACATTTGCCGTCTATGCTAAAAGAAAAAACAGTTTATCTCAGCGGTCTGCTGCGCTTGGTCGCAATTCCTTTGCTGATGTTTGGCTTATTTTATATCTGCGGTGTTCGCGGTGTTCTGCTTAGTGCAATGGTAATTTCGGTTTGCGCACCGCCGGCGGCAACCACAATTATGTTTGCCGCTAAATTTGATAATGATGCGGATTTGGCGTCAAAACAGGTTTCTTTATTAACGCTATTATCTATTGTTACGATGCCGGTGTTGGTTGCGCTTGCAAATGTGGCGGCCTGATTGCGATGAAAGGTGGCAGAATGATGCAGGCTGAAGAAAAAGTAGAAAAAGTAATGAATACCTGCGGAATAACATGCTGGGGCGTTTGTTCTTTTGACCGGATTCGGGAGAAGCTTTTGCCCTGCCGTGCCAAGGCGCGTGTACCGAAGGAAGCCGCGAGCGTGATTGTTATCGCTCTCCCATACAGTCTGGAGGATGAGTATTATCATGAATCCAATATTTCCCGTTATGCTGCGGTTAAAGATTATCATCTTGTTGACACGCAGTATTTAGAGAATGCTTCTGTAAAACTGAGGCAGATGTTTCCGGAAGAAGAATTTGAGATATTTACTGACAATTCCCCTGTTCCGGAGGTTTTGGCCGCCGCATATGCCGGTTTGGGTGTGATTGGAAAAAATGGTTTGCTGATTCAGCGGGAATATGGTTCATGGGTGTTTTTAGGAGAAATTGTAACAACCCTTGCTTTAAATGAGAGCGGAGGAAAGGTAGAAACATGCTGCGGCTGCGGGGCTTGCGTACGTGCGTGCCCAACGGGTGCGCTGGTAAAAAATGATAAGGGGATTTGCCTTTCCCATATTACACAGAAAAAAGGGGAGCTTTTGCCGGAGGAAGAAAAGCTTTTGCTTCAATACGGCTGTGCATGGGGATGTGATATTTGCCAGCTTGTATGTCCGGAAAATAAAAAAGTACGTGCAACGGAAATAAAAGAATTTATAGAATCTTTCCATCCTGTTGCGGCTGTGGGGGAGCCTTTGGAAGAAAAGGCGTATGCTTGGCGCGGCAGGAAAGTGGTAGAACGGAATCTATTGCTGTTGGAGAAGGAGCGAACATGCAGAAAAAACCGCTGAAAGATGCATTAGAACAGTATCGTCAAGAAAATAAAGCGTGGTTTCATACGCCTTCCCATAAAGGGCGGGCGCCGATGCTGTCCTTACCCCAAGAGGCTCTGCAATTTGATGTAACAGAATTACCTCAAACAGGCAGTTTGTTTGACGGTACGGGGCCGTTTGCGGAAGCGGAACATTTGGCAGCACACTTTTTTGGAACGGAAGGAACTTTTTTTTCCGCAGGGGGATGCACCCTGTGTATTCAGGCGATGTTGCAGCTGACTGCGGGAAAATCGGGAAAAGTGGTTTGCGGAAGGCTGCTTCACCGCAGTGCTGTACATACGATGGCTTTATTAGGGTTGGAACCGGTTTGGATTTGGAATAGGGTGGATGCAGGCGGGGGACTTCCCGGTCGCATTTCGCCGGAGGATGTGCGGGAAGCCCTTAGAAAAGAACCGGATGCTTGCGCTGTTTATATCACCAGCCCGGATTACTATGGGGTTTTAAGCGATATTGCGGGTATTAGCAGGGCGGCAGAGGAGTTTGGCGTTCCTGTTATTGTAGATAATGCGCATGGTTCCCATTTGTGGTTTGTAGGGGAGCATTTGCACCCGTTGGAACAGGGGGCCGCAATGTCGGCGGATTCAGCGCATAAAACGTTCCCCGTACTTACCGGGGGTGCGTGGCTTCAGGTTGGCAGGCGGGAATATATCCCTTATGTAAAAAATGCCATGTCGTTATTTGCTTCTACTTCCCCGTCTTATTTGACCATGCTTTCTTTAGATGAATGCAGAGCATGGCTGGAACAGGAAGGCCGGCAGGCATACGGCAGTCTGGCAGAGCGGGCAGCAGAAATGAAAGCAAGTTTTGTTGATATGGGATATGGGATTCCGTTAGGTATTTGCGATCCGATTCGGCTGACATTGCGGACTGCGGACAGGGGAATCAGTGGGACGCAAGCGGCGGATTTTCTGCGGCGCAATGGGATAGAACCGGAATATGCCGATGAAGAATGGATTGTTTTGATTCCTTCGCCAATGAATGAAGAAAAAGATTTTGTGCGGTTACAGAAAGCGCTTGCTAAAATGCCGCAAGGATTCTCCAAAGTAAGGCAGGAACAGATTTCTTGTATCCCAAAACAAGAGATGCCTTTGCGGACAGCAGTATTATCTGCCAGTGAAATGGTTCCAGTAGAGAAATCCTGCGGCAGGGTTTCGGCGGAAACAGCATGTCCATGCCCGCCGGGCGTACCAGTGGTTATGCCCGGGGAGAAAATTGACCGCAGTATGGTGCAGTTTTTATTAAATTATGGGATTTCTGAGATAAAAGTTGTAAAATGATTGCATTTGCTTTATAATGAAACAAACAGAAAGATTTCATCGTTACTTTGCAGGGGGAATATTTATGAAACTTGTATTAGCGATTGTAAATAATGACGATAGCCATACATTATCCGCAGGTTTAACCCGTGCGCATTTTTCAGTTACTAAGCTTGCGACAACGGGCGGCTTTCTGATGTCCGGTAATACTACCTTTTTGATTGGCACGGAAGATGATAAGGTTGACCAAGTAATTGAAATTATTTCTCAGCATAGCCGCAGACGGAAAGAGCAGGTGCCTGCCGCTGCCGCTTATGGTGTGGATATGTTTGGGATCGGTTCTATGCCTGTGGAAGTGACCGTTGGGGGAGCAACCGTTTTTGTTCTTCCGGTGGATCGTTTTGAAAAGCTGTAATTTATCATGAATTATTGTAATTTTGCAGGGAATGAAAAACTGAAAGAACAGCTCAATCAGCTGTTTGAAAGCGGTCGGCTCCCGCATGCACTGTTGCTGGAAGGGCCGCAGGGCTCCGGCAGGCGTACCCTTGCCCGGCTGATTGCCGCGGCACTTGTTTGTACTGGGGGAGGCGAAAAGCCCTGCCTTACCTGTGCGGCATGTGCAAAAAGTATGGTGCGTTCCCATCCTGACATTACAGAACTGGACAGCCCAAATGGGAAAATGATTACCGTAGATGCGATTCGTGAAATCCGCAAGGATATTTATATTTTACCGAACGAAGGTATCTGTAAAGTCTATATTATTGCGGATGCGCAGACAATGAATGAGCAGGCACAAAATGCGCTTTTAAAAATACTGGAGGAACCGCCGGAACACGGCATGTTTATACTGAACTGCCATTCGCGGCATGAGTTGATACCTACGATTTTATCACGCACCGCAGTGTTTACCCTGAACGGTGTGCAGGAGAAAGAGGCTGTCAGAGTTGTTCAGGGAATGCTTCCAGAGGCGGAATCTGCCGCAGTGGAAGAAGCCGCCGCAGTTTGGGGCGGCGTTATTGGGCAGATGCTGGAGGGATTGCAGTCCGGTCGGTTACAGCAGGCATTGGAACTTTCCGTGCAGGTTATCCGTGGTATTGTTTCGAACGGCGAATTGGAGCTAATGCTTGCCACAGGCCGCTTTGAAAAGGATAAAGAGTTATTTCGTGCGGTATTATCATTATTAAAATTGATTTTTCGGGACAGCCTTGTTTTTTCTATGGGCGGTACGACAACGCTTTCCGGATGTGCCGGAGAAGCGCGTATGCTTTCAGAAACATTAACCGCAGGGCAGATAATGCAGTTGACCGCACAGGCGGAAGAGGCGGAAAATGCATTGCAGCGCAATGCAAATGCCGCATTGCTTGTGACACATTTTTGTTACAGTCTGCGCCGCTGTGCAGGCAGATAGCTGGATTTCGACTCCCTTGCATGAAATGTAAGGTACAGTTTTATGAACAGATAAATAGAAGCAGAGAATTTCTACAGCGCTGGCTGTAGTTTGGAGGATATAAGATACATGGCAGAAGTAATCGGAGTAAGATTTAAAGAGGTCGGGAAGGTCTATTATTTTGACCCTGACGGTACCCCGCTGAAAGTGGGAGATCGGGTAATTGTTGAGACCGCGCGCGGTATTGAGTGCGGAGAGGTGGCAATGGAAAACCGTCAGATTGCCGACGATGAATTGGTAAAACCGCTGAAGCCCTTAATCCGTATTGCGACACAGGAAGATTTGGAAAAAGCAGCCGCCAACCGTAAAAAAGAGAAAGAAGCTTATGCGATTTGTGAGAAGAAAATTCAAGCACATAAACTTGGCATGAATTTGGTGGATGTAGAATATACCTTTGACGGCGGAAAAATTCTGTTTTATTTTACGGCAGATGGGCGCGTTGATTTCCGTGAACTGGTTAAGGATTTGGCTTCCGTATTCCGTACCCGTATTGAACTGCGCCAAATCGGTGTCCGTGATGAAGCGAAAATGTTGGGCGGATTAGGTATCTGCGGACGTCCGTTCTGCTGTAAAAGCTTTTTGGGAGAGTTTCAGCCGGTATCTATTAAAATGGCAAAGGAACAAGGGCTGTCACTGAATCCCGTCAAAATTTCCGGAACCTGCGGCAGGCTGATGTGTTGTTTAAAATATGAGCAGGAGGCTTATGAGTATCTGCTTTCCAAATCTCCGAAAAATGGGGCGATTGTTGAAACTGCCGAGGGGCGCGGCGTTGTGGTAGACTGCAATTTGCTTACGGGCAATATGAAGGTGCGTTTAAATAAAGCGCCGGATGCAGTTCCTTATGCCTGCAACCGCAAAGACGTTAAGATTATCCGGGATGCGCAAATCCGTGTGGAACGGGAAGAAATCGCCGCGTTAAAAGATATTGAGTGATTAGCAGTAGAAAAAAATGATAATGTTTTAGAATACAGCAAAGCATAAAATTTTTATAGCATTGCTGTATTTTTTTCTTTTTCATCTGTGTTGTTAGTTTTTCATGAGTTTGAAAACGGGAGGGTAATATGAAAGACGAGGCAAAAGCTATAAAGAAAAAAGGCTGGAAAAAATTTTTTATTATACCGGTATTGCTTGTATTTTTGCTTATTTGTATGGCAGGTATCTTATTTATTGATGAAATAAAAATTATGGCCTCTGTTAAAAGAATAAGTGATGATAAACCTGTATATATCATGGAGATAAACGGAGATTATTACTTTGAAGATTTTTTAAATTCCGGCGGCGCGTCTTCGGATGAAGAAGTAAGCGCCTATCTTACCAAAAGAATTTCAAAAGGTTTTTACAGCGTGAATGTAGAAAATAAAGGGCTTGCTTGCAGTACGCTTTCCGCGAAGGCTCCTGATGGTACGCATATTTGGGGAAGGAATTTTGATTGGGTAGGTTCGGTTCCGATTATCGTAAAATGTGCGCCTCAAAATGGGTATGCTTCGATTTCAACCTGTGATTTTCAAAATGTAATCGGAAATCCGGATGTTGTACCGGAAGGAATTGTGAATAAAATGATTTCAATCGCCGCTTTGTATGTTCCATTAGATGGAATAAATGAAGTCGGGCTTTGTGTTGCCGACCTTGAGGTTAACGAAGGCGGTATGGTAAGCGTTAATACGGAGAAACCGGATTTGACAATTACAACTGCAATTCGCCTTTTGCTGAATAAGGCTGCTGGAGTGGATGAAGCTGTGGAGTTATTAAAACAGTATGATATTCATCCTTCCGGCGGTATCAGCCATCATCTTGCAATTTCGGATGCCGCCGGGAAATCCGTAGTGGTTGAGTTCAGGGATGGTGAATTGGATGTTATTCAGACAAATTCCGTGACTAATTTTAATTTTGCAAACGGTAACACAGCCGCAGGCGGGGAAAGTGCGCAGAAAAGATATGAATTGTTAAATGCTGTTTATCAGGAAAATATAGGGATATTTACTGCTGAGCAAATGAAAAATGTTTTATCACAAGTGTCCCAATCCGGAGAGAAATGGAATACGCAGTGGTCCATAGTATATGAGCAAAATGCTTTCAATGCCAGCTACTACTTTTACGGCGATTATGAGACGGTGTACCGCTTTTCCATGAAAGACTTTTAAGTTTGTTTAGATTTAAGACAACAGAAGAAATAATCAATCTGAAAGGCAATCGTTTTTTATTGTTATGTAAATAACTCTTTATGCAAAAGCAGTTACCCTGCTTGTTTTCTGTTTACCCGTTGTTTTTAAAAAAATCAATCAGATACAGGGTTCCGCTATCATTTCTTTTCTTGAATATTATTTGTATATTCAGGTACATTTTGTAAATCCAAAATATTTTGTCGCAATGCCTTGCATTTTTATCTCTTTATGATAAAATGGAATAGGTTTAAAAAGGAGGTGTTTTAGAATGGCTTACAAAATTTCTGATGCATGTATCTCTTGCGGCGCTTGTGCTGCTGATTGCCCTGTTTCCGCGATTGCTGAAGGGGATAGCCAGTATGTAATTGATCCGGACACCTGTATCGATTGCGGTTCCTGTGCAGCTACATGTCCTGTTTCTGCAATTTCTGAGAACTAATTTTTAACATAAGCACCGGAAGGGCGGAACCTTAGCTGTTCCGCCCTTTTATTATATTATATATATCATCGCGGGGTAGTTATAGTGTTATTGCAAGGTGAAAAAATAGAAGGTCTTTCTAAAAATATATCGGTAATTGTATCGCCTCAGCATACTTTTGGTACGGACGCAACACTTTTGGCAAATTTTGCTGCTCCTAAAAAGAAAGACAGGGCGTGTGATATGGGTACGGGCTGTGGAATCATCCCGTTAATTTGGTGCCGCAAAGAGACGCCTGCAAGCATTACCGCTTTGGATATTCAGGAGAAAGCATGTGAGCAACTCAAACGTTCTGTGGAGATGAATAGGCTGGAAGAACGTATTTTGGTAGTAAATTGCGATTTGCGCCGTCTAAAAGGCGTTTTGCCCTTTGGAGTTTTTGATTTGGTTACCATGAATCCGCCCTATAAAGCAGTGCGTGCCGGGTTGGAAAGCATGGATGAAGCGCAGCGTATTGCGCGCCACGAGGTTGCCTGTACGGTTTATGATGCTGCAAATGCGGCGTCTATGCTGTTAAATTATGGCGGCAGGTTTTGTATTTGTCATCGTCCGGAACGGTTGACAGATGTTTTGGATGCTATGCGCAAAGCAAATCTGGAACCCAAACGCCTGCGGTTTGTTTGTCAGCGGGAAGGAGAGGCTCCATGGCTGTTGCTGGCAGAGGGAAAAAAGGGAGGAAAGCCTAATATCACGATCCTGCCGGCGTTAATTGTTGAAGATAAACATGGCAATTACACGCCGGAAATGGAAAAAATTTATGGTGAATACAGGGAGATGCGCGAATGAGCGGGAAGTTGACATTAGTAGGCACGCCAATCGGGAATTTGGGCGATTTTTCTCCTCGTGCTGTAACCGCGTTGGAGGAATGTGATTTTATTGCCGCTGAAGATACTCGGGTAACTTTGAAACTTTTGAACCATTTTGAGATAAAAAAACCAATGGTCAGCTATTATGAGCATAACAGGCGCGAACGCGGTGAAATGATTGCCCGCAGGATTCTTGCAGGCGAAAACTGCGTGCTTGTTACGGATGCGGGAATGCCTGCCATTTCAGACCCGGGAGAAGATTTAGTTGCGCTGTGCCATGAACTGGAAATTTTGGTTACCGTTGTACCGGGACCATCGGCTGTAATTTCTGCACTGGCCCTGTCCGGGTTGCCGTCAGGACGTTTTACCTTTGAGGGCTTTTTAAGTATGAATAAGAAAAGCCGCAGGGAACATTTGGAGAGTATTCAGCAGGAACGGCGTACCATGATTTTTTATGAAGCGCCCCATAAGCTTCCCAATACTTTGGAAGATTTAGCAAATGTGCTGGGTGACCGGCGTATTTCATTGGTTCGGGAGATTACAAAGATACATGAGGAGGTTATCCGAACTACTTTGTTTGCGGCAAGGGATAACTACCGCGACGGCGGTGCAAAAGGGGAGTTTGTTCTGATTATTGAGGGGGCTCCAGCACCGGAAAAGGAAGAGTATACGCTGGAAGAAGCAGCGGAACTTGCGGAAAAAATGATTGGCACAGGTATGCAGGCAACTGCTGCGGCAAAGGAAGCGGCACATGTCAGCGGATTAAAAAAAGGGGATATTTATAAAGAACTGATGCGCAGAATGGAGGGAGCAGGCGATGCTGGATAATTTAAAAGAATATTGGTATCTTTGGCTTATACTGGTGCTTGTACTGATTTTAACAATATTTGTCTGGTACAAAGCATTAAAAGCGAGTGCAAATCGTAACAGCCGCCGCAGGATGGAAATAGAGAAAATTGACCGTCACCGCCGGTTGAGAAAAGACTTTGCAGAGATTACCCATTCATTGATTGCACAGGCGAGTGATCAAGATTTACTGGAAGGCACTACGGAGCATCTAATGGAGGCGCTGGAAAAATCCAAAGATGACCTTGCATATTTTCACGCTTTGCAGGAAGAATGGAAATATATTTATACTCTGACATTTATCAAAGATTTGGCGGCTGGCGACAGCGTCCGGCGTTTTTATCGGGAATGCGGAGAGGTTCTGGGAAAGTATACTGCTTCGGCGTTATCTGCAATGCGTCAGCCTATGCTGTCCGCATTTTTTGCAAAGGCGACCAGTGTTTATGATGAAAATGATATGACGGCTTCTGCTGATATGCAAACCATTGCAAGGCTGGAAGATGAATTTCGCAAGCTGACGGAGAACACGGATTTTGACAGGATAGGTGCGGATTTTATACGTTTCAATTCACAGGTGTTTATCGCAGGGGCACATATTTCAGAAGTGTAATGTTGTCTTGGAGTGCGGTGTATAATTTCTTTGAATAGAAGAATCTTTCATTGATAATTTTGGAATTTTGTGATAAAATAATATTATCAATTTCAGAAATGGGGGTACTTTTATCATGGAATTTAAAGGCAGCAGAACAGAAGCGAATCTTATGGCGGCATTTGCCGGGGAATCTCAGGCAAGGAACAAATATACCTATTATGCATCTGCGGCAAAAAAAGAAGGCTATGAGCAAATTGCAGCTATTTTTCAGGAAACAGCAGATAATGAAAAAGAACATGCAAAGCTTTGGTTTAAAGCCCTGCATGGCGGCAAAATCCCCAATACAGAAGAAAATCTGAAAGACGCGGCGGCAGGCGAGAATTATGAGTGGACAGAAATGTACGCAGAGTTTGCTCAAGTTGCAAAAGAAGAAGGCTTTGACGAACTTGCAGCAGCGTTTAAATTGATTGCGTCTGTTGAGAAAGAGCACGAAGAACGTTACAATAAATTGCTGGACAACCTTGAGAAAGGTATTGTTTTCAGCAGAACCGGCGAATGTGTATGGCAGTGCCGCAACTGCGGTTATATTCATGTTGGAAAGTCCGCACCGGAAATTTGCCCTGCATGTAAACATCCGAAGGCATATTTCCAGATTAAGCCGGAAAATTATTAATTTAAATTTTCTGTCCGTGCCCTGTCAGAAGTTTGGCAGGGCAATTTTTATTGTTTTTTCTGGACAATACAGGAAGGGTTATGTTAAAATACATGAATGAAATGGGTAAGGATGTGCGGCATATTTTATGGTAAAAGCGTTAAATATGAAACTGACGGAATATCTGTTTTCTGATAAACGGTTTTACCGTGCCTTTATTATGCTGGCAGTGCCGATTGTTATCCAGAATTTTATGGCGTCTGCCTTAAATTTGGTGGATAACCTGATGATTGGCATGGTTGGCAGTAATGAATTGTCAGGTGTTGGACAGGCGAATCAGTATTTTAATATTCTTAGTTTTATATTGTATGGCTTGAGCGGCGGTGTTGGAATATTTGCCGCACAGTTTTGGGGCGTGCAGAATAAAAAGGGGATTATCAGGATTGTTCAAATTGGGTTGGGTTTTGGAGGTGTAATATCCGGCCTGTTTTTAGCGGCGGCGCTAATGATTCCGCAAAGTATTATTGGTTTATTTACTACAGACCATATCGTAATCAGTTTCGGTTCCGATTATTTATTTTTAGTTGCTTTCAGTTATCCTGCAACTGCTGTGACATTTGTTTTGGCGGCAGCGCTTCGCAGCTGCGGACAAGTGAAAATTCCTATGTATGCGAGTGTGAGCGCATTGTTGCTTAATTCCGGTTTGAATTATTTATTCATATTCGGCAATTTTGGCACGCCCAAGCTCGGTGTAAAAGGCGCGGCAATAGCAACGCTGATTGCGCGTCTGGTTGAAATGGGAATTATTGGTGTTTACATGTTATTTGCAAAAAGTAAGCTTTGGGGAGATGACGAAAATAAACAATCGGAAGAGAAAAAACATTTATTTTCTCAATTTTTTCAAATCAGTTTACCTATTATTATCAATGAAGCCCTCTGGGGGGCAGGCAACACAATGTATGCAGTGGTGTTTGGACGTATCAGTACAGATGCATTTTCTGCTTATACGGTTGCCGGAACGATAGAAAAAATGGCGTGGATATTAATTTTAGGTATTGGCAGTGCCTGTGCTGTACTTGTCGGGCAGGAGCTTGGGGCAGGTAATAAACAAAGGGCTTATCGTTATTCTGTCAGATGCGGACTGTTGTCTGTTGGGTTTGGTATTCTTGTGTCTGTGGCATTAATTTTAATTGCAGGGCCGGTTACAAGCGTTTATCATTTTGACGAGAGTATTATCCGTACTGCGAAACAGTTAATATATGTGCTCGCCGGGGTATTTGTGTTTAAAAGCTTTAATTATACATCGATTTGCGGATATTTTCGTGCAGGCGGAGATACAAAATATTGTATGTTTTTGGATATTGGCGGAATATGGCTGATTAGTGTTCCGCTGATGCTGTTGTTCGGATGGTATTTAAATGCGCCGGTTTTTTTGGTTTATCTGTTTGCCAATTTTAACGAAATTATAAATTCGGTTATTAATATGGTTCATCTGCGGCGAAAAAGGTGGATGAATAATATTAATACAATGAAAATGTGTTCAAAATAAAAAAATTGGAAAAAAATAAAAAATGACTTGATTTTTTTCTTAATTATGGTTATAATAATCAAGTGTCATGCATAAGCAGGCAAATAAAGTGAATATTGTAATTGGAGAGATGGCTGAGCTGGTCTAAGGCGCACGACTGGAAATCGTGTTCAGGCTAATACCCTGACAAGGGTTCGAATCCCTTTCTCTCCGCCATTCACTTAAGATGGACAAACCCTTTCATATTAAGGGTTTGTCCATTTTTTATGTTCGTTTGATGTAATCAGACAAAAGACGGTTTATGTAAGCGATATGTACACGATTTTTTGAACTTTTTTCCATAATCCTGTATGGTTAAAAGTACTCTTTTTCAGATTATAATTGCTTTTACCCAAAAGAATGATTTGTATGGAGATGGATCGTTCATAACAATTCGTATGGTATGAATAATATCGGGATTTAGATATATTTATTCAAAGAATTTTCAGTGTATAAAACATGAACCGATACTGTATAGAACAGTATCGGTTCAAAAAATTATTTTGATTATTATGGGAAAATTTTTCAGTTAATCCTCAAATGCCTGTGCAAGGTCGGCAATAATATCGTCAATATGTTCTGTGCCAATGGAAAGACGGATAGTATTTTGCTTAATTTCCTGCTCTGCAAGCTCTTTTTCCGTCAGTTGAGAGTGAGTTGTGGTTGCCGGATGAATTACCAGGCTCTTGACATCCGCTACATTTGCCAGCAAAGAGAAAATTTGTAGTTTATCAATAAATGCATGCGCTTCTTTTTGCCCGCCTTTAATTTCAAAAGTGAAAATAGATGCACCGCCGTTTGGAAAGTATTTTTTGTAAAGCGCATGATCCGGGTGGTCAGGTAGGGAGGGATGATTTACTTTTTCCACTTTAGGATGGTTTACTAAGAATTCCACAACCTTTTTTGTATTTTCAATATGACGGTCAAGCCGTAAAGATAAAGTTTCAGTTCCCTGTAACAGTAAAAATGCATGAAATGGAGAAATAGCGGCGCCTGTATCGCGGAGCAGAATAGCGCGAATATAGGTAACAAAAGCCGCAGGACCTGCCGCGTCAACAAAGGAAACGCCATGATAACTGGGGTTAGGTTCTGCAATGGGGGCATATTTTCCGCTTGCTTTCCAGTCAAATTTGCCGGAGTCTACAATAATGCCGCCGAGCGTTGTGCCATGTCCGCCGATGAACTTAGTAGCAGAGTGAACTACAATATCAGCGCCATGTTCAATTGGACGAATCAAATAGGGTGTACCAAAGGTGTTGTCTATAACCAATGGAATACCATGTTTATGTGCAATGGAAGCGATCGCGTCAATATCAGGAATATCACTGTTCGGGTTGCCGAGTGTTTCCAGATAGACCGCTTTGGTGTTATCCTGAATGGCAGATTCAACCGCTGCAAGGTTATGGGCGTCAACAAAGGTGGTATTAATACCATACTGAGGTAGTGTGTGTGCTAACAGATTATAGCTGCCGCCATAAATAGTTTTCTGCGCCACGATGTGATCGCCCTTTTGAGCCAGCGCTTCAATAGCATAAGTGATAGCAGCCGCGCCGGAAGCTGTTGCAAGCGCCGCTGTGCCGCCTTCCAGCGCCGCAATACGGGTTTCAAATACTTCCTGTGTAGAATTGGTGAGTCTTCCGTAAATATTGCCTGCATCAGCAAGGCCAAAACGTGCCGCAGCATGTGCGGAATTTTTAAACACATAAGAAGTGGTTTGATAGATTGGAACGGCTCTGGCATCAGAGACAGGGTCGGGGTTTTCCTGACCGGCATGAAGCTGAATGGTTTCAAATTTATAATGATTATCATAGGTATAACTCATGTAAAAAACCTCTTTCTTTTTTTGGTTTTGTTATGGTTTTCGGTTAATATGCAGTTTAATATTTACACCGGCACATTCGGCCGTTCCTGTAGTTATGACGCAGCATTTTAAGTATAATATTTCCCATAGAATATGCCGTCCTTTCTGAAAAAATTCATAAAACGCATAATTCCTATGTGTTTGATATGAAATATTGTAACTGAGTATCCAGCATTTGTCAAGGCATTGATTCAAAAATTTTAAACAGGAAAATTTTTGTTTTCTTTTTATAAAAGGGTTGACAAACGAAAAAGCAAGTGATAAACTAATACCTATCAAATACATAGGTTTAATATGCGCATGGCGTTGTTAGAAAGCTCTTGTATTTGCGTATTTTTACAAATGATCTGATGCAGCCTCTATTATGGTTATTTTTATGAAACAAGGAGCGAATGAATGATGGAAGCCTATGAAAAAATTACCGATTTGATTGGCGGAACGCCATTGCTGAAATTAACCAATTATGGTGAACAGAAAGAACTGGGAGCAACGATTTACGCAAAGCTGGAATATTTTAATCCTGCCGGAAGCGTAAAGGACAGAATTGCAAAAGCGATGATTGATGATGCGGAAGAAAAAGGCATTCTGAAGCCGGATTCTGTTATTATTGAACCTACCAGTGGCAATACGGGAATTGGGCTTGCAGCGGTTGCAGCTTCCAGAGGATACAGAATCATACTCACTATGCCGGAGACTATGAGTATTGAACGCCGTAATCTGCTGAAGGCATACGGCGCGGAACTGGTGCTTACCGATGGCGCTAAAGGGATGAAAGGTGCGATTGCCAAAGCGCAGGAACTTGCAAAAGAAACTTCGAACAGCTTTATTCCCAGCCAGTTTACCAATACAGCGAATCCGGCGGTGCATCGCAGAACCACCGGTCCGGAGATTTGGAAAGATACGGATGGTAAAGTAGATATTTTTGTCGCCGGCGTAGGTACCGGCGGAACGGTTTCCGGCGTTGGTGAATATCTTAAAAGTCAAAATCCAAATGTGAAAGTGGTTGCAGTGGAGCCTGCCGGTTCACCGGTACTTTCCAAAGGTACTCCAGGTCCTCACAAAATTCAGGGGATTGGCGCGGGCTTTGTTCCAGACACGCTGAATACCAAAATTTACGATGAAATTATCGCAGTGGAGAATGAAAACGCCTTTGAAACTGGGCGTATATTAGCGAGGAAAGAAGGACTTTTGGTGGGAATTTCTTCCGGTGCCGCCGTGTACGCCGCGGCAGAGCTTGCAAAGCGTCCGGAAAATAAGGGAAAGATAATTGTTGCCCTGCTGCCCGATACCGGAGAAAGGTATTTGTCAACCCCAATGTTCTCAGATTGATAGAATAGAAATTGCTGCTGCAAACCGATTGCTCGTTTTCAGTGCAGGGATGTGGTTTGTTGTATCGCTTAGTTTTTGGGGATATGTATTAAAAAATGAACGGCTAACTGAATGAATTGCATTCGGTTAGCCGTTTTTTTCAGGCTGATTATATGATATAATCGTTCATATATTTTTCTTTTTGCTGATTCAAAAGATCCTGTATAGTTATACTATCCAAGTATTCGTTGATTACTCGGTAAAGCCCTTGCCACATGGGGAGAGTCGCGCATTCGCCACTGCGTTCACATTCGATGGGATTATGATCCAGACATGCAACTGGGGAAAGACTGCCTTCGGTGAGCCGAAGTATTTCTCCTACGGTATATTTGTCAGGAGTTCTGGCAAGCTGATAGCCGCCTTGAAAACCGCGGTTTGTTCTTAAAATATCAGATTTATTAAAAACCGGTACAATTTGTTCCAGATATTTTTTAGAAATGTTTTGGCGTTCTGCAATATCTTTTAACGCAACAAAACTACCGTTTTGGTGTTCGGCCAAGTCAAGCAGCATACGCAGTGCATAGCGTCCTTTCGTTGAAATTTTCATATGGAATCACCTCGCAGATTGATAACCCTATAATAACATGTTTTTAGTAGGTTTTCAAGTTATAGGGAAAAGTACAAAGATTACATATGATTTATATTTGGGATATAGAAAGTTTGTGGTGTTTTTTTTGAGTTTTGCTGTATTGGATTTCAGTCTGTATGGAATGAAATATCCGAAGGAAACTTTTTGATCAATCAAGATAGACGTTGTTTATTTCCTGTTTTTGAGGCAGGGGATAAAAGACGTTTATATTTTATTGGGAGAACGAGGATGAACTTTTATTATAAGGCTGTATGCTGTTATCATCCGGCGAATGCCGCCATATAAAATGTAATAGAATAGCATATCTTATAAAGAAAGTTTAGCATGATTAAAATTAAAACGCTATTAACGGGCTTTTTTGCAGTATTAAGATCCTGTTAAGACAATGTACGAAGGAGGTAAATGTATGAATATTATCTAATAAATAAGAAGTACTGTAGCACATATGCTAATGGTACTAATGAAATGATTAATAAAAACTGTGCTGAAAAAAGTTCCCGCTACGTTGAAACCCGCAATTCTCATAAAGCTTTGCGCCCATTTCTGATGCCATGATATAAACTGTACCACAGCCGGAAGCTTTCGCTTCTTTCATCACCATTTCAAGCAGTTGTTTCGCAAACCCTTTGCGGCGATTGTTTTTTATTGTATACATACTGGAAAGCAAGCCAATTTTTCCGGTGGGGTTGGCAAAGTACGGTGGTTTTTCCACGAAAGAGATTCCGCCGATGGCAACGATTTGATTGCTGTTTTCTGCAAGGCAGGCAATAAAACTGCCGTCTGACAAATGTTTTTCATAATAACTGTGCAAAGGGGCATGCAGGTCAACAAATGGCTTTGCCCCTTCTTCCAAAAGCTGTAAAATACGCAGTTCTGTCAATGCCGGAATATCCTGTACTCCTGCCCGCCTGAAAACAATCTGGTTCATAATACTTCACCTGTTAGTTGTTGTAGGATACGGTAAAATCATCTCCGCTGTAGGTTTCCGCGTCAATGCCGAAATGCCTGCCGCATGCTAAGGTATTGATTTTCTGCATATCATCAGGGCTGAGGGCAAAATCAAAAATATTACAGTTTTGCTGAATCCTTGTCTGATTGACTGATTTTGGGATTACGATATTCCCTTTTTGGATGTGCCAGCGAATAGTTGTTTGAACGGGAGATTTGCCGTGTTGTTTGCCTAAATCCGCCATAAGCGGTACTTCATCAATATGCCCGCGGAAAATCGGTCCCCAGGCTTCCAATGCGATGTTATGGTGTGCGCAGAATGTACGCATTTCTTCCTGCGGATACCATGGGTGCAGTTCCACCTGATTTACGGCTGGAGCAATACCGAATTGTTCAATGAGCTGCTGTATTTGGGCAATGGAAAAATTAGATACGCCCACCGCACGAATTTTCTTTTTTTCCTGTGCGTTGAGCAGCGCTTCCCATGCACGCAGACGTGCGGTTTCATTTGTTCCGGGCCAATGGAGCAGATAAAGATCCATATAATCCATATTCAGTTTATGCAGGCTGTAATCAATTCCGCGTTCAGGATTGTTAAACTGCGTAGGCCATAGTTTACTGACAATAAAGATGTCCGCACGTTTTTTGCCGGAGTCCCGTACTGCACGCCCAATCTCTGTTTCATTTTCATAACGCACCGCTGTGTCTATCATGGGATATCCTGCCTCTAATGCCCAGCGCACAGCATTATAGCTTTCTGTTCCCTTGGCTTTGTAACATCCCAAACCCAAGCGGGGCATTTTGGTTCCGTTATTTAGTGTAATTGTATCTTGGATACTGCCGAACATGAGCGACACTCCTAATTTTTTATATGTTTAAATTTGTGTGCCAAAAGGCATCAGAGAAAGCCTTGCCAGCTTAAAGCTTTGAATGCCCAGCGGAATGCCGATAATTGTGATGCAATAAACAAGCCCGACAAGAAGGGAACTAAGCGCAAGTTCCCAGCCGAATATTAGAATCCAAAGAACATTCATCAGACAGGAGCCAACGCCCCCAACGCCCTGTGGCTCTCTGCCGAACGGTGCAAATACAAAGCTTGCAATTTTAAAGCACTGAATTCCAAAAGGGATACCGATAATGGTAATACAGCAGAGCAGTCCGGATAACAACCACATAATCCCTAAAATCAAACCACCGAAAATAATCCAGAAAAAATTACCGACCCAATTCATTTTTATACCCTCCATTTACAAGTTTACTGTAAGTAAATAACGAAATCAGCAGGATATTTTTAATAAATGATGAAATTTCAATATTGGTTAATTTACAAACTGCAAAAATTCCTCTTGTGTGCCGCAGAAGACGTTCAAGTCAATAAATTTTTCTTGCCCTGTATAGCCTTTCAAATGGGCACGGTCTGTATATTGCCAGAAGAGAGGCGCCCTTCTGTCAGGCAAATGGGGAGGGAGAAAAACATTACGAATCCAAATCGGATGCTCAGGGAATGCGTCTGCAATATAAAGGCGATAGGATTTTTGTGTGGCGTAAATCATGGGTTTCACGCCGTAATACTCTTCCAGCCGATGCAGTATACGGGTTAGATTTTCTCTTGTGCTTTCCCTGTCCGGCAGATTCTGTTCTTTATCACCGTAAAATTCAATATCCACCACAGGCGGCAGCATGCCGATTGTTTTTGGAACTGTGGAAATAAAATTTTCAGCCTGAGAGAAGCCGTCGCTGTCATAGCTGAAAAAGTGATAAGCGCCTGTATAAATGCCTGCCTCTTTGGCACCGTTCAGGTTTTGTATAAAGTATTTGTCAACGTGGCTGCTGCCTTCGGTTGCTTTAATAAAAGCAAAAGAAATATCCTGTTCTTTCAGTATATTCCAGTCAATATCTCCCTGATACGAAGATACATCTGCACCGCGCACAGGATAATTCTGCTTTGACGGACGGTTCAGAGTGAGTACTCCGTTAAACAGCAAAAGCCCTCCTGCCAGAATACAGACGATCAGTGTGCACATGGGCGCTATAAGTCCAATTTTCCGTTTTTGTGTCATAAAATACGCTCCTTATTTTTATACCTGCCTCATTCACGGTCATTATAACATAAAAAGACAGCAGTCGCAAAAAAATGCGAAAGCTGTCTAAACGAATGTATGATTTACCCTCCGACGGAAAAGGTATCGTCTGAAAAAACAGGATTATCAATAGAAAGTTTCAAATTTTTCCAGTTTCCTAAAAGCAGGCTGGTTTCTTCCCATTTGCCGTTTTGGTAAATGTTTTCGTGCAATAAAATATCATAGCCGTTTGTAATCCTGATAAAATCAAACCGATATTGCCCGCCTGTACCGGAGGCATAAATATGGACGATATTTCCTTCCTGTTCCGTGCGGTCTATTTTGTTGATAATATTCAGGTTATCCATATAAACAATACCGACCAAAGCTTCTGCATCGTAAGACCAGCCATGGTAAGGTGCGCATAGAAAATCCTCTGGCAGATAGTCGATTTTTTTGATGCGGTAGCCTTCCTGTGCGGTATTTTCTACTGTTACAAGCCCATAGTAGTAGGCAAACCGGCTTTTTGCCTGTTGCTTCTCTGTTTTTTCCTTTTCGCCTGCAATAGTTTCAATTTCTATCATGTAGTATTGCAGGTTTTTGGGTGTCCCCGCAGGGGAATAGGCGGGATAAAGTTTTAACAGAGTAATATGCCCAATGCCCCGAAAGGAGTTTTTAAATTCGTTAAAGGGAATGATACTGCGGCTTTCCATCGTTAAAAGCTGATAGGCGAGCGGATAAGGGGAGCCGGCGTCTCCAACTGTTCCGCAGCCTCCGGAAAATCCCTGCAAATTGGAAGCTTCTTTCAAAATCCCGTAATATGCCAAAATGACATCCTCCGGTTTTTTAAAGTTTTCTGTAATCACCGGATTTTTTTCTTCTGGATTCATAAAAAATGAAAAAGAATATGGATTGGCTAACGGCGGCTGATTTGAGGGCCGCTGAAACCTCTCGCTGTAATCTTGTGCTTCCTGCTGGTTGTTTATGGTTTCCCGCGCTTGTTCGGTACAGTTCTGGATGTTATGGATACTGCCTCCGGCAAGAGTAATGCACGTGTGGGAATTCTGTTGGAGACATAAAGCTGTAACACAAATTGCCGTTGCAATACAGAAAGCGCAGAAAATCGGCAGTGTTTTTCGCCAATGACATTGAATGACCATATTTTTCCCCTCCTGTTTCAAGCATATGCAGGGTAGGGAAGATTTAGCAGTTATGATGTCAGGATAAAAATAATTATGATTTAAGGTTTGATAAATGTGTGAAGACAATGAGAAATAAAATCACGATGGAATTAGATGCTATGAGCGGTTGTAGGCGTGGAGCACAAACGTTTCACGCTCTGCGGAGCATGCCCAAAGGCTCTTCTTTGGAATCCGTTGTCCTTGAAAAAGCGGGTGAGATTTTCATGATGTAAAAATTTAGTTAATTGAATGACTAGGTTCATTTTTGAGTTTGGGATGTGGTGTGCTTATATCTGTTTTTGCCATCAAATTATCTATAGAGACGTGGTAACAATTTTCCAATTTGTTTAGTACCCCAATAGATATTTCATTTCTGCTTGTTTCATAATAACCATATGTTGCACGGAAAATTTTTAAATATATTGCAATTTGTTCTTGCGTATAGTTATGATCTTATCCAAGTTTGTGAATCTATATTTATCATCTTAGCATTATACAATTTTAAGTATCGTATCGTCAATTTTTGCTATTAAATGTAGCGTGAATTTTTATTATTATGATTAAAAAGAAAATTAGATTATTAAAGTAGTAAAAACGGGTTCAAGAACCCGTTCAGAGAAACCTATTAATAGAGTTCTCACGCAAAAACATTCCACTGGGGTATTTTTGCTCCCCTCCTGATTTTTTGGGAGTAAAAGTATTTCGCGCCTTGTAGAGTGTGCTCAAAGGCTTTACTTTTGGAACCTGACGCCTTTTCAAAGGCAGGCGAAACTTTCAACCGATTAAGAATAGCAAGTAATCATACTACTTGTGGCTTAAACGAAGTGAAAACCAGCATCATTTAGGTGCTGGATTGTTTTATAGTTTTCTAGGCCTCCTTTTAGAGGGCATGACTGTATCAACTATTAATCTTGCAGTGTTAACTCATTTTTATGGTTTGGAGTATCTTTCTATTTCGCTTTATAAAGATAAATTGAAAATTATACCGTTGAAGTTAGACCAGTTTATACGTTTCATGGAAAGTTCATATAATTATGAAACTCAACCCGTTCTAAGTAATATTCGATGGTGACTTGACTATGCTATTAGATTATGCGAACAAGCAACTGATGAAAATCACTGGATTTGCTGATAGACATTCAATATGGGAAAGCCCTGAAATGACTTCCCGTCCATTTCAATTTTGAGAAAGAAATTCGTCTGCTTTTCCGGGAGTGTGACTGCAAGTTCGGGACATTTTGTCCTGAAGTCTGGAGTGGAACGAGCACTTTCATATACGTCCTGTCTGCTGATGAAATCAGTTCTATATTTGAGTTTTTACAGCAACGTCGACAGAGTGTATAAAACACTATGCTTTGCAAGGAAAGTCGGGTGCCAAGAAGTGTCCCTTTGTTGCCAGCAACTTGTTTCTCAGTGGTTCCTTGTAAACTAATCTAAATGAATTTGTAAACATCAGATAGCATTTGTGTCAAAGTATCGGAGAAAAGTATGCTATGGAGATAAGCAAGCGGAAGTGGAAAAGATATTGAGTCAATTTTGCGAACGAATTGTATGAAATCACAATATGGAGATGCGTCTAAATCATGAGTAAATATTGGTGGAAATATCGCCGAAGCAGTTGGTATCAAGCTCCATAGGATGCTTGAAGGGAAAATAGCACAATGTTGTATGAGTAATTTGTGGGATTGAAATACAAGTACCGCTGCAGAGAATTTAGGTATTAAGAGTGGGTGATGCGTGAAAAAACTCATTGAGCGTTTTATACACAGATAATTATTGTTTTGATTAAAAAAATTTTTATTTTTTTTAATCAGTACTTGACTTGTCCGATATAGCGTGCTATAATATTTAAGCGTTAGGACACTTGTGAAAAGTTAAATAGGGGAGAATTCCCGAGTGGCCAAAGGGGGCAGACTGTAAATCTGTTGTCTCTGACTTCGATGGTTCGAATCCATCTTCTCCCACCATAACAGGAACATAAAAAAGATATGTTCCGCGAAAAGCCCGATTTATCGGGCTTTTTTGTTGCCCAAATGCCGGGGTTTCAAGTTGCATATTCGTAGATGTAAAACGGCTGTTTTTGCTTTGCGTATGGATTTGAACTCCCGTACAACTGAATATCTGCACGGACGGCAGACAAGTCATTTAAAACTTGTCTGCCGTTTTTTATTACCTACTGCCCGAAGTTTTGCGAAAGACTTTGGGCTTTTTCATTTCACAAAAAAAGAGCGATCAAAATGTATTTTACCAATACCCCGTCCCTCAACAGTATGGAAGCAATGATGATACGCCCGTCTGGAGACGTGCAGCGAGGTGGCGGCAAAAACCGCAGCCCATACAAATATACGAAAAAAGACTGCGCCTGCAGATTTTGTCTTTACTACAGGAAAAAGGACGGATGCACTGTTCCAATATGCCCTGTGCTGGACATCCGGCTTTCCTGCGGCGCGGCTTCTCTCAGCGAAGTCGTCAAATCCGCACTTTCGGAGGTGAAGCATAACCTTTTTGCTTTCTTTGTGTGAAAATTGAAAAAGCACTTACATTATTTTCTTAATATCGTGGATTACTTTTTGACACTGTAATAATTCATTAGCACTCAAACATTTTTCATACACTATTTTGTATTTCATTTGAAAATCACTATAACTATACTCGTATTCTTCACTAAAATGCCATGGATATAAAGGTGTTATTTTAAAATATATCTTATCTTTTATTTTATACAACCATGTAGAAAATAATTTGCTTTCGAAACAGCAATACTTGCTACCAATCCATATATTATTAACCTCCTGTAAATCTAATGACTGCAATGGTAATGCTTCTGCACAGCAATGGTAATATTCGTTCTGAGATTTTCCAATTTCTTTTTCTAATAAATTTGCTGGAAGTTCTAAATCATCAATTTTATAAAAATGAGAGTATAATTCGGTTATCGCATATCCAAGTATGTCCTCTAATAAAAGATATTTATTAAAGTGATTTTCGAATATTACTTTGACAGGAGAATCAAAACATATGTTTTCGTCGCAAATCTCTAATTTAAGACTATTCTCATTACCCATATTGATTAAATCAAAGATTTTTATCATTTTATAATCTTTCCTTTTCTATTTACCATTCCGGATTTAATTAATGCATTTTTCATAATCATTCGTTAATTCATTCCAAAAGCTTATGATTAAAAAATTTATCCATTTAGCATAATTTTATTTCCTATTTCATCTTTCTCTAATTTTAATAATTTGTTGTTAAATTGTTCTAATAGTCCTATTTCACTTTCAATAAAGAAACTACATCTATGTTTACGTTCATCGTTATCTGAAATTTCCATATCTACTTCTATTTTTATATGTCCTAATTTGTCCATTTTCAAAATATCCATAGAAAATGCCGGAGTATAATTTCCAGTTTTTTTACCAAATTCAAGATAACAATTTTGATTAGAGTTATCAATATAAGCGTTTATTTCATTATGAACCTTTTCTAAAAACTGTATTGGAATATAGCAACTTTGAAAAGCTTCTATATACTCAGCCTTACAGATAATTTTTAATTCTATTAAGTCACTATCTTCCCATATTTTTTCCATAATAATATTATCTTTCATAAATAATCTCCTAATTTTTAAATTTAAAATCATCAAAAGTACCAGTAACCGTATTATAATTAAAATGAATAGTAACTTTAGAACCATCTGGCATTCTTGTAACAGATTCCATTTTTACCCATCCTTCAGATCCTGGCCATCTTGAATCGTTCATAGTAAATGGAAGTTCTCTAGCATTTCGTAAAGGATCAGATTTTACTTGATGCATAGCCATTTGTTCTTTCAAATTGTTAGGGGTTATTCTTCCGGTGCTCCCATTTCCTTTAGAATTAACAGGATTTCCTACTCCACCACTATTAGAACTGGAATTTCCACTGCCGGACCCTCCAGAACTGGAGCTTCCCGCACCACTATTGCCAGTTTCTTTAGAACCTGAACCGCCGCACCTATTATGAACCAGCATACCAGTGTTACCAACAAAGTAAGTATGGAAATCTGCGACTTCAAGGTTATAGACTTTAATAGGTTCATCAAGCTTCTCAAGTGAAGTACTAAGAATGGTTACAGCAGAACCGTCAAGAGCATAAATCTCATCTCCGGCGTTCAGGTCGCCCGCAGCAGTCCAACCCTGACCGACAACATAGAATGGGTGAGTGGTTGTAGTATCAATGTCGCCATCCGTAGTCTTAAGATGTAAAATTTCATCCGTTTCTTTGACAAAGACATTAACGACCTCTTTCAGCTCTTTTTCACCTGTATCGGGATTGTATGCCCAAACCTTGTCTCCAACCTTGATTTGGTCAATGCGCCTGCGCCCGTCCTCTGTGGCTACAAGGGTGTCGCCTGTAAAGCAGGTATTGTACAGACCTACCACCATACCTGCGAATTCCAAAATGCCCACAAGCACCATGACCCAGTCGCCGTTTTGGATGGATTCTATGATGAATTCAAGCTGGTTTATTAAGCCGTAAGACAAATGGTGCTAATTTTATTAGCACCATTTGTTTAAAAGTAACTATGATATTTCACATAAAGATTCAACTAAATCCACACATTCAGATATAGTATTCAATAAATCTAATTCGTTTTTGCATTCTTTTTTTACTATAGGTGAATCCCATTTGTAATCTTTAATAACATTAATAATAAAAGTTCCATTACGATCAAACTCTGGATACCAACCTATATCTATCAGATAATTTTCACCATACTTTACTTGCAATAAATCTTCCAATAAACAAAGTTCTTGTTCATCAAAATTTTTTGTAAAATCTATTTTAAATTCATCGTATAAAATTTTTCCATTAACAAAATTAAAATTTATCAACGTATCATCACTCCTATTTTAATAACTTATTGTATTCGCTTGGGGTGATTGGATGACCATGAATTGTTCCCCCACTGTTTTCAATTCGAACGTAATGCGTTTCTTTTCCTTCACTAGCTCCAATCACGCTATCATAGGCTTTTACTCTCCAGTTTTTTCCATTCGTGACAGGAGTACCAGTATTCCAAGCATTTTTTTCAAATGTTCGAATGTCACCAATATTAGGAGAATATTTCGCTGGTCCGCTTTTAGTAGAATTAACAATATCTTTCCATGATTGATTTTTAGGTGGGAAATGTTTGTATCCATGTTCTGTCCATTCCACATCACTTATACTATCATCCACACCACACCTATTATGAACCAGCATACCAGTGCTGCCGACAAAGTAGGTATGGAAATCTGCGACTTCAAGGTTATAGACTTTAATAGGTTCATCAAGCTTTTCAAGTGAAGTACTAAGAATGGTTACGGTTGTGCCGTCAAGAGCATAAATCTCATCTCCGGCTTTCAGGTCGCCTGCGGCTTTCCATCCTTCACCGACAACATAGAACGGGTGAGTGGTTGTAGTATCAATAGTTCCGTCTGTTGTTTCAAGATGCAGGATTTCATCTGTTTCTTTGACAAAGACGTTAACGACCTCTTTCAGCTCTTTTTCACCCGTATCGGGATTGTATGCCCAGACCTTGTCTCCAACCTTGATTTCGTCAATGCGCCTGCGCCCATCCTCTGTGGCTACAAGGGTGTCGCCTGTAAAGCAGGTGTTGTACAGACCTACCACCATACCTGCGAATTCCAAAATGCCCACAAGCACCATGACCCAGTCGCCGTTTTGGATGGATTCTATGATGAATTCAAGCTGGTTTGCCAAGCCGTAAGCCGCAAGTATCGCGCCTAAAACCGGAACCTCGGCGGAAATCAGGCAGAACTCCCACATGATAACCGTGTTCAGGACGCTTTGCAGGAGCATTGTCAGCAATTCTTCCGGTCCTGCGCCGTCGTTCATATACCGATGATATTCAATCGCTGACCTGATGATGGTTGATGCTGTGCCGATTGCCTGCACAATGGTCAGCGCATAGCCTGCCATCCCCATGTTGCCCGAGGGGTCTTTGAAGGTGACGGGGTTTGCGTTTGCATAGAGGTATTTATGCAGGGTAATCGGGTCGTTCAGTGCGCCCGCATAGGAATCCATGGAAGTAAAACGGCCGTTCGTCGGGTCCATATACCGGGCGCGCAGATAATAAAGCCCGGTTAAAGCGTCGAACTGTTCTCCGCAGTAGAGGTAAGCATTTTCCGTTACCCCCGTTCTTGCCGTTAAATTGCCGAACGCATCAAATTCATAGGTATCTGTAACGCTGTTGTTTTCATCCGCCAGCATTCTTACCGAGCCGTGCCCGTCGTAGAAATAATAACGCTTTTCTCCGGCTCTTTCAAGGGAGATCAGCTCGTCGCCCCTGGTATACCATGTGAGAAGATTCCCGTTTTCATCCGTTTCGGCAATCACCTGCGCATACTGGCAGTTGGTGTCAACAATATAGTTGACCGTCCCGTTTTCACTGATTTTTTGTATGCGGTTGCCTTCCCAGTCGTAGGTATATTGTTCGATATTTGCATTGGATGCGTCCGTGACTCGGACCAGACGGTTTTCGGTATCGTATGTGTAATTCAGTGTCTTGGAGTCTTCGGTTTTTTTGGTTTGATGCCCCGCATAGTTGTAGCTGTAACTGGCCTTTAAAATTTCCGTTCCGCCCATTTTGATCTTTTCACTCGTGAGCTGATTTTTGCTGTTGTAGCTGTATAACGTTGCATCTCCGTTTACGGTTTTTTTCGTGCGGTTGCTGTTTTTGTCATACTCATACAGCGTTTCTGTTACCTGCCCGCCTTTGGTCTCTTTCTCACCGGTAAGGCGGCCGATTTCATCATAGGTGTATTCCACCGTGCGCCCTGTTTCCTTAACGCCTGTGCGTTCGCCGTTTGCACCGAGGGTATAGGTATATTCTGCCACAATGTTCTCATTTGTGTCAAGGACTTTTTCACATGTCAGCCGGTTTACTTTGTCATAGGTATACTGCGTTTTTGCACCGTTCGGATAAGTCATTTCAGTGCGGTTGCCGGCTGCGTCGTACTCATAACAGGTTTCAGCTCCGTTTTTATCCGTTACTTTTACCGGGCGGTCAAGCAAATCATACTCGTAAGACGTACTTCCGTAAAGAGTGCCATCCGGCTTGTATACGCTCACGCTTGTCAGACGGCAGGCGGTATCATAGGTATAGGCAAGCTTTGTGCCGTCCTGCAGGGTTTTGCCTGTGAGCCCGTTCATTTCATCGTAAGTGTAGGTAATTGTCCCTGAATTGTCCGTCACCGTGCTGAGAAGACCGTCGTCCGTGTAGGCATATTCCGCCGTATACGCATTGGCGCCGCTTCCGTAGCTTTTGCGTGTAACACGGTTCATGCTGTCGTATTTATATTGGATTGTTGAGTTGTAAAATACCGTATTGTCTGTTATGTTCCCTGCCGCATCGTATTTTCTTGTGATGTTGTAAGGCATATCCTGATTGCGCACTCGCGTTGCTCTGCCCATGCGGTCATATTCGTAGGATGTAACATAACCATTCGGGTCGGTTACAGAGGTAAGGGAACCTGTTTCATCATATGTGTAGGCGTAGGTGTTGTCCAAAGCGTCCGTTACGCTTGTCAGTCTGTCGGCGCCGTCGTAGGTGTAAACGGTTTTAGCGCCGTATGCGTCCTTTTGTACGGTTACACGTCCTCTGGCATCATATTCCGTGCACCATTCGCTTTTGTCTGCAAGGATGATTTTCGTCTGTCTGCCGTTGTTGTCATACTCATATTTTACACTGTTTCCGTTTGCGTCAATAACCTCTGAAAGCGCCCCTGTATTCAGGTCGTATACAAACTGCGTACGGTTGCCCAGAGCGTCAACAATCGCCGTGTTGCGGTCCGAAGCGTCATACTCATATGTTGTCACTCCGCCGTTTACGGACGTTGCAGAGACAAGACGTTTTTTCGCATCATAAGCATATGTTTCAGATGCACCGTTCGGATAAGTTTTTGTAAGAAGATTGCCGTTTTTGTCATAGGTCATTGTTACAGCACGGCCTGCGCGGTTCACAGCTTT
>CAKTEE010000013.1 GCA_934546985.1 uncultured Eubacteriales bacterium
GAGAATGTGGAGATATCAGAAAGCACTACAGCTTCCATCGCCCCGCTTGCTCAGACCGATGTAATGCAAACATTTCTGTTCGGCATTAATGACCAATTCATCAATGATTTGGCACAAGAGATTCCCAAACAGATTAATGGATGTTTAGATTTAATTGACGACACCTGTTTTGTTCATGACAAGAAAGAAGATGTACGCGCTCAACTTACGAATGTTACTGGAAGAATCATTCAACATATGACAGAGACAGCCGGAAATAATTATATGCGTCCGATAATTCAATCTGTGTCATCTCTCCCGATTGAGGAATTGGCTTTGCTTGCAGAATCTACGATTAATATTACATCTCTTAGAAGAAAGGTTGCTATTGATAGAAATATAGGAACGTCGGCGGACCAATTGAGGTGGATATTAATGAAGAATGACGCAGTAGTAATAAGTATTGAATCAGAAGAAGGAACATTAGTATCAAATCAAGATGAAATTGAGTTTGTTCATTCTGAATTCATCAGAGATCAGATGGTAAAGCTAAATACTGACAGTGAAGTAGAACTAAATATCACTGAAAACGAACAATACAGTAATAGCAATGCATTATCAATTGGCTATATCAAAAAAAGATGATATTAGGTTGATTTCCGAAAAGTTATAGGAATTCATTTTTTTAGATTAGTTGCACCTTTTACTATGAAAATGCACCTTGTATCAATCATTCGGTTCAAAGCCATAACGGGAACATAAAAAAGAAAAGATATGTTCCACAGAAACCCCGATTTTATCGGGGTTTTTGTTGTTTCAGAGGGTGATCTTTTGAGAGTCAAAGTCGTAGGTGTAAAATAGCCATTTTCCCTTTGCGTGATGGTTTGAACTTTCATGATAACTAATAAGAGAGAAAACGGGCAGATAAGAAACAGAAAATCTATCTACCCGTTTTCATTTTGCAGGGTTAATTGTTCGTGAATGTATTACATTAAAAACGGTTGACTTTTTGTGTATAAAAGTAACTTGGCTCTAGGGCGCTTGCACACAATCTTTGCTTGTGCAGGAAGAGTTGGGTTCTTATTTCAAGGAAAGGAAACAAACGATGTATTTCGGTGATATTCCATCGTGAAAAAGAATGTAAAAAGCTCATGCAAGGCATTTCAAAATTTTGAGAGGTCACCGGAGCTTTATTGCCAAAGCAGAATTGACTCTATACAAACCGCACCCTCTTTCTGTTTCTCTGAGCAACGCTATTGGAAGAACCATGTTGAGGAGGCCGCGGCAACTTTTGTAACGCTTCTTAATATAAAAAACGTTATGCTTTCGTCATAAAAGCAAGGCTTCAATATCGTATATTTTTTCGATGATAATATTCGACGACAAGACTAAGCCTAGTGACTGGATCTTTCGCACTGCTGCAAGGCGGCGTATAACAAAATCCAAGATTTGTAAGAGCGGTGATTTTTGCACCGAAACGAATTGCCGCAGTAAATACATCCATATGCTCATCTGCGCCGTCAAAGACAACGCTCTGTAGGCTGAATACTTTCGATGTTTTCTTATGCTTAAGGTTTTGATCGATATATTGTTTGAGCCGGGATAATATGAAGCATTAGAGTAGGAATGAATATAAGTTTTATCGAAAATATTTTGATTTCATTTGTTTCGGTACATCCTTTTTGTGGGAAATTTCGAATCTGTGCCCCTATAAGAGAAAACAATTGTCCTCTGCGCAATATCGATTGCGATTGTCTTGTTGTCATTTACGAATGACGTGGTATAAAAGACATAACAGTTCAAACCATACAAACAAAATATTGAAAAATTTTGAAATCAAGTGGGTAAGGAGCGGTTATCCGAAAGTTGTGATTTAAATAAGAGATTAAGCACCTATCTCATTTTAGCTTACTGACACACATTTCTAACTCAGTTGCTTTTATTGGCTGCATTTTAATATTAATGATTATAACAAGCTGTGCAAATTTTGTTGTTAATATATAGACACAAATTTTTGCAAAAAAATAGGGATAACTTTTCCAATCACGGAAAGAATAAAACAATAGAATCAATATCGCTATAAATATCTTGTTTTGTTGCTTATCTTTCTATTCTTTGACAGTCGACAAAGCAAATATATCTATGTTAAAATTAAGACAAGCAAGAGATATAGCTTCTTTTGTTAGCTATCGCTAACCAACAGGAAAGGAGATTAAAATAAATGCAATTTGAACAAGGGGTATGGACACATACCGTAGATGTACGTAATTTTATTGCAAAAAATTACACTCCCTATGATGGAGATGAAAGTTTCCTTACACCTTCCACGGAACGCACACAAAAACTTTGGAATATTACAAAACAATATCTTACAAAAGAAAGGGCGGCCGGCGGCGTACTTGATATTGATGCCGACACGATTTCTACCATTACCTCCCACGCACCAGGCTATATTGATAAAGAGTTAGAATTAATTGTCGGTCTGCAAACAGACGCGCCTCTAAAACGTGCAATTCTCCCCTTCGGCGGCATCCGGACAGTACGCAACTCCGTAGAAGCCTATGGAAGAAAGCTTTCACCTGAAGTGGAAAACGTTTTTAAATACCGTAAAACCCATAACGACGGCGTTTTTGACGTTTACACTGAAGAAATACGCAAAGCGCGCCATTCCGGCATTATTACTGGTCTGCCAGATGCTTACGGGCGCGGACGCATTATTGGCGATTACCGCAGAATCTCTCTTTATGGTGTGGATTTTTTAATCGAACAAAAGAAAAAAGCCAAAACAAACATGAAGTTTGACGTAATGGATGACAATGCCATTCGTGTCAGGGAAGAAATATCCGAACAAATTCGTTCCCTTTCTGAGCTAAAAGAAATGGCTGCCAGCTATGGCTTTGATATTTCACAACCGGCAACTGACACCAAGGAAGCTTTTCAATGGCTTTATTTCGGCTACCTCGCTGCAATTAAAGAACAAAACGGCGCGGCTATGTCGATTGGGCGTATTTCAACATTTCTTGATTGTTATGCTGAACGTGATTTGCAGGAAGGTAAATACACCGAAAGTGAAATTCAGGAAATTGTTGACCACTTTATTATGAAGCTTCGTTTGGTACGGTTCCTTCGCACTCCGTCCTATGACGAGCTGTTCTCCGGTGATCCAACTTGGGTTACTGAATCTATCGGCGGCATCAGTACAGACGGCCGCCACTTGGTAACAAAAATGTCCTTCCGTTTTCTGCATACACTGACAAACCTTGGTCACGCACCGGAACCAAACCTTACTGTTTTATGGAGTCCACGCCTGCCGGAAGCATTTAAAAAATACTGCGCCAAAGTTTCTATCGAAAGCTCTTCCATTCAATATGAAAGCGATGAACTTATGCGCAAGAAATTCGGTGACGATTATGGCATCGCGTGCTGTGTATCCGCTATGCGTATCGGCAAACAAATGCAGTTTTTCGGCGCACGCGCCAACCTCGCAAAAGCGCTGCTTTATGCAATTAACGGTGGCCGCGATGAAAAAACAGGCGATCAGGTTGGTCCGGAATTGGTTGCCGTACGCAGTAAACAGCTTAATTACGATGAGGTCATGCGCAAATTTGAAGTCATCTGCGATTGGCTTGCCAGCCTTTATGTTAATACACTGAACGTTATCCATTATATGCATGATAAATACGATTACGAACGTATTCAAATGGCTTTGCATGATGAAGAAATTGACCGCACTTGTGCCTGCGGCATTGCGGGACTTAGTGTAGTTGCAGACAGCCTTTCTGCAATCAAATACGCAAAAGTTCAGGCCGTCAGAGATCATACCGGCTTAGTTACAGATTATATTGTAGAGGGCGATTATCCGAAATATGGAAATAATGATCCGCGGGTAGATAGTATCGCTGTCAATGTTGTAAAAATGTTTATGAATAAACTGAAAAAGTGTACAACTTACCGTAACAGCCGTCAAACTTTGTCTATCCTGACCATTACTTCTAATGTAGTGTATGGCAAAAAAACCGGTTCTACACCGGATGGAAGAAAAGGCGGAGAGCCTTTTGCACCAGGCGCTAATCCAATGCATGGACGTGACTCCCGAGGTTGTATTGCTTCCATGATGAGTGTCGCCCAACTTCCTTATGACTACGCTGAAGACGGTATTTCTTACACCTTCTCTATCGTCCCCGGAGCATTAGCCCGCGATGATGAAGATAAGGCCGCAAACCTTGTTGGATTAATAGATGGATACTTTATGCAGGGTGGTCATCATATCAATGTTAATGTAATCAATCGTGATGTTCTGCTCGACGCTATGGATCATCCGGAATTATACCCTCAACTCACTATCCGCGTTTCAGGTTACGCGGTTAATTTCATTAAACTCAGCCGTGAACAGCAAATGGACGTAATTAACCGAACTTTCCACGAACGGTTCTAAAAACGGAGGTTTAACGCAGTATGGAAAAAAAGGCACGTATTCATTCAATCGAAACCTTCGGCGCATTGGACGGACCAGGGATTCGATATGTTATATTCATGCAGGGCTGTCCATTGCGCTGTGCCTACTGCCATAACCCGGATACCTGGTGCATAGAAGATGGCCGTACTATCACACTAAGTGAGACATTTGACGACATTATGCGGTATAGAAATTTTATTGCCAGCGGCGGCGTCACCCTTTCCGGCGGTGAACCACTTGTTCAATCAGATTTTTGTGAAGGCTTGCTTGACTTTTGCCATGAAAAGCATATTCATACTGCTATTGATACAGCCGGGTCGGTTCCATTGTCTGTCTGCCAAAGGGCTATTGATTCTGCGGATTTAATTCTGTTAGATATTAAATCGTTAAACGAAGAATTAAACCGCAAAATTACAGGCTGTGACAATAAAAACTGGCTTGAACTGTTAAACCATAGAGAAAAAACCGGAAAACCAGTTTGGATTCGCCACGTTCTGGTTCCCGATTTGACTTTGGACAACAAATTGCTGGAACAGCTTGCTTCATTCCTTGAACAATATCAATGTATCCAGCGCGTCGAACTGCTTCCATTCCATAAAATGGGAGAATATAAATGGGAAAAACTTCGCCTCACTTATACGCTAAAAGAAACTCAGCCGCCGTCTTTGCAGGACGTTGAACAAGCAAAAAACATCTTTAAAAAACATGGATTAAAAGTGTAAATCTATTTTTAAAAATCCCCTGCGCTTTATACAAAGTGCAGGGGATTTTTTCTATACAATTATTATGTACCAAGACCTTTTTCCATACTTAAATATATCTGCCGAATTGTCTTTAACACAAAAAATAAGAGCAACATCTCAATCGGCAATAAAATCAAATTTTTTAATGCACGCGCCGGAAACAATACTACAAACGATTTTCCATATAAAATTGTGTGCCAAAAGGTATTTAACCCCAAATTAATCAGCAAGCTAACCAGAAATTTAGCACATAAAATTCTCCACAGCGTTACAGGCTTCTTATAGAAAAATAGACCGTATATCAGCCCGCCCAAAATCGCAGAAACCGTAAATCCCGGAAAATAAGTACCCGCAGGATTTAACAGAAACGATATAATATCTGATAATCCACCGGCAGTCATCGCTAAAACTGGTCCAAACAAGAGACCTACCACTGCTATTGTTAAAAAACTAAAACCTATCCGAATCTGCGGCGTCAGGTAAATTTCAAAGCCACTAATAATGAAATGCAATGTAACCATTAACGCCGTTATTATCAGAGCACGGAGATGGCGGGTTTCCTTTGCGGATTCCTGAAAGATTTTAAAAATTTGCATAAAAATAACACCTCCAAATAATATGCACAAACAGTTGCCGCATATCCCGGGGTGCTCATACCCAGTCTATACAGCAGCGGGATGCGGAACCTGCACCGCAAGCAAAGCTTTTCGTTCAGCGGCAACTCCCCGTCCGGCTGACACTTTACGCGCAGGCACCTACTCTGCCTATTTTTGAGTATCACTCATTTGATCAAGCAGATAAAAAATAGTAATTCTTAAAATAAAATCCCAAGCCACCTCCTTGATACCCCCTATTTTTTCCTCTGCATCAACCTACTTCAAATATTCTCTGCACCGCAATAAAAAAGGGAGATAAATTCTATCAATAACATCAAGCGAAATGTTTTTTCCTTTCCCCTTTGTTATGTTTGAGGATAGAAAAAATTACTTTCACTTTTGGTTATTTTTTATCAATCAACAATTTCTAAGGCTTATTATAGCTAAACATTATGTATAAATCAAGCTTTGACTTATCTTTCATAATATCATGTTTATTATCGATCTACATTCAGCTTTGTACTTATATTATCAATAACACTATAATAAACAGGCAACGTTTTTTAAATTAACGTAATAATAATTTACTTAAATGAAATTATTAAAAACCTCAAATACATTACACTAATTTTATCAGTAGATATCCGGTGTTTTATTTTCTCAATTAGATTCTGCACCCGCTAAAAAGTTTCGCGGTATCAATAACCATTTTTTAAGCTTATCAAAAGCACAGAAATTCCAAAACAAAGAGAAAACTACAAGGTGGACATTCCAAAGGGTATTGCGGTCGAGTATTTTACCAAGTTTGTATAAACATAAAAACAGATATTAAAAATACTCGTTACATAACAGAAGATATCTGCAAATGTAAAAAACCGAGTGTCCATAACTCAAAATCCGTTATGAACACTCGATTATGTCAAAAAGTAACAAAAAAGATGCCGGCGTAAAATTTTGATGTGGATTCAAACCTACAAAAATTGGTAGTGACAGCGTAGTCACAACATCAAAACAATATCCGGAGAATCAGTCAGGAAAAGCTACCTTGTACGGGACATTTTTATATTTTTGTTTTAAGGATTGGAATGATAAAACATACTTCTCAATTCTTTTTTCATTTCCTTGTATAATGAAAGACGGTTTTCGTTTTCCGACGATAATTGCTCCTGGCACCTGATTCATTGACGAATCATACAAATTGCAATCATGTTTTGCCTTGAGCGCAAATCCTTCTATATGTGGAAAATTTGCTGTAATCCACGCCACCTGTTCCGTTGAGAGCATATTAGTTGGAAAATCGAACACTTTTAAACAATTCATAGTTGCGAGAAAGGAAAAGTCGTTTTCGACTATTGTTTTTCCGTAAAACTTGAATTTTTCGATGCCGGTATTTTCAAGCGGCATTAAACTGTCAACCGTCATTGTGCTCCAAACTGCATTCCCTATGCTGAATTCCTTGAGCACAGGCGCTGTATTGATGCCGTTTATAGAATGTAATCTTGAAAAATCCTCAATGCATAAACCGGAAAGAGATTTATTTCCACTCATATCCCATAATGCTTCAATCCTCTGATTAGAAAAGAAGTGCACATATTTCAAGTCCGGCAGGGTTCCGAGCAGCGACCAATCCTCCACAAGTTTATTCTTGAAAAAGCGAATGGCTTTTAATTGCCTGCCATATGTTCTAATAAAATATTCGAAGGTATCCTGTTGCAAACCCGAAATGGTAACAACATCGGTATTGGGAAAATCCTTTAACCGATCAATATTGTCAACAGTGATTCTACCGCCGCCTATATCCATATTTTCGTCATGAAGCCAGAGGCCAGTATGTGTTTGACTGACCGGATCATAGTCAAAATATCCATGTACAAATGAATCGAACGAAAACTCCATCTGTAAATCCCCTTTATGTCCTCTTATCCGAATTGTATCATAAAAGCAATGAAGTATTCAATCAATTAATTAACTCTTTGGCATGAAAGAACGGATAAAGATATTTAATGAGGGGCTGGAGCAAAATGAGTCCGAGCCAGACAAGCTCGAACTCATTGATTTTATCAACAGGTAACGGGAAAATGCCAATTTCGGCCGGCAGCAAGGATAAAAATAACGCTGAACCTAAAACGAATTGGGTTCAGCGTCATGATGGTCGAGGCGACAGGACTTGAACCTGCGGCATCCTGGTCCCAAACCAGGCACTCTACCAAACTGAGTTACGCCTCGTAATTGCCTTATCTCACAGACAGGCAACGCATATTATTATACTATGAAAAGAAACGTTTGTCAACCAAATCTTAACAGCAAATTTGAGAAAAAATCAATATCACTATACACTATTTATTCATTTTCAGCAGTCGTTTCATAATAAGGAACATCACCGAATTTTTCAGTGATTGCCTGACGATATTGGTATAACTCAATCGCCCGCTCCCGATAAATATCATAATACGCTTTTGCATTATGGTTCATTTTAGCGTCAGAATCCAAAGATAAAATATCTGCATATGCATAAGCAAGCTTTAATTCATTTTTGGCATATGCTTCCCAACTGTTTTGTGCTGTTGTTAAAAGATTTTTGTCGTCCGTTGAAAGCTTTCCCATTAAATTTTGCAAATTATCTTCCATTTCACGTTTCCAACGTTGTGCATAATCCTGCGTGATTTCATATTTTTTTAGATTACGAACAGTTTCAAGCGCTGACTGATACTCAACGTCAATTTTATTTTGATTGATATAACTATCACCCTCCTGTTTTACCGGTAAGGTAGTTGTTTCTTCTGTCAATTGAGCTGAAGTAGCGGTTGTTGTATTTACTGTTGTTTTCTCTTCATTGGTAAACAGTTCTTTTTGCATACTGCATGCAAAAAAAAACATTGAAACAGCCAAAACAATCAAAATACCGAATAAAATGTGCTTCTGTCTTATCATTACTATAATTCCCTTCATCGTCTAAAACATGATTCTTAATATAATAGGGCATGAACATCCCTACAAAATAACTTTGATTAAATATAGCATACCATGTTTTGGAAGAATTACAACAAAATCGCGGTTACAATTTTATGTCAAAACGATAACATTTTCACATTTAGAATAATAATTTCTTTTTAACCTAAATAGTACAGACAAAATGAGGCTGTATGAAACAGCCTCTTTCAGAAGGAACTAATATTAAAGTCCCTTTTGATAAGCTTCTCCAATTTTTGCAAGCGCATTCTCGGTTGTTTGTGCCTCTGGCGATATTACCACATAAATACTATGAGAGGTTTCTTGATAAGACACTGCCAACCCCAGTGCCTCACAGGTAAAACGCAGCGGTCCCATGGTAACGCCGTTCTGTATGGTAAAAACAAGTGGGGCATTAGATGAATCAACTAAGGTTCCGTTTGCTGTATGCTTTGTCACGGCATTACTGCCGGGTGTTATCAAAAGGTAAGTCCCATCTGCCGGGTTGGTTACTTTGGTTTTTTCCGTATCTGCATCGTAGTCTACGGTAAAACCGTTAACCTCAGCGATATAACGCAGCGGCAGCTGCATTGTACCGCTGATATTTTCCATTGTTGCGTAACCGGTAGCATACTGGGTAGTAGGCGCAACGATCCCATTTACATAAGCCTGTTCCGCGCCCTGTTTCATAACCACATACTGCTGTTCTTCACTTTCAAAAAGGGTTACTGTTACATCCATCTTGTCTTTTGGAACGTTGTTTCCGCCATAATAGTATATCAATTCCTCAGGCATACTCTCGCCGGTATAGGAAGCAACTCCTGTCTCCGCATCATACTGCCAGCCTTGCCCCTCTTGAAGTTCCACTTTTTTTGTATTTTCTACACTAACCAGTTTGGATAAATCTGCCGTCCAACCGTTGGAGGTTTTCTGAATTTCCAGCCTTGATGTTTGATATTTTGCATATCCAGATGGAGTCCCGCTCCACTCCTCAGTATGATCATCCAAATCCAGTTTTGTCAATTGATTATTATTACACCACACATTGTCTAACAACGTATACCCACTCATATTAAGGCTGGCTAATTTATTATAAGGACAATGGAGAGATTTCAATGCACTGCATCCGCTCATATCAAGATTGGTCAATTCATTTCGTTGACAGCTTACAGAAATCAACACCATATTACTTCCCACATTAAGATTGGTTAATTTGTTATCACTACACGTCAAAGACGTTAATACGATATTTTTGCTCACATCAAGACTAACCAACTGGTTATATTCACAATTCAAAGACGTTAACAGCGTATTCCTGCTCACATTAAGTTCGGTTAACTGATTTTCACTGCAATCCAAACTCGTTAAAACAGTATTCTTACTTATATCAAGATTGGTTAACAGATTCCCATTACAGTCTAAAGATTCTAACTCAGTACATTTGCTCACATCCAAATCTGTTAATCCACTTTTCCAACAGAATAAAATTTTTAATGCCGTATTTTTACTCAAATCAAGGCTAGCTAATGTCGGTATCCAACCACACTGCAATCTTTCCAAAGCAGGACATTCGCTTACATCCAAAGTAGTTAAACGAGTACCACCACAATTCAAATCTTTTAATGCAATACAACCGCTTATATCTAAACTGGCCAATGATGTATTAGTGCTTAAATTCAAACTTTCCAATGCAATATTTTTGCTCAAATCAAGATTAGTCATAAACCTATGGTTGAAACAATTTAAATTTTTTAGTGCAGTAAAATACTCTATACCTTTTAAATTCTTATTAAGAATAAGAACTGCCCCCTATGTCTATTGAAGTAACTACGGCAATTTCTTCTGCGCTTAGCATACCATTACTGTCTATATCATACTGCCTTACATATTCGCGAAAATTCATATCTGGAAAATTCGTGTTATTGATTTCCACTCCGTCCGCCGCGTAAACACAAAACGGCAATGCTGTAATCATCAACAGCAAAGCCACACATAAAGATAACAGTCGTTTTTTCATTTTGAAGTCCTCTCTTTGTTCTAATTTACACCCAATGGTATTGAAAAAATCATGTTCTATTTTTCCATACAGTTGTATTTTGAATAGTAACATACACTTCATGTAAAAGCAATATTTCTTATATTTATGAAGAATTAACATTATACTGCAATCCGTAAAAAAACCGCTGAAAAATGAAACCATTTCTCAGCGGGTATGCATTTATTCTTTAAAACACTCAATTTTCTTCCGATACTTTTGGCAAACTGATTTGGATTCCCAATTCTTCTAATTGTTTTTCATCCACTGCCGCCGGACAGTCTGTCATTAACTCGCTTGCATTCTGTACCTTCGGGAATGCAATCACATCTCGAATGCTTTCCGTGTTCAGCATAAGCATAACAAGGCGGTCAAGGCCATACGCCATACCTCCGTGGGGCGGAGCGCCATATTTAAATGCTTCCAGCAGGAATCCAAAACGTTCGTGTGCATCGTCTTTCGTAAAACCAAGCGCCTGGAACATTTTATCCTGCAGTTCCAGAGTATTGATACGGATAGAACCGCCGCCCAGTTCTGTGCCGTTAAGCACCATATCATAAGCTTTTGCCAGAACCTTTGACGGATCTGTTTCCAGATACGGAATATCTTCATCACGCGGAGCAGTAAAAGGATGGTGCTTAGCAACATAACGGTTTTCTTCTTTATCATATTCAAACTGCGGGAAATCCGTAACCCACAGGAAATTAAACTGGTTCGGGTCAATCAGTTCCAACCGTTTTGCAAGCTCACAGCGCAGTGCGCCAAGACTGTCAAAGGTTACCTGCTCATCAGCATCTGCTACCAAAAGCAAAACGTCACCTGTCTGTGCATCCAAGGCGGTACGCACAGCAGTCACTTCTTCCGGTTTCAGGAATTTTTCAAAAGAAGAAGTTTCTCCGGTTTCAGCAAGCCTTGTCCATGCAAGACCCTTTGCACCATAAGTTTTTACCCAATCTGCAAGTTTGTCGATTTCTTTACGGGTCAGCTTATTTGCCGCACCCTTTGCATTAATACCGCGTACTGCTCCGCCGCCAGAAAGCGCGCCGGCAAAAACGCGGAACTCACATCCGGTCAGTACATCGTTCAGCTTTTTCAGTTCCATACCGAAACGGGTATCCGGCTTATCGGAACCAAAACGCTCCATTGCCTCTGCATAGGGCATACGTGCAAACGGAGTTTGTACTTCCACACCCAAAACTTCATGGAATACACGTTTGATAAAGCCTTCGTTAATCTCCATAACATCATCACTGTCAACAAAGGACATTTCAATATCAATCTGTGTGAATTCCGGCTGGCGGTCTGCACGCAAATCTTCATCACGGAAGCATTTTGCAATCTGCATATAGCGGTCAAAACCCGCTACCATTAAAAGCTGTTTATATAACTGCGGGGACTGGGGCAATGCATAAAAAGAACCGTTTTTTACACGGGAAGGGACAAGATAATCCCGCGCGCCTTCCGGCGTAGATTTAATAAGCACCGGGGTTTCCACTTCCAAAAAACCTTGCTGGTCAAAATAGTCATGGGCAACCTTTACAATCTTGTGGCGCATGACAATATTTTTCTGAACATCCGGACGGCGCAGGTCAAGATAACGGTATTTCAGGCGGAGCGCCTCGCCCGTCAGGGAATCTTCTATAATCTCAAAAGGCGGGGTTTCGCTTTTTGCAAGGATTCTCAAATCCGTTACTTCAATTTCAACATCTCCGGTAGGGATTTCTTTATTTTTAGAGGACCTTTCGCGCACAATCCCCTTCGCCATTAAAACAAATTCTGCACGCACAGAAAAGGCTTTATCACGCAGGGATTGCTCTGTTTTATCATCAATTGCCAGCTGTACAATACCAGTACGGTCACGCAAATCAATAAAAATCAAAGTACCCAAATCCCGCTGGCGCTGTGCCCATCCGCAGACAACAACCTCTTTGCCCGCATCTTCTATTCTTAACGTTCCGCAGTAATCCGTTCTTTTTAAACCGGCCATTGTATCAGCCATTATCCAAGCCCTCCCAAAATCTTATTGATTTTTCCTTCGCTGAGTTCTATATCTTCAGTGATGTTTTCCATTGCTGCTTCAATATTAATATCATAAAAACGTTCTACCAGTTCGTCCAGTCGAACTTCAATCTGATGTCCGTTTTTCATATTCTTCAGGTTCGCGGTTCCGGATTCCAATTCAGAGTCCCCTAAAACCATTGCATATTTTGCGCCGATTTTATCCGCATATTTCATCTGCGCTTTCAGTCCGCGCCCTGCAATATCCATCTGCACGGAAAAACCTTCCGCACGCAGGTTATGAGCAAGCACCGCGGCACGTCTGGACGCATCCTCCCCCATCGCCGCAATATAAAGCTCACAGCTCATTGGCTCTGGGAACTCACAGCCCTGATTTTCCAACAGCATCATCAGCCGTTCCAAGCCCATGGCAAACCCAAGAGAAGGCATATCCGGCCCGCCCATTTCCTTCACAAGTCCGTCATACCTGCCACCGCCGCAAACTGTCCCCTGCGCCCCGATATAGGAGGAAACAAACTCAAACACTGTACGAGTATAATAATCCAGCCCGCGCACAATCGTAGGGTTAATCATAAAATCAATACCCATTGCTTCCAGATAATCCTGCACCGCTGTAAAATGCGCGCGGCAGTCATCACAAATATAATCCAGCACCACTGGCGCATGCGCTGCAATTTCAGAACAAACCGGACTTTTACAATCGAGAATACGCATAGGGTTGCGTTCCAGTCTGTTAAGGCACGTACTGCACAATTCCTGTTCATGAGATTTAAAATAAGCGCGCAGCGCATCATAATATTTTGCCCTGCAATCCGGACAGCCGATAGAATTTATTTGCAGGCACAGGTTTTCTACACCGAGGCTTTCAAAAAGCTGCGCTGCAATACTGATAAGCTCCGCATCTGCGGCAGGACCTGCCGCCCCAAAACATTCCACACCAAACTGATGAAATTCCCTGAGCCTGCCTGCCTGCGGTTTTTCATACCGATAACAGGAAGTCAGGTAACAAACCTTTTGCGGCAAAGCGTCATTGTACATACCATGCTCCAAAAAAGTACGCACAGCACCTGCAGTGCCTTCCGGACGCAGGGTAATGGAACGTCCGCCTTTATCTTCAAAAGTATACATTTCTTTCTGAACAACGTCGGTGGTATCGCCAACCGACCGCTGGAACAGCTCCGTGTGCTCAAACACTGGGGAACGCAGTTCCTTATATCCATAAAGCCCGGCAACTTCCAGGCATTTGTTTTCTACATACTGCCATTTATGGCTTTGAGCAGGCAATAAATCCTGCGTACCGCGTACAGCTTTTGTAATCAGCGCCATGAAAATTTTCATCCTTTCGGGTCAAAAATAACTCTGCAAAAGACATATATGAAAATATTTTAACCCTATCATAAGTACAAAGCAATAGCAAATTAAAAAATATCGGAAAAATCTTATATTTTCAGCAATATTTTTCAGAAAAGCAATGCCTCAATAAAAAAAAACCGGCAGCCGCAAAACAGCGGCAGCCGGCTGTAAATAACCCATTCAGCTTATTTTTCGTCGTTCCAGGAATACATTTTACGCAGTTCCTTGCCAACGTTTTCCAGTTCATGGGCAGCTTTCATCTTACGGGTAGCAATAAAGTGTGCACGGCCGTTCTTGTTTTCCGCAATCCACTTACTTGCAAAAGTGCCGTCCTGAATTTCTTCCAGAATCTTCTTCATTTCCTTCTTGGTTTCATCAGTTACCAAACGTTTGCCTGTTTCATAATCACCGAATTCAGCCGTATCGGAAATAGAGTAGCGCATCATAGAGAAGCCGCCTTTATAAATCAAATCAACAATTAGCTTCATCTCATGAATACATTCAAAATAGGCATTCTTCGGATCGTATCCGGCTTCAACCAAAGTTTCAAAACCTGCCTGCATCAAAGCGGTAACGCCGCCGCAGAGCACTGCCTGCTCACCGAACAAATCCGTTTCGGTTTCACATTTAAAAGTGGTTTCCAGCACACCGGCACGTGCACCGCCAATACCTGCGGCATATGCAAGCGCAACATCCAGCGCTCTGCCTGTTGCATCCTGATGAATTGCTACCAGACACGGAACACCTTTGCCCTCAACATATTCACTGCGGACAGTATGACCCGGACCTTTCGGGGCAATCATGAATACATCGCAGTCTGCCGGCGGAATAATCTGCTCAAAATGAATATTAAAACCATGGGCAAATGCAAGCGCCTTGCCTTCGGTCAGATAAGGAGCAATGCTTGTTTTGTAAAGGTCAGCCTGCTTTTCGTCTGGAACCAGAATCATAATTACATCTGCTGCTTTTGCGGCTTCTTCAACGTTAAGCACTTTTAGACCTGCCGCTTCTGCTTTTGCTTTAGATTTACTGCCTTCATAAAGTCCAACGACAACATTGACGCCGCTCTCATGCAGGTTCAGCGCATGGGCGTGGCCCTGACTGCCGTAACCAATAATTGCAACGGTTTTATCCTTCAGGACTTCAAGATTGCAATCGCTTTGATAATAGATTTTTGACATAACAAAAGACCTCCCTGCCGTAAAACGGCGGTTATTTTATAATTACCTCTCCGGACAATGCCGGAACGGGTTAATTCTTAATTGCCTTTGCGGGAAACAATGCTGGCGCCCCGCTCAATAGCGATTGCGCCGGTGCGGACCGTTTCGCGGATGCCATAAGGCTTTAAAAGTGTTTCCAACGTTTCTGTACGCGCCTCGCTGTCACAAAACTCCAATGTCAGCGTAGTTTTGGAAACATCCACAATCTTTGCATTCATCAAATCCGCAATTTTCATAATATCCGCACGCGTCCGGTTATTGGCGGAAACCTTGATTAGCGTCAGCATCCTGCTGATAAAGCCGCCCGGGCTGAGCGTTTTTACCTTAATCACCGGAATCACTTTATTGAGCTGTTTTTCCAGCTGTTCAATAATATACTCATCCCCGTCGGCAACAATAGTAATACGGGAAATAGACGGGTCATCGGTGGTTCCCACTGCAAGACTGTCAATATTAAACCCCCTGCGCCCAAACAAACCGGAAACTTTTGACAGGACGCCGGGCTGGTTCTCCACAAGAACACTTAACGTATATTTCATACCGCATTCCTCCTACAGCGACGGCTGAACCGGACTGACCACACACTCCAGCACATAAGGCCCATTACAAACCAGCATATCTGCAATCGCCTGCCGGATATCGCCGTTCTCTGAAATAGACCGTCCCCGAATCCCATAAGCGCTGGCAAGAGTAATAAAATCAGGGCTTCCGTCCAGCATAATACCGGACAGCCTGCCATCATACTGTTTATCCTGCAATTCCCTTACCATACCAAGCCTACCGTTGCGCATAATAACAATTTTTACGGAAATTTGGTGCTGAACCATTGTAGCAAGCTCCATCATCTGCATTTGAAAGGAACCGTCCCCGCATACAGCGAATACCTGTTTGGAAGGACAGGCAACCTTTGCGCCCTCTGCCGCCGGAAGAGAATAACCCATAGTTCCCATACCGCCGGAAGTAAGAAATTTGCCTTTTTTTATTTCGTAATGGTTCGCAGACCAAATTTGATTTTGTCCAACATCCGCTACAAGAATCGCGTTTTCCGCCGCCATTGCAGACAATTCCTGCATAAATCTGCGGGGATCAACAAAACCTGCGGGAGATTCCTGCTCTTCCAGTTTCTCATAATATTGGCTGCGCCAGTTATCTACTGCGTCAACCCAGCCCTGCGGGCATTGAAAATCCGCCTGCTCGGACATTGCGGCAATAGCGTTTTTGGCATCGCACACCAACGGTACTGTTGTTTTCAGATTTTTGCCGATTTCCGCCGGGTCAATATCAATATGTATAATTTTCGAACGTTCCGAAACCTGCCCCGGCGCAGCAACCGCACGGTCACCCACCCTTGCGCCGATAATCACCAGAACATCTGCTTGATGAATTGCACGGTTTGCCGGTTTCATCCCATGAGTTCCAAGCATTCCATAATACAGCCGGTGTCTGGAAGGCATAACACCAATACCCATCATGGTAGAAACCACCGGAATATTCAGTTTTTCTGCAAAAGCACGCAGCGCTTTTTCCGCATGGCACATCAGCACGCCGCCGCCCGCAACCATAACCGGACGTTTTGCCTCCCGCAGTAAATCCACAGCACGCTTAATCTGCAATGGGTTTCCCATGGTTTTCGGTTTATATCCAATAATATCTACTTTTTCCGGATAAACAAATTCCCCAGCCAGCAGATTGGTTTGAATATCAACGGGAATATCAATCAAAACCGGTCCCGGACGGCCTGTAGAAGCAATATGGAACGCTTCACGAAACACACGGGGAATCTCATTGGTATCTTTTACAAGATAGGTCTGTTTAATAAACGGCTCCACCGCACCAGTGATGTCTGCTTCCTGAAATACATCCCGCCCAAGTAAATCGCTGCGCACCTGCCCGGTAATGGCTACCATAGGGATAGAATCCATATACGCAGAAGCAATCGCCGTAATCAGGTTGGTAGCGCCGGGGCCTGAAGTAACAACACACACGCCTACTTTACCGGAAGCTCTTGCATAACCGCTCGCGGCATGTCCCGCATTCTGTTCCTGACGCACCAGAATATGGCGTACATTGGAATCCAGTAAGGCGTCATAAAAAGGGCATATGGCGGCGCCGGGATAACCGAAGACAACAGACACACCTTCTTTTTCCAAACACTGAACCATAGCCTGCGCTCCGCTGAGCATGCTTACCGCCTCCCTTTCAAAAATAATAAATCGTAAGATTACCTATAATTAAATATCATTATAATGCCTGCAAGAGTGATCGTCAATGTTGAACTGGGAAAAATATATAAGAAAAAGCCATGATTTTTGGTACATGCTACAACATTGACACGTCACTTCAAAGGAGGTAAAATATAGATTGTGAAACAAATAACAGTTTATTAAGATTAGAAAAGATTTCAGGTGTATAACAATGACAAATATGAATCGGCTGAAACTGGAACTGGATTCCCTTTCCATATACCGCAATGTCATACGTCCACAGGAAAAAACTATGACAAAAGGATTGGAAAACAATGTGCCCGCCATTCTTTACCGGATAGTCTGTGCTTGTGCAAAAGGCTCAAAAATTGACGCAGGGCATTGGGGAGAATTATTCAGCGAGTTGTGCCGAACCAATCACAGTGAAAATCTTGCAGGCGCCATTGCAGAACGAATCCTCCATGATGAAAATATATTCACCCTTGAGGCAGTCCATGAAAACAGCAGTAAACTGCCCGAAAATGTGCTGGACGCCGTGCGCAGGGATTTGCAAATCTTACAGCGTTTTTCAGAATTAACAGCAGCAGATTTTATCAGCGGCGGTTGGGATGAAGATTTCATAAATACCCTGCCCCAATGGAAAACCGGTGTTCCCGTCCGTGTTCTTAGCGGCCAATGGAAGGAATGCCTGCCTGCACTCGAACAATTTCATAAACAAAACGGCTGCGGTATCTTTGCAAAATACCACGCATTTCTTTGGCGCAAAGGCAAAATGGAGCCTATTGCGCACATAGATTCCATACGGGTTGCCAATTTAAAAGGGTATGAACGTCAGCGCAGCCTTGTGCTGGACAACACACAGGCATTCGTAGAAGGGTATCCGGCAAATAATACCCTGCTTTACGGCGACCGGGGCACCGGAAAATCTTCCACCATCCACGCTCTTCTGAATGAATTCTCTGGTGACGGGCTGCGTATGATTGAAATGCCGAAAGAATACATCAGTGAATTCCCACAGCTTGTGGCACAAATTGCAAATATCCCTTTGCGGTTTATCGTTTACATTGACGATTTGTCTTTCACACAGGGCGACGATACCTTTGCCGGACTAAAAGCCGTGCTGGAAGGCGGGCTTTCCTGCAAACCTGAAAACACCTTAATTTACGCAACCTCCAACCGCAGACATCTGGTACGGGAAACTCATACGGAACGTCAAGACGATGACGTTAGCCGTGGGGACACCATGCAGGAACTGTTATCCTTGTCCGATCGTTTCGGGCTTTCCATCACATTTCTAAATCCTGACCGCGAAAAATTCTATACGATATTGGACGGCATTGCAGCCGACCGCGGACTTGACATTGACACTGACCTACTTCATCAACATGCAGAGCAGTGGGCGCTGTCCCGCGGCGGACGTTCCCCTCGTGTGGCACGGCAGTATATTGACCTTGTAGAAGGACGCATCCGGCGTGGTCTGGATTTTTAATCATCCGCACATAAAACATGGAAATCCGTGGCAAACTATTAAAAATAATTGTCAGGAGGATGTTTTATGGAAACACAAACTATGGATAAAACGGTAGAATTTTTAAACTGCGTGTATAAGAATACCAAAATGGGTACGGAATCCCTTTCCCTGCTCATGGATAAAGTTGACGATGTGGCTATGCGCGCTGAACTGCAAAAGCAATTAGAAGAATATACCTCTTTCGCCTCTAAGGTCACTGACGCACTTTCTGAAAAAGGCGCTCTCCCGGAGGACAGCAGTATGATGCAGAACGTGGGGCTGTGGACAGGCGTAACTGTTAACACGATGATTGACAAAACCTCCAGCCATATCGCAGAAATGATTATTGAAGGCAGCAATATGGGGATTATCCAGCTTACAAAAGAACTGAACCGCGGAGAAAATATAGACCCTTCCGCCAGGAAATTGGCAGAAGAGTTACTGCACATGGAAGAAAACCGCGTACAACGCATGAAAAACTGGTTGAAATAAATGTCTTTCGATAATAAAAAGACCGCCGGAATCTTCTCATCGGGGATTCCTGCGGCCTTTTTTAAGCTAATTCAGCGGGGTGTATATTGGGAAAGAAGCTGTTGTTTTTGCTGGTACAATGGTTCAGACAAATCTACATAATATTTATGGGGATTTTCAAAACGTATGACCTCTTCCCAAAGCGTACCTACCTGCTCTTTGCAGTATTTCCTGACTTGTGACAGTGCCGGCGGCTGATAAACTTGCCTACCTTCTTTAAAAATCTGCTGCATCAGAGGACGCGCCACAAAATTTTCTACGGTTTTACGTTTCCATGTATGTTCCGGGTCAAACAGTACATAAGGCTTTGTTTCATCAATCATCTCGTCATGCAGGGTAATTAAATCAGCAATCGCCTTGCCGCTATTTCGGTCAAAAAGCCGCCAAACCTTTTTAAATCCCGGATTTGTTATCTTAGTCACATTTTCACTGATTTTTATCCTTGGTTCCACCGCACCGTCTTTTTCCACTGCGGATAACTTATAGACGCCGCCAAACACTGGTGATGATGCAGCAGTAATTAAACGCTCGCCTACGCCGAACAAATCGACTTTTGCCCCTTGCAGCAGCATATCACGAATTAGATATTCATCCAACGCATTGGACGCTATAATTTGGCAATCGGAAAACCCCGCTTCATCCAGCATTTTACGTGCTTTTTTTGAGAGATAGGTAATATCGCCGCTGTCAATACGGATTGCTTTTGGACGGTAACCTCGCGGGAGCACCTCAAGGTTAAATGCACGGATTGCATTTGGAACACCAGAAGTAAGGGTTTGATACGTATCAACCAGTAAAGTACAATCCTGCGGATATTCACGCGCGTAAGCGCAAAACGCATCCAACTCTGAATCAAAAGTCTGAATCCAGCTATGCGCCATTGTTCCGATTGCCGGAATACCAAAATCCCGTTCACAAATGGTGTTGGCAGTGCCAATACAGCCGCCGATATACGCTGCACGCGCACCGTAAATTGCACCGTCATAGCCCTGCGCTCTGCGGGAACCAAATTCCATTACACCCTTACCTTTTGCAGCACGGACAATACGGTTTGCTTTCGTTGCAATCAGACTTTGATGATTGATGGCAAGCAAAATCATTGTTTCAATAAACTGTGCTTGAATAATAGGTCCGCGGACAGTTACAATCGGTTCATTCGGAAAAATCGGCGTACCTTCCGGCACCGCCCATACATCACAAGAGAATTTAAAATCCTTCAAATAATTTAAAAACGGTTCCTCAAACCCCCGCCGCCGGAGGTATTCCAAATCCTCCGGAGTAAAAGCAAGACCATTTAAATACTCAATCAGCTGTTCCACTCCTGCCATAATGGCAAATCCACCGCCATCCGGCACACTGCGGAAAAACATATCAAAATAAGCAATTTTATCCATCGCACCCGCAGCCAAATAGCCGTTTGCCATGGTAATTTCATAAAAATCGGTTAGCATTGTCAAATTGTGATGCCTGATTTCCCGTTTATCCATACTAACACCCCTGTTTCATTCACTTTCTTTAGCCACCGGCCGCATCAAAAAATTGAATCTGCATATGCCTATTTTCCCTGCGCCATCACATGATACAAAAATAGACGGCTGAATAAAAGTAACATCTTTCAAAACATCGTATAATAAATACTTTCATATTCCAAATATAATTATTTCTATCTTTAAAATAAAAAATCAATTGTGTAAATCATATTATAACATACCCTTTCTGCAAATGCAAAGGAGGATAATCAAGCGTGAAAGTCATAACAATTCTGTCGTTTATACCATATTTTTGTGCATTTGCGCAGAAACTCTTGATTTATTTAATAGAATGTATTACACTTGCATAGTTATTGCCTGACTTTTACGCACAAGGCACCCAGCCTGTCTCCCAGTCTTAGCCCATGGTTTTGACTGAACAGCACTGGATTGGCCGGGAAAACAACCAAACGATAGAGGGCGGAAAAGAAAAGGGGGACTTCATCAGATGAGAATCAGAAAACAACCACTGGGAGAACGGAACATTGTAGGAGCAAGAGTAGAGCAAGCCAGAAAAACTTCCAATTTAAAACAAAAGGATTTACTGGAACAGCTCCAAAGCCGCGGCGTGGATTTAAATGCCTCCGGCCTCTCTAAACTCGAAGGCCAGCTTCGGTTCGTGACGGATACGGAACTTGTTGCACTATCGGACATCCTGGGCGTTTCTATCGATTGGCTCGTTGGAAAGCAAGCCTGAAAACCTCTATCATCTATTTATGTGCAATGGGCCGAATGCACATATCATTCAAAAACAGCCTTATCCTTTCGCAAAAACTGCGGGGATAAGGCTGTTTTTATAATAACTTTTTCTTTATGGGACGAGATTCAAACACGCTCATATCCTGACCGGAAAGCAAGCGTTCCGGTGCCTGGTCCAGCATCCAGCCAACCTGTTCCGGCGATACTGTACGCACAAATCCCGGGAACATATCCAACAGTGCATTATTACGCATACGTGTGGAATGTGCATCTGACGCAAGAAAAAACGCGGCATTATTCACGCACAATTCCTTTGCAAGCTTAAATTCCCTGCGGCCGAAAGCGCCCAGCAAACTACCTGCATTTACCTGCAATAAAACACCGTTTTGCCGCAGCATATTGGCGATATTATAATCATCCTGTATGTATTTATACCTTTCGGGATGTGCAACGATTACCTGCACCCCGCTCTTGCGTATCTCATCTATATACCGCATCATACGTGCACCGGTTAAACCGGTAAAATCAAACTCTACTAAAACATAATTGGTTTTTCCGATGCGCAGTCGCTCAATATGTTCCAGATAAAAAATCTCGTCGGAAACATACACTTCCGCTCCGGGAACCAGTTCCAGACGTATTCCCAACACTTCAAGTTCTGCACGCAGACTGCGCAGCGCCTGATCCCTTTTGGTTATAAATTCATCTATTTTCATACCCGCTAAGAAATGAGAAGTACAAACTACTTTAGTAATATTATTTTCCACCGCCATGCGGCACATGGCAATGGATTCTTTCATATTGCGCGCGCCGTCATCAATACCCGGCAAAATATGACAATGAAGGTCAACCATCGAAAATTCCCCTTCCTGATTTTATTACTGATTCAATAAAATGTTTTACTTTACACAAAAACTCTGTTACGACAATGATTCATCTATTCACTCTTTTAATAAAAAGAAAATAAATCAGCAGTCCGTCAATGATAAAATCATAAAATCTTGGTCCATCAAATATAATAACGCTGATAAGCGCCATAAACATAAGAATTCCAACTGAAATAATTTTAGATACAAACGTTTTCTCTTTTGCATACCATGTTATCCATGCAAAGGCAGAGCAAAACACACCAGCCATATACAAAATATACTGTCTGTAACCCATGCAGTCACATAATAAGCCGATAACATGCCGGCACAAAACATAAACACATGAACCGCGGCACATGTTTTTACTGTAAATAGAAATTAATGTTCCCTGAAACCTCTGTCTACATATCCAGCAGCTTTGAAAGTATACCAAAGTCCAAACCCGCCGCCAGAAAAATCACCGTATGCTTAATATTACTCTTCATAACCTGCACCTACGGAATTTATTTTTATTATAGCTTACCCTTTCATGAAAAACAATGAAAATTGCTGGCACATTATATTGTTAACAATTTGTGATATTCTGTTCTTCAACTACTTTACAAGCACTCACACGGTATACTTTATCGCAAAGCCCTGCAACAGAAGGACGATGGGTTGTAAAAATGCAGGTTTTTCCTGTGCCTGCATCCTTTAAACGGGACAGTACTTTCTTTTCCGTTTCTACATCCAAAGCAGACGTGGCTTCATCCAAAAGCAAAATGGGTGCCTCATGTAAAATCGCCCGCGCAATGGCAATACGCTGTGCTTGACCCTCAGAAATTCCCAATCCCTTTTCACCTAAACAAGTTTGTAAACCTTGAGGCAAAGATGCGACAAAATCCCAAATACTGGCATCCTCTAACGCCCTGCGCATTTCCTCCTGCGTTGCGTCAGGTTTACCCAACCGTAAATTTTCTTCTATTGTTCCGGAAAAACAGGAATTGCCCTGTGGAACATAAGAAAAATATCTCCGTGTTCCTGCCGATATCGGTACACAACCAATATGAGAACAAACCTCAATACTTCCTGTCTGCACATTGGTAAGTCCTAAAATTAAGCGAAGAAGCGTAGTTTTCCCCTCACCGGAAGGACCAATCAAAGCTGTCATTTCTCCTGGGGCCGCATAAAAAGACACATTATCTAATACAAGCTCTTTTTCCTTATAACCAAAAGATGCATTTTTGATTTTCACACCCACAGACTTTCCTGCCAAAATACTGCCGCTTTCCTTATCATTTTTTTCCTGTGGGATACGATATAATTCCATAATCCTTCCAGCAGAAGCAGCGGAACCTATTACCGTTGGCACCAGTGCTACCAGCGAGGTAAACGGCGCTTGAATTTTACCAGCCAAATTCAAAAATAAAACCAATGTTCCCACCGTAATACTGTTTGTAAATAAACGGTAGGCGCACCAGCCCAAAATCAGCAAATAAACAATTTGCGACATAATATGTATGGCAATATTGGAAAACGTTGCAAATCTGGTCTGTTTGTAACTAACATCATACATTTCATCTTGCAAATCTCCCATTTTCTGCTCAAATAAACTTTTCAGAGAAAATGTTTTTACAATTAATACATTTTGCACTGCTTCCTGTATGAAGCTTTGATTTTTTCCAAAAACCTCCTGATTCTCAATGCTATATGCACGCATTTTTCCCGTCAGGAAGCGTGAAGCAACCAACAACACCGGCCCCATTAAAAAAGAAAGCGCCGCTACTATGGGATCGTAGTGTACCATCAGCACAAACGCCGCCAGAAAACGCATACCGCTGACCGCCAGTGTGGGAACAACTCCGGTAACACCATTGACTACATTATCAAGATCCCGCGTCATACGGTTTACTAAATCACCACTGTGACGCTTTGTTAAATCCAACCAGTCTGAACCCATAATCTGAGAAAAAAGCTCTTTTTTCATTTGCCGTGAAACATCCAAACGAAATCGCGCAGTATAAAGGTTTTGGATAGCAGTTGCTGCCAAACTGACACCGGTAAATAACACCATGGCAACAATTACCTGAGCCAAATTTTCCCATATGCCTGAAAAAACGCCGGTCGTTACTCCATCAATTAATTCTTTGGATAAATATGTCCCTGCTAAACTCATCAGAACGGATGCAACTCCAATGAAAACCAGCAAAAAAATACGTCCTCGGTAATTTTTAATATACTTTGCCATCCACCGCAATTCTGATTTCATTTCTTTAAAATTAAATTTTTTTATCTTTTCTTTCATATCAACGGAATTTCTCCCTATTTTCAACAATTCACTCTTATGTTATTGTTTTATTTTAACATACCATAAAAAGCAGAACAAGGTAAAAACGTCGAAACACAAAAAAAGAAGCGTGTCCGTAGCAGCCGCTTCTTTCATAAATAAATTTGAATTAAAAAGTCCTCATGGATTCTAAAATTCTAATATTGGTATTGAAATCATAGTTACTGGTTACCATATAAACATACTGTTTATCCGTAAACGCAGTTATGTATCCTTGTCCATTGATATCTGCACCAATATAATAATCTCTGCCGTTAATCTGCCGTATTGTATAATGGGTACCTATATCCCAAATGATACGCGTTATTCCACCGTTTGCATCTATGGCATGATATTTCGGCTTGCAAATTTCAATCCAAATAAACGGTGCAGGTTTCGAACCAGCATCAACCCATTCTAAATCCAAAAAGTTGATATCTACAGAATTATAAGAAGAACTAAACGATTCACACACTCGCGTACAAGCCAGATTCTCTGGCAGCCAAGATGGAAATATCATCTGCAAGCCTGTATTATCACAGGCAATTTTTACCGCCTTAACAGGCTGCCGCCATACTACACTCTGAGCATCTCCGTATAATTCAGAAAACAATACAGGCTGGTCCACATTCGGATCCAAACGATAAAGGGTAACCTCTAATTTTGGAAATAATGACATATATAAAATCCCAACGGCAATAATAACGCAAACCCATTTTCTCAGCTTGCTACGGCGATATACTCCGCGGGCTTGCCGGCTTATCCAATGAGCCTGCGCTTTTGTCTGAGACTCCTGCGCACCCATATACCGACTGCAAAAATCCATCATTTGCTTATCCAGATATTCCCCTTGCGGGTCAATCTTTTGAAGCTTTTCTATGTAACGTCGTGCCAACTCCCTTTCAGTTTTATCTGAACTCAACAAAGATTCAAAAATTTTGTTTTTCAATTCCGCTGCCTGAAGGTGATATTCATTTTTTTCTATAATATTATTTTCCACCCATGGCCCTCCTTACATAGGGGTCAGCAGGAAAGCCCTGACTGAAGCCGAACATAATTACAAATCCAGATAAACACCTGCAATTTCCGCAGGATATACATGTACATTGTCACAGAGATCCTTGATATCCTCATCATAGATATAAGCAGTAGACTTTTCGCTATTCAAAACCTGCCAGATATCCAATTCGACTGTATTATTGGCAAACACTGCCATACACATAATAACAAACAGGACTGCTGCAGCTATGAGTACCTGTACAGTCTTAGGGGAAAGCCTCCTTTGGGCCACCGACTGCTCTTTCTGCGAATCCTCACACAAACTGAGATTCAGGCACTCCTTTTCAAAACGCGCAAAGCTTTTTTGAACATCCAGCCGGGGTATGGTTTCCATATATCCCAATGCTTCCAGTTCTTTATAGCAAGCGTCAACTTTATTAAAATCCGGTGTTTCTCTGAGAATCGTTTCTTCATATAATTGTATCTTTGCATTTTGAAATCTTAGTTTTTCCTGAGCCGTCAGGCTATTATAATCAAACATTGTAATTCCTCGCTTTATTCACACAAAACAATATGTCCATACGTTGAAAACTTATAGGAGAAAAATCTCCCCTCTACTATATTATGATTTTAAAGGTCAAAAAAGTAACGCTTTTTTCAAAATTTTTTATTTTTTTGCGAAAAATATTTTTCTCCCATCTTTTTTAGCCTTTTAATGCGCATTTTAACGGAACCTTCTGAACACCCCATCTCGTGTGCGACATCAGCAATTTTCATATCCATACGGAAGTACAAATCATATAACTGCTGATATTGCGGCGCGAGGCTTTTATAAAACATCTCATCTTCCTCACACTTATGAAAAATATCTTCTGACAGAACAAGACCGGACTGGGTTTGCAAATCATCAACCCGTTCCAACTTTTCCTTCAAATCTTCAGAAATGCCGACAGATTCAAATTTATCCTTTCTAAGATATTCCCGGCAGACATATGTGGCGGTTACATTCAGCCAGGCAATAATATTTGCTTCCTTGGGAATGGTATAAAAACATTTGTTGTATCTTGCAAAAGTTTCCTGCATACAGTCCTCTGCCAAACAAGTATCCTGCACTACCACAAAGCAGCGGGCAAAAATAGCTTGACTATATTTCATATAATTTTGCTGAATGATGTCATTTTTGTCTTTTAAAGATTGCGCCACTCAATCACCCGCTTCCTATCCATTCTGTCAGCACAAACAAAATGCAAAATTCGATAAAATTCGACAATAACCCTCATTAAAGTGACTCCATTATATCACACTGCATTTTTTCCTTCAAGTATACCGAAAATTTTCGGGTAAATCTATAAATAATCATCTGCCATGCGGTTAAACTATATGCGGAGGTGATTGAAATGGATAAAAACAAGAGAAACGCACAGAACGCTTCTGAAACAGAATATGCAGGCGCTAATTACGAATCCCGCACTGGTTCTTCCAACAACACTGCCTCTAATAAGGCAAACAACAAGTCCCATTCCGGTGCAACAAACAAAACCTCTTCTCAGGCAACTGATTATTCTCCAAACGCAAACAACTGCTCTAACCGATAAACACGGCTAAACTGCAATTGCTATGTCAGGGAACCATCGTACAGGAATAAAGGAAATACCCGCGTTTCCGTACGCAGGCTCCCAGCATATGCAGACAAAACACCCTCTGCCCGGCATTGATTCGGACAGAGGGTTATTTTTTCATACATAACGCCGCTTTTTTAAGGCGAATTAAGCCGTTTTCGCCTGATTTTTTTCAGTTTTAACGTAAAATAAATATTCTTGCCTTAATTACGATAAATAACGCTTGAAATCGCCTGTTTATGTGATATAATGGGTGAGGACTTAAATGAATTTTTATCAGGTGGTGATTTTTCGTGAGCCCTGACCCTGGGAGTAAAAAGCCGAACATTATGAAAAATAACACGGGCAGTGCTCACAGCGGCAGATGCCCGTAACAAGGGGGTATTATGCCATGATTTCTTTTTACAAAACAATCAACAACCGCATTGCACCGATTGAAACCGCAGAAGATGACTGCTGGATTAATGTGGTCGCACCAACAGATAATGAAATTCAACAGCTTGTAAATGATTACGGGATTGAACCCGATTTTTTCCGCGCTTCTTTGGACGAAGAAGAAAGCTCGCATATCGACAGTGAAGACGGAAACACCTTAATTATCATAGACGTACCGATTTCTGAAAAACCTGACGACAACCTAATTTATTACACTATGCCAATCGGTATCATTTTTATAGAAAAGCATATTATAACCGTCAGCCTGAAAGAAAATCCGGTCCTTCAGGAGTTTTCCGACGGAGTGGTTCGCAATGTGCAAACAAACCTGAAAACGCAGTTCGTCCTACATATTTTTTATCGGATTGCTAATCGGTACCTACAATACTTGAAACAGATTGACAAAATTTCCAGTTTTGTAGAAACAGAACTTCGCAAATCCATGCGTAATAAAGAGCTGACACAATTAATGGACTTGGAAAAATCTCTGGTTTACTTTTCTACATCCTTGAAATCCAATGAGGTTACACTGGAAAAAATTCTGCGCGGGCGTTTCATTAAATTATATGATGAAGACCAGGATTTATTGGAAGATGTTTTGATTGAAATAAAACAGGCTGTTGAAATGGCGAATATTTACCTGAGCATCCTTTCAGGAACCATGGATGCATTCGCCTCTGTTATTTCAAATAATTTAAATATTGTAATGAAAGTACTTACTTCTATTACCATATTGATGTCTGTCCCAACGCTGATTTTCAGCTTTTATGGAATGAACGTAGATTTGCCAGGCAATCATCTTGGGATTTTGTTTCCCATTGGAATCAGCATCATCACAACAGCAATCACCGGGGTGTTTCTGCATAAAAAAGATATGCTGTAAAAATAGTAAAAAAGGCGGAAACTCCGCCTTTTTTCATACTAAAATTTAAATTATCTGCTTTTGGTATTGCTGACAAAATGAGGTATCATAATAGGAAACATAAAATGTGCACCATCGGGCACAATAAAAACACACAATTTTGTATTGCATTTTAGGAGGGACTTCTATGAATGAAACCAAAATGTTCCATCTTGGTCTTCAGCCGAAAGACGGCGCAGAATATGCCATTTTACCCGGAGATCCGGGAAGAGTCCCTAAAATTGCGGCATATTTGGAAAATCCAAAACAAGTGGCATATAACAGGGAATTCCAAACATGGAGCGGTATACTCTGCGGTAAACGCATTCTGGTGACCTCAACAGGCATCGGCGGCCCTTCTACTGCCATCGCCGTGGAAGAACTTTCCAGTATTGGCGTAACAACTATGATACGAGTCGGTACCTGCGGCGGTATGCAGTTAAAAGTAGCCGGCGGCGATTTAGTCATTCCTACGGGGGCCATTCGCTTTGAAGGAACAAGCCGAGAATATGTTCCCATTGAATTTCCTGCTGTACCTGATTATACAGTAACATCCGCACTCATCCAAGCGGCCGGTGACTTTGGATTCACCTTTCACACAGGTGTAACACAAAGTAAGGATTCTTTTTATGGACAGCATTCCCCTGAGCGTATGCCTGCTTCACCAGAACTCCAATATAAGTGGGAAGCATGGAAAAAAGCCGGCTGTCTTGCTTCTGAAATGGAATGCGCAGCACTTTTTATTACTTCTGCCGTACTTGGATGCAAAAGCGGCTGTGTATTAAACGCAATATGGAACCAGGAACGTGCAAAAGCCGGCTTGCCTAACCCGGAAATAAATGATACCACCCGTGCAATAAAAATTGCTGTGCATGCACTGGAACTATTGATAAACAATAAATCCGCAAAAAAAGATGAAAAATTTTAATATTATTTACTAAAATGACACAAATAGCCTTGAAAAAATGACACACTTAGTGTATAATGGTTGTAGTGATAGAATGATATGCACAATATATTTTATACAGATAAACAAATTCATGAAAAAGCATTGCAAAATCTTCATATTGTTTGTATAATAAGAGATGTGAAAAAACAAGTGCGTTTTTATATCACTTTACGGACTTAATACTTGTCCAAATAGAGAATTTTGTCAATCATACCTGATTTCCGGTATGGTAAATCTGTGCAACCATTTTGGTGCACAAATTAATCCCATTTATCCATTGCTGTTTTCCGTGTGTGTTTTAGGCGGATACACCGGTACTATCCAACAGCAATAGAATAAAATTTATTTAAGGAAGGTTGAGTTATATGGGTTTCCATGAAAAACTGCGCGAATTAAGAAAACAAGCAAATCTGAAGCAGCGTGAAATGTCCGAAAAACTGGGCATTGACCGTTCCACTTATGCTTACTATGAGACTGGCAAATCTAAGCCAAGCCTTATTGTGTTGTGCAAAATCGCGGACGTTTTCGATGTTTCTACCGACTATCTTCTCGGCAGAGATGACGTTCCGAAGCGCAAAGACTAATATCAAATAAAAAACAAAAGCTTTCACCCTCTGCTGTTTTTATAATAGCGGAGGGTTTGCTTTTCTCTGACGAAAAAATTGGGAGACGTCCGGGTGATAGGCGGCACCCGGACGTCATTGGTCAGGAAGGCTTGTGTTTATATGAACACCGCATTCACATAAAGGTAACCAATAAAAACCCTTACATTATATTATGATTTTAAAGCCGCAAAAAGTAACGCTTTTTCTGAAAAATTTTTAAATATTTTTCTTTTGCGAAAAAACCAGAACAAAAAGTAAGGATTGTGAGAATATGATGTATTATAATGTCACAACCGGAAGTTTTATTCAACGTCTAAACCGTTTTTCCGCACTGGCAGAAGTTGACGGTATCATTCAGAATGTTCATATTAAAACAACCGGTAGATGCCAGGAGCTTTTTTTACCCGACACCCCTGCTTTTTTTGAAAAAAGCAATAACCCTGCAAGAAAAACATCTTATTCCTTAATTGCAGTTGAAAAAAATAGACATATAATTAATGTAGATTCTCAAATTCCAAACGCCGTTGTAGAGGAAGGCTTAAAGAACGGTATCATTGCTTTACCTTTTCTCACCGCTCAGCCTCTATCTATTAGGCGCGAAGTTCCTTATAGGCAAAGCCGGTTTGATTTTTGCCTGAACGAAAAAAGCAAACCTATATGGATAGAGGTTAAGGGAGTAACGCTGGAAAACAATATGATTGCCATGTTTCCCGATGCTCCTACTCTCCGTGGGTTAAAGCATATAAAAGAATTAACAGAAATTGCAAAATCAGGAGGCACCGCATGCCTGATTTTTGTAATTCAAATGAATTATGTTCAATCTTTCACACCTAACAGGTCGGCTCAGCCTGCATTTTCGCAGGCATTGAAAGAAGCGCGTAACTCAGGCGTCCACTTACTTGCTTATAAATGTAATGTGACAAGTACATCTATTACTGCAGAGCACACTGTAGAAATACGTCTGTAATTCACTTATAATTCAATAAATCATAAAAATTAAATTTCAATATTAACAAAAGCAAAAGAACCGGCATTAAAATACGCTGATTCTTTTGCTTTGATTTTGCTTATATTGCCAAAATATCTGCTGCAAAGACAATAATTGCTTCTTATTCTTCCGCTATCTTATCTTTAAAATAATATACCTTATCTTTCGGTTGAATCGGACGAAGCACCCTGCACGGGTTTCCCACTGCAACAACGTCTGCCGGAATATCTTTCGTTACAACACTGCCGGAGCCAATAACCACATTATCACCAATGGTTACTCCCGGATTTATAATTGCACCGGCGCCTATCCAAACATTACTCCCAATTTTTACCGGCTGTCCATATTCCAGCCCCGTATTGCGCCACTGAGCATCGAGAGGATGCCCCGCGGCAAGGATGCTGACGTTTGGCGCAAGCATAACACAATCCCCAATCTCTACCGGCGCACAGTCAAGAACCGTTAAATTGTAATTTGCATAGAAATTTTCGCCTATAGAAATATTATAGCCATAATCACACCGAAACGGCGGTTCAATATAAATATTTTCTCCGGCGTTTCCCAAAAGCTCCATTAAAATTTTGTACCGCTCCTCCTGCGACGCCGGCGGCAGAGTATTAAACAGATACACCATTTCTTTCGCCCGCAAGCGTTCTCTTTTCAACTCTTCTTCGCCTGCAAAATATAATTTTCCTGCAAGCATCTTTTCTTTTTCTGTCACCCATATTCCCTCCCCCTGCTACTCAGATAGTTTGAGTATAACAATTTTTCTGCAAGTGTCAAGTAACCAGAGGATTCCTCCTTTTTCTCCTTGAAGTCCACTGCAGGTAAAGGTATAATGGTAGTAATTGGTAATTCAGATAAAAGAGGTGCGTGTATGTACATCAATTCCATGGACGGTTATTCTGAATGGCAGTGCAATCCTGAAACCATACAGGAAAATCGCCTGCCCTATGCCTGCAACTTTTTACCCTGTGCAAATCCACAAGAAGCCTCTGGCGATACGCCGGCTGAATCCAGCCGTATTCTTCTGCACAATGGAAAATGGAAGTTTCGGCTCTTTCAAGGCGATCAGTTTCCTCAGGATTTTGCCAAACCTTCCTTTCAGCACACAGATTGGGAAACTGTTGAACTTCCCCACTGCCAATCAAATTGGATGGAAATGAATAATACCGGCTACCCTTGGGAAGTAACCGAAGAAATTACACCGCCTTATGCACCCGTGTATGAAAATTCAATCGGATGTTATACACATACTTTGCATCTTTCTTACGATATGATGGACAAACGGATTGTTATTGCATTGGAAGGCATATCCAGTGCATTTTATCTTTATGTTAATGGGGAACGGATCGGATTTTCCAAAAATTCTTTCTGTACCGCGTCTTTTGATATTACAGATTTCGTTGTGCAGGGCGATAATCTGCTGGGTATAGAAGTACATACCTATTCTACAGCAAGCTGGCTGGAAAATCCTGATGCATGGCGGCTTGCAGGAATTTTCCGTGATGTTACGGTTTATTATACATATGAATACCATATAGATGACTTTACCATTCGCACACAGTTGGATGGTGATTATAAGGACGGCAATCTGAACATAGACGCAAAACTTGCAGGCAATACTGATGGAATGCTGTTGGAACTAACTGTTCTGGACAGCGCAAATAAGATTGCAGCCCTCGACCACAGTTTTGTAAAATCCAACGGGGAAGCACGTCTGAAAGCAACAATTGCGGGCGTTCAGCTTTGGAATGCGGAAACACCGAACCTTTATCGGGTTATCTTAACATTGAAATATGACTCGGAAACTGTAGAAAGCGTAAGTACTTTCATCGGTTTCCGGCAAATGGAAATCCGCAGCGGCATTCTGCGCCTGAATGGGAAACGCATTGTACTCAAAGGCGTAAACCTGCGTGAATTCCATAACGGCCGTGCCTTTACAAAAGCTGAACTGATGCAAGAGATTATCGCAATAAAACGTGCAAACATAAATGCACTGCGCGTACCCTATCATCCTGCTGACAGCTATTTCTATGATCTTTGCGACCGTTACGGTCTTTATGTGATATCTGAAAACAATCTATACACTCCTCTAACACGTCCGGGTCGTTATGCAAGCGGAACCTATTTGCCCGGTTCCCGCGGCGAATGGACAGCATTATGCCGTGACCGTATCAGCGCTCTTTACCAGCGGGATAAAAATCATGCATGTATTATCGGTTGGGCAGTCAATGACCCTTCCGGCGGAGGAAATGCGGTTTTAATGCGGGAATATTTGGAAGAACAGGATTCTTCCCGTTTTCTTTTTATAGATGCAGATACCTGCCCTGCGCCTGCCGGTAAATCCTTTGTTTCCAATTTATTGCCGGAAAATCCCCTGCAATTAGAACAATATCTTGCAGCACATACAAACCGCCCCCTCCTTCTGGGAAGTTTTGCTTCCTGTAAAGGCAATGCCTGCGGCTCTCTTGAAGATTACATCAAGCTATTTTACAGTTATCCCAACTTGCAAGGCGGTTTTCTTTCCGACTGGAACGATTTAAAAAATGAAAACGGATATGTTCCTGCATTAGCAGAAATCCGCGCTCAATTCAGCGGGATTGAATTTTCACCTGTTTACCCTGCACGCGGTTCTATTGATATAATTAACCGCTATGACTTTCTTGATTTATCAGAATTTACTATTTGTTGGAAGGCAACAGACGATACCGGCGTACGTGGACAAGGCTTTCTGGTCATATCTTCCCAATCTTCCGCTGCAGTGCGGGTAGAACTGCCCATACCGAATAATCTGACTCAGGAATGGTATTTAAACGTTTACGCACTGACTTCAGACAACACCCCCTGGCAGGAAAAAGGAACAGAAACGGCATCCTCTCAATTTATTATTAACCGGTATAAAAATAAATCTTCCGAACCAATTCCAGGCGGCCCTGCATTGATGATTACTGAAAATTATGCAATGGTGAAAGTTTCCTGCGAGGACTTTGAAGTTCGCGTCAGCCGCCGAACCGGACTGCTATATGATTTCTGTTATCGAGGGAAACATTTGTTGAAATCTCCTATTGTGCCAAATTTCTGGCGAGCGCCAACTGATATTGATTTGCAAAGCGGCCGTGATTTTTCCAATATTATCTGGAAACAAGCAGGCGCTTATTGTACAGGGACCATTACTGACATTACCACTGCATCGGATAACAGCAAAGTCGTAATTGAAACTGAACTGATTATCCCAACTCACCCTGAATCTGTTTTAAATTTAATTTATACCATTGAAACAGGCGATATAAAGGTACACTATCATTTTCAGCCGGCAAAAGGTCTTCCTTCCCTTCCAGCTGTTGGACTACGGTTTACACTTGACGATACATTTACAAATTTGGAATATTTAGGGCATGGGCCTATAGAATCTTATTGCGACCGTTTTGCCGCCGCACCAATCGGGCGATATACAGAAAATTGGCAAAAGTTAACATCTCCCTACGGACGCGGACAGGAATTTGGCAATCATTACGGCGTCCGCTATGCGGAAATCAGTGCTCCGGATTGTATTCTGCGCTTGGAGGCCCAACCGGAATTTGAATTAAGCATACTCCCTTACACAATGGAAGAACTGGAAGATGGGATTCCGGTACCCACGCAAAAACACCCCCATGTTATTATCAATGTGCGGCAATCCGGACTGGGGAAAACCACTTATTTCAATAACACCGGTAAATTTGACAACGGGAACGAATATGAAATGAATTTTACAATCCTTCCTATGGTAGCGGAATAAAGAGAAAAACAAGTCTCCAAGCAATTTAAAAACTGGCATGTTTTAATACATACAGACAATAGCAAAAAGCTCCTATGATAAAAAGAAAGCGTCTATCGTAGGAGGAATTTTTATGACTATAAATTACAGGTATATCTAATAACGTAAAAAAATATCAAAATTAAAGAAACAAGGATTATCGGTAAGAGAGACTGGAGAAAATTTCAGATTAACATATGGGAAAACATATCAATTTTTCAGCAAAACTCAAATACATCCTTGCGAGTAAGGATGCAAAATTAAGTCGTTGGAAATGGAAAACAAACTGATGCAGAATTTTCTCTTGCTCACCGAAAGAAAGTGAGAATAATTATAAAATATATGGCAATCTACCGTCACAAAGATAAACATTCAATTAGAGAAATGTGCAGATTTTTTAAGCATCAAGGAGAGGACATTACGGTTATGTCAGACTGGATTGGGATCTGCCTCTGGCAGAAAAGATACAAAAGCATCAAGAAAAGTGCCGTAAAACATACGGTTATATATATGGTCTGAAAAAAGGCGTTTATCGTAATCCAAAAACAGTATTGCAAATTATGCAAAAATACGGTTTGCTGTCGGTAATTAGAAGAAAGAAATATCGAAATTACGGTGAATATCTGCACAAGTATCCCAACTTGCTGAACAAAGATTTCAACACCAAAAAAAACAAATCAAAAATAGATTACAGACATTTCATACAGCCGCACAAAGCAAGATGTACCGTATTTGTCAATTATCAAAGATTTATTTGATAGCAGTATTGTTGTTTACAAAACCGGAACAGAGAAAAATGTGAAATACCATTAAAAAGCTAAGAAAGAGAAAAGGTCACCACAGAACTGCAACTCCATAGTGACCAAGGCTACCAATATACCTCACACGAATATTATTGTCTGACTCAATCATACGGTATAACTCTTTCAATGTCAAAACATGGTAATCTGTATGACAAAATTTCTTTTCAATTCTCAAAACAGAGTGTATTTACCGTGCAAAACAACAAACTTATGAGGAGGCGCTTTTCCTCATAGATAAGTATATTTATTTTTGCAACAATCAATGTATACAACTAAATACAAAACTGACTCCGCTCGAAAAACGAAATCAGTTTGTTGCTTAAAATTTAATGTTTCTTACCATAGGGAATACGTGTACTGTCTGCATGATTTGGAGCAGTTCATAATAACATCCAGCTCTTTTATTTTGCTGATTTTTTACATATTCTCAAGCGCTTGAACAACAAGGTCGCCCATTTCTTTTGTGCCTACCTTACGTTTACCATCCTCATAAATATCCGGTGTGCGTGCTTCTTCCAGTACTTTTTCCACTGCCGCCTCAATACAATCAGCCGCGGCAATTTCATTAAAGGAATACCGAAGCAGCATTGCAGCAGACAAAATGGTAGCCAGCGGGTTTGCAATATCCTGTCCTGCAATATCCGGCGCTGAACCATGAATCGGTTCATACAATCCCATACTGCCCTCCCCAAGGCTGGCAGAAGCCAGCATACCAATAGAGCCGCTGATCATGGAAGCTTCATCCGAAAGAATGTCACCAAAAATATTAGAGGTTACAATAACATCAAACTGCTTTGGATTGCGCACAAGCTGCATGGCACAGTTATCCACATACATATGGTTCAGTTCAATATCCGGATACTCTTTGGCAACCTCAAGGATTGTTTCTCGCCAAAGACGGGAAGACTCCAAAACATTCGCTTTATCTACAGAAGTAACAACCTTGTTTCTTTTACGCGCACTCTCAAATGCAATGCGGGCTATACGCCGAATTTCCGGAACCGTATACATTTCCGTATCATACGCCGCAGGAACGCCGTTTTTCTCCAGCCTCCCCCTCTCGCCAAAATAAATGCCGCCAATCAGTTCACGCACCACCAAAATATCCAGGGAATCGCCAATAATGCTATCCTTAATAGGGGAAGCGGATTTCAACGGGCCGAAAATCTTCGCCGGACGCAGGTTAGCAAATAAACCAAGTGCAGAACGAATCCCCAGAAGTCCGGCTTCCGGACGAAGATTCCCCGGTAAAACATCCCACTTCCAGCCGCCAACTGCGCCAAGAAGAACGGCATCCGCTTGTTTACAAGCGTCTATAGTCATCTGCGGAAGGGGAACACCGCAGGCGTCAATTGCACATCCTCCCAAAAGCTGTTCATCATACTGAAAATGAAAACCAAATTTTTCACCGGCATGATCCAATACCTTAACTGCCTGGGCAACGATTTCAGGTCCAATCCCATCGCCGCGAAGAACTACTACTTTAAATTCTTTCAATGAAATCCACCTCACAAAATATTTTTTATTTCTGCCGCCAAAGCGGAAATCTTTATTTTAAGCTACGGTTAATTGCACACAACACACCACGGATAGAAGCCAAGTTAATATTATGGGACATCCCAACACCGAACAAAGATTTTCCTTCCGGCGTTTTCAGTTGAATATATGCAACTGCCTGTGAATCTGAACCCTTAGAAATCGCATGTTCATGGTAAGACATAAACTCATAACCTGTAATACCAACCGCACCAATGGCTTTAAAAAATGCGTCAATCGGTCCATTTCCCGTACTGTGCAGCGGCATTTCTTTTCCATTCCGGCAAAGAGTTCCTGTAAACTCAACCAACGTCTCTCCATCGTGAGATATTTCTGAAACACGGTGGTTTTTTAATACATACGGCGTTTTTCTCTGTAAATATTCTTTATGAAACAAATTATAAATTTCCTGTGCCGATAATTCTTTTCCTGTTGCATCGCACTCTGCTTTTACGATTGCACCAAATTCCGGATGCATTGCCTTTGGTAAATGAAAATCAAAGTACGTTTGCATAACAAATGCCGCGCCGCCCTTGCCGGACTGGCTGTTGATGCGGATAATCGGTTCATACTCCCTGCCTACATCCGCAGGGTCAATCGGCAGATAAGGAACCTCCCAATAACCAGTACCGCTTTTCTGCATATATTCATAGCCTTTATTAATTGCATCCTGATGAGAACCGGAAAATGCAGTAAATGCCAATTCGCCGCAGTATGGATGACGTTCATGAACTTTCATTTTCGTTGTTTTTTCATAAACGGCACGGAGCTGGTCAATGTGGCCGAAATCCAATTTCGGATCTATGCCTTGCGTATACATATTCAGTGCAACAGTTACAATATCCAAATTACCGGTACGCTCTCCATTGCCAAATAAAGTGCCTTCCACACGTTCGGCGCCTGCCAGCATTGCCAATTCTGCACAGGCAACACCTGTTCCCCTATCATTATGAGGGTGAATACTGATAATTGCACTTTCCCTGTTCGGCAAATGTTCAATAAAATATTCAATCTGGTCAGCATACGTATTCGGCGTACACATTTCCACAGTATTCGGCAGGTTTAATATGATCGGATTTTCCGGCGTTGCACCCAGTTCTTCCATGACCCGAGCGCAAATAGCAACTGCATTATCCGTTTCTGTTCCTGAAAAACTTTCAGGAGAATATTCAAAACGGAAATTTGTTCCCATATCCTTTGCCTGCTCCGTCAGCTCCCGTATCAAGCGTGCGCCTTGTACGGCAATATCAATAATACCATCCATGTCTTTTTTAAAAACAACTTTGCGCTGTAAAGTAGAAGTAGAATTATAAAAATGTACAATTACATTTTTAGCGCCGCGGATTGCCTCAAAGGTTTTTTGTATTAAATGCGGTCTTGCCTGCACCAGAACCTGAATCGCAACATCATCCGGAATATGCCCATCTTCAATTAGCTTACGACAGATTTCATATTCTGTTTCTGAAGCCGAAGGAAACCCAATTTCAATTTCTTTAAATCCCATATCTACCAGTGTATGGAAAAACAATATTTTTTCTTCCAAATTCATCGGTGTTACCAACGCTTGATTACCGTCCCTTAAATCCACCGCACACCAAACAGGCGCTTTTGTAATAATCCTGTTGGGCCATTTTCTTTCCGGCAGTTGAATCTGCTGGAACGGGATATACTTTTCATAGCCTTTTTTCATACCTGATTCCTCCTGACAATAAATTTGATGCTGGACTATGAGCATTTGGGGAAATGGGTAGAAAAAACCCGCCCCCAATCATATAGGGGCGGGGATAAATATCCACGCGGTACCACCCTACTTCTGCCGCTGAAATCAACGGCACTCATTCGCCTCCAACAAGGCGTATGCCTTAACGCGGCCATACGTCCCACCCTAACCCTAAATGGATTCAGACGGGCAACTCAGGGATGAGCTATTCACATGCTGACAAACACCGGCTTACACCAACCGCCGATTCTCTGTGCTTTGTTTCTACATGTCTTGTTCCCTTCATCGTCTTTCCAAGGTAATAACAACACATTATTTAGTTGTGTCTTTATTATAGTCACTTCATTTTGAATTGTCAATGGGGGATTCATACTTTTTTTGCGATGAAACAGATGCAGCCCACTCACGCACATTGTTCAGCGACTGTTTTGCATACGGCAAAGCCGACGGCCAATATATATCTTGTTGAGAATCCGCCTCATATAATTCACTGCCGTCAGATAACAAATCTTTATATTCGATACCATCTTTCAACAGGAACAAAAGATACTCTTTCCCCTCAACAGCCCCCGGTAAAACAACCTGTATAGCTTCTCCTGCCTGACTGCCGCATATAGATTCTACCACTTGCACAGCAGCAACACCGTTTGTCATTTTAACAACTTTTGCCGTTACAATACAATCCACACCTCCTGCAATGGAACGCATTTTTTCCTCTGCCTGCGATGAAAACTTATTGGCTTCATTTCCCAATGCGTTCTCGTCCGCGCCTCTTACAGCAGAATCCTCTGCGACTGTTTCTGCCGTAAAACATGTGCCGGGCGCCATCCCTCCCAAGCTGTTATCCGCCGATTTATTATTTTGATAAATTTGATGAAAAAATATACTCGCACTGCCTATCGCAGCCACACAAAAAACCGCAGCCGCCACTTTCGGCCATTTTTTTAAAGAGCAGAGGCATAATTTCTTTTTCTGATTCTGTTTAATCTCTTCTAACAGCCCGTCCTTATCCAACGCCTGCTTTTTTAAAATCTCCCGGTAAAAATCTCTTTCCGTCACCGCATCATCCCCTCCTTTCCGGTATATTCAGCGCGCAATTTCTTTAATGTCCGATACAATTTATTCTTCACACCGGAAACTGATATTTCGAGTTCCTGCGCAATCTCTTCCAATTTCATTTCATTTAAAAAATAGAGTACAAATATTTTCCAAACGATTTCTTCCTTTTGCAGTTCCAGTAAAATTCGTTCTACCGCCTCACTATTTTCCAAAATAAGGGTGAAATCCTCATATTCCATGCTCAATTCATGCTCCAGGTTTTCAAAATTTTCCTCAGCATCTTGAGAGAATACCGGAATATGTTTTCTGTGAACAGCAAAAATTCCATATTGCCTGCCGATTTCATGCTTCGCAAGGCGCAGTAAATAAGCTTGGGGATTTTGAATATCTGCACTGCCCTTATTCATAACCCTGCGGTAAAACGCTGCATAGACATTTTGCAAAATATCATGTACTTCATCAATTCTGCCGCACCGTAAAACGATATACTTCAGCAGATTCTGATATGTTTCGTCATAAATTTTTTCAAAATAGCCCTGGGCTTCCCCCACTGTGAAGGCACCTCCCTGCTTAATATCATAGAGTCAAATCACTTTTAAAAAGTTTCACTCGGTAAAATTTACCTTTCTTCCTCCTCCGGTCGATTCTCACGCATTGCCTGCTTTCCCTGCTCAATCAATTCAGCCTGTGTTCCTTCCCCTTCTTCACCATAACCATAGGGAATCAGCGCCTCAACTTCTGCCTTTTGTCCGCGCATCCAAATTCCCGGGGTAATACGCAGAGTATATCCTGCTCCATTTCCTGTCATCCACTCAAACATCGGGGCTTCCGGCAACCCAAAAGCCGAGAGAAGAGTCATAATAACCCCTCCATGTGTGCATATCACCGCAGAAGTCGTACCCGTTTTCATAAGCCCCTCTACAATTTTACAAAAAGTGGAACATACTCTGTTTGCAAAAGCACGGTTACTCTCGCCAAAAGGCGGCGCTGCATCCGGCCCTCCTGCCGCCCAGTCAGCATAACGGTCGTCTTTCTCCAGCTGCTTCGTGGTTTTACCCTCAAACGCGCCAAAATCATACTCAATAAAATCATCAATAATCATAGGCTTTACTTTGGGATACAATATTTTCATCGTATCCACACAGCGGCTTAACGGGCTGCTCATGTAAGCCTGCGCCTGCGGATATTCATATATTTTTTTCATCTCAACTAACTGCGCCATGCCTTCTACTGAAAGCGGTACATCTTTTTGCCCAACAAATTTCCCCTCTAAATTCGCCTTTGTCAACCCATGACGAACCAAGTGAATCAGATATGATTTCATACAAATCCTCCCTGTATTATATAAGAATAACGAAAAAATCCTGTTTACTTTCCTGCGCCCATATACTATAATAATAGTACTTTCCACAAAAAATCTACAGTTTGTATTATTTATGGGGTTTTGATCATGAATGACAGTTTTCCTTGCATACTAACCCAATTACGCCGCGAAAAAGGTATAAGCCAAAAGGCTGCAGCTGCACAGCTCGGCACTTCACAGGCACTTCTTTCCCATTACGAAAACGGTGTGCGAGAATGCGGCTTAGATTTTGTTGTACGCGCTGCACGGTTCTATGGTGTTACCTGTGATTACCTGTTAGGCAATTCTACAAGCCGTGATGGTCTGCCCTCTTACAACGAAAAAGAATTGACCTGCAATGCGCATCTCGGACAAATCAGTTCCAGCATTATCCTCAACAGCGTTAACAGCTTGCTGACTCAAACAGAAAATCGGAAAGAACCTTGGCGTTCCGAGATAAAAGGATACCTGATTTTAACGTTATACCGTATTCTGCTTGCAAATACACCGGTTTCTCCCAAAGACTCTCCGCAGATTCCGTGGGCATCAATGTGCGATACTATGCTGAAAGTGAAAGAATCATATTTTTTTAATAATCCTGAGAAAGAAAATCTAAATGTAACTGCCGGTACTCCTTTAGATACATTAGCAGGTTCGGCAGAGCTTTACCTTACCGAAGCAAAAAAACTGCTGAATCATCCCTTAAGTATATAAGTTTTATTTTAACATATATAGAAAAAAAATAAAATAACTGTACGTGTTTTCAGACGTACAGTTTTTATTATTTAATAAATTCGACATGCAATAACTCTATATCTTTTCCAAACATACTTTATAAAAACAGTTTTAAATTTTCATCCCACTGTTGCCATTGTATAATGAATAATTACATTGAATATTGATAAAATATTTTTGAGGTGATTAACATGACTTCAAAAGAGTTACTTTATGTGGAAGATGCACTGGGTCATGAAAAATATTTTCAGACAAAGTGCAAAGAAACAGCTAATCAGATTCAAGACAAAGATCTGAAAGCATATGTAGAGCAAATGGAAAAAAAGCATCAGCAAATTTTCCAAAGTTTCTACGATCTGCTGTAAGGAGGAAAAAAACAGAATGGATGATAAAAATCTGATGGAAAACATCCTCCTGCTTGAAAAGGGAGTTTGCGACTTATATATGCATGGAGCCATTGAGTCTGGAACTACAGATGTGCACCAAACTTTTTGCAGTGCATTAACAGAATCATTATGTATGCAAGACACTATATACGACAAAATGTCTGCTAAAGGCTGGTATTCTACCGAGCAGGTAGAACAAAGCAAAATGACCTCGGTAAAACAAAAATTCAGTATTCAATAAAAAATTGCCATAGAAAAAACGCAGGACATATGATTGTTCTGCGTTTTTTCTATGGTAGTTCTAAATATCATTTTTTATTTCCTTTTAATAAATATATAATAATGAATGCTCTGTATAGATAGAGTACTAATTCAATTTTATTAAATATTCATTTTATCATAAAACAAAAAGAGAAGGAATCAAATTAAACTTCCTCCTCTTTTGTACTATCACTATTTGCAATTTTTACGCTAATGCTTCATTAAATGCTTTTATCCCTTCTTCAACACCTTCAGTAACTAAAAGCATAATATAATTACCTTTTACTATGATCTTACCTTTTTTGACAATCTCATACTGGTCCGGCAAATATCTTTCCCATGTCTTTACAATATTGTCATAACGGTAATCCATCGCTTTTTTTACTGTATCAATATCCTTTGCATCTTTCACTTTCACAATCGTAAGTTCATCGCATTTTACATTCATCAGCGGCATATTAAAAGAATACTCTTCTAATAATGTTAAATCAAGATTATTATAGAACTCAGATGCAATGGTGTTATCCATCGCGGAAACCTGAGCTGCATTTGATACAGTTTTAATTTTTTCAACCAAGCTTTCTACAGAAATCTCTTTTTCAGATACTGTAGTTTCCAATTGTGTTGTAGTAGGAACAGATGTTTCTTCAAGTATAGTCGTTTTCGGCTGCGTCTCAGCAGTAGACGATACAGTGGTAGTTACATTATCGCCAGAGCCTTGATTCGTGCATCCAATAAAGGTAGCTGCTATCATGGAAAGTACAATCAGCATTGCTAAAGTCAGACTAACAATTTTTTTGTTCATAAGTAAAAACTCCTCCATTTTTATAAATAGGTCCCATATTATTATGAGCTATATCATAAGAGCTTATCCTTTACTATAAAGTTTCAATCTAAAACAAAAAAGAGTTGACAATAAAAGCTGGGAGGATAAAATCCTTCCAGCTTTTACATACCATTTAAACTTTCTGGTTGAGAAAAAATTACTTAAGTTCAACAGTTGCGCCTGCAGCTTCCAGTTTCTCTTTGAAGCTTTCAGCATCTTCTTTGCTAACGCCTTCTTTAACTGCTTTCGGAGCACCATCAACAATACCCTTAGCTTCAACAAGGCCAGCACCAGTGATTTCACGAACTGCTTTGATAACCTGAACTTTGTTGCCGCCAACAGCAGTCAGGATTACATCAAACTCAGTCTGCTCAGCAGCAGCTGGAGCAGCAGCATCAGCGCCGCCAGCCATTACAGCAACCGGAGCAGCAGCAGAAACACCAAATTCTTCTTCAAGAGCCTTTACCAGCTCAGAGAGTTCCAGAACGGAAAGAACCTTTACTTCTTCAACAAGGTTCATAACTTTTTCAGATGCCATGATATTTACCTCCAGAATGTAAATTTAATTAATCAAAGGGTTATGCAGGCTGTTCTTCCGACTTTTTGTCGGCAATCGCCTGAATTGTACGTGCGAGTGCAGAAATCGGGGCATTCAAGCCGCCGAGAACTGTAGCAATAAGGATTTCGCGGGAAGGAAGCTTCGCAATGCTGTTTACATTCTCAACAGGTATTGCTTTACCATCCATGAAGCCTGCTTTTACCTTAAAGGTATCGCTTTCTCCAGCAAATTTGCAGAGAATACGTGCAGCTGCAACATAATCATCTTCGCTGGTAGCAAGAGCTGTAGTACCCTTTAAAATATCGTCCAGCCCATCAATACCTGCTTCAGCAGCAGCACGGCTGAGCATGGAATTTTTTACAACGGTATATTTTACGTTAGCTTTACGCAGCTCACTGCGGAGCTTGGTATCTGCTTCAACAGTAATACCCTTGTATTCAACAATAACACCAGCGCAGGAATTTTTCAGCTGTTCAGCAAGGTTTGCGACTAATTCCTTTTTTTCTTCAAGAACTTTATTGCTTGGCAATAGTTTCACCTCCAGAAAGAGTTGGATACGAAAAAGCCCTTCCCGCTTGACGAGGGAAGGGCAGATATACATTCAAAAAAGTGCATAACACTTATTTCATATACATCCCTTACCTCGGCAGGCTGGTCAAAACCATTACGCATCCGCGCCTGCTGTCTTTGGTTAGGACAGCGAATAAAAATATACTATCACAGAATCCATTTTCTGTCAAGTATCATGATTAAAGAGCTTCTACCTTACTGGTATTTAAACGGATACCAGGACCCATAGTAGTAGCAACTACACAGGATTTAATATACTGACCCTTGGCAGCAGCAGGCTTTGCCTTATTAATAGCATTCAACAAAGCATTGAAGTTTTCTTCAATTTTTTCTGCACCGAAAGAAGCCTTTCCAATTGGACAGTGAATAATGTTCGTTTTATCAAGACGATATTCAATTTTACCAGCTTTTGCGTCCGTTACAGCCTTTGCAACATCCGGCGTAACAGTACCAGCCTTTGGAGAAGGCATCAAGCCGCGCGGACCAAGGATTTTACCAAGACGACCAACAACACCCATCATATCAGGGGATGCGATAGCAACGTCGAAATCCAGCCATCCGCCCTGAATCTTGGCAACGAGTTCATCAGAACCAACGAATTCAGCGCCCGCAGCTTCTGCAGCGGCAACTTTGTCGCCTTTGGTAAATACTGCAACGCGTACAGATTTACCGGTACCGTTCGGCAGAACTACCGCACCGCGAACCTGCTGATCTGCATGGCGGGAGTCTACGCCCAAACGAACGTGTACTTCAACGGTTTCATCAAATTTTGCCTTTGCGGTTTTTACAGCAATATCAAATGCTTCCGCAGGATCATATAATTTACTTCTGTCAAGAAGCTTAGCGCTCTCAACATATTTTTTTCCGTGTTTCATTCATGTACCTCCCTATAGAGTGGTTAATCGGAATTTTCCTCCCACCCGGGAGCAATCAATCGACGACTTCGACACCCATGCTGCGTGCAGTGCCAGCTATCATACTGATAGCGGACTCGATATTCGCTGCATTGAGGTCGGGCATTTTCTGCTCTGCGATCTTCCTGACCTGCTCACCGGTAATCTTAGCTACTTTCGTCTTGTTCGGTACGCCGGAACCGCTTTCAATTCCGCATGCCTTTTTAATCAGGACTGCTGCAGGCGGCGTTTTGGTGATGAACGTAAAGGAACGATCCGCGTAAACAGTAATAACAACCGGGATAATCAAACCCGCATCATTTTTTGTACGCTCATTGAATTCCTTTGTAAAAGCCATGATGTTCACACCATGCTGACCAAGAGCCGGACCAACCGGCGGCGCCGGAGTCGCTTTACCGGCAGGGATCTGAAGTTTAATAAAGCCCGTAACCTTTTGAGCCATTGTTTGCACCTCCATAATAACGTGGTAAATGGCGAAACAGGCATCACACGCCCGCTTCTCCCACAGGAGCCGAAGCTCCATACGCACCCGCAGGCGCGCAATAATCAAGCGGCAAGCCGCTAATTACCTAAATCATTCTGCACGTTCAACCTGATCAAGCTCCAGAATAACCGGAGTTTCACGGCCGAACATGGAAATAATAACATGTACGGCGGATTTTTCAGTATCAACCTTTTCAACAGTACCGACAAACCCTTCCAGCGGGCCGTCTATAATGCTGACGGTATCACCAATCTCGTACTCAACCTCAACCTTGCGGATATCCACGCCAAGCGCGGCAACCTCCGCTTCCGTCAACGGAACAGGTTTCGATCCCGGACCAACAAACCCTGTGCAGCCGCGCGTATTGCGCACGATATACCAGGTGTCGTCCGTCATAACCATTTTTAAAAGAACATAACCGGGAAAAACCTTACGCTCTACTTCGCGCTTTTTGTTATCTTTAATTTCAGTAACCGTTTCCGTAGGAACCCGAACCTCCTGAATCAAATCCTGCATTTTGCGGTTTTCCACAGTTGTTTGGATGGTCGAAGCCACCTTGTTTTCGTAACCGGAATAGGTATGGACAACGTACCATTTTGCTGCATCAGACATCATTTTATCCCCCAAACCATATTCGTGCGTATTTGTTCGCTAAAGGCTATATTGTCTTTTAAGCAATCAAACCAAGCACTTGAGAAAGGAGAAAATCAACAATCCAAATCCCGGCGCCAATCACCAGGCAGACTACAAGAACAATGACAGTATTTCTTACAACAGCGGGCAGACCCGGCCATACAATCTTCTTGCACTCACTTTTTAACTCTCGGAAGAATCGGGTGATTGCGCGGCCCGCACGCACGAAAATATTAGGCTTTTTTTCGGTTGCGGTTTGTTTTTCAGCCATTTATAAGCCCTCCTTCTGATGAGTTACTTTGTTTCCTTGTGTACAGTGTGCTTCTTACAGAACCGGCAATACTTATTCATTTCCAGTCTGTCCGGATCATTTTTCTTGTTCTTCATCGTGTTATAATTGCGCTGTTTGCACTCAGAACAAGCAAGTGTAATTTTGACTCTCATAACGGCACCTCCCGATTTACGGAAAAATTTATTAGCCTCCCTCGCAATATGAAAAGGGCATAAAAAAAGAACCCTTTTGTAGAGGTGATATCATCATATCACAGCCAAGCCCTAAGGTCAATAGTTTTTTGACAAAAAACCTTTATTTTTCCAAACGGACAGACTTTTCTGAAAACGTATATTCCCCTATTTAGTTTTCTTCTGAAAAATCTGCATCATAGCGCAATAAAGTATTAGAACAAGGCTCACAGCAACTGTAATCAATATGTTCAGCCTCCAAAGTATCCGGCGGAGAAAAAGACAGCCAGTAAGCAGGCACCTGATGGCGGTAACCGCAGACCGGGCAAAAGTAATAATAATTTTCCATAACACAAACCAAACTCCTGAACATTGATATTGCTAATTATACCTCTTTTTTTCGATATTCGCAAGTTGTGAAGCAAATCATGTTTTGTGCCATATTTTTCTTGACGAATTATGTCAAATCATCTACAATACAGTTATATCCATTTTGGATTTATGTGAGAGGAGAAGAGGTAAAAATGACAAAAAATCAATGGAAAGCAAAATCAACAGAAATTTTACAGGGGAAATGGAAAACAGCGTTTCTATGCTTTGCAATCGTTTGTCTGGTACAAATATTGGGAGCATGGATTAGCACCGGTGCGAATACTTTATTACCAATGCCAAAGCAGGAATCTTTGGCAACTGTAAATCAAAATTATGTGTTTTCGTTATGGGTATCATTAGCAGGAAATTGGGCAATTTCTTTGCCTGTAAATTTATGCAGATCACTGCTGTTTACAGGCATCTTTGGTATGTTTTACGCTTGGGCAAACGGTGAACTAGCTGCTGTTCGCGATATGTTCCGCTATTTTAGATGCAAACCCCTCATTCAGACATTTTTTGCTGTTGGAATTGTTACTATTATCAACACTTCAGGACAATTTGTGCAGGAATTTCTGCGGGCCGCCGGTTTTTCACCGGCATTGCGTGGATTACTGGCTTTGCTATTGTTTGCAATCACTGTTGTTTTGGATATCGGTATGTTTCTTTTCCAATATTTGCTGATACGTAATCCAGAAATGACTTTCCGCGAACGCAGGGAAGCCCTTACTGCTTTAGTGCGCCCAAATATATGGCAATTTATCGGCTTTGAATTGCAGTTCTTAGGATGGTGGATTGTACTCGGACTGCTGGGCATTTTACTGATGATGCTGTTTTTTCAGGTAGGCGTACCATTTGTTTTTTTTAAGAATACAGTAATCCCATTTTATTGCGGAGTGGGATTTTACTTTTGGCCTTATTACCATATGTCAAAAGTTTTGTTTGCAGGCCACTTATATTGGGAAGTATATCGTCCCAAAAAGAAAAAGAAGAAATAAAAAGGGATATCTTACTGATGGGATAATGGTAAGATATTTGCCATGTTTTTTTCGTTGACAGCCTGCTCTGCCTGGGAGGCAGTTATTTATCTTATATCTGTATCATACTTTGGTATGTATAGATAGGAAGCGTTCCTGCGCCGACGAGCTGCAAACATGCAATTAGTGCCTAAATGTTTATTTTTACAGAGATTTCGAAATAAAATAAAAGATCAAGCACTTTAGGCTGGATATTATTGTGGCTGCTGTGGAAAAGTAAATGGGGCTTGGAACGGATTGAGGCAGGAAAACAGACAGGAGGCAGTACAGTACACAGTAAAAAATGATACAAAAAAAGAACCAGGAAAAATGTCCTAAAATTTTATCATTTTATCCCTGAAAGTTTGGCTGCGCTGATTATAAAAAAAGCCGTGCTTTTTCGTGTTTTCAGTTGAGAAATCTGTGCTCGCAGAGTATAATAAAGAATATCTGCTTTTATCTTGATTTCAAAACATTTATTTAATATTTGGCTAAACAGAAAGGGGCATTAAAAAGCATGGGCTCAAACAAATCCCGTAAATCTTTTTTTTCTAAATTTATTGGGGATGATACGGAGGAAAATGGAGAAGAAAATTCCAAGTTTTCATTTTCATCCCTGTTTATTCGTGATATAGGCATCGATTTAGGAACCGCAAACACACTTGTATTTATTAAAGGAAAGGGAATCGTTATCCGTGAACCTTCCGTAGTTGCCGTTGATGTACGCACAGACAAAGTTCTCGCCGTAGGTATTGAGGCAAAGGAAATGATTGGCCGTACACCGGGCTCTATCGTAGCAGTTCGTCCGCTGAAAGACGGCGTAATTGCAGACTTCAACACAACATCCGAAATGCTCAAGGCATTCATCAGCCGCGCAGTTAAAATGTCTGGTCCGCTGTTTGGCAAACCGAGGGTACTTATCTGCATTCCTTCCGGCGTTACGGAAGTTGAGCGGCGCGCTGTTAAGGATTCTGCAATTAAGGCAGGCGCAAAATACGTAAAAACCATCGAGGAACCAAAGGCTGCCGCTATCGGCGCCGGTTTGCCTGTAAATGAACCGACAGGCAGCATGGTTGTTGATATCGGCGGCGGTACCTCTGAAGTAGCTGTCCTTTCCCTGAATGGTATTGTAACCGCCCGCAGTGTACGTGTTGCAGGGGATGATTTTGACGATGCAATTATTGCATATATCAAGCGTAAATATAACCTGTTGATTGGTGAACGGACCGCAGAAGAAATTAAAATTAAAATTGGATCCGCTTATGAATATGAAGGTGAAGGAGCGATTGACGTAAAGGGACGCAATCTGATGGATGGATTGCCCAAAAATACGGAAATCACCGCAGAGGAAGTACGCGAAGCCCTCAGCGATCCATTGAACGCTATTCTGGATTCTATCCGTGCAACGCTGGAAAAAACACCGCCGGAACTTGCGGCGGATATTATTGCCCACGGTATCACCCTGACAGGCGGCGGTGCACTTTTGCGCGGGCTGGATACCCTGATTGCCGAGGAAACACGTATGCCTGTGCATGTTGCAGCGCATCCGCTGGACTGTGTTGTTGACGGCACCGGATTCTGTCTGGAAAACAACGGCATTGATGATATCGGCTGGAAAGACTATGAGTCATAATAATAGAATGAGGTAGGATGGGTTGAAAGATTTTTTCAAAAGTGCCCGTTTTAAGGTTATCGCAGTTATATTAGCAATACTGCTTATCTTTGTTATTGTGTCTGCCGTGTCTGGCGTTTCTTCTCCTGCTTCTTCGGTTTTAGGTGTTTTGCTTTCCCCTGTTCAGAAAGCGGCGGCGTGGATTTCAGAGGAACTACACGCTCCGGCAGGCGATGCAGCGGCTTATCAGGCGCAAATTAATACCTTGAAAAAACAGGTGGAAGAACTGCAGGGACAACTCGCAGATTATGAAAAATATAAACAGGAAAATGAACAGTACAAACTTTATCTTGAACTGAAAAAAGAAAACCCTGATTTTGCATTTGAAGATGCACAGATTATCAGCAGGGACACTGCGGACAGCTTCGGCTCCTTTACCATATCCAAAGGTTCTCTGGACGGTGTAGCAGTCAATGACCCCATTATTTCGGGCAAATATCTGGTAGGGCGTGTTTTTGAAGTTGGTCCGACTTACGCTAAGGTACGAACAATACTTGCACCGGACGTTAATGTCAGCGCTTATGAGGTTCGCACCCGTGAGCCCGGCGTTGTCAGCGGGTCGGTAGAACTGGCAGATAAAAATATGTGCCGGATGTCATACCTGAACCGTGACACATCGATTACTTCCGGCAGTTTAGTCTGCACCTCCAGTGTAGGCGGCACTTACCCAAGAGGATTGATTATCGGCACAGTTTCCCAAGTCAGGAATGACAATCACGATATCTCCGCTTATGCAATTATCACTGCAGGCGCTGATATTATGAATTTAAAAGATGTTTTTGTAATTACAGATTTCCGCGGTCAAGGAATTGACGGAAGTGAAAACACAACGCCGAAAACCGAAACAACTGCTCCCGGAGAAACAACGTCAGGAGCGAAAAATCCATGATGAAACAGAAAAGAAAAGATATCATCCGCCGATGCATTTTAACGCTGATTTTGCTGATATTGTTTCTGCTTCAAACCACCCCCAACTTATTGCCTGTAATCGGCAAAGCAGGTGCAATGCTTCTTGTTCCGGCCGTAGTATGTATTGGTATGTTTGAGCGGGAAACCGCCGGCGCTTTTTTCGGTCTTTTCGCAGGGCTTCTGTGGGATATGGTATCTGCACAGCCGACAGGTTTTCACAGTATTATATTGATGTGCCTTGGGTGCGTTTCCGGCTTGCTGATTACCCATTTAATGCAGAACAGCCTGTTATCCGGCATATTGCTGAGTGGATTAGGTATCATTTTGCATACTATGCTGTATTGGGTAATATTCGTCCTGCTGCGCGGTTATACCGGTGCGCTGACTTTGCTGTATCAACAGTTTCTGCCTTCTATGTTGTATACAGCATTATTTATCCCTTTGCTTTATTTTATCATCAGGCTTTTGCGAAAACAGCTTCGAAGCCCGGTGTTATAAGTTTGTTTTTGACATCAGGCCGCAGCAGTTTCGCTGCGGTCATTTTACTAAAAATAATAGGTAATTTTTACCATGTTAATAATACAAAGGAGATGGAATATGAACCGAAAACAAAGCATTTTTCGAGGTTTTCTTTCTGTATTTCTCGTAGGCTGTATTGTTGCGGTTTACGGTATGCGCCTTGTAGACCTTCAAATCGTAAACGGAGAAAATTATGCACTGAATGCGCAGGCAGCAAACATTCGTACTGTGAATGTAGACGCTGCACGCGGAGAAATTTTGGACAGGAACGGAAACCCGGTAGTTATTAACCGGATGGGCTATTCTGTCGTTATGGAATATGCTTCTTTCCCCTCTGCTTCCAACAAAGCGCAAAGAAATCAGATTATTCTTGAACTTACAAAATTACTGGAAACCCGCGGAGAAGCATGGAATGATGACTTACCGCTGACCTATACAAACAGCACAGCAGAATTCACACCAAATAGTGATAAAAAAATTGCTCTGCTCAAACAAAAACTGCAATTAAATTCCTACGCCACTGCACAGAACTGTATGGATGCACTGATTAAAACCTTTGAATTGGAAGATTTTTCTTCGGAAGAACAGCGTACCATCGGCGGTGTTGCCTATACCATGCGGGCGGCAGATTTTTCTGTCAGCAACCCCTATACCTTTGCTGAAGATATCAGTGATGAAACCGTACTGAAAATTAAAGAAAACAGCACTTTCTTTCAAGGAGTTGAGGTTCAGGTAGAACCTTACCGTGAATATGTGGACGGCACACTGGCTCCTCACGTCATCGGTATGGTTGGCAGTATCAGCGCCGAAGAATATACCGAAAAAAAAGATAACGGCTACAACATGAACGATATGATTGGCAAGGACGGCATTGAAAAAGCAATGGAAGATTACCTGCGCGGTACCAAAGGGAAAAAGTCCATTTCCAAAAACTATGACGGAAACGTTACCACAGAATTTATATCTGAACCTATACAGGGAGATACGGTAGTACTTACGCTGGATATGAATCTTCAACGTGTTGCACAGAATGCATTACAGGATACTATACAGGATTTGAACCGTAAATATATTACTTCCGGAGGAAAAGACGGCGGACCTGCCACAGCCGGCGCCATTGTGGTTACCGATGTAAATTCAGGTGAAATTCTTGCAATGGCCTCCTATCCAACCTATGATATTTCTACTTATAAAGAAAACGCCGGTGAGCTGAACAATGACTCAACCAAACCCTTGTGGAACAGGGCAACCCGCAGCGGTTATCCACCCGGGTCTACCTATAAACCAGCCGTAGCCCTTGCAGCACTACAGGAAAAAATTATTACCAAAGACCAGACAATTACTTGTACGGGACGTTATACTTTTTATAAAGACTATCAGCCCAAATGTATGGGTGTACACGGCCATGTTAATCTCTTAAATGCTATTGCACAATCCTGCAATCTGTACTTTTTTGATGTCGGCCGGCAAACAGGAATTGACAAACTGAATTACTGGGAAAAGAAGCTGGGATTTGGACAGACCACAGGTGTTGAAATACCTGAAATTTCTGGTATCCTCGCTGGCAAAGAACAAAGGGAAGCCAGCGGGGGTACATGGCAGCCCGGCGACACCATTCAGTCCTGCATCGGTCAGTCAGATAACTTAATGACACCCATTCAGCTTGCCAATTATTGCGCAACCATTGCGAACGGCGGAACACGTTATGAAACCCACCTTGTAAAAGAGATTAAAAGCTATGATTATACAAAGACAGTAATGACAAAGGATGCCGTTGTTGCCTGTGATACAGGTATTTTGCCTGAGAATATCGACGCGGTAAAGGCGGGCATGTACAAACTGACAAACGGCGGCTACTGTACCAAATATTTCGCCGATTTGCCTGTTAAGGTTGCCGCTAAAACCGGTACTGCACAAGTACCGGACGGTGTGGAAAACGGCGTTATCATCTCCTATGCGCCGGCTGAAAAACCAGAAATTGCAATCAGTGTTGTAATCGAACATGCAAGTGCAGGTGCAAACACCGCCGGAGTTGCAGCACAGGTTTATGATTACTATTTCAACCGCAGCTCAGGTACCCCTTCCCAGCCTGACGGGATATTACTTCCTTAAACAATAACACCATATTATTTAAGAAGGAGCCGGAAAATCCGGCTCCTTTCGTTTTAAAAAACTTCTCTTTAACTCGCTTTAAACAAAACAAGTAAAATCAAAAGCATAAAATTCAAATGATTCTTTCATTATGTATCAATACTATTTTCTACTTATTAAAAATTTATAACCAAACTACTATAAAGTATTATGGACTTGGCATTCCTATTGACAACAGAAATGCACAGTGTTATACTGTATATATAATATATATACAGTATAACACTGCTGAGGTGGAACCATGGATATTATCATCAGCAATTCAAGCGAAAAACCAATCTACGAGCAAATTACCTCGCAGATTAAAAATTTAATTATGAACGACACTTTGCAAGCAGGCGAAGCACTGCCGTCCATGCGACTGCTGGCCAAAGAACTGCGCATTAGTGTTATTACCACAAAGCGCGCTTATGAAGAATTGGAACGGGACGGGTTTCTGGAAACCGTTCCGGGAAAAGGCTGTTTTGTCGCGCGCAAAAATATGGAGTTTATCCGTGAAGAGCAACTCCGTCTGACAGAAGAAGCCCTTCAAAAAGCCGTTGGCATTGCAAAAAACAGCGGTATTACACTGGATGAACTCAAAGATACATTATCGGTTTTATATGGGGAGGAATCAATATGAACAATGCAATTGAAGTCTGCGGTTTAACAAAAACCTATCCGGGCACTTCTTTTAAACTGAACAATATCAGCTTCACTCTGCCAAAAGGATGCATTATGGGATTTATCGGAGAAAACGGCGCAGGTAAAACCACTACCATTAAAGCGATGCTCAATCTGCTCCGGTATGACAGCGGGGAAATCAGCATTTTAGGATTGGAGCATCAGAAGAATGAACTTGCCATAAAACAGCAAATCGGCGTGGTATTTGACGAAGGATGTTTTTATGATACTCTTTGTGCAAAAGATGTTTCCCTGATTATGCGCAGCATATATACAAACTGGAATAATAAAATTTTCCTTTCTTATTTAAACAAATTTAATATCCCTATGAATCTCATTGTAAAACAATATTCCAGAGGAATGAAAATGAAGCTTTCGATTGCCGTCGCATTATCTCATGCTCCGAAACTTTTAATTCTTGATGAGGCCACCAGCGGTTTAGACCCGGTAGTACGCAATGAGATTTTGGATGAGTTTCTGGCATTTATTCAGGATGAAGAGCATTCGATTTTTATTTCTTCCCATATCACCAGCGATTTGGAAAAAATTGCAGATTATATTACCTTTATTCATAAGGGCAATTTGATATTGAGTGAAAATAAAGATACTTTATTAAACGAATACGGCCTGCTGAAATGCGGAAAAGAAATGTTTAACAAAATCCATTCCAACGATGTTCTCGGTTACCGCACCAGCCAGTTTGGTTATGAGGTTTTAGTTGCAAACCGTCAGCAAGCAAAACGCAAATATCCTGATTGTGTTATTGACCATGTATCTTTGGAAGAAATTATGCTATATTATGTGAAAGGCGGTAAATAACCGATGAAAGGCTTCATTATCAAAGACCTGCTGAACCTGAAAAAATCATTCCAAACAATGATTTTCCTTTTTGCCGCATTTTTGATTTTTTCCGTTTCTATGAAAACACCCACTTACCTTGCCAGCATGATTACACTGATGCTGACTATGACCTCTGTTTCTTCTTTCACTTACGATGATTATTCCAAATGGGAGAAATTCGGCAGGAGCCTGCCTGTAACCAAAAAGCAGATTGTATTATCAAAATATCTGCTGACGCTGATTATGGCACTTGCGGGCAGCATCATCTCTACCGTTTCTGTTTTAATATGGCAGGCATTTAATTCTTCCGCCAATCTTTTAGAAAACCTTTGCATTGTACTGGTAATGTTCTCTGTTACCTTAATTTTTACCAGTATTGCAATCCCGCTCATTTATAAATTCGGCGTAGAAAAATACAGGCTGATTAATCTGGCAATCTTTGGCGGCATATTTTTGCTTTTTATGTTCGTATTTTCCGTTTACGATATATCTCAGATACCAGAATCAGACTTTTTTGTAATTCTTCTCTGTCTGCCTGTTTCCGCCTTGTTATTCACCGGAATTTCCTATACTATATCCTACCGGATTTATGACAAAAAGGAGTTATAATTCTCTTGCTATCCTACAGGGAATGAGGTAAACTATGAGCATACAATCATCATTGCATCTTTGGGAGGAATACCCTTGCATATTATAAAATGTCCAGTCTGCGGCGGCGGTATGGAGATTATCAAAAACATCTGTAAATGCACACAGGGCCACTGCTTCGACATGGGCGCTAAAGGATATCTCAATTTATTGCTGCCGAACCAAGGTTCAGGCAACCACGGAGACAGCCGCGAAATGCTGCTTGCCCGCCGCTCGTTTTTAGAAAAAGGCTATTATCAAAATTTATCAGAACACATTAACCAATTATGCCTCTCCCTTTTGCCTAAAAAGCCAGACACTGTCATTGCCGACTGCTGCTGCGGCGAGGGCTATTATACAAAAAAACTTTGCCGCTTTTTAATCGGCAACGACATCCATACCAACATTTTCGCTTTTGATATTTCAAAGGCCGGCGTAAAAATGGCTTCTTCCAAAACACTGCCCGTTCAATTTTTGGTGGCAAGCGTTTTTAATATCCCCCTCGCAGATGAAAGCATTGACACTGCCGTACATTCCTTTGCACCATACTGTAATAATGAAATATCAAGGATTCTGAAACCAGGCGGTTATTTGATCGGGATTCTTCCAGGAAAACGCCATCTCTATGGGTTGAAAGAAATTTTATATGAATCTCCCTATGAAAACGATGAAACAGGATATGAGAGCGAAACCTTAACGCTTGTTGATACCGTTTATGTAAAAGGAAAAATCCATTTAAAATCACAGGAAGATATCCATAACCTTTTTTTAATGACGCCTTATTTTTTCCGCACCACACGTGAAGGTGCGGAAAAACTCGCCCGCTTGAATACACTGGAAACAGAAACCGAATTTGTCATTAAAATTCTTCAAAAATGCACCGTATCATAAAGAAAAAAACACAAGCCCTTTCTATTTATTGGAAAAAAGGGCTTGTGTTTTTATTTTACACTTTTATTTCTGAAACGGTTCGGAACCATAATAAGGCGGATTGTTTTGCCCAAACCTATTCGGCTTCGGCGGTTCGGTATCTATTAATTTTTTTCTCAAAATCCAATACAAAATTGCACCGACCGGAAGCAAAACGGTAAGGGAAAAACCTCCTCCCGCCAAACTTCGGAATTCGGAAAAGAAAATGTTAATCAACTGAATACTGAAATGAAATCTATTCGGTATGCTTGTAATACAGAACCCTGACTGTGCAATCCAAATCAGTGCAATCCATAACGGTTTCATTTTAATATTGCTTTTCACCGCAGAAACCGTTGTAACTATACGGAAAATTAAAACCAGCAGAGAAAACACAAGCATCAGCCAACTGCCTGCACTGTTAAACTGAGGGAAAATACTGCTCACAAAAGAGGCGGAACGGGGCGTAATTTGAAATTGTGTAATTCCTGAATCTTCCTCAGACGATACCACAGTCAACAGCACTTCATATGTCCCTTCGCTTGTGGTTACGGTGTAACGGAACGCTTTCGTTAAAACACGCGGCCCGCCATGATAAGAATCAGACTGAATATTGCGCTCAAGCGCCATATAATTCTTGACAGTTCCGTGAAAAATTTTGTGCATATCTTCAAAAGGGACAACAGAACCGTTTAACTCTTCTCTGGCTCCCTTACTTAGCATGGAAGCAAGCTTATCATAGTCTTCCGCCTGCACCGCATTTAACGCTTCTGACAGAAGCGCGTCCATTTCATTATCTTTCAGAAACATACAGCCGCTGAGAGATAAAAGCGCCATAACAATAACGATCGATAAAAGCAATAATTTCTTTCTCATTTTTCTTTTCCCCACCCTGTAAAAATGCGGACAGTCATTCTGCCCGCATTCTAAATACTTATTTCTTCTGTGCCTTAGCCCAAGAATCTTTAATTGCAACGGTACGGTTCAACACAATATGTCCCGGTGCACTGTCCTTATCTACACAATAATACCCCTGCCGCAGGAACTGGAAAGTATCCCCCGGTTTACAGTTTTCCATATTTTTTTCCAACTTACAACCGGTTAAAACAGTAAGGGAATCTGGATTCAGATTTTCCAAAAAGTCGCCGCCTGCCGTTTCCTCCGACGGGTTTTCTGTCAGGAACAAACGGTCATACAGGCGAATTTCAGCATCCAGCGCATGTCCGGCAGAAACCCAATGAATCGTCCCCTTTACCTTACGTCCGTCGGGAGAATTGCCGCCCTTACTTTCCGGATCATAGGTACAATGAACGCAGGTTATATTACCATCCGCATCCTTATCAAAACCAACACATTTTACAAAGTATGCGCTTTTGAGCCGCACTTCGTTCCCCGGGAAGAGGCGGAAATATTTTTTCGGCGGTTCTTCCATGAAATCTTCCTGCTCAATATACAGTTCACGGGAAAACTCTACTGTGCGCATTCCCATCTCCGGACGTTCCGGATTGCATTCTACTTCGATATTTTCAACCTGCCCTTCCGGATAATTGTCAATCACAACCTTCAGAGGGCGCAATACCGCCATTACTCTTGGTGCAGCAGTGTTCAGATTCTCACGTACACAAGCTTCCAGCAGTGCATAATCAATGACGCTGTTTGCTTTTGAAACACCGATACGGTCACAAAAATCACGTACAGCCTCTGCAGGATAACCGCGGCGGCGGATTCCGCAAAGGGTTGCCATACGCGGATCGTCCCAGCCGGAAACAACACCATCCTGCACCAGTTTTAAACATTTACGCTTGCTGGTAAGAGTATAATTTAAATTCATACGGGCAAATTCAATCTGACGGGGCGGCTCCCTGTCAATATCCAGTTCTTTGAGTACCCAGTCATATAACGGCCTATGGTCTTCAAATTCCAGCGTACAAAGGGAGAAAGTCACTTTTTCCGCCGCATCGGATAAAGGATGTGCAAAATCGTACATAGGATAAACGCACCACTTATTGCCGGTACGATGGTGTTCTGCATGGAGAATACGATAAATGACCGGATCTCGCATATTTAGGTTTGGAGAAGCCATATCAATTTTTGCACGCAATACTTTTTCACCGTTGGCAAATTCGCCGTCAGTCATTCGCTGGAACAAATCAAGATTTTCCTCCACACTGCGGCTGCGGTAAGGGCTTTCCTTGCCCGGTTCCGTCAATGTGCCGCGGTATTCCCTGATTTCCTCTGCACTTAAATCACAAACAAAAGCTTTGCCTTTCTTTATCAAGCGAACCGCGCAATCATAAATAAAATCAAAATAATCGGAAGCATAGTAAACATTCGCCCACTGGAACCCCAGCCAGCGGATATCTTCCATAATTGCATCTACATATTCCGTATCCTCTTTGACGGGATTGGTATCATCCAAACGCAGGTTGCAAATGCCGTTATACTTTGCAGCGGCGCCGAAATCAATGCAAATTGCTTTTGCATGCCCGATATGCAGATAACCGTTCGGTTCCGGCGGGAAACGGGTCTGCACATAGGTGCGTACGCCTTCCGCCAAATCCTTATCAATTGCCTCATAGATAAAATTGCCTGCCGTTTTCGGCATTTCTTCGTTTTTTATCAGTTCTTCCATTCGTCTTTTTTCTCCCCGCTATAATATGATAATGCCCGCTGTAACCGCGCACGCGTACGTTCTTCCCCCAGCAGTTTCATAATGCTGTGCAGGTCAGGCGTGTTCTTGCGCCCTGTTACGGCAACACGGATAACCGCAGACAAATCTCCTACATGCCCTTTATAGGCGTCAGGATCTTTTTTATATTCCTTCACATTCGGCGTATAACCCAAAGGCTCACACAATTCTTTCATACGTGCAAACCATTGGTCTTTATCATCCTGCGCAGAATAGACTGCCAGATAACTTTCCAGAATTTTTGCCGCGTCTGATGGGTCTATGTTTTCCGGCAGGGAATAATCCGGCTGGAAAAGCTCGTCATAAAAATAAGAAAGGTATTCCCTAACTTCATTCCATTTGCCAATATCTTTCCGTGGTTTTTTCGTATTACGGTCAATCGTTAATATTTCCTGTGCATACGCTTTATCCGCAGTCAACAGCTCATAAAGCTGTGTATCCTTCTCTTTTGCCCATGCGCAGGTATCTTCCAGCACTTTTTCCGCAGGCATAACGGAAATGACATTTTTACTGACGTCATTCAATTTCACCAAGTCGAATAAAGCGCCGCTGACACTCATCTTCTTTAAATTAAAGGGAAATTTCTCCCATGGCTCCAGCGGGTTCGCTTTGCGCCAATCCTCATAATTTGAATTGGCAATAGAAAGCAGGTATTCCATAACCGCTTCTTTCGGGTAGCCCTGCTCCGCATAATAAGTCACTGCCGCTTCCGGATCTTTCCGTTTGGAAAGCTTGCGCTTACCCCCGTCTTCACCGTCAATTTTCATAATCGGCGAAATATGCGCATATTTCGGCGGCTTTGCGCCTATGGCGCGGAACAGCTGAATATGCAGCGGTACAGAAGCAATCCATTCATCGCCGCGCACAACATGGGTGGTATGCATTAACGTATCATCCACTGCATGGGCAAAATGATAAGTTGGAATACCGTCTGTTTTTAAAAGAACAACATCCTGATCGTTCTCCGGCATTTCTATTTTTCCCTTAATAAAATCATCAAACACGATGCGTTTTTCCAGATTGCCGGGAGAACGCAGACGAAGGACATAAGGCATGCCCTGTGCAATTTTTTCTTTGATTTGTTCCAACGTCAAACTCCTGCAAACCGCCCATTCTCCATAATAACCGCGGTTTAGATTCTTGCTTTCCTGTTCCGCACGGATATGATTTAACCTATCCGCATCACAGAAACAAGGATACGCCATTCCCTGCTCCACCAACCGTTTTGCAAACGCCTGATAAATCTCCTTACGGCGGCTTTGCTGGTAAGGGCCGTATGCTCCTGTCTCCTGACCAAAGCCGGTAACGCCTTCCTCTATTTTAATACCAAAGGCATTCAACCCACGGATAATTTCAGACACGCCGTCTTCCACTTCCCGTTTTTTGTCCGTATCTTCTATCCTTACATAAAACACACCGTTTGTCACCGCCGCGGTACGCTGAGAAACCAGTGCTGCAAAAAGCCCTCCTATATGCAAAAAACCTGTGGGGCTTGGTGCAAAACGGGTGACGCGCGCATCCTGCGGCAAATCACGTGCAGGATATTGCTGCATATAATCCTCTGGCGTACGGGAAATATTTTGAAATAATAACTGAGCTAAAATTTCATTATCTGTCATTGTTTTAGTCCCTCCAAATCACACGGCGCAATCGCCGCAAAAACCATGTTCTATTATCGCAGAAAAATACTTGAACCGCAACACTCTTTCCAAAAAAATGCTTGAAAACAAAACAAAAAAATGAAAAATCCCCCTCTTGACCGTGAAATATATCATCAACCATTTCATACTCATTCGTCATACAATACTCCGCCGTTTTTTGTATTTATCCGCGTTTGAATTTCTTTGACTATAAATGGGAAATATGTTAGTATAATATGTAATATGAATTGACAATTTTTCTTCGAGGTGATAGGGGCTTGATTACAAAATCTAAAATCAGACAGAACGCCAAACTCCGCATAAGCGGAAAATGGTCGTCTGCTCTGACCATTCTTGCACTGACCAGCGCGGTGATACTTCTGCTCGTGATTGGTCTGGAATTCACCATGCAGCTATTGACAGCTTATCACGTTAAATTCATCTCCATAACGGAATGGAATTCACTAACAACCAGCAATGTCCTTCAGGCGCTTCTCCCGTTTCTAATTGCAGTCCCCGTTTTGCTGATTCTTATTTTAATCTATAACCCTCTTCAGATGGGGGAAACCTCTTTTTACTGGCACAATGCAAACGGCAGAGAAGTTTCTGCACAAAGCGCATTGGAATGGTTCCGTAAAAAGCGCTATGGCCGCGCAGTATCTGGAATGTTCTTCATCAGGGTGTATGAAGTATTATGGGCAATTCTCTGTTTTCTGCCTGCAATACTGGTTTATCCGTTGTCATATTCTTACCTGATGGATACAAAAAAGTATTCCGATGTGCTGATCGCCACGTGTCTGATTATGATTTCCGCCCTCCTTGCTCTGGTTGGTGCATATGCATTCCTGCGCGTCATTCAGCGTTATTTTCTTGTACCATACCTGTTAACCGCTCATGAAGATATGTCTGCCGGTGAAGCCATTCGTATTTCCAAAAACACAATGGCAGGTAAAAGTGCAGCTTCCCTGCATTTCCAGCTCACTTTTTTCGGCTGGTTTCTGTTATGTTTTTTGATTCTGCCGTTCATTTATGTGATTCCTTATTTCAAACAGGCACGTGCGGAATATGCGTGCATCCTGCTTGGCGTGGAAACAGCGCCGCCTGCACGCACTAAAATCCCTTTTCAGCAATATGCAAATCCGCAGTATGGCAATCCATATCTAAACTATCCTTACGGATACCGCGGCACACAACCGCAAAATCCTTATATGAGCAACTATAACATTCCACCAACTCCCAATGCTTATAGGAATGGATATTATGGAACACCAAATCAGCCCCCCGCTCCATATCATAACGGTTATTATGGGCAGAACCCGAATATGTATCCCCCTTATGGTACGCAAGCACCCAACACCTACAGCGGCGGATATTATTATGGGGTACCATATCCAAACCAATATAATAATGGGTATTATGGCTCAGGAAACCCTAATCCGTACGTTAATCATTACGGCGCTTCCGTTCCTCCGGCAAATTCACCGCAAGGATATTATTGCAACTCTAACCCATACAGTCCACAGCCGCCTGCTGCGCCACACCCCTATTGGAATCCAAATACCGCTGATTTCAATTCCGCTCAAAATATAAATACATCAACTGCCCCAGCAGAAGCAGCAGAACCGGAACCGACAGAAAATTTAAAACAAAATCTTGATGACTAACAAAAGCTTGCCGCAGACGGTGAAATCACCGCCAAAGGCAAGCTTTTTGCAGTAGATTACCCTCAAACAGAAAAACCTCGAACAGATACAGTAACAATAATTCTATTTTTTAAGATTTTACAAATACTACTTGATTTATATAAAATAATAAACTACAATTTGTGTAGTATTATGCAATTATTATTCTAAACATATGAACACTTTAATTAGAATTAACAAATACATTCAGTAAAACATTACATATCTTAGAGAAAAAGGAGAATATATGCAATGAAACGATCCCCTGAAAGCCTTTCCTATTGGCAGGATATGGACAATTTAAGAACTAAAATTCAAAAAAACCCTGACCTGATGCATGAATTTCAGAAAAATCCTGCAAAGGTTTTCCTTGAATATGACCTTGATGTGGAAGTTGAAGTGGCAAACGGAAAACGTAGAATGCTATCTGAATGCTTATTGGAACTAAAAGATGTAGATAAAGAAAAAGCCGCAAAAGAATTTTTGGCTATGAAACAAAACAGCAAACCAGGAGATACCTCATTCTCTTGGCTGTGCGGTGTACTGGTCGGATTCTACGTTGTTGCTGTTGCAAAAGTAGTTGCAGTCGCAGCTTCCGTGGTTGCTGCTGCACACGTTGGCGTAGTCGCCAACGCTGCTGCTGTTGTCAATGCCGTCACAGTTACAGATGGTGGAGGAAACCCTACACCATCCATCAGTGGCATTGGCGGCGGTGGTAATGGCGGCGGTGATAACGGCGGCAACGGTGGTAATGGCGGCAACGGTGGTAATGGCGGCAACGGTGGTAATGGCGGCGGTGATAACGGCGGCAATGGTGGTAATGGCGGCAATGGTGGTAATGGCGGCGGTGATAACGGCGGCAATGGTGGTAATGGCGGCGGTGATAACGGCGGCAACGGTGGTAATGGCGGCGGTGATAATGAAAGCCGTATCATTCAAGACGGTAGTATCGGTACAAACATAAATGGATTCGGCAATGTTATTAATGGCTCTGGGACATCAATTAACGGTTCCGGCGGCAACACCGTTTCCGGTTCCGGTACATCCATTGACGGTATTGGTACAAATATCAACGGATTCGGTAATGTTGTCAAGGGCTCCGGTACAGCAGTCAGCGGCATCGGCGGCAACACTGTTTCCGGTTCCGGTACATCCATTGACGGTATTGGTACAAATATCAACGGATTCGGTAATGTTATTAATGGCTCTGGGACATCAATTAACGGTTCCGGCGGCAACACCGTTTCCGGTTCCGGTACATCCATTGA
>CAKTEE010000014.1 GCA_934546985.1 uncultured Eubacteriales bacterium
TCATATTGCCATTTTCTTTCCTGATTTACCCCTTTATTTGACAAAATCCATCATAGAATTTATTATACATTATTTGTAAATATTTTTCAACGCCTTAGTATGATAATATCTTAAATATTATCATTTATTTGTTTATTTTTAGATTATATATTATTTCAATCCAATATCCTTTTCATACTAAAAAACGCCCCATCCTTTACGGATGGAGCGTTTTAAACGAATAAGGTTAATTATGAATTATACCACGCCCTGTGCCATCATTGTAGTAGCAACCTTCTGGAAGCCTGCAATGTTAGCGCCAACAACGAAGTTATCTTTACAGCCATACTCTTCTGCCGCTTTAGAAATATTGTTGTAAATATTAACCATAATATCTTTCAGCTTAGCGTCAACCTCTTCAAAAGTCCAGGAAAGGCGCATGCTGTTCTGGCTCATTTCAAGTGCAGAGGTAGCAACACCGCCGGCGTTTGCAGCCTTACCAGGAGCAAAGAGTACCTTACCATCATTCAGGAATACGTTGGTTGCTTCCAATGTAGAAGGCATGTTAGCACCTTCTGCAACAGCAATTACGCCGTTTGCAAGCAAGGTTTTTGCATCTTCTTCATTCAGCTCATTCTGGGTCGCACAAGGCAGAGCAATATCACAAGGAATTGTCCAAATGCCTTTGCCTTCGGTATAAACCGCATTTTTGCGAGTTTCCACATATTCTTTAATACGGCCGCGCTTTACTTCCTTGATTTCTTTCACAAGGGCAAGGTCAATGCCTTCTGCATCATAAATATAACCGTTGGAATCGCTCAGTGCAACAACCTTAGCGCCAAGCTGCTGGCATTTTTCAGTTGCGTAAATAGCAACATTGCCGGAACCGGAAACAACAACGGTTTTACCTTCAATACTCATGCCATGCTGACGAAGCATTTCTTCAGTAAGGTAAACAAGCCCGTAACCGGTAGCTTCTGTACGTGCAAGGGAACCGCCATAGGTCAGGCCTTTACCGGTGAGCACACCCTCATACACGCCGCGAATGCGTTTATACTGACCGAACATGTATCCGATTTCTCTCGCGCCGGTACCGATATCACCTGCCGGAACGTCAGTATCTGCGCCGATATGTTTGCACAATTCTGTCATAAAGCTCTGGCAGAATGCCATGATTTCACGGTCAGATTTGCCTTTCGGGTCAAAATCGCTGCCGCCTTTGCCGCCGCCGATTGGCAGACCGGTCAGGGAGTTTTTGAAAATCTGCTCAAAACCAAGGAATTTGATAATGCCGAGGTTTACAGACGGATGCAGACGCAGGCCGCCCTTATAGGGACCAATTGCGCTGTTAAACTGTACACGGAATGCACGGTTTACACAAACTTCACCTTTATCATTTACCCACGGAACACGGAAAATGATTTGTCTTTCCGGCTCTACGATTCTTTCAAGCAAACCGGCTTTTTCATATTCCGGATGACGTTCCATAACAGGTTCAATGGAAGTTAATACTTCTGTCGCAGCCTGAATAAATTCCGGCTGTTCACTGTTTTTCGCAATCAGATCGTCTAAAACTCTTTGTACATAAGACATGGCTGATATTCCCCCTATTTTTGTTTTAAAAAAAGGCGTACACGCCCTATCGTGCGTGACGCCTTTGTCAACCTCGTTTATTTTATAACAAAAATGGTAAAATTACAAGTAGTTCAGCAAAATTTTTTTAAATTTCTTTTCAGGCCTTTTATTCCTCCGAAATGTCAGGTTCCTGCGCTTCTTCCGGCGGCAACAGATGTTTTTTCAAAAATGCAACCATTTCTGTTATTTCTTCCTGTGTATACGCATGGCCCTGCCCCTGATACACAATCAGTTCAACATTCGGATTCGGTTGATTTTCAGGATCCGGATTCAGCAGATTAAAAAGGGTCTGACATCCATTCGGCGATATTGTTGCATCATCTGAACCAATCATCATAAGCATTGGAGTCTGAGCAAGGTTATTGTTAATTTCCAAACCGTTCATTGGCTGATGCGCCTGTGCATATGCTCGATAAGCTGTCAATGCTTCTTCCCCTTCAATCTGCGCACGGTTCCCCTGCTCATCATAACTCATCGGGAGCAAAGCGCGGCAAATGGGCAAAGCATCACACAATGGAAGCCAATCCGGCGTACCCGCTACCGGAACAATCGCCGACGGTCTTCTTGAACCATATGCCGCCTGATAAAAGGCGCTCATTCCTCCCATAGAAAATCCGGCAGTGCCAAAATTTAAAATATCTGCCTGATCTGCACGGAAATTTTCATAATAAGACAATATTGTATCAATATCCCTTGCATTACGGACTACAACTTCCATCATAGAAATTTGCTGTATGTTTTGGCGTCCGCCGTGACCGTAAGCATCAATCGCTATTGCATGAAAACCTGCTTTGCCCAAAGCCATTAACGTTGGAAGCATATTTTCTTTGCACATGGTCACCCCATGTTCAACGATAACAACAGGCTTTTTTTGCCCGTTATCCATATAGCATTCCAAAACCGGTATATTGCCAATCGTATCGCCAGGGAACGGTGCTTCATCTTCCCCGGCCGCACGATCTGCAACATTCAGCCATTGATAAACCGGTTCCATAGGTTTTATGAGGAGTTTATATTCCTCAATTAATTCTGTTACCTGCTCAGAAGTCAGCCGATTTTGCAGTGAAAACGGCTTATACACCAACACAAAAATATTTCCGTTCGTTTCTTCTCGATATTCCACCTGGCAATTTAACGCTTCTGAAACGCATCTCAACGGTAAATAGGTACGCCCGTCAATATTGCGAACTTCTATAGGCATAATCACTTCTTCAAATGGGGTGGTTTCATAATAACGATACCTTTTCATGACATTGCTGTTTTCTTTAATTTCCACTTTATTCCCATTGATATCAGAAAGAACAATTTCACCTGTACTTTCTTTATAAGAAACAGTAAAACCCAAGGATTCACCTGTCAGCCGGACAGGAATCATCGCTGTGTAGTTCACAAAATAAAGATGATAACCCATTTGCCCCGATGTCAATACTTCTCCTGTGAGATACGAATAATCACTGTGCTCTTTCATAACAAGCACATTATCTCCCCAATTTAATGGCACGGATCTTGTTTGTACCGCAGTTTGCTCAATTTCTGCAGATGCATTCCCGGAAACAGCAAATCCAAAAAGAATGCATAAAATCATAATTACGGATACAATTCGGTTCCTATGGGGGAAAAATTTTTTAAATGTCATTTTCACACAACTCCTTTCATAATATATTACCACAGAAAAGGTTTTCTTTTCAATCCTTTCTGAAATTTTATCCACAAGATATAAATGCAATTGTTTATGTATGTAATATTGTTTTTTTCAAGCTCTGCACACAATAAAAAAGCCTGCTGCAGGAATATCCCACAGCAGGTTTAAAAATAATCATCAAAATAATTGTTCGGATTAAATTAATCTTCGCAGCCGCAATCACAGCCGCCTTCGGAATCGCCATCGCATTCGCATTCATCAATATCAAATTCCAAATTTTCGCCGCAGTTCGGGCATTCGATAGAACCATCTTCAATGATACTTTCATCCAAATAAATGCTTTCGCCGCAGGACGGGCACTCTACTTCGTACATCATATCGTCATATTCTTCATCGTCATCATCGCAGCAACAGCAATCGTCTTCGTCATCATAGACAACAGACTCCAGCGCGTCAAGATCCTCGTCTACAGCGTCAAGCTGTTCGCCCTGCAAAGCTGTGGTATCTTCCAAATCTGCAACTGACAGTGCAAGATCATCAAGAACCCCGATAATCTCTTTAATCACACGAACTTCACCTTTATCTTCATTCAGGTTTAATCCGTCTGCCAATCCTTTCAAATAGGCGACTTTTTCCGTGATAGTCATGGTCTGTACCTCCTAATATTTTTGTTTTTGCCCTGCCTTCAGCAGGAAAGCTGAACTTATGCACGCTCCATATATTCGCCGGTACGTGTGTCAATGCGGATTTTGTCACCCTCATTGATAAATAAAGGTACACGGATTTCCGCACCGGTTTCCAGAACTGCAGGTTTTGTTGCATTGGTTGCGGTGTTTCCCTTAAAACCGGGATCTGTCTGTGTAACTTCAAGCTCTACAAAGGTCGGCGGCTCACAGCCGAAAACATTGCCTTTATAGGACAGGATCTTGCAGATCATTTCTTCCTTTACGAATTTAAAAGCATCGCCAAGAACATCCGCATTAATCGGAAGCATATCAAAGGTTTCCATATCCATAAAATAATACAGGTCGCCGTCGTTATAAGAATACTGCATTTCCTTGCGCTCTACAAAAGCGGTAGGATATTTGTCATTGGGGTTAAACGTACGCTCCGTAATGTTTCCCTGAATAACGTTTTTAATTTTTGTACGGACGAACGCCGCGCCCTTGCCCGGCTTAACATGCTGGAATTCAACGATGGAATACACGTTACCGTCCATTTCAAAAGTCACGCCATTCCTGAAATCGCCTGCTGATATCATTTGTAATTACCCCCGTAAATTAGTATTAACCAAATATTAGTTTATAATAAAATTGTTAAATTTTCAAGTCCTATCTTTGTATTTCCTACAAAACCAATAATTCTTTGGGCGCTTTTGTTAAATTTTCCGCACCATCGCCGGTAATCAGAAGCATATCTTCAATCCGAACGCCAAATTCTCCGGGCAAATAAATTCCCGGTTCCGCTGTAACAATCATTCCGGCCTTCAAAACAACCGCAGTACCCGGTGAAAGATTCGGCGCTTCATGGATTTCAATACCCACGCCATGCCCTGTAGAATGACGGAAAAACTCCCCATAGCCTGCCGCAGAAATAATATCCCTTGCGGCAGCGTCTACCGCTGCACATGATACGCCTGCCGCTGCGGCATCAATAGCCGCCTGCTGTGCCGCAAGCACCGTCTGATAGACAAGCTTTTGTTTCTCTGATACTTTACCCACAGCAACCGTACGCGTCATATCACTGTGATAGCCTTTATAAACCGCGCCGAAATCCATGGTGATAAAATCTCCGTTTTCCACCTTTTTCTCTGTAGGGACGCCATGCGGCATGGAAGAATTTGCCCCGCTGACAGCAATCGTTTCAAAAGATATTGCCTGGGCGCCTTTGCTGAGCATAGAATACTCCAATTTCAAGGCAATTTCCCGTTCTGTGATACCCGGGCGTATCACAGGCAGCAGTTCTTCAAAAGCTTGCTCTGCGATCTGCTGTGCCTGACGAATATATTCTACTTCCTGCACTGATTTTATCATCCGCTGTTTTTCAATGCAATCGTCAGCACGGCTGTCTGCAACTATTTCAATACCAGAAAGCTTCTCCCGAAGCTGTTCCACATCAGCATAAACCATTCTGCGCGCTTCCACCGCAATACGGCGGATTTCCCTTGAACTGCAAAAATGGAGGATTTGTTCCATCAGTTTTTCCTGCAATACTACATCACAATCTGTTACACAGTTCTGCGCGGCTTCAACATACCGACTGTCAATAAAAAATACTGAGCCTGCGCGGGTAATTAGCAATGTTCCGGCACTGGAAGGAAACCCTGTATAATAAAACCGGTTTTCATGGGATGTAATATAAACGCCGTCCAAATCCTCCGGTAAACCGGCAAGAAGCTGTTCCAAACGATTTTTCACCTTATATCAGCTCTTTCAGGGCGCTGAGCGCCAAAATATAACTCATTTTTCCAAAACCTGCAATCTGACCCGCACATACAGGCGCAATCACAGAGGTATGACGGAATTCCTCCCGTGCATGAATATTAGACATGTGCACCTCAATAAACGGTTTCTGCACCGCGCTGATAGCATCACGGATTGCATAGCTGTAATGGGTGTAAGCGCCGGCGTTAATGATACAGCCATCATAATCAGCACGAACCGTATGGATTTTATCAATTAAATCCCCTTCGCTGTTGCTTTGGTAAAACTCACAGTTTATACCAAGCTGGACTGCGCTGGAACGAATCGCAAGGTTAATATCCTCCAATGTTTGTTTCCCGTAAACACCGGTTTCTCTCAACCCTGTCAGGTTAATGTTCGGGCCGTTTAAAACCAATACTTTTTTCTTCATAATAATCATCCCCGTTTTTCCCTGTTTCCTGCACTGCGTTCATCCAAACGGCGCAGGACTTTTTTCTCCATTTTCCTGCGTATGCGGAAAGACCATCCCTGCTCCTCACTGACGGGGGTAACAAGGATGGAAACCGCGCCGCATAGGTTCGCGCCTAAAATATCCGTATAAATCTGGTCTCCAATCACTGCCAGTTCATTGCATCGGATGCCCAGCTTCTTTGCACAGCGTGCAAAACCAACCGGCAAGGGTTTTGCCGCCCGAGTTGTAAAATCCAAATTCAACCCATCGGCAAAAGGACGCACACGTGCCGCTTTATTATTGGAAACAATCAGCATATCCATTCCTGCCGCCTGCATTTTTTCCAGCCAATCCCGCACGCCTTTCAGCGGTTCGGGACAATTATGGGCGGCCAAAGTATTATCTACATCCAGCGCAACGGCTTTGACACCCATCTTCCGAAAATCTTCCGCTGTAATATCCGTAATACGTTCAAACCGATACGAGGGTATGAAAAGTGACATGGACGTGCCTCCGAATAAATAATTAAAAAGCGGGCAGAAACTGCCCGCTCTTCATGTACATCCAAAATAAACCACAAAAACGCAGTTACTTAAACTTGCGCTTACGGGCCGCTTCAGATTTCTTCTTGCGCTTTACAGAGGGCTTTTCATAGTGCTCTCTCTTACGAACTTCCTGAATTACGCCATCTCTGGAGGTTTGTTTTTTAAATCTCCGCAATGCGCTTTCCAAAGATTCATTATCTTTTACTCTAACCTGGCTCATCAAATTCCCTCCCTCCGCCTATGGGCAGGGGTATAATACATCCTGTGCGGATACAACCATTATTATACAATCAATAACAAACATTTGTCAAGGGGTTTTATACCTGTTCGCTGATATTTCCTGAAAATACGCCTATCTGACAAAATTCGGCATAAAACGAACAACCGCAGGCTATTTTACAACAATATTTACAAGCTTGCCCGGCACGCAGATTTCCTTAACAATAGTTTTGCCGGCAATGCTTTCTGCAACCTTCCCGTCTGCTTTAGCAGCTGCAATAGCAGCAACATTATCTGCACCCGCCGGAACCGTAACACGGGCGCGAACTTTACCGTTTACCTGCACTGCAATTTCCACAGTCTGTTCCACACATTTTTCTTCGTCCCATTCAGGCCAGGCTTGGTCTGTTACTTTACCGCCGAAAGCAAGAGTTTCCCAAAGCTCCTCAGTCATATGCGGAGCGAACGGATTCAGCAGAAGAAGGAAAATTTTAAATTCTCCTCTGGTAACAGAACCTGTATCCATAATATCATTCAGCAGTGACATCAATGTGGCAATCGCTGTATTGCATTTCAGCGCGTCAATATCCAAAGATACTTTTTTAATTGTGCGGTGGAATACGCCCTCAAGTGCCGGACGAACGGCATCTTCCTGTGTCAATACATCCTGAAGCCCCCAAACCCTTTCCAGAAAACGCTTGCAGCCTTTAATGCCGGAAGCGTTCCACGGGGCGGCTTTCTCAAAATCACCAATAAACATCTCATAAAGGCGCATGGTATCGGCTCCGTATTCTGCAACAATTTCATCGGGGTTTACTACATTGCCGCGGGATTTTGACATTTTTTCCCCATTTTCGCCCAGAATCATGCCGTGGCTGGTGCGTTTCTGATACGGCTCTTTCGTAGGAACAAGCCCGAGATCATAGAGGAATTTATGCCAGAAACGGCTGTAAAGCAAATGCAGGGTAGTATGCTCCATACCGCCGTTATACCAATCTACCGGGCTCCAATAATTCAGCGCCTCTTTGGAAGCAAGAGCGTCATGGTTATGCGGATCCATATACCGCAGGAAATACCAGGAAGAACCTGCCCATTGGGGCATGGTATCCGTTTCACGTGTTGCCGCGCCACCGCAATGCGGACAGGTAGTTTTTGTCCACTCCGTCATTTTTGCCAGCGGGGATTCGCCTGTTTCCGTAGGCTCATAAGATTCTACCTCCGGCAAGCGCAGAGGCAGTTCAGATTCCGGCAGCGGAATCCAACCGCATTTTTCACAATATACCATTGGGATTGGCTCGCCCCAGTAACGCTGGCGGGAGAACACCCAGTCTCTCAGCTTATAGTTTACTTTTTCATGCCCTTTACCTTCTGCCGTTAAACGTTCAATAATTGCTTTTTTGGCTTCTTCTACACTCATACCGTCAAGGAAACCGGAATTCACCATAATGCCTGATGCACAGTCGGTAAAGGCTTCTTTTTCCACATCTCCGCCTTTGACGACTTCAATAATCGGTAAATTAAATTTTTTTGCAAATTCCCAGTCGCGGGTATCATGACCCGGTACAGCCATAATTGCGCCGGTACCGTAAGAAACCAGAACATAATCAGAAATGAAAATAGGAATTTCTTTGCCGTTCACCGGATTCACTGCTTTTACGCCGCGCAGCATAACGCCGGACTTTTCCTTATTAACCTCTGTGCGTTCAAAATCAGATTTCCTTGCGGCTTCTGTCTGATAAGCGCGCACCTCGTCCATGTTTTCAATTTTATCCTGCCATGCTTCAATCACTTTATGTTCCGGTGAAATAACCATATATGTTGCGCCGAACAGCGTGTCCGGACGGGTTGTATAAACTATCAGCTCATCGCCGAGGGTTGTCGCAAAGGTAACCTCTGCGCCCTGAGAGCGTCCAATCCAGTTTTTCTGCTGAGTCTTTACACGCTCAATGTAATCCACCTCATCCAAATCGTCAATCAAACGCTGGGCATATTCCGTAATTTTCAGCATCCACTGGCTTTTAACTTTACGGATAACGTCACTGCCGCAGCGCTCGCAAACACCGTTGACAACTTCCTCATTCGCAAGAACGCATTTGCAGGAAGTACACCAGTTAACCGCCATTTCTTTTTTATATGCAAGGCCCTTTTCAAACAGCTTGAGAAAAATCCACTGCGTCCATTTATAGTAATCCGGGTCCGTAGTATTGATTTCCCGGCTCCAGTCAAAGGAAAAACCCAGTGACTGCAGCTGCTGTTTAAAATGGGCAATATTCTGTTCCGTTACAATTTCAGGGTGAATATGGTTTTTAATCGCATAGTTCTCCGTGGGAAGACCGAATGCATCCCACCCCATAGGGTAAAGGACATTATAACCCTGCAAACGGCGTTTGCGTGCAACAATATCCAGCGCAGTGTAGGAACGCGGGTGGCCTACATGCAGCCCCTGCCCTGACGGATAGGGAAACTCAACCAAACAATAAAACTTCGGTTTGGAATAATCCTGCGACGCATGGAACACACCGCTTTCTTCCCAGTTCTTCTGCCATTTCTTTTCTATTTCAGAAAAATTGTACTTCAATGGGAACCCTCCATATCAGCTAAAAATTGGTTTACATCTATTTTATTGCCGTCCGACCACAGCCTGTCAAGGGAATAAAACTCCCTTGCCTCCTGATTAAACACATGGACAACAATGCCTTCATAATCCAAAAGTATCCAGTTAGTCGCCTTGCCCTCGATATGGTGCGGTTCTATGCCCGCCTCAGACATTTGATATTCCACCTCATCCGCAAGGGCTTTCACCTGCGTACTGCTTGTACCGGAGCAAATGACAAAATATTCCGCAAGGACGGTTAAATCCGTAATTTCAATCACTTCTATATTCCCGCCCTGTTTGGAATCCAGTGCACGGACAATGACTTGCAGTTTTTCTTTTGCCGTCAATCTATTTCCTTCTTTCTTTTCCCAAATATCAAAATTATTATTTCTTTAACCGCTGTATTAAATACTCGTTATATCCGGCAGTTGTATCAGGATGAATGAACCGTTCCCTTTGCGCCAAATCCTGAATAGAAAACTGTAAACCTTCAAAAACAGCACGATCCAAATCTTCACGGGCTATTTTACGGAGTTTTTCAACACCGTCAAACGACCTGTCGTCGGAAATAAAGTCCGCCACATACAGGATTTTGTCCATCAGCGTCATCCCCGCACGCCCTGTGGTATGGTAACGCACTGCATTTATAATTTCCTCATCCTGAATTTTTAATTCCTCATGGATGTAAACACTGCCTGCCATAGCATGCCATAGTTTTGGTTCTATACGCTCCACAGCGGAAAGTATTATATCAGATTCTTCCAGCGTTTGCAACTGAACGGAAGGCCCTGCGTCTTTCATAATATCATGCAGGATACCTGCGGCCGCTGCCCGCTGAACATCGCCGCCGTATTTGCGCGCCAGTTCTTCCGCCGCATGTTTTACACACATAGTATGCTGAAACCTTGCCGGGCTGACTTTTTCCTTTACAATTTCAATTAACTGCGCTTCGGTCAATTTCTTTGCCTCCCTGTACAGTTGATGTGACAAAATATAGGTTCCTACTTCTTGAGAAACCATGCCGTCCAGTTTTTTGCCCTGCCGGACGGCTTCCCTAACTTTTGTTGAGGAAACCGGTGCAGGCGCAAAAGGGACAACCACGGATTCCTGTACGCCAATATAGCTTGCATATTCCCTCAAAACCTCTACGGTTGCCAAATCCCGCGGCGCGGCACAGGGTACGCACAACGACAAAATTTCTTTCGCCTTGTACCAGCCACCAATCGTCAGGAACATATCCGCGCCTGTAATTAGAAATATTTTTACCTCCGGAGCAAACCGTTTGATTTCCCGCAGGGTTTCCACAGTATAGCTTTTGCCGCCGCGCCGGATTTCCATATCGCTAACATAACAGTCAGGAATCCCCCGCACAGCAAGCCGGCACATTTCCAGCCGGTCCTCTGCCGGCGCAAGGTATGGCGCCTGTTTATGGGGAGGCTGACCAGTTGGCATAAGCACCAATAAATCAAGCTCTGCTGCGGCAATCATTTCCTGTGCAAGCTGGACATGACCGATATGGACAGGGTTAAAAGTTCCTCCAAGAATTCCGAGTCTTTGTATATCCGGTCTTCTTTCCAGCAGGCGTGCCAAACCGTTTTCCATCCCTGTGCCTACCTGCCGATGTACGAGCGTCTTCTTTTGGCTTTTTTCTTCCGTAGACATGACCTGTAGAAGCTGCTTTTTTGACAACTGCTTTTTTCTTTTCATTCTTCCTCAGCTCCGTGTTTTCGCGGTATAGGACTATTTTCATCCCGATCACCTGCACAACCTCTGCATGTACGGCAGCGGCAAGCTGCTGTGCAGCTTCCCTGACAGGCACCGGAGAAGTTTCCAGCACACGCAGTTTAATCAGTTCTCTGACTGCAAGGGCACTGTCTGTTTGCTCCACTACCGCATTAGTAATGCCGCCCTTGCCGATTTGAAAAATCGTTTCCAGACCATTCGCCTTTGCACGAAGCTCCGCTCTTTCTTTGCTCGTCATATTTATTATTTCTCCAAATCTATTCAAATCTATTTATCATACGTCTGCAGCCATTTGGGAAGTTCCTGCGCGAGCGCGCGCAAAGCATTTCCTCTGTGGCTGATATTATCTTTTTCTTCCGCGGTCAGGCAGGCAAAGCTTTTTCCGCCTGCGGTGAGGAACACCGGATCATAACCAAAACCGCTGCTGCCTTCCGGCGAAAAAGCAATCGTTCCCTCGCAGATGCCTTCAACAGAAAATTCCCTGCCGTCCGGAAACACACAGCAGACATTGCTGACAAAACGTGCGGTTCTTTTCCCCTGCGGTATGCCTTTCATATGATCCAGCAATTTTTCAATCCGCTGTGTATCCGTTGCATTTTCGCCGGCATACCGTGCGGAATAAATCCCGGGCGCACCATGCAGGGCGTCTACCGCCAGACCGGAATCATCGGCAATGGCAGGCAGACCTGTCTGCTGACAAGCGGCGCGTGCTTTTAACGCCGCATTTTCCTGAAAGGTCTTTCCATTTTCTTCCACTTCATCCAGAACAATTCCCAAATCTTTATCCGTTACTGCGGTAATACCCAACGGCGCAAGAATACGTTCCAGTTCCGCAAGCTTTTTTTTATTATGGGTCGCTATAACGAATTTCATTCCTGCGCCCCGCTTTCAGACTCCTGCGCTTTTTCACCGTTAAACAGGGCGGCGGCAAAATCAGCAGGCACAAAAGGCTGCAGGTCGTCAATCTGTTCGCCGACCCCGATGAATTTGACCGGAATCCCAAGATTTTCGCGAATCGCAAGAACCACGCCGCCTTTGGCTGTACCGTCCAGTTTTGTCAGTACAATACCTGTAATTCCCGCTGTTTCACGGAACTCTTTCGCCTGATTGACCGCATTCTGCCCGGTTGTCGCATCCAGCACAAGCAGGACCTCCTTGCTCGCGTCCGGCAATTCCCTTTCAATAATACGGGAAATTTTATTCAGCTCCGCCATCAGGTTCTTTTTATTATGAAGCCGTCCTGCCGTATCGCAGATAATAACATCCGCACCGCGGGCCTTTCCTGCGGATATGGTATCATAAATAACAGCGGCGGGGTCAGCGCCTTCTTTATGTTTAATAATATCAACATCTGCGCGATTTGCCCAAACTTCAAGCTGTTCAATCGCCGCGGCGCGGAACGTATCCGCCGCGCCGAGAATAACCTTTTTGCCTTCGCTTTTAAACCGGGAGGCAAGTTTACCTATGGTTGTAGTTTTGCCAACACCGTTAACTCCAATCATAAGGATAATGGAAGGTTTTGTTTCCAAAGCCAGCTCTTCACCGCCGGAAAGCATTTCTGCAATGATTTCCTGCAAAGCTACACGTACCTGTTCCGGATCTTTAATTCCCTCTTTTTTCACCCGTTTGCGGAGTTCTTCCGTAATCCTCTGAGCAGTCGGCATACCTACATCGCCCATAACAAGGATTTCTTCCAATTCCTCAAATAATTCCTCGTCAATTTTTGCAAAAGAAGTGAAAACCGAGTTCAGCATGCCCGCCATATTATCGCGGGTTTTTTTCAGCCCCTGACTGATTTTTTGAAAAAAGCCCATGTTGCAAACCTCCAGTTCATAATGCCGCGCTTCCCGCTGGCGGGAGACTCGGTTAAATTTTAATACAAGCCTGTGATGAAACACAAAGCGTTTGAATGATACATACTAAATAAAAATGCCATTTTATTTACAGACCCAGTTTCTGTGCCATTTCCGCTGTTTTCAGTTCCAGCAGCTTGCTTACCCCTTCCTCCTGCATAGTAACACCATAAAGCACATCGGCTGCTTCCATGGTGCCGCGCCGATGGGTAATGGCAATAAACTGGGTTTTTAACGTCATTTGCCGCATATATTGGGCAAAGCGTTCCACATTTACATCGTCCAGCGCCGCTTCCACCTCGTCAAAAATACAAAATGGTGCAGGCGTTACCTTTAGTATAGCAAACAACAGCGCAATTGCAACCAAAGCTTTTTCCCCGCCGGAAAAAAGGTCAATATTCTGGACGTTTTTGCCCGGAGGCTGAACTCTGATTTCAATGCCAGATTCCAGAATATCGGAGGGGTCTTCAAAATTGAGCTGCGCTTTTCCGCCGCCAAACAGTTCCGCAAAGGTTTCCCCAAAGTGCTCGTTAATTTTAACAAACTGTTCCTGAAACTGCCTGCGCATTTGGGCGGTAAGTTCATTGATCATACGTTTGAGCTCATCCCGCGCTTTTTCAACGTCGGCAATCTGGCCGGACATAAACTCATACCGTTCGGAAACCTCTTTATATTCTTCGATTGCCGCAAGGTTTACCATGCCAATTTGTTTGATGCGGGATTTGATACTGTTCAGTCGCTTTTGCGCTTCCGTCGGATTTTCAATTACAATCCCCAGCGCTTCCGCATCATTGCGGGTAAGCTGGTAGTCGTCATAAAGCTTATTGATGATTTCATCATATTCTTTTTGACGGACTGATTTTTTTTCCTCCAAACGCGCAAGCTCTCCGCCCAATTTTTCACGTTCTGCGGTTTTCGTCCTCTCCTGTATATGAAGTTTCCCCGCCTGCTGTTCGAGCATTTCCCGCTCTTTTAAAAGCTGTTCTTCCTGTGTACGGTTTCTGCTGTTTTGCGCCCGCGCGTCTTCTGCCTGCCGTTTCAGTGCACTAATCTGCCCGTCCAGCGTTAAGTTGTTATTTTCAATGCCCTGAATTTCTTCCAAAATCTGGCCTACCTTGCCGCTATGGCTGTTTTTCCTGCGGAACAAAGATTCCAGCGATTCCCGAAGGGCATCCAAATCCTTTTGTATGGACATAAGCTCCAGCTTCAATCCCGCGTTCTCTTCTCCAAGACGCGCTACCTGCGTATCGCACCTTGTCCGAAGACTGCTGAGTTCTGCTAATTTTGTTTCTATCTTCGCCTGTGTATTGGCAAGTCCTTCCAGCGCTGCGCCTGCTTGTTCCCGTACGCCTGCAAAGGATTGCAGACGCGTATCCGCTGAAGCTTTCTCCTGCATTAAAGCATCCAGCGCTTTCTGCGCCGATTCTAACTGGCCGGACAGAAGCTTGTACTCTCCCTGTTCCCGAATCAAATCTTCCTGCGCGTGCGTCAGAGCCTTTCGTGCATTCTCACTGTTTTGTTTTGCCTGCACAAACTGCGACTGATATTTTCGGTAATTATCGTTCCCGATTTCCAGCTGTTTTTTCAGTTCTTCTCCCTGTTCCTGCATTTTAGTGATTTCATTGGCACGGCTGAGCATTCCGGCATTTCTGGTTTGAGAACCGCCGGTCATGGAACCGCCGGCATTCAATATCTGCCCATCCAATGTAACAATACGGAACTTATAGCCAAACTGCCGGGCAATAGAAAGCGCATCGTCAATGGTTTCAACGACCACCGTTCGCCCCAAAAGGGATTTGATAACACCTGCATAGTTATTGTCATAACTTACTGCACGGGAAGCAATTTCAATAAACCCTTTGCAGGCTGTCAGGGAAGGCTCGTTCAGTTCCATGCCCTTGACGCTGTTTAGCGGCAAAAAAGTCGCACGTCCGGCACGTTGGTTTTTCAGATAACCGATCGCCTCTTTTGCACAACCATCATTCTCCGTAACAATATGCTGTAAAGAACCGCCCAACGCCGTTTCAACCGCAACGGTAAACCGTTCCGGAACACTGATCAGCTGAGAAACCGGCCCTAAAATTCCTTTCAGCCTACCCCGGCGCGCTTCCTGCATGACGGCTTTTACGCTCCCCGCGTAGCCCTCCAGATTTTTTTCCATATCTGAAAGCATTCTCGCCCGCTGCAGCTTTTGCTGTATTTGCAAATTCAGCCGTTCATTTGCAGATTTTTGTTCTTCTAAAAGATGCGTATATCTCTCCGACTCGTTTTCTGCACGGGACAGGTTATTTTCTTGTTCTTTCACCCGTTCTATGCAAAAAGTAAGATTCTCACCACTTTCCTGTCTGCGCTTTTGGGCGATATCAACCTCTTTTTGCCGGACTTGTACTGTTGTTTCAATAGAACCGATACGGGCGCGGATTTCCTCCATGGAGGAAGCCGATGTCGATTCCTGCACGCGCAAATCACTGATTTTCTGCAAAACATCTGCCCTTTCAGCAGAAAGGCGTTCCAGTTCCAGCGCGGTTTCTTCACCCTGTTTGCGTGCAGCACTCAGTTCCTGTTCTGTTTTTTCAAGCGCTTCCTGCCGTTGTTTCATTCCAGCGCTAAGCTGGGTTACCGCTTTTTCTTTTTCGGCAATCTGTTCTTGAATATGCTGCTGGGTATCTTCCGCCTGCTCCATATCTCTGGTAATACGGGCAATGGTGTCTTTATTATGTACAATTGTGTTTTCCAATACCTGTATTTGCCCCTGGATCCGCAGGATTTCTTCCTCAATCCCTGCCGCCCTGCGGCGAAGATCATCAATTTGAATGGATTTATCCTGCGTCTGCATACGGATATTTTCAGAATCTGTCTCAATTTGGGTTAATAACTGTTCCGTTTCCTCATACTGGGCGCGGGCATAAGACAGCTTCTTATCCTGCTCCCGCAGTTCCGTTTTGGATTTTTCCAACGCATTCAGCCACAGCCCGATTTGGAGTTCTTTCTGCTCCTGAGCAAGTACAACATACTTCTGTGCTTTTTCTGATTGTTCCTTTAAGGGCCCAACGCGTCCTTCCAGCTCGGTGACAATATCTTTTAAACGGATTAAATTTTCCTGCGCCTGAGAAAGCCGGCGCTGTGCATCATTGCGGCGGTAGCGGTAACGGGAAATTCCTGCGGCTTCTTCAAAAATTTCACGCCGTTCCTCGCTCTTTGAGGATATAATATCTGCGATTTTACCCTGTCCGACAATGGAGTAGCCGTCGCGTCCAAGCCCTGTATCCATAAACAGTTCATGAATATCCCGCAAACGGACAGCGGCACGGTTAAGCATATATTCGCTTTCACCGGAACGGTAATAACGGCGGGTAATTGCAATTTCATCATGGTCACAAGGCAAAGTTCTGTCTGTATTATCCAACGTGAGCGTAACCTCTGCAAAACCCAGTGCACGGCGTGCGCCTGTGCCGCCAAAAACTACATCCTCCATTTTTGAACCGCGCAATGATTTGGTGGACTGTTCGCCCAATACCCAAAGCACTGCGTCTGAAATATTACTTTTCCCACTTCCATTGGGGCCTACAACGGCCGTAATCCCCTTGCCAAATTCCAGCTTTGTTCTGTCGGGGAACGATTTAAAGCCCTGCATTTCCAGAGATTTCAGGAGCATTTCATCAAACATCCTTATCGTTTTTATCTTAACGCCCGAACCTCATACAGTCCAAGGCCTTCCTGCGTTTTAACCTTACAGGCGGTCTGCCTGTGTTCCCATATATATTGCAGATTCTTCCGCCTCTGCCCTGTCATTTTGGAAACCGTACCCGGCGCTACCAGCAGCGTTGTCTTTCCGCCGCAAATTGCCTGCGCCTCCAACGCCTGCAATGCATTTGCCAGATAAATTTCATTCTCGCAAAGCTCACGGAATGCGGGATGCCACGGGCCGGAAACATAACCTTCCTGTACATCGCCGCCGGAATGCAGTCCAAGCCGGATGACGGGAATCCCTGCCTGATGAAACTGTAAAAGCAGTTTGGCGCAAAGGGCAACCGCACTTTCGAGGGTTTGAGGTGTATATTCTCCCAATTCGGCCAAATCTGCAAGCCGCGTGCCTTCCAAAACAATCGTCGGATAAATCCGCACGGTATCCGGCCGAAGTTTGATGAACGCCTGCGCTGTTTCCCAATCCTTATGGTCATCGCTGGTATATAATCCCGTCATCATTTGCAGACCAAGCTCAAAACCTGCGGCTTGTATCATCCTGCTTGCATTTACAACATCCTGCGCCGTATGTCCGCGCTGGTTTTCAGCAAGCACTTTGTCATCCATACTCTGTGCACCAAGCTCAATGGCAGTAACACCAAAGGCTTTCAGTACAGACAGGATTTCCTCATCTATGGCGTCAGGGCGGGTAGAGATACGAATCCCTTTTACTCTTCCATCGCGTGCAAAGGGCGCCGCTACTTCTAAAAGCCGGTGCATCCGATCCCGTTCAATGGCGGTAAAACTGCCGCCAAAAAAAGCAATTTCCGCTTGCGCCGCGTTTTCCCTCAAAGACGCAAGGGCAATGCCAACAGTTTTTTCCACTTCCTTTTCCTCTGCACACACATCTGCGCCGGAAATCTTCCTCTGGTTACAAAAACTGCACTGGTTAGGGCATCCTGCATGGGGAACGAAAATAGAAATATTTGCGTGCCTCACAATCCCATCAGCTCAAGAGCTTCCCGCGCCGCTTCCTGCTCCGCCTGTTTTTTGCTCCTGCCCACGCCGCGTCCCATAACATTGGAGTTTAGATGTATTTCCACTTCAAAGCGTTTATCATGATCCGGCCCGGATTCACCTGTCAGGACATACTCCAGCCGTTCTTCGGGATTTTTCTGGATTATCTCCTGTAAGGTGGTTTTATAATCCTTAAATGCATTTTGATGACTGTGAATTGCACGGGTAATAAAAGACAGAACAAAACGTTTTGCTTCCTCCATACCGCCATCCAGATAAATTGCGGCAATCAAGGCTTCAAATGCATCCGCAAGGATGCTTGGCCGCTCCCTGCCGCCTGTATGCACTTCACCCCTGCCGAGTTTCAGGTATTGTCCCAACCGGATCTCCGAAGCAAACTGATGAAGGGAGGTTTCGCACACCAGCGCCGCGCGCAGTTTGGTCAATTCCCCCTCCGGCAGATGCGTATAATTATTATAAAGATAATCTGCAGTGATTATCCCCAGCACGGAATCCCCCAAAAATTCCAGGCGTTCATTGCTGTCCAGCCCGCTATGCGATTCATTGGCATAAGAAGAATGGGTCAATGCACGGAATAAAAGAGTTGGATTTTTAAAATGATACCCGATTTTTGTTTCCAGTTCGTTCATATCGCACCTCCTGCGCGGTTATTCTTTGGAGCCGCTTTCCTTTGTTTTGGGCAGATTTTTTGCAATTTCATCCACCGCGCCTGTTTCAGCAAGATTCATTGCCTGACGAATCGCATTCTTAACAGCTTTTGCGTTGGATGAACCATGCGCTTTGATCACAGGTTTGGAAATACCCATTAGCGGCGCACCGCCGTATTCTGTATAATCCATTCTGGTTTTAAATTCCCTGAGCCCCGATTTGACAGCCAATGCCGCAAGTTTGGAAAGCCCGTTTTTCAGAAAAATTCCTTTGATATTCTGCATCATTGCCCCTGCAAGACCTTCGGTCAGCTTGAGCACAACATTCCCCGTAAAGCCGTCGGCAACCGCAACATCACATGCGCCAAAGGGAATTTCACGCGCTTCCACATTACCGATAAAATTCAGAGACGTATTCTTTAACAACCCATAGGTTTCCGTACGAAGCGGATCCCCTTTGGTATCTTCCGTACCGATATTAACCAATCCAATTCTCGGCTTTTCCACTTTCATGACTCTGTTCATATAGACGCTGCCCATTACGGCGAACTGCACCAGCATCTCAGGCCGGCATTCTGCATTTGCACCACTGTCAATCAGCATAAAAGGCTTACCGTTAGATGGCATCACCGTACCAATGGCACAGCGGCGGATTCCCTTAATGCGTTTGACAAGAAAAGTGGAACCAATGACCAGTGCGCCTGTACTGCCGGCAGATACCACTGCCTCGCCGTCCCCTGCCGCAAGCTGACGCAAAGCCTGCGCCATAGAACTTCCTGATTTCGATTTGATGATTTCCCCTGGGTCATCTTCCATGGAAATCACATCCGGTGCATGGCTGACAGTAATGGAACGCATGGAAATGCCGTTTTCTTTCGCACAGGCATTCAGTTTTTCTTCATCACCTGTAACAATAATCTCCACACCCAGTTCTTCCACTGCCTGTGCACAGCCTTTTAAAATTTCCAGCGGCGCATTATCCCCGCCAAATCCGTCTACGATAATTTTCATTTTTTCCACCTCACAGATTGTCCCTGCAATATTATCTGCACACAATCATTTGGTCTCATCCAAAAACTGCGCGAAGCTTTCCAGCGCACGGTTTGAAAGAGCCTGATAGCGCAGGCGTTTATCACGAATATGTGGTTCCACAGGGGGTAGAACGCCAAAGTTTGCCCCCATAGGCTGAAAGTTCTTAACCGATGTATCGCATATATAATGAGTCAGCGCGCCAGTCATTGTAAGTGCTGATGGTGTAACCGGCGACATCCCCTGATAACGGCGTGCGGCATTGATTCCCGCCAGAATTCCTGACGCAGCAGATTCCATATACCCCTCCACGCCGGTCAGCTGACCGGCAAAAAACAGGTTTGAACAGCTGCGCAGACTGTAATCTGTATTCAGCAGGCGTGGGGAATCTAAAAAGGAATTGCGGTGCATAACGCCATAACGCATAAATTCCGCATTATGCAAAGCGGGAATCATGGAAAACACCCGTTTCTGCTCGCCGAATTTCAAATTTGTCTGAAAACCAACCAAATTGTATAATGTGCCTGCGCTGTTCTCTTTTCGTAATTGGAGAACCGCCCAAGGACGGTGCCCCGTTCTCGGGTCACGCAGTCCCACAGGCTTCATTGGTCCGAAGCGCAGGGTATTCTCTCCCCGTGCGCCCATAACTTCAACAGGCATACAGCCCTCGTAAACACCGGGGTTTTTATCAAATTCTTTCAGCGGCGCAGTTTCTGCGCTCATTAAAGCGGCATAGAAAGCTTCATACTCCGCCTTATCCATAGGGCAGTTGATATAATCTCCCTCGCCGTCCTGTTCATATCGGGAAGCTGTAAAGGCATAATTCATATCCACACTTTCCGCAGTAACAATAGGGGCGGCGGCGTCGTAGAAGCTCAGGCAGTCTCCGCAAATTGCACGAATACTATTCGCCAGCCTGCCCTGTGTCAGCGGACCAGTGGCAACAACTGCAATCCCGTCCGGTAAATCCTCCGCTTGTTCGCAGACAATTTCTATCAAAGGGTGATTCTTGATTTTTTCTGTTATCTGTGCGGAAAATATATGCCGATCCACTGCAAGCGCGCCGCCTGCCGCGACGCTGCAAGTATCTGCCACTCGCATACACAAGCTTCCCATACGGCGCATTTCTTCTTTCAAAAGACCTGCGGCGCTGTCAATACGCCTTGCTTTCAGGGAATTGGAACAGACGAGCTCTGCAAAATTTTCGCTGTGATGGGCAGGTGAAAAGCTTTTGGGCTTCATTTCCACAAGCCGTACAGGAATTCCTCGGCCGGCTATTTGCCATGCCGCCTCACAGCCCGCAAGTCCTGCACCAATGACTGTGACTTTATTCATCCTCAGCCTCACCCTTTGTTTTCTTTTTCACTTTCGTTTCATAATCGCAGTCCGGATTCGGGCAATAGATTACACCCGCACGCTTTTTGAATAAGGATTTGCCGCATTTCGGGCAATGGTCCTTCAAAGGTTCATCCCATGTTACAAAATCACAGTTTGGATAGTTGCTGCACCCAAAAAACACCCTGCCTTTACGGGATTTTTTCTGTATCACATTCCCTCCGCATTTGGGACAGGCAGCGCCTGTTTCATGCAGAATCGGCTTAGCATTTTTACATTCAGGATAGCCCGGGCATGCTAAAAATTTACCGAAACGCCCGTTCTTGATTACCATTTTTCTGCCGCACAGTTCGCACTCAATATCGGTTTCCTCTTCCGGCAGTTTCAGGCTGATACCTTCCATGTCCTTCTTGACTTTTGCCAGTGTTTCTGCAAATTCATCGTAGAATTTATGAACAGCATCCTGCCACTGAAGTTCGCCCTCTTCTACCTTATCCAAATCATTTTCCATTTGAGCGGTAAATTTCACATTTACCACTTTTGGGAACCGTTCTTTCATCAATTTTGTGGTAACTTCTCCAAGCTCTGTCGGTTTCAGCTGTTTCCCCTCGCGGGTCACATATTCTCTGCTGACAATAGTGGTAATCGTCGCGGCATAAGTGCTTGGACGACCAATACCATTTTCTTCCAATGCTTTAATAAGGGAAGCTTCCGTGTAGCGGGGCGGCGGTTGGGTAAAGTGCTGATTGCCCTTAATATCACGAAGCTTGAGTATATCCCCTTCTGCCAGCGGCGGCAGCGCGCCGCCTTCCTCGCTTTCTTCGTCCTTGCTTTCTTCGTATAAAACGGTATAGCCGTCGAACTTCACGGTGTAACCGGAGGCTTTAAAGAAATATTTTGATACCGAAATATCCACCTGCATGGTGTTCTGTACACAGGCAGACATCAGGCTGGCGGTAAAACGTTCCCATACCAGCTTATAAATCTTATACTGGTCCGCACTCAGGCTCCCTTTCACCCGCTCAGGCGTTAGTTCCGGCATAGAAGGGCGAATTGCTTCATGTCCATCCTGCGCATTATTTTTGGATTTATAATACCGCGGCTTATCCGGTACATATTTTTCACCATAGGTCTGACGGATAAACTCTGTACCTGCGGCACGCGCTTCTTCAGAAATACGCAGGGAATCGGTTCTCATATAAGTAATCAGACCCACAGCGCCCAAGCCTTCCACTTCAACGCCCTCATACAGTTCCTGCGCGGCGCGCATGGTACGGCGGGCCTGAAAATTCAGCTTTCGGGACGCTTCCTGCTGTAAAGTAGATGTGATAAACGGAGGTGCCGGATTCTTCCTGCGCATCCCTTTTTTTACTTTAGACACCTTATATTCCTGACCGTCGATTTCATTCAGGATACCGTCCGCCTGCTCTTTACATGTAATCTTTATCTTCCTGTTTTCATCTCCGTAAAAAGAAGCCGGGAAAATCTTGCGGGAACCGGGCGGGGAAAAACGCGCGTCCAGCGTCCAGTATTCCTCAGGGATAAACGCGCGGATTTCTTCTTCACGTTCTACAATCAGCCGTACTGCCACAGACTGCACACGCCCGGCGGACAGCCCTCGGCGGATTTTTTGCGAAATAAATGGACTAAGTTTATAGCCAACCAGACGATCCAGAACGCGGCGCGCCTGCTGTGCGTCAACAAGATTTAAATCAATACTGCGCGGCTGTTCCATTCCGCTCTTTACGCCTGTTTTTGTAATTTCATTAAAGGTAACGCGATTATGTTCCTTTTCGTCCAGACCCAAAATATAGGCAAGATGCCAGGAAATTGCCTCTCCCTCGCGGTCAGGGTCCGTTGCAAGATAAATTTCATCGCTTTTTGCGGCGGCATTTTTTAAATCTTCCACCAGTTTTTCTTTGCCTGGTATAATGTCATATTTCGGTTTAAAGTTCTTTTTGATTTCTACGCTGAGCCGTTTTTCCGGCAAATCGCGCACATGCCCCATAGAAGCTGTAACCTCGTAGCCCTTGCCCAGATATTTTTTTATTGTCTTCGCCTTTGCCGGCGATTCTACAATCACAAGTTTTGACATTCAGATAAACCACCTATATTTTAATTCTGACAGCGGCGGTATCTGCGACCGCTCGCCGGAACTGCCAAGCCATTCATTTCAAGCTCCGTCAGGGCGGAAAGCACCTGCCGCGGAGCAAGCCCCGTCAGACTTGCAAGGGTATCTACATGAGTCTCACTCTCCATTGCATGCCAGACCTGCTGTGCCTGTTGGGAGAGGGTTTCAGGCAACCGGACAGGCAAAACCGTTTTCTTTTCGCTTTTCCCGCCGAAGCCTTTCTTTATAATATTCTGCGCCGTATTTGTTTTATGCGCCGCAGAGTCTTCTACATTCCAAAAATTTATCTGTCCATTTGCCGGCGCCGCGTCAGACAGGGGCTGTCCCGCATCCTCCAACCGCAGTTTTTCACAAAACCGGCTTGTATATTCTTCTAATATATCCATCACACAAAATACTGGTTTGGCACCGTCATGAATCAAACGGTTCGTTCCTTCGTTGGCAGGGTCAATCACACTGCCGGCAACGGCAAATACATCGCGGCCCTGCGCCTGAGCAAACCTTGCAGTAATGAGCGCCCCGCTTTTCACTGCCGCTTCTACAACCACTGTACCCAAACTCAATCCGGAAATCAGCCGATTGCGCACAGGGAAAGTATATTTCGACGCTTGTGTAAACGGCGGGAATTCTGTAAGCACACAGCCGGTTGCCGCAATCGCTTTACGCAAACTTTCATTTTTCATCAAATAATCCGTGCCAAAACCGCAGCCCAGTACGGCTATGGTGTATCCGCCTAAAGCAAGCGCTCCCTGATGTGCTGCAGTATCAATTCCCAAAGCGCCGCCGCTGACAACAATTGCCCCTGCTTTGGCAAGCCCTGTAGCTAAGCGGGCGGCAACTTCTATGCCATAACAGGAAGCTTTGCGCGTACCTACCATACTGATACAAACTTCCGCGTCAATTTCCGGCAACGTTCCCCAAAGGTACAGTGCCAGCGGAAAATCATCCAGTGATTTCAGCCGTTCAGGATACGCTTCCTGTTCCGGTGTTAAAATCTGCCAGCCATTAGACCGGCAGGTATCCAAAACCTTCTGTGCATCTTCCAGCTTCGTTTCTTGCATTCTGCGAAGCTGCCATGTATTCAGGCAGCCGGACAATCGCCGTTCGAAAGAATCCGCCTGATATAAATTTTTAGGAGATTTCCACCTTTCCAACACTGTTGCTGCACGAAAACCTGCCCCGAGGGCAAGCTGAAGCCATATCCAGTAAATTCTGTCATCCAAATTTATTCCTCCCGCGGACGGAGCATTTCCCAAAGAACAATTCCCGCCGCCATAGAAGCGTTCAGGGATTCCGCCCTGCCCCGCATGGGAATTGTCGTTTTATAGCTGCACGCAGATATGGTATCTGCAGTTAAACCCGCACCCTCATTGCCGATAACCGCGACTGCACCGGATGAAAAATTAATCCTGCTGATTGACAGCGCATTGCGATCAGGCACACAGGCAAGGGTTTTCAGTCCTATTTTCTCAGCAAAAGAAATTGCTTCCGGCATGTTGTCTGTTTCCATGAGCGGCAAACGGAAAAGTGCCCCCATAGAGGTACGCAGTGCCTTAGTATTATACCTGTCACAGCCGCCTGAAACCAAAAGCCCGTCTATTCCCAGTGCTTCTCCGGTTCTGGCAGCAGCGCCTAAATTTGCAGGATCCTGCAAATTTTCCAGCGCCAGATAAAAACCCTTATCCTTTATTGTATTCCAACGCGGCGGTTTGTCAAGCATTTTACAGATACAGAAAATCCCCTGCGGGGTTTGCGTATCTGATAAACGCATACTGACCTCCTGTGTGATTTCATAACTTTTGTGCGCCGCAGCGGCACAGGGAGCTGCCAGCTTTTCGTATTTTTCCATGCTTTGCGGGGTTGCGAAAAACTGAAAAATCTCTATGCCGCTTTCCCATGCGTCAGCGCAAAGGCGAGCCCCCTCCAGAAAAAACATTCCCTCTTCCCTGCGGAAGCGGGAGGATTCGGCAAGCTTCGCCGCATATTTCACCTGCCGGTTCTCTTTTGAAACGATTTTTTCCATATCATACTCCAGGTTTTAAAAAAAATCACGTCCGAGCAATCGCCCAGACGTGAATAACACTTAGTTAAGCGCAGCCTTAGCCTGATCTACGAGTGCTGTAAATGCAATGGCATCCGACACTGCCAGTTCAGAAAGCATCTTCCGGTTAAGGTTGATATTTGCCTTTTTCAGACCGTTCATAAAGGTAGAATAGTTAATACCGTTTGCTTTGCAGGCTGCGGAAATACGGGTAATCCACAGGCGGCGGAAATCACGCTTTTTCAATCTGCGGCCAATGTATGCATACTGACCGGATTTCATAACCGCTTCTTTTGCGGTTTTAAACAGCTTGCTCTTAGATCCGTAATATCCTTTGGCAAGCTTGAGAACCTTTTTCCTTCTCTTACGTGTGGCAAGAGCACCCTTAATACGTGCCATTTATGTTACCTCCGTTAATTGTATCATTCAGTTGCGCAAGCATGCGCGTTCTGCGGTTTACTTATATGGAATCAAACGCTTAACCTGTGCTACATTAGTGGTATCAGCCAGCGTTACTTTGCGCAGGTTTCTTTTGCGCTTGGTATTCTTCTTGGTAAGAATATGGGATTTATAAGCGTGCGCGCGCTTTACTTTGCCGTTCTTAGTCAGCTTAAAGCGTTTTTTCGCACCGCTGTGTGTCTTAATTTTAGGCATGGATTTTTCCTCCTTACGAAATTTACTTCGTGGGCTTGTTGGCAAGGAACATAATCATTGTGCGTCCTTCCAGCTTTGCCGGTTTTTCAACCGCACTGAATTCAGAACACGCCTGTGCAAAGCGGTTCATAATTTCAAGGCCGATATGGGGATGACCCATCTCGCGCCCGCGGAAACGGATGGACACCTTCACTTTATCGCCGCCGGTCAAGAACCTTCTGGCATGGCCAACCTTGGTATCAAAATCATGAGTATCAATGTTGAGTGAAAGTCGGATTTCCTTGATATCAACGACATGCTGGTTTTTTCTGGCTTCCTTTTCACGCTTAGCCTGCTCGAAGCGGTATTTGCCATAGTCCATAATTTTACACACCGGCGGGACTGCCTGCGGTGCAATTTTGACCAGATCAAGTTCCTTTTCATCGGCAAGACGCTGTGCGTCGGCTGAAGACATAATTCCAAGCTGATCCCCGTCAGGGCCGATTACCCTGAGCTCTTTGTCGCGGATTTCATCATTAATCTGCAGTTCCTTGTTGCTAATGGTTAAGCACCTCCAAAACCCATTACATCAGAAATAAACAAAAAGTGCGGACAGAAACCGTCCGCACTCAATACACATACAACAGCACCCAAAGGTGCAAATTTTCGGTATTGACCCTTGCAGGACGAAACCCCAAAGGTGAGAACGGATAACTGTTCTGCTTTGTTTTCCAATCTATTATAGCATCCCGTTTTCCTGCTGTCAACAACCAAATTTTATTTTTTATTCATTTGCTTGGCTTAACGCCGCCGGTTCATCTACCATATTGAGATATTCTTCCAGAACCTGGCCGCTTTCTTTCATTTCCTTTGCCGCTTCCACGCCGACATAACGCCAGTGCCATGGCTCGTAAATGACATGGGTAATATCTTGCTTGTCTTTCGGATAACGCAGGACAAAACCGTATTCATGTGCGTGCTGGTCCAGCCATTTATAGCCTTTGGAATTCTCAAAATCATCGGTAATACGACCAATATCAACTGCAAGACCCAAGTTATGGTCACTGGTACCAGGGCGCGCAACAATGGTTGCGGCCTTGATTTTTGCCGCTTCCTCGCTCAAGCCTCTTGAAATTTCACGTTCTACCTGCCGCTGGTACAGTCCATCCTGATATTCATAAGTACGGTATGCGGAAACAGTGTTTAGGATAACGCCTGTATCCTCCAAACATTGCGCGTACATCTTTTCAAAATACTCTGCCGCCCGCGCATCCAGTTTGCCGTTGCCGCCGCTCGCACCGTCACTACCCGATAATTTTACAAGTTCCGGCGGAGTATAATCCTCGCCGATTGTGTAATATTTATTTACAAGGGTCAGCATCCATTTTTCATTATCCACTTTAATTTTCAGCGCCCCATTTTCAATCTCCCCCGTAATAACCGCAGGCTGTGTTGTTGTAGGCGCCGCTGTTGTACCCTCCTGCGTGCCGTTCGGAAGCGTAGTAGTCATACCCGATGTTGTAGTAGTTGTTGTATTTTCCGGCTTGTCCTCATTTCTTCCCACCATTTTCATCACAAGGGCAAGCACTAATGCGGCAATGATAAGGCACAATACCACAATTCCAATGATTCCGCCTCTATTCGGCGAGCGCCTGCGCCGTTTACCCTTTCTTGTGTAAGTTCTGACATATCCTCTGTCATCCATTTACAAGACACCCCTTTATCATATACACACCTTCCATACCGTTCTCCGCTGTAATAATCTGTTTGTTTATTTTAACACATTTTCTTCAATTATTCAATCTTCCTGCCTTCAATGGGCTTATTTGCTTTTTTAAACAGATTTCCTGAAACTGGAACAGCGATTATCGTCAAAATTTTAACAGTTTAATAATTCCATTTTTCCGGCAAATAGTGTATTATGATAGTATTCTCAGAAATAATATATTTTATGGTATTTTTCCTATTTTAAGCGAAAAGGATGTGCCTGTATATGAGTAAAACTAAAATTATCTGCACACTGGGCCCTGCTACTGACAATGAAGATGTTCTGCGTGCGATGATACTTAACGGAATGTCTGTTGCAAGAATCAATTTTTCGCACCAAGACCACGATACGCACAAAAAGCGTATTGAAATGGTAAAAAAGCTGCGCAAAGAACTGGATATTCCCGTTGCATTGCTTGCCGATACCAAGGGGCCTGAAATACGTACAGGCCAATTTAACCCGCCTAAAGTAGAACTGACTGCCGGACAGACTTTTACACTGCGGACCACAAACTGCGTCGGCGACCAGAACGGTTGTTCCATATCCTACACCGGCTTGCCGCAGGATGTCAGCCGCGGTTCAAAAATACTGATTGACGATGGGCTTGTTGAACTCCATGTAGAAAGCTGTACAGATACGGAAATTGTCTGTACCGTTGTCAACGGCGGCACTCTTTCCAATAACAAAGGCGTAAATGTCCCGGGCGTACATCTTTCCCTGCCCCTGCTGAGCAGTCAGGACCGTTCCGATATTCGTTTTGCCGTTGAAAATGACTGTGATTTTATTGCCGCTTCCTTTACACGCGACGCAAGGGATTTAAATATTATCCGTACGGAACTGGACCGGCTTGGCAACCATGATATTCGCTTGATTGCAAAAATTGAAAACGCGGAGGGCGTTGCCAATATCGACAGTATTTTGGAAGTTGCCGACGGCGTTATGGTAGCCCGCGGCGATTTGGGGGTTGAAATCCCGTTAGAGGACATTCCCGTTATTCAGAAGCTGTTGATTAAAAAGAGCTTTAACGCAGGCAAACAAGTAATTACCGCTACGCAGATGCTGGAATCTATGATGAAAAACCCGCGCCCAACCCGTGCGGAAATTTCCGACGTTGCAAATGCGATTTACGACGGCACAAGCGCCATTATGCTTTCCGGCGAAACCGCCGCAGGCGCATACCCTGTGGAAGCAGTTAAAACCATGTCTAAAATCGCAGACCGTACTGAACGCGCGATTGATTATACCAAACGTTTCCGCAACCGTGAGGTAGATATTTTCCCGAACGTTACAAACGCAATCTCCCACGCCACATGCACCACCGCCCATGATTTGGGCGCGGCGGCTATTATTACCGTTACAAAATCGGGCACAACTGCGCGGATGATTTCCAAATACCGCCCAGCTGTTCCAATCATCAGCTGCACGACGGAACCGAAAGTCCAGCGGCAGATGAACCTTTCGTGGGGCGTAACGCCTTTTATGATTGACGAAAAAGGCAACACGGATGAACTGTTTGCCGCGGCGCTTGAGATTGCAACGCAGCACGGCCTGCTTAAACCGGGCGATCTTGTTGTTATCACTGCCGGCGTTCCCGTGGGAACTTCCGGCACTACAAACATGCTTCGCGTATATGTGGTCGGCGACCCTGTTGTTAATGTAAAACAATCTGTTTAATGATACATCAAATATTCCACTGCCGCGGGGAGTTTTATCTTCCCGCGGTTTTTATGCGCCCTGAATCATAGGTTTTATAAAATTACAGTCTGCCATATTTCAAAATGCATAGCCGCGGCTGACAAAGTTACAATAAGAATATTGATAAAAACAAGGTGATGAAATGAAACAAGCTTTACTATGGGCGGCCTGCGGGACAGGCTTTACTTTTTTAATGACCACCATAGGCGCGGCGCTGGTGTTTTTTTTCCGAAAAGAAATCAGCGCGGGCTTTCAGCGGGTTTTTCTCGGCTTTGCCGCAGGCGTTATGATTGCTGCCTCCGTCTGGAGCCTATTGATACCCGCCATCGAGCAAACAGAAGCAGAAGGAAAAATCGGCTGGATTCCCGCCGCAGGCGGGCTGGTACTGGGTATTGCCTTTTTAATGCTGTTGGATAGCTTAATTCCCCACCTGCATTTGGATGGGCAGAAACCGGAAGGTGTAGAATCTTCTTGGAAGCGCACAACACTGCTCATGCTGGCTGTTACCCTGCACAACATTCCGGAAGGAATGGCGGTAGGTTTATCTTTCGCCCTTGCCGCTCAAAACGGCAGCGACTATACCGCGGCGATTGCCCTCGCATTGGGCATAGGCATACAAAACCTGCCAGAAGGCGCGGCAATTTCCCTTCCACTGCGGCGGGAAGGCGTATCTGCGGGCAGGGCATTTTTCCGCGGCAGTATGTCCGGCATCGTAGAGCCAATCTTCGGTATTCTCGTTGTGTTAATTGCAGGGTCTATTCAGCCGCTTTTGCCGTGGCTTCTGAGCTTTGCGGCTGGCGCCATGTTGTATGTTGTTGTAGAAGAACTCATCCCTGAAGCACATTTAGGGGAACATTCCAACGTGGGAACCCTCGGCGTTATGGCCGGTTTTTTAATTATGATGGTTCTGGACGTTGCACTGGGTTAAAAGAAACGCAGGCACATGTTATTCCCCCGCCTCATAGTATGGACATGAGGTGATATTATTGCAAACCAACACAATTACGGTTAAAACTAAGGTATTGCAGGAAGAACTGAAAGCAGACGGCGTTACAGTGCTCACCTACCGAATTGAATACCCTGTTTTTCAGGGTACACAATACCAGTTAAGTTTGATGGTTATCAATAACTACTATAAAACCCGCGCATTGGAATATCAAAGCTATGTAAGAAAAGAACTTTTCCCGCAGGCGGTTGAGCAGTACGAAAACGCGGTTGAAAACGGATTCCCTGTTATCCCTTATGAGGTCGTCACAAAATTTAACGTCACATACCAATACGCATGCATTCTCAGCCTATATACAGATAAATACGAATTCACCGGCGGCGCGCACGGGAACACCATACGTTCCTCACAAACGTGGAATTTGCAGGGGTGCCGGAGACTGCGTTTAGCAGAACTATTTGGGTGCGGGTTGGACCCGAAAACGTATATTATAGAGCAAGCCAAAAAGCAGATTGCAAAAGAACCGGACATCTATTTTGAAAATTATGAAAAGCTACTGGAAGAAACCTTTAATGAAAAGAGCTTTTACTGCACCCCAAGGGGAATTGTTGTTTATTACCAGCAATATGATATTGCACCTTATTCCAGCGGCATTCGGGAATTTCTCATTCCTTATACAAGATGTGTATTTAACCCAAGCAAAACGTGTTTCCGGATGTTTATCAACGAATAACCAACACTATTTTCATCCATCATCCGGCTATTTAAAAAGGGCGCAGAACAGTTCTGCGCCCTTGCGTTATTGGCTGAAAAACACCGCCCTGCTGTTTTAAAATCATTATTCTAATTCTTTCAGAACGCTTTTTATCAATTTTTCTTTTCTGCCCGACTCCCATTCGGAAATTACATAATCCAACAGCATACTCTTATATAACGATTGTACAAACGGCACTTCCCTATGAACCATGAAAAGCACAAAGATAATTTCATAATACGATTTTTCTGCAAGCACGGTAATCAGGTTTGTCATCATCGACATGGTCATATGTTCGTCACCCGGTGTGCAAATCAAATACCAAAGGCCTCCATGTTTTTCCACCCATTTTAAAAATTCCAAAGTCCTGCCGTCGGTTTCGTCCTTTTTTGTCATCCGTTACTTCCTCCTAATTATGTCAAACGATATATCCCCGCTAATTTCCGCCGGCATAATATCCGCAGGCTTTTCGCAGGATAACTTCAAGGGTGTTCCTCCTGCCCGCCGTTTTTACCCCTGTGGGATAGGGCATAATGACAGCATTGGAGCACCAAAAGGTTCACGGTAACGCCTTCCTCTGCCGCCGCCTGCATGAGCGCATCATAAATGGGCGCGGAAAATCGAATCGTGCGTGTAATATTAGTATTGGAGTAGAGATTATTAATCTGAAACATTATGATTTTCAGACCCTCCTAAAATCTCCATAACAAAATGCCCGCCCATTTTAAAGCCGATAATGTAATATTCCATGCTGTAATGGTCGATGAGTTCCATCTGAACATCTTGAATTTTTTCATATAACGCCCTTTGCTCCATGTTGAGGGTATCTAATAACTCATGCTTGTATTGTGCGCGCTGTTTTAAAAGCAATTCAAATTTTTCCCGTTCGATAAAACGCTCCCTCCCGATGTTTATGTTTTTGGAATACAGGTTTTTGATAATACTTTCCATTGCTGTCACCTTCCGTAAAAAATTGTTTTGCACAGGGCGAACCCTGTTTGTTGAATATAATGTCTGTCAGTTTTGCCGCAGAGCTTCTAAAAGCAGATTCACGCCGAATTGAAAACCGATGATAAAGTGGGAGTGATTTTCCATTTCACGCACATCTGCCTGCAACCGCCGAATTTGCTGAAAAATTATCTGTTCTTCGGGAGAAACTGTGGATTGAAAAGTTTCTTCCTGTGAAATTAAAGAAGATAGTTTCTGCCCGTATTCTTCTGGCATACCGCGATACATGAGGTCTTTAAAATCGCTTTTCAGAAGCAAATCCATGTATTTGTTCATATTGTATCCTTTCCCGCGCAGTCAAAAGCAAACGCACAGCATTGTGCAGTTAAAGAAGTAATTGTAGTATGGTATTGCTTTGCGGTATGTAACTTGGGATAAAGAGAACTGGGAAAACGCCAGAACAATCGTTCTGTGCAGAATTGCCTCAAGATAAAATTTTCTTTGATTTTCAAAGTCTGGTCCTCCTTAAATGTCGCTGATGTTGAAAGGCATTTTCAAATTTGCCCAAATACAAAAGTTTCGCCCGCCTTTTTAAAGGCGGCGGATTTCAAAGGCAGAGCCTTTTGGCGTGCCTTGCAGGGCGCGAAATGCTTTTACTCCTCCAAAATCAGGAGGGGAACAAAAATATCCCAAATGAAACATTTTTGTGTGGAAACCCTATTAAGGGGTCCCTCGAACGGGTTCTTAAAGTTATTCTCTATGTTATAAAAAAACCTCCTTTGATACCATTTGGTATCTATTATATCTTTTTCCGCTGATATAATCAATACAAAGATACCGTTTAGTATCATTATTGGAGGAATGGATAATGCAAAAGCTTTTGCAAGACATACATATTGGTAAAAATTTACAACGACTAAGAAAAATAAAAAATTTATCTCAAGAAGATGTTAGTATAAAATTAACACTCATGGGGCGTTCCATGTCTCGAGCAAACTATGCCCACATTGAACAAGGAATCAGAAATATTTTTGTTAGCGATTTAGTGTTATTAAGAGAAATATTCGATGTAAACTATGATGAATTCTTCAAGGGATTAAATGTAATTCAACCAGAAATTAAAAACCATAATCAATAATCCTTTTCCAAGTCAAAAAATATTTTGAAAAACGTTAGAAAAACAAAATATAAGTACATATAACTTTAATACACAAGTATAAAGTAAGCGGAAGTATAATCACAATGCTGAAACACAATTTGCCATTGTCAACAACTACACTGAATCATTTATGCCGTATTTTAAACTGCCGATTAGATGAAATCGCAGTTTACATACCGAAAGTAACGGAAAATAAAAATTAATCCATAAAATACGCGGGGAACCCCCGAGACCAACCTTCCACCGGAAGGTTGGAACTCCCCTCCTGCGCTGTTTATGAACAAGTATTCCGTTCCCTGCGGGGAACGGGTCGGGGGTCTGCCCCAACTCCCCGCCGCTTTTGTAAAAACGAGCAAAACTTTACGGTTATTTCTGCGGCAACAAAACAGGCAATAAAAAAACCGTCCGAGAGGACGGTTTTTTTATTATTCACTAATCGGCTCAAAGTCAGCCACGCCATGTTTACAAAGCGGGCAAATAAAATCGTCGGGAAGTTCGTCCCCTTCATAAACATAACCGCACACTTTGCAGACAAAGCCTTTCTTACCCTCAGTTTTCGGCTTTGGCTTAACATTCTTCTGATAGTAGGTATAGGTCATTGTTTCCACATTAGAAATCACACGCGCTTCTGTCACACGGCAGATAAACATTCCGTGGGTGTCAAAATCCACATACTGTTCCACTTTCAGCGACATAAAGGAATTGATATACTTCGGCAGGAACGCCAGACCGTTATCAGAACGCAGCGGGGTACAGCCCTCAAACTTATCTACTGTTCTTCCGCTCTGGAACCCAAATGTTTCAAATACCTTGAAAGGCGCTTCGGTAGACAGACAGTTGATATTCATAACACCCGTCTGCTTGATAACATGGTGGGAATAATTCTGTTTGTTAATGGTTACCGCAATTCTGTTCGGCGTATCTGTGACCTGCGTTACGGTATTAACAATCAGGCCGTTATCTTTCTTTCCATCATTGGAAGTTACCACATATAAGCCGTAACCAATATTAAACAGGGCTTTCAGGTCATTTTTATTTGCCGTATTATTGTTCTGGGCAAGATAATCGCGGCAAAGCTCCTCCGCCAAAGCCTCCAGTTGATTACCGCTTTCTTCATTCAGCGCTGATCGGATATGCACAACAGTATCGGTAAACGTCAGGTTTTTGCAGCCCTCCAGCATACCTTTCATCGTTTTTGCTGCAAGGGGCGCCCAGCTTCCGTTCTCAACCAAGCCTATGGTACGGTTCTGGAAATTGCGCTCCGTTAAATGATGAATAAACTCCTTCATAAACGGGAACACGTCTGCATTATAGGTGGTGGTTGCAAGCACCAGCCTGCCATAACGGAAAGCGTCCTCTACAGCCTCTGCCATATCACAACGGGCAAGGTCATTGACAACAACCTTCGGGCATCCCTTTGCACGGAGTTTTTCTGCAAGCAGTTCCACAGCCTTTTTAGTATTCCCGTAAATTGAAGTATAGGCAATCACAATGCCTTCCGACTCAACGGCATAAGAGGACCAGGTATTATAAAGGTTAAGATAATAACCAAGATTTTCAGTCAGCACCGGGCCGTGAAGCGGGCAAATAATCTGAATATCCAACCCTGCGGCTTTTTTCAGAAGCGCCTGCACCTGTGCGCCGTATTTTCCAACAATACCGATGTAATAGCGGCGTGCTTCACACGCCCAATCTTCTTCTACATCCAGCGCGCCAAACTTACCAAAGCCATCGGCTGAGAACAGCACTTTATCATAACTGTCATAAGTGACAATAACTTCCGGCCAATGCACCATCGGCGCCGTTACAAAAGTAAGCGTATGCTTGCCCAACGCAAGCGTATCGCCTTCGCCTACAACAATCCTTCTGTCGGTAAAATCCGTACCGAAGAAATTCAGCATCATGGCAAAAGCTTTCGCAGAAGAAACTACCGTTACTTTAGGATAAAGATTCAAAAAGTTTGCAATATTTGCAGAATGGTCAGGTTCCATATGCTGTACAATCAGGTAATCCGGCGCACGCCCGTCAAGCGCCTGCTCTATATTATCCAGCCATTCATGGGTGAAGTTCTGGTCTACGGTGTCCATAATGGCGATTTTGTCGTCTATAATCATATAGGAATTATACGCCATTCCGTTCGGGACGACATACTGACCCTCAAATAGGTCCACCTTATGGTCATTAACGCCGATATACTTAATATCGTTTGTAATATTCATGATAATCGCTCCTTTACTTTATCAGTCATATTTGCTGTTCTTTCTGCAATGGGTTGTCCCAAACCGCCGCTTTCCGCCGGTTCTAAAACGCCCCGTTGGTGACAGTACCCGCTTGAACGCCTTTTTATTTTCACTCTGCGTTCATACGAATGTTCCATCTTTTTATAACCCTATCTAAATTTTTCCATAATCGTGGGGTTATATACTTATTATACTATGAGATTTCAAAAAAGTATATCGAATTTTTAGCACATACGGCTGCATTTATAACACAAATATGAAAAACAGAAAAATTTATCATTCAAAAAATACGGCTTTCTTGTGTTTACCGCCTATACTTCATATTCGCCCTTATTGATATTGACCAATCATATTTTTCATTAAAATTCAATTCCTTTTCTGGCCTCCGCTCCCTGTTCAAAAGGATGCTTCACCATACAAATTTCAGATACATAATCCGCCAAAGCCAAAAGCGTATCATCAGGGCTGCGCCCTGTCAAGATAATTTCCCGATTCTGTTTCTCTTTTTGCAAAAAAGCATCGAACGTTTCTTTATCCAACAGCCCAAAGTGATACGCGGAAATAACTTCATCCAAAACCAGCATATCATATTCCGCCGCATCATGCATTATCTGTTCTAAAACAGAATGATAAGATTGTGACAGCCTTGCTTTTGTAGACTCACCTAATGTTTCAAACAGAACATACTTTTCCTGCGGAAACATACAATAAACTCCCTGCACCTGTTTAAGTGCATATATTTCAGAAGAATCCCCGTTTTTAAAAAACTGGGTAAATAAAACCTGCATACCGCTGCCTGCGGCACGCACTGCCGCGCCGATTGCGGCGGTTGTTTTCCCTTTTCCATTCCCACAGTATAATTGAATCATTACTACCCTCCCTGCGGCAAAATGCAATTATTTTATTCCATAATACTCAATTTCCTAAAAATACGGCTTGCCGCAACGGTTAACCGCCGCCGGCATTAACTGTCCATCAAATCTATGCTTATACTATTCGTAAACCGGCAAAATAATTGCACTTCTCTTGCAAACTGAATTTCTTATTTTCTCCGTAATGAAACTTTTTTCAAAACAAAAAACGCTTCCCCATATGATATGGGAAAGCACAACAGATTTATTAGTCAGGCGCCAAGCATATGCCTGCACGTAAAAAGCACAGACCATAACAGCCAGTAACGTTCAAAAACATTCTTTCTATGGCTCGTTAATAAACCGGTTGTACTCTTCATTGCCAAAGTTTGCGTAAAACCTAAAAAACACGGCAGGTATCCTGACTTATGATACAGCGGCACAGCCGCACAGAAAGCACGCCCCTTAGGTAAACGCTGGCGGCATTCTGCTTTCACATCGTCAAATACAGTAATGGCAGTTGTTCCGGATTCGAATCGGATTCCCTTTTCATCTACTCAGTCTGCAACTTTTCAAACTGCATTTTTATTTATTTTATTAAATTGCCGATATATTATAGTATTTTTCCAACAAAAAGTCAATATGTGGGGAATCATAATGCATTCTATCTGAAAATATCAATGCATTTTTGTTGTTCTTTAACATCAAACTTTTTATTTTCAATTCAATAATACCTTTCACTCTTTTTGGTGGTTTTCCTCAACTAAAATAAAACGGGTTTTCGTTAACCCAATGATTGCTTGCATTAAAACAGGCGTTTCCGGATTACTCCGAAAACGCCTGTTACCACTATCACCAAATCATAAAAAATATAAAACTATAAGCCAAGGCCATATGCTTTTTCAATCCATGCGTCTGCTTCACCGGCATTTAACGCCTGAGATGAAACTACAACGTAAATACCATGGGAAGTTTCCTGATAATGGACGGATTTTCCAAGCGCCTCGCATGTATAACGCAGCGGGCCAACCGTTACGCCATCCTGCATTGCAAATGCACTCGGGGCATTGGTCGTGCCGAGCAATGAACCATTCGCCGCATATTTGCTGACTTCCGTACTGCCCGGGGTAACCATCAGATAACTGCCGTCCGCTTTATTTGTTACCTTCGTTTTAAATGTTGCTTCATCATAAGCAACATCAAAACCGTTCACTTCAGCAATATACCTCAGCGGCATCATTGCTGTCCCGCCAACGTTCATCAGCTTTGCATATCCATTCTGATATTTTGTAGTATCGTATACATTATCATTGACAAACGCTTTCGTTGCATCAAATTTCATAACGATAACATTATTTTCCGGTGTTATCGTATCTGTAACGGTAATTTCCGCCGTATCAGATTTACCATCCGCCGAAGCAGTAATAGTAACCTTACCTTCTTTTACACCTGTAACTTTGCCGCTGGCATCTACTGTTGCAATGGAAGAATCCGAAGATTTCCAAGTAACAGAAGAATAAGTGGCATTTGCAGGGCTGACAGTTGCAGTCAGAGAAACGCTTTCGCCAACTTTGACAGAAGCAGTTTTCGGTGCAACAGTAACAGAAGTTACATCAACAACAGAGCTTCCGTCAGGCGTTGGGTCGGTTAGACCCTGCGGATAACCGTTTTCATCTGCCGGAACGCCGGACCAGCCTCTGGAATAGTAAGGCGTACCAATGTTCAGCTTATCCTTCGGAATACCGAGAGAAATGCAGTAATCGACGCTGTCTTTTGTATTCCAAGTTTCACTTCCCTTTAAATCATCACCAGCCGGACGGTAAAGCGGAGAATTGTAACCTAAATGGGAATCAGGATCAATAGCAGGCGTTGGGTCAAACGCGCCATGATAGTCATAAGTCATCAAGTTCACAAAATTGCAGGCCTCTGCAACTGTTTTCAGGTCCTGTATATCAATTTTATCTGGGTCTGCCGGTACGCAGGCGCTGAGTTCTTTTACACCGGCGCCAAATTCTTTATCCAGCGCTGCACGCAGTTCTTTACAGAAAGCCGCATAATTTACGGTATCATCTGCTCCGCCCGGGCAACCTCTGTCCGCGCAGTCATCATAATCCGGATCCCTGTCGATTGCCGGATATTCCCAGTCAAGGTCAATACCGTCAAAATAAGGATAATCTTTCAGGAACTGGATACAGCTGTTAATAAATGTGGTACGGCTGGATTGGGAAGATACCATTTCATGGAACTTATCACCACGGGTCCAGCCGCCGACAGAAGCCATTAAGCTGGTTTCCGGATAATCCTCTTTACAGGATTTCAGTTCGCCGAACATATTCAATCCGCCGCCGTTTGCTTCATCAAAATCCGCCCACGGGTCGATGGACGCAATCTTATTATCTTCAATCTGGAAGAAAGAATAATTGATATGGGTCATTTTATCCCACGGCAGGTCGTTCGGAGACTGTTTCTGATGATAATCGTTATAAACCGCCCAGTTCGTAAAGTAACCGATTACGCGGCCGCCCTGCTTTTTCACACCGTTGTTCAGCTTTGTGGTCATCGGGTAAGTTTTGGTATTGTCACCGGACATTTCCCAAACGATAATGCCGCCGAGATCATTATCCTGAATATACTTAATACGCTGATCAAGGGACTGTCTGCTTTCATAAGTCAGGAAAGTTCCGGTTTCTTTATGCCAGAGCCATGCCGCGCAAGCTACCTCGTCATAACCGGCAATCCAGTCTTCACCGGCAGTTCCGACAACACCTGCTGTGCGCTCCAAATAATCGCAAACAACCCACGGGTTCTGCCCGCCAAGGGAAATTGCATATGCCATATTGGCAACCCCGTAATTTTCCTTCTGCCATTTGCCGGGTTCCGTATACTGGTCCTGCATCCAGCCGTAAGTCGCAGGAAAAGCGTCCCAAAGACCCTGACAATAATCGTCATGCAGATACAGCTCATCGTACTTATACTCGCTTACGCCGCCCTTAAAACTGCTGTAATATTCCGAATACAGTTCTTTCTGTTTATTGCGGGCAGGTTCTGCACTGAGGAGATTATTAACGAGAGTATTTACATTGTTCGCACTGAAAGTCTGGCTGCGTACCTGATTTGTTTTGATGTGAGACCAGGTTTCCAGCGTTTCATCCGTTACGCCAATGCCATATTCGTTTGTGCCAAGATCCGGTGCAGTCGGGTCAATCACCGGAATCTCGCCGGTAATGGCAATATAAGTATACGCCTGGACTTTTTTAGAATAAGCGTTGTAACCGATGATAGTGAAGCCTTCCGGTGGATTAGAACCGGCGCTTACTAAAAATTCCAGCTTAGAGCTTGTGGGGAACGGAAGCAGACAGCTTTTGCCATAGTAGTCCTCCCACATGAAAATAACCTTTGCATTCGTCAGGATAGAATCGCGGGTATCCCATGTGCTGGTTTTACCTGCTTCTACCTGATTGCCCGGGCAGATTACTGCATAACTGATACTGGAAATTTCCTCCATGTCAATATTAACCTGAATTTTAATCGGGTTTTTATACTGAATAACACCAGTAATGCCTTTTGTGACGTCTTCATCCCCTCCGGGCGGCGGGTCAGGAATTTCACCGGTAATCGCAATATAACCTGTAGAAATAGGATTGCCCCACGGGTCATACGCAACAATAGTTACACCCTGTGTTCCTTCCGTCATGGGGAATTTAAAATCCACCTTACCGGAATTAGAAGGATAAGCAACCAATGCAATATCTTTGTCACCATAATAGTCCAGAATGCGGCTGTAAACTACCTTCGCGCCGGTCATCGCCCCGTAATTTTCTGCGGTGGTAGACGCTGCTTTGTCTGTCTGATCGCCCTCCGCGGCAACCATTGTGTAGGCATCCTTGCCTCCAATAGATGTAATGCTGACGTTTGCTTTTTTTGCAGAAGCATACGTTGCACTGCCGTCAACTGCCAAAAGGTCAGCGGCAGACGCCGTCATTCCTGCGGTAAAAACGCTCATCAGCATAGCGATGCAAAGCAACAGGCCTGTTGCTTTGCGGAAACTGACTGATTTCATTTTAACTGCCTCCTTTGATTTTTCATATATTTCCATTTTCATTTTATACTTAAAAAAATCTATTTACAAGGATAAAAAAATGTTAACATTTACAGCAAAGGAATGACAAATTCAGATAGACAAATAAAAAAACTATACAAATCCAATCTTTTCAATTTGTACAATCAGCCTATAAAAATTGCGCCGCATGGGTTTGTAACCATGCGGCGCAAAATAATCCTGTCTTTTACTTTTCCACTTTCCCCTTCTGCTCGGGTAATAATGCAAATGCGGCCAGCACCGGCACTGCGGTAAATGCATAATAAACATACCGCAGAGAAGTTGCAATCGGCGCAGCAATCAAAATGGTCATCCAAAGTAAAATCACCGGCAGGAATGGAATCAGAAAAGCCTTTCCCTTTTTTACCCATGCGGCGGCGGCAAAAAAGAGAACTGAAAATACGCACAGGGACGGGATATTCATTTTCCAGCCTTTTTCCGCCATCAGTCCGAGCCCTCTGGAAAACGCGGAGGAAATGGTAATCTGCTCAAGACCCAGCTGGTTTGTATGAACGTTATGCCAATAGGCTACAAAGCTGTCGCTTAACGGATACCAGAAACCATAAGTACTGTCAAGATAAGACTCAATGTATATCTTCGGGTTTTTCAGCAGCAATTCAAACCAGAGCCGGAAAAACTCGCCTTTCTTTTCTTCCAAAACCTCATGATGAAAGTCTGCGCCATAAACTTCTGACTTAATATAATCCACACAATAAGGATTGTAATTCCTTTTTACTGTCTCAACAGAAACAAAAGAATCCAAAGTATCCAGCTGTTCTTGGCTGATATCCCCGCCGACAGCAACTACCCTTGCAATTTGCTGTAAAGGAATTCCCAGCGATTCCGTAAAGGTAGTCGGCTCAACGCCAACCGCATCAAAAACAGGACCTTTAACAATACCCAACAGAATAAACACACAAGCAAATACGGCAACCCATTGTTTCCATGCACGGCGGAACACAATCAGCAGAACAACCGCCAACACTGCCAGCGCCATTGGCCCATTATTGCGGAAAAACGCCATTCCCAATGCTGAAAGCAACAAAAGCAGCAACCATGAGGGCTTGCGCAGGCAATCTCCTTTTGTCATTGTCACTTCGCATAAAACTACCGTAAACAAAAGGACAAAACCGCCGAATAATACATCCTTCCACATGGTTACGCTGAAAGAAGCATGAACTGGATTCAGTGCAAAATAAGCGGCTATTATCATGCAGACTCCCTTTGACACGCCTTTGGAATACACCCACGCCGTACTGAACGCAAATATTAAAGAAAGCAAAACCATCTGTATCACTGCATATGCTGTAGGGGAACCGCCGCCGATAGTAAGGCAAAGACGGATCAACATGGTATGCGCAAAAGGATGATGGTCTGTCATTGGACGCAAACCGGCAAGCATGTCCATTTGTTTTATTGCGTCAAAATCCAGCACCGCAGGCAGCTGCGCGATTAAATAGGGCAGCCATAAAATAAAAATACCGCCCCAGCAAAGCAGAAAAAAACGCTTGACATTTCTATGTTCCTGTAATCTCAATTCCTGTTTCAGCAAAAAATGCATCAGGAACCGCAATAATGTATCCAGCAATAAAAACAATCCGGGCAGCGCAAGCAAGGATAGCTTCCTGTAATCATCCAAAGAAATTCCTGCACTGGCAACAATCCCTTTGCCAAGAAAAAGGGAAAAGGTAAGCAAAATCGAAAAAATATGGTACAAATTAGCAGCAAGCTTGCCGGGAAGTTCTATTTCACGCCCTCTTTTCAGAAAAAAATAAAAGGCCGGCGATAACGCGAGGATAAAAGGAATGGAGGTATATTCCACACCTCCAAAGATAAACCATACGCCTATTCCGCATAACAGCGCACCAGCCAAATATAGAATAAAAGTAAAACACTGTTTTTGCTGTTTTGTTAAATTCAAAGCCAATCCCTCCGCATTACTTCCGCCGATTTCTCCGATATGCTTTGCCGATTTCCAGTTCAAACGTTTCCTTATTATGTTTTACAATAGAATCCAGAATCAGCCCAATGGCAAAAAGCTGCAAAGCGCACATTCCCAAAACTCCGCCGACAATCAGAGTTGGAAAACGGGGAACCTGCCCTGTACGCAGGTAATCTGCCGCAACCGGAACCGCGAACAATACGGTAACAAATAGAAACAGGGCGGCCAATATACTGAAAAAGGAAAGGGGCTTATAATCTTTATAGAGGCGCAGGACAGTTTTGAGCACTTTAAACCCGTCTGAAAATGTATTCAGCTTGGAAACGCTGCCCTCACACCTGTCCCGATAAGATACGGGAACTTCTTTAATCAGAAAATTACGGTTCAGGGCATGTATCGTCATTTCCGTTTCAATCTCAAACCCTTTGGAAAGCACTGGAAAACACTCTACAAATTCACGGTTAAAGGCACGGTAGCCCGTCATAATATCACGGACATTACTGTCAAAGAGCCGGTTAATCAGCCCGCGCACCAATTTATTGCCGAAATTATGGAACGGCCGCTTATTCTCTGTAAAATAAGAGGTGGAAAGCCTGTCGCCAATGACCATATCCGCCCTGCCTTCCAAAATCTCCTGCACCATAACAAGGCAATCTTCCGCAGGATAGGTATCATCACCGTCAACCATGAGGTAGCAGTCTGCTTCAATATCACGGAACATACTGCGCACAACATTGCCTTTGCCCTGACGGTACTCATTCCGTACAATCGCCCCTGCCTTTTCCGCTATTTCCGCCGTATTATCCGTTGAATTATTATTGTAGACATAAATATCCGCCTGCGGCAGCACCTGTTTGAAATCTTCTACCACTTTCGCGATACTCGCGCTTTCATTATAGCAGGGAATCAGAACGGCAATCTTCTTTTCCGTATCGAAATTCATTTTCCACACCCGTTTCCTTATTTATCATTCAAACCGCTTTTAACAACCAATATTAAACCCTGAAATACAGGTATTGAAATTCACAAACCATCAAAATACATAAGATGAATATTTTACACTATTCAATTATACTGGATAACTGCCGCAATGTCAATTGTTATAACAGGCAAGCATATTTCCTCTGTTTTCCTACGCCGCATATTGCCGCGGCAACTATGTAAATACAACAACAATCAGCACAAACAGCGCCTGTATTCATCCGTTTTTAATTATAACATAAATAACCCGCCCGCGCTATCATGGTTTTCCCTTCTGAAAAGGGCTTGCGCGCTTGTTTTTCTTGACATTGCCGCTAGATTCCATTACTATAGGTAATAGTTGTGTAAAAATTTATGGGAGGTCCTTTTTCATGCTTGCAAATTCAGAAAAATCAATGGAAAAAATTGTTGCCCTGTGCAAAGGCCGGGGTTTTGTTTACGCCGGTTCTGAAATATACGGCGGCCTTTCCAACACATGGGATTACGGCCCTTTAGGCGTTGAATTTAAAAATAACGTAAAACGTGCTTGGTGGAAAAAATTTGTTCAGGAGAACCGTTATAATGTCGGTCTGGATTCTGCTATTCTGATGAATCCGGAAACATGGGTTGCTTCCGGCCATATCGGCGGATTTTCCGACCCGCTGATGGACTGTAAAGAATGCCGCACCCGCCACCGTGCAGATAAACTGATTGAAGATACCGGCGTGAATCCGGCGGGCTGGAGCTTTGAACAGATGTCCGATTACATCAGTGAACATCAAATTAAATGCCCGGATTGCGGCGCCTGCAATTTTACGGACATCCGCAAATTCAACCTGATGTTTAAAACGTTCCAGGGCGTTACGGAGGATGCGAAAAATGAACTGTATCTGCGTCCGGAAACCGCTCAGGGAATCTTTGTAAATTTTCAGAATATTCAGAGAACTACCCGCCGCAAGCTTCCTTTCGGTGTATGCCAAATCGGCAAATCCTTCCGGAATGAAATTACACCGGGTAACTTTACATTCCGCACCCGCGAGTTTGAACAGATGGAACTGGAATTCTTCTGTAAACCCGGCACAGACTTAGAATGGTTTCATTATTGGAAAGACACCTGCGCTCAGTTCCTGTATTCCCTTGGCATGAAAAAAGAAAACCTGAAGCTGCGCGACCATGAACAGGAGGAACTTTCTCATTACTCCAAAGCAACTACTGACTTTGAGTATTTGTTCCCCTTCGGCTGGGGCGAGCTTTGGGGGATTGCCGACCGCACCGATTTCGACCTGACTCAGCATCAGGAGCATTCCGGAAAAACTATGGAATACTTTGACCAAGAAAGCAATGAAAAATACATACCATATGTAATTGAACCTTCCCTTGGCGCAGACCGCGTTGCTCTCGCTTTCTTGTGTGAAGCATATGATGAAGAAGTTGTAGACGAAGCTAAGGGCGACACGCGCGTTGTCCTCCATCTGCACCCAGCGCTCGCGCCATATAAAGCGGCGATCCTGCCTCTCTCCAAGAAGCTTGGCTCCAAGGCAGAAGAAGTATTCCTCATGCTCTCCAAACATTTTATGGTGGAATATGATGAAGCCGGATCTATTGGCAAACGGTATCGCCGTCAGGATGAAATCGGTACGCCATTCTGCATTACCTACGATTTCGATACGGAAACAGACAACTGCGTAACTGTACGTGACCGGGACACCATGGAGCAAACTCGTGTGCCGATTGCACAGTTGGTTTCTTTCTTGGAAGAAAAAATGGAATTTTAATAACGGATAAAAACCGAAACCATCTTAAAGGGGGACACTTCACAAAGAAGTTGTCTCCCTTCATTTTTTATAATTTACTGAATACTTGGAATCGTAGATAAAAACAATTACGCTGGAGAATTATGCAATGGAACATTACACTTGTGATAAAAAACAGATTTCGGTATCAACACGCAAAAATCCCCCTTGCCTTCTCTCCCTAAAAACAGCATAAAATCGGCTTACGAGGATAAAACACAAGATTATCCAAACAGTTGGATTTCTCACCGACATGGAACTATACAGGCTGAGGACAACGCTAAGCCAAAACTCTTTTAAATTTTTAGAGATATCTTACTTTGCCACGCACGCAAAATGCAGGAAATGTACAACCATAAACACTTTATACTTTCCATTAGATAAGCAATCTGTTCAACAGCAGATAGAACGACTGAACAGATAAATCCTTAGGATTAAAAAAGTTTTAAGGACAATCATTGTATTAATAGAATTATCAATATAAAATGTGCAATTTGAAAATATGTATGAAAAAAGACAGCATAAAAAGTATTTCTACCTTTCACACCATCTTTATTATTTCTACAATTTTCTATTTTGCAAGGTATCGAAAGAAAATTTTCTCTTTAGGGTCATTCGTTACAAAATTTATAGCATAAAACTGGAAAATCTCCTCCGTCCCCTCTAACTGTGCATAAGTTTTGTAGCTGTCGGCAACCAAATGCTCCCTGTCTTTGACAATGTATTTGACGGAACGGGTAATTTCCTGAAACGGGGTTACCGCACCTATTAACAGCACAACTGCAAGAATCCCTGCCGCCAGCCATTTTTTTTCTGCAATACGCCTGATAAAATACTGGAGGGCATAAACCACCAACAATAAAACAAACGGAACGGAAATACGCATAACAAAATCATTATTCTCACCGATTTTATAAACAGGCAGTATCATCATAGTGACTATGGAAATATAAAACAAAGGATTTTTCTTCTGATCCTGAAACAAGATAAGAGCATAAACCAAGAATTCCAGAACGATAAGCGCAATGTATTTTTTTAAGACATTCCCCATATCGTAGCCAAAACTCCAAATTGGACCTGACTGGGCGGCTACAACATTGGTGCATGAAAAATAAAGACCGAACACTGCAAGCAGTAATAATGGCGTTAAAATATTCTGGATGGTAATAGCATTCCTGATGTTCTTCCAAATCGCTTCCCAGCGAAACGTCGGTTTTTCCGTGCCAAATAAACAACGCCATAAAACAATTGGGAACAACCCTAAAGTAGGAAACGGCGCAAAAGGAAAACACAAAGCATAGGTAAACACCATACTTTTTGTACTCTTTTGATTGATAATCAGCATCGTTACCAGCCATGCGGGCAAAATCTGATTGAATACATAAAACAGCATGGATGTTGTGGATGAATACTGAAAATATGTCGCCCACCATTCGATATGACGGGTCAAAGGCGGAATATCCTTATTCACCAGCAAATAACCAATAATATCTAACCCGCTGAAAATAATCAGAAAACCAATAGAAAAAACCGTCACTTTTTTAACGTAACGGCACATAAAGTAAACCACCAGCGTTACGCCAATAACAGACCAAATCAGCATGAAAATATTCGCACCCTGCCAGCCGAACACTTTACCCACAAGCGCGGAAGGTAAATAATAGGTCAGATAATAGGCAAGCGCGCCCGTTTGCCCATAAATTTCATGGTTAATGTTCTGACTGGAATAATCATAATAAACTGGCCAATCAAAATCAATCAGGTCATGCAGAATAGCATTTCGGAAATTCAAATCCCAGTTCTGGTAGCCAAACCCGCCGATACCCGAAAGCACTACCCAAACAATAATACCTACGGCAATCAGCAAAACCGGCCCCCAAGAGTATTTCATTCCTTCCAACGGACGGAAGCTTTCTTTATCTTTCCATACAAAATAAGCCGATACGCCAAAAAGCAGTAAGCATATCAAAGCAACATACCATTTTAAGAAACCGGCAAAAAAGATAACAATCGGAATCATCAGCCATGCATAGGCAGAAAATTTCATAACCTTATCTACTTTTTTCTCCACAATCCTTTCCCCCTTTTCCAATTCATTTGATTAAAAAATGGTGACTAAATCGCCATCGTCAAATCCCGTTGCAATATGCGCCGGTAAGGCATGATTTTCGCTATATTCTGAAACATAAGCCATTGCCGTTGCAAGGCACAGGTAAATACCGGCTTCATAATCTTGTGTAAAATTCGTAATCGCCGCAAACACCGGTAAATTGGGATAACGTCCTTCGGGGAAATAAGTATTTTCACATGCCCAATCAAAATCGAACGGGTCATAAACGTGTGATCCGCTTAAATAAATCTGTTTTCCATCTTCACTCTCAAAAAAACCGAAATTCAGGGCAATGATATTTTCAGGCAACGGCTCAGCGCGCAGTAATTGCTCAAGCCATTCCGCAAAATCTTCATATCCCTGTTCCATAGTTCCTTTTAATGTTTCAAAAGGGAACTCATCTTTCCATATTTCCCTGCCCCGCCTAATAATACGTTCCACATCGCCGTTTAAATTTCCTGTACTTTGCGCAAAGCCCTGAAGGCTTTCGTATACCTGATCCAAAATATCCATTGCCTTTACTCCTTTTTCTTATATCACAAACCCGCCGTTGGAACACAGAACTTGTCCCGTTATAAAATCGCTTTGCGAGGATGCCAGAAAGTAAATGGCATTCGCAATATCTTCCGGCGTGCCCAAACGCTGTAAAGGGGTTTCCATTGCCAAATCTCGCAATTCATCCTCACTGTATTCGGCAAGCATGTTTGTCTGAACAACTCCGGGAGCAATACAGTTCACTTGAATGCCTGACGGAGCTACTTCTTTTGCCAGCGCTTTCGTTAAACCAATCACTGCCGCTTTTGCGGCAGAATAATGAACCTCGCATGCGGCGCCGACCTGTCCCCACATAGAAGAAACGTTAATAATTTTGCCTGCTTTCCGGCGTATCATATCCGGAAGAACTGCCTGACAGGTGTGAAAAACACTTTTTACATTCACATCCATCATTCTGTTCCAGTCCTCTAAAGTAATATCTGTAAACAGGCGGCTTTGCGCAATGCCGGCATTGTTAACCAGCACGCCTACCCCTCCGAAATTTTCTATACAAAGCGCGGCCATACGGCAAACGTCTTCTTTCTTGGAAACATCCGCCTGTACCGCTATGGCAATTCGTCCCTTAGCACGCAGTTCATGCAAAAGCTCGATTGCCCGCGTTTTGCCTGTCAAGTACTGGATAACCACTTGCCAGCCTTCTTCAGCAAACCTCCGTGCCGCAGCCCGACCAATACCACCGGAGGCGCCCGTGATGATTACGCTCTTTTTCACACATTCACCATCCTAATCAAACACATTATCTAACGCTGGAATATTTATAGTCTTTCCCTGCCGTTTCACTATTCCCCGCGCTTCCAGCTCAGATAATACACGGTAAAGAGACGCCCTGCCGATATTTAATATTTCCGCCAGTTGAGTGTAACTGACCGTCAGCTGTACCTGTGCGCTTCCGTCCGGCTGCAATACCCAATGGCCGCGAAAATAGGAAAACAGCTTTTTTTCAACACTGCTTCCCGTAAAGGCTTCAATCTTTGTATGGAGAAAACGAATCCGCTGTGTTAAATAAACGATATAATTTTCACAAATCTTGAAATTGGCTTGAAAAAGCTCCCGCAGGCACGCTTCTGAAATTAAAACTGCCGTACATTTTTCCAATGCACGCACTTCCGTCAAAAAAAACGGTGCGTCACTGAATATCGTTACAATGCCAAACAATCCGCCCGGCGATAATTTATTCATCAGTACGTGCGGTTCTCCGTTTTCCGATTTCAGCACAAGGGCTGTGCCCTCCAATAAAACACACAGCTGCTCCAGCGGATGTGCACGGTCAAAAATCATATCGTTTTTGCCGTAAGAAACTGTTCCGCATTTTTTCAGCAGTTCCTCTGCCAGTTCCGGTGAAACACCGCTCAGCAAAGGCGATGATGCCAGCACACTGGCATACTTCTTTCGTTTTACAGCCGTCACGCCAATCCCTCCACGGATTAAAATTCGACATCCGGCAAATAGCCCAGTTTCATATAATTATACAGCGAATGACATTCCCTTGCAACAATCTCCCTGCCTTTTTCTGTTTGAAACCAATTCCTGCGCTGTGCATGACTGCTTGGCGCAGGGCATGGATAAAATACCGTTCCCTGAGGAAACAGACTGCGGTAATGCAAAAAATTCATCATTGCCCGCCGCATATGATATTCACTCGTTACTGCCAATACCCGAAAGGCTCTGTGCGACATTGTCCGTTTCATAATCTCCGCTGAATATTTTACATTTTCATGTGTAAACATGGAACGGTTCTCCAATAATATCTGATTTTGTGCAACCCCTTTGGAAAGTACAGTCTGTCTCATTGCCTCCGCTTCTGTATTCTCCTTACCTGGAAGCTGTTTGCCGCCGGAAAGCAGTACAAAACGTGCGCGGTCCTGCAAAACCAGCGCCGCACCTTTAGGCGCACGGTAATGGGTACAGGTTGGACTGCCAAAAACCAACGCAAAATCACCGGACTCTCCTGCATCTTCCAGTCCCTCAAATAAAAGGCGGTCTACCACTCTGGCCGTTATCTGGTCCTGACCTCCGGCGGCAATACCAGCTAAAAGCGCCTGCATATCAATTTGAGAAATTTTCAATTTCGCTGCCCCTTTCAATAAACTGTGTATTTACCGTGCTATTTTAGCACGAATCGCTTCTGTTTCAAAGCACATAATATATGGTGAGAAAATTTTTTCTTTTATCAATTAACGGTTGCGTATACCGCATAAAAAATGGTATATTTATAATATAATAATGAATAAATTTTAATTATAGAATAAATTTATCAAAAAGGAGGGAACCCCATTGAATCCAGCTCTCGTTATTATCGCTGTTATTCTTCTGCTCTGCATTCTTTTCAACAAGCTTTTTTCCCGTCTCGGTATTCCATCATTGCTGATATTCCTGGTTTTGGGAATGCTGTGCGGCTCGGATGGTATCGGCGGCATTTATTTTGACAATTACGCCCTTGCTAATGATATCTGTTCCATCGGGCTGATATTCATTATGTTTTACGGTGGTTTTTCCACAAATTGGAAAGCCGCAAAACCTGTTGCCGGAAAAGCTATCGCCATGTCCACGATTGGCGTTATTTTAACCGCACTTTTTACCGGCCTGTTTTGTCGCTGGGTACTGCGGCTCCCTTTACTGGAAAGTTTTTTAATCGGCAGTGTTATTTCATCAACAGACGCCGCCTCTGTTTTTTCCATTCTGCGCTCCCGCAAATTAAATCTAAAAAATAACCTTGCCTCACTGCTGGAAGTGGAAAGCGGAAGCAACGACCCGGCGTCTTATATGCTGACTATGATTATCCTTTCCCTGATGCAGACTTCAAGTGAACACTCTTTGATACAAACGGTTATTTTTCAGGTGGTGTTTGGCGTTTCCTTTGGTCTGCTTCTCGGATTCGGATGCGCCTTTCTTTTAAAACGTTTCACCATTGAAAATGACGGATTTTATCCTATTTTCGTTTCTGCCGTGGCATTGCTTGGCTATGGGCTGTGCGGATTAATCGACGGGAACGGATACTTATGCGTTTACCTGATTGGAATCATCTTGGGAAACAGCAGGATTTTACATAAAAAAAGTCTGGTACACTTTTTTGACGGTATTTCCTGGTTAATGCAGATTATGCTTTTCTTTACATTAGGATTGCTCAGTTTTCCTTCCCGTCTGCCTCAAGTCGCAATTCCCGGTATTCTCGTTTCCTTGTTCCTGATTTTTGTCGCCCGTCCCTTATCCGTTACAAGCGTGCTTAGTTGGTTCCGCGTCCCATTAAAAGAACAGCTTTTAATCTCATGGGTTGGTCTGCGCGGCGCCGCCTCTATTGTTTTCGCTATTTTTGCAGTCAGCTGTAATATTTCTCTAAATCAGGATATTTTTCACACCGTATTTTTCGTCGCCTTATTCTCCGTTTCTGTTCAGGGTACATTGATCCCCTGGGTTGCCCGAAAACTGGATTTGGTTGGCGAGGAAGAGTCCTCTGTATTTAAAACTTTTACAGATTATGACGAAGATTCTTCTCACCGCCTGCTGGAAGTACCTATTCACTGTGAACATATTTGGTATGGAAAAACCGTTGCTGAAGCCAATGTACCGGAAGAAAACCTGATTGTTATGATTCAGCGGGGAAAAGATAGGATTGTCCCTAAAGGTTCAACAGAAATACTGGACGGAGACCTTTTGATTCTCAGCGGAAGCGATTTTAATCATCTACCGTTTTTTTCAGATGCCGATATAGAAAAGAAAAAATCTGAATTCATTTCAGAGCAGGAAAATAAACCTGTAAAATCACAATTACCTAAATAATGCAAAAAAATGCTATTTTATGGCGTGAATAAAATTTTATGGTTAAAAGCTTTTAATTTGGTATATTTACGCACATTGACATTATCTCTTTTAGGCATTATACTATATATCGTTAGGTATAACTTATCAAATATTTTAACTTCTTTTATAAAATATTGATTATTTAAGCAGTTGTATATTATTGATATGCGAACAGCATTTTGGGTACAGAAAAATTTCTTGCCCTCCCCTCTAATTGTACATAGTTAAGGATGGATCGCAATGCCCAAAACAGATATAGATATTAGCAAATCCAAAGCTATAAATCAAATAAAAGACATACAGACAACTGCGGGGGATGATGATTCCCGTACGGCTTATTCTTTTTTTAAACGCATATTTGACATTATATTTTCAGCAATCGGGCTGATAGTATTATCTCCCTTGATGTTGATTGTGGCTATTATCATCAAAATGGATTCTCCCGGCCCTGTTTTATTTAAACAAAACAGGGTTGGAAAAGGCGGAACCATTTTTATGATGTATAAATTCCGCTCCATGTGTACAGACGCTGAAATTCAGCTGGATAAACTGAAAAAACATAATCAGAAAGACGGTCCGGTATTTAAGATATTTAATGACCCCCGCGTCACCCGTTTCGGCCGCATTATTCGGCGGACCAGTATTGACGAACTGCCTCAGTTGGTTAACATTCTGAAAGGCGATATGTCTTTTGTCGGTCCTCGTCCTCCAATCCCCTATGAAGTATCGCAATATAATGATTATCAGCTCCAACGTATTACTGTAAAACCGGGGCTTACTTGTTATTGGCAAATTGGCGGGCGCAGCAATTTAAGCTTTGATGATTGGATTGAACTTGATATAAAATACATTCATGAACGTAGTTTTTGGACTGATTTGAAAATCCTGCTCCGAACTCTTCCCGCCGTATTGCGACGAGATGGCGCATACTAAAATTATGCGGGCTTTCGGCTAATATAACCGGAAATATAAAATTGGAGCAAGGAGGACCTCATGAACAAAATTATCGACATATTTGGGCGGCGGTGGCCTTATCTGGTTACTGGTCTTCTCTGTATTATCTCCGCTTTTGCAATTTACAAAGGAAGTGGAGAATATATTATTTTAGCACTGCTGGGAATTCCTTCCCTTATTTTTTTGATGAAAAACCCTGCAGCAGTTATTATCACACAAATTGGCTATTGTGCCGTTATCCCTTTTTTCACAGAAAATTTGGGGTTCAGTACAGCCCTCTACTTTACGGATATATTAACGTTCCTTTTGCTGATTCATATTATTATCAATTTTCCGGCAATGGGATATAAACTGCGCGTTATGACTATTCCCGCCGTTTTTCTTTTTTTAATTCTGGCAGTAAATATTGTTTCTTCCGTTTATAACCGAATTGATTTAATTAATTTTATATGGGGATTACGTATTAACCTGCGCTTTCCAATCTTTTTGATTGGATGTATTATGTTTATGAATAATCGTGTTTTTGACATCCTTTGGAAATTACTGCTCATTTTAATGGGTCTTCAAGTGGTTTTTGTTTCCGTTCAGTTTTTTATTCTGGGTTATGCACAAGACGCGGTTGGCGGAACTTTTGGTATCTATAGCAGCGGCTATATTGTCCAATTTTTTGCGTTGGTTCTTTTGATTGCGTATCTCAGGTATACGGAAGGAAAATGTTCCTCACTCATTTTGGGGCTCGTATTAATCACAGGGCTTTACGTTGGAATTCTGAATGAAGGCAAAGCGATTTTTATTTTTGACATTGTAATTTTTATCGTTATTTTCTTTCAAAACGGTATATCTGTAAAAAAAATATTCTGGCTTTTTTTGCTTATCCCGGTGTTTATGTTCGCCAGTTATATTCTGGGTTTAATTTATCCAAATTTCGCCGACTTTTTAAATTGGGAAACGATCAGCCAATATTTAACAGCCGATTCCTATGGAGCAATGCCAATTAACCGCTTAAACGGCCCTGAATATTTCAGTGCGTTTTTTGATCCTGTACAGGACTTGATCGGTATCGGGCTTGGCAATGCGGCCGCATCAAGTTATCCTGTTCTTCAAGGAGATTTCTATCAGGCGTTTTATTGGACCGGTTTCGACTGGTTCCATATTTCCTATGTCTACGCGGAGAGCGGTTATCTCGGTTTATATTTAAACATTGGTTTCTTTTTAAGCTTCTTACTTGTTGCCTATCAGCTGAGAAATAAAATTTCATCCAACTATACTGCTTTTCTCATTGGAATGGTACTTTCCTGTATACTAACCATTTGCTATAACAAATCTTTAATAACAGAACATGTTGGTTTCTTTTACTACATTCTGCTGGGACTGCCGCTTGCTATGGCCATTAATGAATCGCATGATTATAATTATTATCCGTCCCGCAAAGCAAACCATTCCCCGCTCACCAGTCAATAAAGATCAAAAAGGTGGAAAAAAGATGCCCGTTGTCAGTATCGTAGTCCCTGTTTACAATGTTGAAAAATATTTAAACCGCTGTGTGGCATCGTTAAGGAAACAAACCCTGAAGGATATTGAAATTATTCTGGTGGATGACGGTTCTACCGATAACAGCGGCAAGCTTGCAGATTTCTGCGCGGCACAGGATAGTCGTATTCGAGTAATCCATAAAGAAAACGGCGGTCTTGCTTCTGCACGCAATGCCGGCATTGATGCCGCACAAGGAGAATATATTGCTTTTATTGACTCAGATGATTGGGTCGATGTTACTATGTTCGAAAATCTGGTACGGTATGCGCAAAAAGATCAAAGTGACATTGTTTCCTGTGGGTATCAGTATCTTCTTAACGGTAAAGTTTACAAAGTTGCTGTTCCTGTTCAGCCGGAAGGTCGCTATACAGGACAGCAGATTTTTGATTTATTTCTTTTACCGTTAATCGGGTTGAATCATTTATACTCCGAAGAAAAAGGGGCAGAAGATTTTAATGCTACAAGCATTCTGTACCGTCTTGAACTAATAAAAAAACATCAGCTTTATTTCCAATCAGAACGCCTTGTTATCAATGAAGATTATCTGTTTAACCTTCATTTATTGTTTCATGTGCAAACGTTAACCATTACACATGAAACACCGTATTATTATGAATCACATAATAATTCTCTTTCCCGTTCTTATTATCAGGATTTATGGAAAAAGCGCAAGACAGTTCTTCATAATACAGAAGAATTTTTGAAAGAAAAAGGAATCCTGGGGTTTTGCCGCCAGCGATTGAATAACAGTTATATTAACGGTGCAATTGAAGCTATTTCAAATGAATGTGCTCCCAATCATAAAAGCACTGTTTTTTCAACACTGAAAAATATCAGGTCTATTATCAAAGATCCTATCTTACAGCCTCTCATTAAAAACTGCCCTACTGAAAAAATGTCTAAAAAAGGAAAGCTTATACTTTTTTTCTTAAAACATCATATGGCTCTGGCACTTTATGCGGGATATGCTTCTATGCGAAAATACGAATACTCTACTAACAAAAATCAATAATAAAAATGTCCTTTTGTTTTTTTATTGTTTATAATATAACTCTACCATTATTTGATATTGCGTTAGTTTTCCTTGTATTCAATGAGATTATATGATGAATTATAATTATAAGCAGCGGCGAGTTAAATCACCGCTGCTTTCAATTATCTTTTAATCATCTAAATATTCAAATCCTATTTCAACGTAATTTTTATAATTCTCTGCATCAATTATTTTAATTCTCGTTACACCTTCACGTTCTGGTTTCTCTTCCCATATATAATGGAAGGAGATTTCAATAACATATTCAAAACCAGTATCTGTTATAACATTTCGAAACTCAGGATAACAATGAAAATATGTCGTTTTTCCATAATGAGTCGTTGCACCTCCACCCCCTTTACCTGCATATTCATACGAGACGATCTTACCACTAATAAATTTAAATGCAGAATCAAACTGAGAATAAATTTCCTGCTCATGGTTATTTATCTGATCAGATGAATAAAGCGTAAGTAATTCTGTTTTATTCTCGTTAACAATACACTGCATAACTTGCTGTGCTATCGTTTTGATTTCTTGCTCTTGACTAACAAAATTATTAAATCTATTAGCAATACTACAACCACATAATGTTTCCACGACAAAAATAATGCAAATTAATATACTTGCTCTTTTTCTTACCACATTATCCACAACAACGTATCTCCCTCATCACCAAAGCTGTTTTTAAGTAAGAGCAGCGGCGATTTACCTCGCCGCTGCTTTTCTTTATTTCTTTTTAATCATAGTTTGAATAGAAAAATCCTATTTCCACATGGCTCTTGGAGTTTTCCATATCCATAATTCTAATCTTGGATATGCCTTCACGTTGCGGCTTTTCTTTCCATGTATAATAATAAGTTATCCAAATTTCATACTTCAAGCCAGCATCTGTTATTACATTACAAAGTTTAGCATCACAATCAAAACGTTCAACTGTTCCATAGTTTACGTTTTCATGTTCATTATAAATACCTGCATACTCATAAGAAACAATTTTACCGTTAATAAATTCAAATGCACGATCAAGTTCAAGCTCAATTTGTTGAGCGTGATTTCTTTGTATATCAGATGAAAAAAAAGTAAGTAATTTTTCTTTATTTTCATCAACAATACATTGCATAATTTGTTGTGCCATTGTTTCGATTTCTTTTTTTCGATTAATTCCATTAGTAATACTGTCAACTACTCTGCAACTACACAATATTGTTGTCGCAACAAGAATCATACAAATCAATACGCCCGCTCTTTTTCTTACCACATTATCCATAGTGTATCTCCCTCATCACCAAAGCTGTTTTTAAGTAAGCGCAGCCGCGAGTTAAATCGCCGCTGCTTTCATCATCTCTTTTTTACCTATCTTCAGGACTTACTTTATAATAATCTCCAACAATACATTCGGTTCCGTCACTGCATTTTATAATTAGTTCAGAGATTCCCTCACGGTTTCTATCTTTTGCATATGCAAGGTAAGAATAAAACTCTATTTCATATATTTTATCAGTACTTGTTACAATATTAGAAATAACTGGCGAAATGAAAAAAACTTTATATTTTCCATAATTTACAGATTCATCACTGCTTATAGAAGGAAAATCATGAGAAATTACAGTACCTCCAAAAAACTCCATTGCCCTCTGTATTTGCTCGTCAAAGTCTTCTGATGATGAAATAATTTTGCAAAACATACTTTTTAAATCTTCAATATTATCTGTACTTAAACAATCAAGAAGTTGTTCACACTCTCTTTTATCTGCGCCGATATATTTTACTGTTTCAAAGCTACATCCATACAATATTGTTGTTATCACAAAAAGAATACAGATAATGAACCCTATTTTTTGTCTTACCACATTACCCACAACATATCACCTTCATCATCGAAAATCAATCTATTTTTATACTTAGGATGATTTTCAAATTTCACTCTCAAAGCACTATACATCGCTTTCTCACGTTCACTGCCCGAGAAATCCACACTTCCCACCATAAGCAGCTGATCTTCGGTTATATCGAAATTCCACGGCGGGACAAAAGTGGTTATCCACCATTGTTCGTCAGTTGGCTGCCAGTTACAATAGTCGCTGTATCCAGAATCAGTCTTTCTATACAAGCTTAACGTCATGGGGAATACCTCTGTTACCCACCACTGTTCAATTCCCAAATCAGCCAAGTTGTTATCTTTCGTACAAAAACCGATTTCCGCACCCGAACCAACGTTCATGTAGTTTCCTTTCCATGCCCAAACTACATGTGATTGCTCGTCCTGAAAAAATTAAATTTTTTAAGCAAATAGTACAACAAGTGGTAAATTACCTCATCACTACCTTTGGCTACTTCTCTTTACTCATCATACCCATAGAAAAATCCTATTTCAACGTAACTATTATGATTTTCTGCATCTATTATTCTAATTTCTGATATTCCTTCTCGTTCCGGTTTTGTTTCCCATGTACGAGTATAAACAAATTTAATTTCATACTTAACACCACTGTCAGTTATTACATTACAAATTTTAGGATTACAATCGTAAAACTTAACTTTTCCATAATGTACTTTTTCTGACTCACCGTATATACCCGCATAATCATAGGAAATAATTTTTCCATTAATAAATTCAAATGCACGATCAAGTTCAAAAGTGATTTGTTGAGCATAATTATTTTGTATATCAGTTGAAAAGAGATGAAGTAATTCTGTTTTATTCTTGTTAACAATACACTGCATAACTTGCTGTGCTATCGTTTTGATTTCTTGCTCTTGACTAACAAAATCATTAAAATTACTAACAATACTGCAACTACATAATGTTATCATCAAAATAATAATACAAATTAATATACTTGCTCTTTTTCTTACCACATTATCCACAACGTATCTCCCTCATCACCAAAGCTGTTTTTAAGTAAGCGCAGCGGCGAGTTAACTCGCCGCTATTTTCATCATCTTGTTACTCATAATCTGAATAAAAAAATCCTATTTCAATATAATTTTTATGGTCTTCTGCATCTATTATTTTTATTCTTGCCACTCCCTCACGTTCTGGTTTTTCTTGCCAAGTATGAAAAAAAGAAATTCTAATTTCATACTTAAAACCAGTATCAGTTATTACATTACGAAATGTAGGAAGACAATGAAGATACGTCGTTTTTCCATAATGAGTCGTTGCACCTCCGCCACCTTTACCCGCATACTCATATGAAACTATTTTACCATTAATAAATTCAAAAGCGCTGTCAATTTTAGGATAAATTTCTTCTGCGTGACTATTCAATGCATCAAATGAAAAAAAAGTAAGTAATTTTTCCTTATTTTCATCAACAATACATTGCATAACTTGTTGCGCTGTAGTTTTAATTTCTTTTTCTCTATTAACAAAATCATTAAAATTACTAACAATACTGCAACTACATAATGTTATCATCAAAATAATAATGCAAATTAATACGCCCGCTCTTTTTCTTACCACATTATCCATAGTGTATCTCCCTCATCATCGAAAATTAAACGTTTACTATATTCTCTTGCTGAATCACTTTCTTTCAAAGCACTATACATCGTTTTCTCTCGTTCACTGCCCGAGAAATCCACACTTCCCACCATAAGCAGCTGATCTTTGGTTATATCGGAATCCCACGGCGGGGCAGAAGTGGTTATCCGCCACTGTTCGTCTGCCGGCTGCCAGTTACAATAGTTGCTGTATCCAGAATCAGTCTTTCTATACAAGCTTAACGTTATGGGGAATACGTCTGTTACCCACCACAG
>CAKTEE010000015.1 GCA_934546985.1 uncultured Eubacteriales bacterium
CTTTTGGTGCTCCAATGCTGTCATTATGCCCTATCCCACAGGGGTAAAAACGGCGGGCAGGAGGAACACCCTTGAAGCTATCCTGCGAAAAGCCTACGGATATTATGCCGGCGGAAATTAGCGGGGATATATCGTTTGACATGATTAAGAGGAAGTAACGGATGACAAAAAAGGACGAAACCGGCGGCAGGATTTTGGAATTTTTAAAATGGTGGGGAATTGGTATTTGATTTGCACACCGGGTGACGAACATATAAACCATGTTGATGATGACGCGCCTGATTACCATGCTTGCAGAAAAATCGTATTGAACTCATCTTTGTGCTTTTAATGGTTCATAGGGAAGTGCCATTTGTACAATCGTTATATAAAAGTATGCTGTTGACTTATGTAATTTCCGAATGGGAGTCCGGCAGAAAAGGAAAGTTGATAAAGGCATCCTAAAAGAATTAGAATAATAATTTAAAACAGCAAGACGATGGTTTTTCAGCAAATGACAAAAGGGCGCAGAATTGTTCTGCGCCCTTTTTATAAATTCAGTCAGGTTCTACACCTGTTTGCCCGTTGTTTAAATGTAACAGATGTTTTCAATGATTTGTCCGTTTTCCAAATAGACTCGCGGGACGCGTTTGGAAATATTGCAGGCAAGCTCATAGTTGATTGTACCGGTCAGTTCCGCCAGTTCATCAAGGGTAATTTCATCGTCTCTATCCTTGCCAATCAGGGTAACGATACAGCCTTCTTCAGCCTGTGGAATTTCTGTAACGTCTACCATTAACTGATCCATACAAACTCGCCCGGTAATCCGCGCACGTTTGCCGCAGATTAAAACATCAGCTTTGCCGGAAAGCAGGCGAGGGTAACCGTCAGCATAGCCAATAGGAATGGTGGCTATGCGTTTTGCTTGTTGTGTAACGTAAGTTCTGCCGTAGCTGACAGGGGTTTCAGCTGGGATATTTTTAACAAGTGAAACAATGGACTTTAGTTCCATTACAGGCGTGATATTAATTGCACCTTTAAGCAGTGGGGAAGGAGAAAGCCCGTAGAGAATAATTCCGGGACGAACAAGGTCCAGATGAAAATCAGGATAATCAATAATTGCCGCAGAGTTACAGCAATGTCGGATAGAGAATCGGATTCCTTGCTGTTCCAGTCGGTTTAAAATATCGGAAAAAAGAGAAAATTGATGTTCCGTATATTCCCTACCGCCTGCACCTTCGTCTGCACTTGCAAAGTGCATAAATGCACCTTCCGGAATCAAACCCGGTAAAGAGCAAACTTCTGCAATCTCCGTTACGGCGTTTTTATCCCGCTGTATGTCATGGTAGTAAAAACCAATTCGGCTCATTCCCGTATCAATTTTGATGTGTGTTTTTACATTAACATTTGCTTTTTCAGCCGATGTACTTAACGCTTTTCCATACTCTTTGTTTAATATGGTTTGTGATATATTCTCTTTTGCAAGGGTAGCAGCGCATTCCACAGGTGTAAATCCGAGAATCAGGATAGGAAGGAGAATGTGATTCCTGCGTAGCTGGAGCGCTTCATCTAAATTGGAAACGGCAAACCAGTCTACACCATTCTTCTCATAAGTTTTTGCAAGTTCAACTGCACCATGACCGTATCCGTCTGCTTTTATAACCGCCATAATTTTTGTCTGTATACCGGCTGCCTGACGGATAACTTGTAAATTATGTTTTAGTTTATCTAAATTGATTTCTGCCCATGTGCGTTTTAATATTGTGTGCACGAAAGGTGCACCCCCTTTGTCTGATTGGGTTCTAAGAAAAAGGACAGCGCCGGAATTTTTCCGGCGGCTATCCTTAAATTTGTATAAAAATCAAATACTATTCATTCATGCCGCAGCATTTTTTGTATTTTTTACCGCTGCCACATGGGCACGGATCATTGCGGCCAACCTTTTTGCCTTTGCGTACCGGGCGGTTCGGTTCGCTGCCGTCAGAACCGCCGCTGGTAGTGGTCGGTTCTGCAACCTGCTCGCGTTTTACATCTTCCTCACGCTGTATGCGCAGGGTTAGCATTAAACGAACGGTATCTTCACGAATGGAAGTGACCATTTCATCAAACATTTCAAAGCCTTCAAGGCGGTATTCAACAACTGGATTATGCTGGCCATAGGCACGCAAACCAATACCACGCTTGAGTTCTTCCATAGCGTCAATGTGATCCATCCATTTTGTATCAACCATACGCAAGAGAACCATGCGCTCCAAATCACGCATCAGTGGGGAACCGAATTCTTTTTCTCTCAGGTCATACAGCTCATGCCCGCGGTTGGTCAGCATTTCCGCAATTTCATCAGAAGATGCGTCGCCAAGTTCTTCTGCATTTTTGTATTTCAAATCGTCCGGCGTTGTCAGCCAGCCAAGGTATTTTTCACGCAGTCCGTCAAGATTCCAGTCGTCATTTGCCGCGTCTGCCGGGCAATAGAACGCAACCGCCGCGGCAACAGAGTCATCCAGCATTTTCAGTATGGTTTCGCGCAGGTCTACACCGTCAAGCACCTGGTTGCGCTGGCCGTAAATAATCTCACGCTGGCGGTTCATAACATCGTCATATTCCAGGACGTTCTTACGAGTGCCAAAGTTGCGGGATTCAACCTTGCGCTGTGCGCTTTCAATGGTATTGCTGAGCATTTTGCTGTCAACCGCAGTGTCTTCGTCCAGCTTCATGGTGTTGAAAATTGCCTGAATCCTTTCGCCACCGAACAAGCGCAGCAAATCATCTTCTGCGGAAAGATAGAAACGGCTGTAACCCGGGTCGCCCTGACGTCCGGCACGTCCACGAAGCTGGTTGTCAATACGGCGGGAATCGTGGCGTTCTGTACCAAGAATACACAAGCCGCCTGCTTCGCGTACCTTTTCTGCCTCCGGTGCAATTTTTTCTTTATATTTCTGGTTCAGCTCTGTAAAGGTTTTGCGCGCTTCGAGAATTTCTTCATCCTCTGTGTCGCCGAAAGCAGTAGATTCCGCAATCAGCTCCTCGCTGTAACCCATGCGGCGCATTTCAGATTTTGCAAGGAATTCAGAGTTACCGCCAAGCATAATGTCCGTACCACGGCCCGCCATATTGGTGGCGATGGTAACAGCGCCGAACTGGCCTGCCTGTGCGATAATTTCCGCTTCTTTTTCATGGTATTTGGCATTGAGGACTTCATGCTTAATACCCCTGCGTTTTAGCATGCCGCTGAGTTCTTCTGATTTTTCAATGGAAATTGTACCGACAAGAACCGGCTGGCCGATTTTATGGCATTCAATAATTTTTTCTATAATTGCATTGAATTTTGCTTTTTCTGTTTTATAAATAACGTCTGCGTCGTCAATACGCTGTAAAGGTTTATTGGTTGGAATTTCAACAACGTCTAATTTGTAAATTTCCTGAAATTCATCTTTTTCTGTCATCGCCGTACCGGTCATACCGGACAGTTTATTGTAAAGGCGGAAATAATTCTGGAAAGTAATAGTAGCGAGGGTTTTGCTTTCATGCTCAACGTTTACGCCTTCTTTTGCTTCAATTGCCTGATGAAGCCCTTCATTATAGCGGCGGCCCAGCATGATACGTCCGGTGAATTCGTCAACAATCAGAACTTCGCCGTCCTTAACCACATATTCAATATCTCTGCGCATAACGCCGTTTGCTTTGATAGCCTGATTGATATGATGCTGTAAAGTCAGATTTTCCGCATCCATCAAATTTTCCACGCCGAAATATGCTTCTGCTTTTGCAACACCGCTGGAAGTAAGGGTTGCAGTGCGCGCTTTTTCATCCACTACATAGTCGCCGTCAAAGTTTTCATCGCTGTCCTCTTTGGCGTTAATTTCTTTTACTCGTGTTACTTTCAGGGTCTTTGCAAAAGCGTCCGCGCGCTTATACAGGTCTGTAGACTGGTCGCCGCGGCCGGAAATAATCAAAGGGGTACGCGCTTCATCAATAAGAATGGAGTCAACTTCATCCACGATTGCAAAGCTGTGTTCCCGCTGGACCTTTTGCTCTTTGTACTGCACCATGTTATCGCGCAGGTAATCGAAGCCCATTTCGTTGTTGGTGCCGTAAGTAATATCTGCATGGTAAGCCTCGCGGCGCTCATCGTTATCTTTTTCATGAATAATCAAACCAACGCTCAGACCGAGAAAACGGTAAACTTTGCCCATCCACTCAGAGTCACGCCGTGCAAGGTAATCGTTAACTGTAACGATATGCACGCCATTCCCGCTCAGGCCGTTCAGGTAAGCGGGCAGGGTTGCAACGAGGGTTTTACCTTCACCGGTGCGCATTTCAGCAATACGCCCCTGGTGCAAAATGATACCGCCGATAATCTGAACAGGGAAATGCCGCATATTCAGCACTCTGCTGGAAGCCTCACGGCAAACAGCAAATGCATCCGGCAGAATATCGTCCAGTGTTTCACCGTTTGCAAGGCGTTCTTTTAATGCCGGTGTCTGCGCTTTGAGGTCAGTATCCGACATCGCCTTATATTTATCTTCCAAATCCAGCACCTGTTGGAGGATGGGTTTAATCCGTTTAACCTCTTTTGCGCTGTAATTACCGAATATTTTTTCTAATAATCCCATTTTATGCACCTCGATTTCTTTTTGCCGTTTATAATTGTTATGACGGTTTCAGTCATGAAATATCATATCTGTTTCAGCTACAACTATTAACCAATACAGTATATCACATATTTACAAAAAATCCATGAAAAAATAATGAATTCCTGAAAAATTTGCGGATAATCAAGGGGGCTGATTCTATTTTACATTGCAAGGATTTTTCTGATATGGTATAATAAAAATCTAAATATATGGTGCTTGTGTGTGAAAAAGGAAAAGGTTTGACAGCGTGGATAAAGGGGAAAGTAAAAATGAAAGTGATTGGAAAAAAGGGGTTAACCGGTTTTACGGAAATTTTAATAACGATTTTAATGCTGTGTGATATTGGTGTACTTGTTTCCATGCCGTGGTGGCTGGAAACTTATCTGGATATACGTACAAGCGCGTCCCATTATTACAACCGTTATTTTATTCTGCTGTTTGCCAGCGGGGTTATGGCTGAGATAGTAATGTGGCAGGCACGCCGTTTGATGCATAATATTAATAACGTAGGCCCGTTTATTATGGATAATGCAAATATCCTGCGGAAAATTGCTTTTTGCTGTGTAGCAATTAGTGTGGGGTATTTTTTTGCAATACCATTTCTGCCGTCGTTTTTTGTTGTTATTATTGCACTGGCTTTTGCGGTAGTCGCTGTGCTGTGTTTTGTATTTGCGGAGTTATTTAAACAGGCGGTAATTTTTAAACAGGATAATGAATTAACAATATAGTTTCGCAAGGGGGTGAGCGGATGCCTATAATGATTAACCTTGATGTAATGATGGCAAAAAGAAAAGTAGGTCTGACGGAACTGGCGGACAAGGTAGGCATTACGCTTGCAAACCTGTCTATTCTAAAGAATAATAAAGCGCGCGCCGTTCGATTTTCCACGCTGGAAGCCATCTGTCAGGCGCTTGACTGCCAGCCGGGAGATATTATCGAATATATTCCGGAGGAGGGAATTTTGAAAAAACAAAAAAATGGGAATTATTGAAAGCAAGAAATACAACTAAATGAAAATAGTGAAACCCCGCTGTGTTGGATAAACTACACGGCGGGGTTTTGTAAAAAATGCAACTGTATATTGACAAATATTCTTATTAATGGTAATGTTTTAGTGAAAAAATTTTTATGAGGTATATTCTGTGAATAAATTCGTATCATTGTTACTAATTTTTACGCTATTGATTTCTATTTTTACAGCTTGTAAAAACAAAGAAAACCGTATGGAAGTAATGCAAAAAAATACTTCTATAAGCAGCATTTCAAATGCGCAAAGAGAGGAAATTTTCAATTATGTAAGCGCGCTTAAATGCGAGGATGGCGGGTATCGTGAGGTGCATTCAGATATAGGAGAGATTTTATATGATACCTACTATGCTATGTTGCTGTTAAAACAGTTAAATAATCAGTCAATATTTGAAGAATACGCTCAGTTATTAGTTAAAGAATATCTTTCAAGAGATTTTAGTGAAATTGTGGATTTAACTTATGAAGATATTGTAATGTATTTTTATTATTATACAGAGCTATGTAATATATGTAAATATGAAATAGACAGTCACGTAAAAGAAAAAATATGGGAGATGACAGAGCAGGCGCGTACGGTATACGGTGGTTATTATTACAATGCAGATTCTCAAATTAAAGAAAATGAACAGAATATTTTGCTGTATTCTACGGAGAAAGCAGTCAGAGTATTGCAGAATATTAATGCGCCTGTTGATAGAGAGTATTGTAAGGCATTTATTGATAATTATATAGTGCAGGTAGTTCCTGATTTAGAATTATATAATAAAATCAGTGCTTATGACAGCATATTATTTATATTGGATGTTTGTGGTTTTGCAAATGATACCGTTCAACAGGATGCAGAAGCTTTATTATCAACGTATTGGTGTGAAGTTGTTGAACAAATCAAGGGAAAACAAATCGATTTGTTTTCTATCAGCCAAATACCGCATTTATGTCGAAGACTGAATTATGCTAAACTGAATGAGTTATATACAGTGTTAGAGGAATATTATCAATCTTTAGCGGCATCCAATGGCTTTTATTGTGCCTTTTCTCAGGATGGAATAAATATACTTGCAACTCAAATAATAGTACAAGAATTAACTGCCATGCAAAAGGATGCTTCTATTTCAAAAAATGAAATTATTGAAAAGATTATACATAATAAAATTTACCGAAGTGGGTTTCTTGCGCCGGAACGGGAGACAGAATCGTTATTGGATGAAACATATGCTGCTTATCGTATTTTAAAAATGTTGGGAAAGATAGATAGTGAAGCATTAGAATATTTATCAAATATAGATATTTCGGCTTTAGAACAAAACGATTTGTTTTATTATTATGAATTTATGCATAGTGCAGGTTTAAAAATTGAATGGACGCAGCGAGAAGAGGAAACAAAAAATATGCTTTTGCAGTCTTTAGAAGAAAATCCGCTGCAAACAGATATGGAATATTATCAAATGCTCAATGCGTTGCAAACGCTGTACTCTATGCAGATATCTATTCCTGAAAGTATAAAAGGCAATTTAGAAAAAAAGATGGACACTGCTAATAGTATGTATCAAACCACAGTTGTGCTGTTGCTGTACTATTATGCAGATATTGATCAACCAGAAGAAGTAAAAGAAGAATTTAAACAGGCGACATTTTTATTACAAAATGAAATACAAAACAATAAAGAAAATATTTTTAATGATTGTATTCTTTTGTATTACTATTACTCAGCGATAGATTTATGGGATGAGATTTTGGCGAAAGAATCTATATTGCAAATATCAAAGCTGGATGTTCAACCCATATTATCTGATTATTTGTGTCAAGGAGGGGGTGGAGGACTGGCTTTAACAAATCTATACAGTTTACTTTATACTTATAACAAAGGAGTTTGAAAATGACAAAAAACAAATCCCAAATTTTGATTTCTCTCGTATTGATTATTTTACTTGCTTTTTTGCCGGTAACATGCAATGCTGGTAGCAATGGTGCTGAGCCTTTTCCAGAATCATCGTTGCTGATAAAAGAGAGTGAAACCGTAATTGCGGGAGAAAAGGTGAAAACGCAGACTTATATCAGTAATGGTGAAACCGTTGTTGCGGCAACTTATGATGAAGGTGATACATATTCTAAAGATAAAGTAATTACTGAGAAGTTGAAACAGTATAAGTCAAGGGAATCTATATCTTCTGGTGTTTCCGTTTATGGGGCGGGTAGCTGGGGAAAAAACAGACTTTATAATTTTACCGGGGTAGCATCCAATAATAAGCAGGTTAAAATTAACTGTGCAATAAATGCTAATACAGTGGGTAAACAACCGTATGGTTCAACAATTCATGTTTGGGGCGGTCATACTTATGGAATGTACAATGGTACGAATCCATATAATGCAGATCAAATGCGATTAACGCAGGAATATGGAGTAACTGCTACTACCGCTAATGTAAATATGAGTGTCCCAGGAGGGGTTAGTGTCAGCGGCGGCAAAATGAGTAAGGTCGCAAAATGGACTTCTGCCCCAATACGAAATACGTGGTATATGGAAGCGACACATAAAAATATTACAGCAAATTGTTTCAGTATTCCGGGCACAATGAAAATCACGTTGGAAGACTCAGCGGAGGTATATTTGCGTAGCAATGTATATAGGGCGTATGCAAAATTGAGTAAAACATGGAATAATATTTATTATGGATAAAAAACAGGGGACGTCTTAACGTCCCCTGTTTTTTGCAGCGAAAGTCTGCGAGAATATCATTTATACCGTTTTTTAACATAGTGATAATGTGCGGGGGATTTTAACCTTTTTATATCGTAATATTTTTAATTAAGTCAATCTTAATTAATTTTTGCGTTTCGTTTTTCTTGTCCGGATTAACCCGGACAAGCGCCCATGCTTCATCAAGATCTTCAATCAGACATTCTTTTGAGGAAAAATCCCAGTCCAGATTTTCTTTGTATAATGATATTTTTACAGTTTTGCCAACGTAATTTTCCAGTACATTTCGCAGGGACATGATATGCGTGTCAGCCAAACCATTGGCTTTTATAATTTGTTCCAGCCTTTTTACTTTGCCGGATAGCGTCAGGCACCAGATAAATGCAAAGATACCTAAAATTCCGAAATATTCCATTCTTTTACTCCTCTGCCTTTACAAATGTTATCGCTGCGATGGAAGAAACCGGTATCAGTTTGTTTTGCGTTTTTTTCCCTTTGTATATTTCAACAACAGCCCAAGCATTGTCAAAATCCAAAATCCTGCATTTTCGGCCGGTGAAATCATAATCGTCATCATCGTAAGTTTCAATGATGACTTGTTTGCCTAAAGCATTTTTCAAAAGGCGGGTAATCAGGTTGTTTGTTTTTTGTTCCCCGCTTTCAGAAACATTATCTTTTAAAAGATAATCGCAGTTGACATTTAAAATTTCTGCAAGCTTAATAATTTTATCCATTTCAGGATAGACGGTGCCTGATTCCCAGCGTGAAACTGACTGCCTTGTCACGCCTAAAAGTTCGGCCAGCTGTTCTTGTGTCAGGTTTTGTTTTTTTCTTGCATCTGCAATTTTAGAACCAATGCTCATAAAGTAACCTCCAGATTTTCTTTGAATCCTATCATAAAGGAAAATGCATGGACTTTCTATCAATTTAAGATTTCCATATGTAACATTTAGATTTACATGTGAGAATAATATTTTTTTACTATAAGAAAGAGCCTTGTATTTACTTACGATTTGATACCATCATAGCACAGTGAAAAAAGATGTCAGCATAATATGCACAATTTCAGGAAAATATACTGTATTTCTAAACGAAAAAGGCAGTCGATCTATAAAAATCAATTACCTTTCCTGCTTCTATATTCAATTTTTATGTGTTAAATGATCATCTTAAAATGCAGATTTGCCCCGCAAATACAGGATATTTTGTACCTTGCAGGATATAGTTTCCAGTTTTTTTGTGCCCCCTTGTTTAGAATGAGGGCTTTTGTATCGCTTGCTAAAGACTCATTCACAGACGAAGTGAACCAGCCGTTTGACAGCGAAGCTGTCATGACGTTATGGCTGAAAGCTATGCCGCCATGACTGGATCACTCCGTCTGTATGATATGAATATGTTGTTTTTACAACTGAAATTTAATTATTATTAAACAAACATGAAAGAAAGCTTTTTATAATGATTTATAATAATTTCCAAAATTCTCCATAGATTTTAAAACATTCAAAAATTTCTTACCTAATTCTGTCATTCCGTACTCAACCTTAGGTGGATTTGTTTTATAGTCTTTTCTATACACAAGACCATCTTCCGTTAATTGTCTTAAACTTTCCGTAAGTACCTTTTGTGAAATACCATCTAATGACTTTTGAAGTTCGTTGAATCTCCAAGGGCGTTTCATTAAATTTCTTATGATAAGCAATTTCCATTTGCTCCCAACTAATGATACTGTAGTTGCAATGGGACACTCTGGCAAATCTTCTTTTCTCTTCATACAGCCTATTCCTCCTTTTTTTAATTATACTACATATTCTAAAAAAATACACAGTTACAAAAAAGTGCGTACTACCATATGCTCCTACAAACATGTATAATTTAGCTTGTAAAAACAAATGAATATTTTACAAACTATTAGGAGGATAAGAATATGTCAAATTTTAAAAAAACACATATCGTAAATGAAGCAAGAACTGAACTACATGAAACATTAGCTTTAACCGGAGCAGAAATCAGCATTAACACTTTACCGGAAGGTGAATGCGTGCCGTTTGTACATTGCCATAAGAATAATGAAGAAATCTATGGTATCATTTCAGGAAATGGAAAAGTTATTATTGACGGCGAAGAAATAATATTAGCAGAGGGTGATTGGATAAAAATATCCTCAATAGCTAAACGTCAAATTTTCGCTGATAAAAATTCATCAATTACTTATGTGTGTATCCAAGTTAAAGAAAACTCTTTGGATACATACACTATGACGGATGCAAAAATAATCGAATAATTTTTTCATTCAAGATTTATTTAAGATCAGAGATTTCTCTGATCTTTTTTTAATAATCATATCATAAACAAATAATGCAGTCATTTTTTTCTGCGTTTGATAAATTACTTAACATAATATTTTGAAATATCAATTGCTATGTAATATTTACCTTTGTAAGCAGATGAACGTGCATTATTTCTAAATAACCTATAGTTCGAAAGGTTTCGTCCACTTATTAGAAATACTATTAAGTTATAAACGGAAATTAGAAAAAATAACTGTACTTTAAGTGTCGTTTCCCCATAACTTCGTATATCCAGTTATAAGTTGTTACTCAAGGTTCTTTCATTTGTTGTAAAATCGTTGTAAATTTGCTGGTATTTTTCTACTGAATTAAATAAATACAGTGTCTGTGCGTATAATCTCATTTTCTATACCATTTTTATTTATAAAATAATGCAGACCCAAAATTATTTTTCTTTTTGGGAAATAGTTTGGAGAGATTCTGCCAGTTTGTTTTTAATTATGAATGGGTCGCCTTGTCCGCCGAGGATGCGCATACAGCGGCCCATTAAAAACTTCAGTGCATTTTCTTTTCCCGCGAGATAATCGGCAACGGATTTTGGATTGGTTTCTATGACTTCTTGTATCGTTTGATGAATCAATGCTTCATCTGTAATCAATCCGAGCTTATGGGAGTGAATAAAATCTTTTGGAGAGGTATTGGTGCCCCAAACACTTTCAAGTACCTGTACCGCCGTTTGCCGGTTAACGTTTTTAGAGGTCACCAGTGTGATCAATTCTGCAAGCTGTTCAGGGGAAAAGTCAAGTGTTTCCCAGTCCATACTGTAGGTATTCAAAAGCATGGACACAGGACCAAGCAGCCAATGAACGGTTTCCTGCGGGTCGCCGCAGATTGCGGTGGTGGTTTCAAACAGGGCAGACAGATATGGTGAAACGGAAATTGCCTGTGCCTGTTTTTTATCGAGGTTATAAGCAGACTGAAAACGTTCCTGTTTTGTATGGGGCAGTTCAGGCATAGAACGGCGTATAGAGGCTATGGTTTCTTTATCTAAAAGAATGCAGGGCAGGTCGGGTTCAGGAAAATATCGGTAATCCTGTGCAGTTTCTTTGGAACGCAGAGGAAAGCTTTTTCCCTGCGTGTCATCCCAACGGCGTGTTTCCTGTTGAATTATAAATCCTTGTTCCAATTGCTGTATTTGGCGGAGTTGCTCGGCTTCGATTGCCCTGCGGATTGCTTTCAATGAATTTAGATTTTTCATTTCTGTGCGCGTGCCGAGCGTATTGGTTCCATAAGGGCGTACAGACAGGTTAACATCTGCCCGCAGAGAGCCTTCCTGCATCTTTCCGTCGGAAATACCAATTGTCGGCAGAAGAATACGCAACTGTGTGAGAAATTCGGTAACTTCTTCGGCGCTGCGAAAATCCGGTTCAGTCACAATTTCAATCAGAGGGACCCCGCAGCGGTTATAATCAATTTGTGTAGTTTCTTCTGAAATGTTGTGAAATAACTTTCCAGCATCCTCTTCTAAATGAAGTTCATGGATGCGAATTTTCTTTTTTAAAGAATTTTCTGTTGGAATCTCAAGAAATCCATCCCGGCAAATGGGCGACCAAAGCATAGAGGTTTGCCATGCTTTAGGCAAATCTGGATAAAAATAATGCTTACGGTCAAATTGCATTACAGGTGTTAATTGCCCATTCAGCGCTAATGCTGCGCGTACTGCGTATTCTACTGCCTGTGCATTGAGAACAGGCAGAGTCCCGGGCATACCTGTGCAGATTTCACAGCACTGTGTGTTTGGCTCTTTCCCAAATATTGTAGGGCATCCGCAGAACAGTTTTGTTTTTGTGGAAAGTTCTGCATGCACCTCTAAACCGATAATCGTTTCCCAGCGCATTTTCATATGTATGCACCGCCTTGTATCATATATTTGTGATTGATTATGCGGGAATTTATATAAAATATTTTATAAAAGTTTTCGACAGTTTGTGTCACGGACATATAAATTCTGCCATCATTTTTAGAAGTAATATATTGGATATTTAAAAAATTATTTTTAACTGCATTTTCTTTCACTCTTTTTATAAATTCCGTGTCTTTGCTGTATATTTCATAAAATACATCATCCGCACAAAGTAAAATAACTGCGAGAGGGCTTTATATAAAATCTTGATAGCTGTAAATTGTTTTGTCATATGGTATATAAGATGCTTTTGCATTGATTGATATAATACTGTAATTTCTTTTTTGTTCCTAAAACTGTTTTAATTCTTTGCCGTTTATAATTTTATTAAATGTTATATAGTCCATGATTTCATTATCCAATATCTGGTCTTGTGTAATGTGCCAGTAATATGTGTCATAATTGGTTTTATCTAAAAAATAGAATCACAGCAGATGTCAGCAGTAAAACTTATGCCTCTGATTTTATCGTGACGGTTCATATGCATTACAGACGCACCTCCAAAAGATGAACTTAGATAAAGAAACATGGAGAAAATAAATTGTAAACACATAAAATCAGTAAAATAACTATTTGTGTCTATGATAAATCGTTAATTATAAAAGTTCTTTGGTAAAACGGAAACGGGCAATCCTGCTGCTGTACCAAAAGATAAAGGACGTTAAACTGAATAAAGTTTATCACATGTAAAGTGAAAATGTCAATTGAATACAAACAGGCGGAGCTTATAGCAGTGCAGATTATGCAGGGGTGTATATATACGTTTTTGCTGGTGGAAAAAATAAAAATAGACATCTTTTTTACAGGTATTAGGCTGTTTGTTATACCGCTCTCTTTTTTGAGAGACATGATTTATTGACCGCTGTATTATATGTGCGATAATAGAAGAAATTGGAGAATGCAGTTAAGCAAAAAACGTTGCAAAGTATAATAATTCTGCTATAATATATAGCAGATATATACAAAAATACCGTTGTACATCTGTTCCGATTGGTGTATAATTCCTGCGGTATACCAATAACCTTTGTTTTATTAACAGAAGAAAGGGCATGGTGCAAATGAAAAAAATACTTTGCATGAAAAAAACGGCGGCAGTTTTAATGGCGTTGCTTTTGCTGTTTTCTGCGGCGCCTGTGACCGCATTTGCTGCTGATACGAAGCTTGAATATTTCACTGCAATGGAAGAACCTGCTTTGTTCGATTCTGTCAAATCAAGTTCTGAAACTTTGGAAGCGGCAGTTGATCTTGAAGCGCTGAGGAGCTATCTGTTTGAGCAGTTTGCAAATTGCTCTGGCAGTGTTAATATATCTGAATTTAACATACCGAATACCGCCGATAATGCAGAAGCGCTCCGGTTATTTATTTGGTATGAAATGCCGGAATCATTTCATGTATATACTTTAGGGATTGCGGGTTCATCTGTTATGACCAGAATTTCAGCAACCTATAAATATAGTTCAGAAGAATATAAAAGCATGTATGCAAAATGCGAAGCATCTGCTGAAAAACTCTTGAAAGGAATAAAAGGAAATAACAATTTGTCAGATGTTGAAAAAGCACTGTTACTTCATGACCGTCTGGTAGTTTTGTGTGAGTATGATTATAACAGTACAGCTGATCGGCATAATATGTATGGTGTATTTGTTAATCAAACAGCGGTCTGTCAGGGATATGCCATGGCTTATGCATATTTATTAAATCAGGTTGGTATTGACAATCATTATTGCAGGTCAAATACTTTAAATCATGCATGGAATATTGTTTATATTAATAATAAGCCATATCATGTTGACGTTACCTGGGATGATAAAACCTGGGATGTTACCGGAAGGGTTGACCATGAAAATTTTTTAAGGTCAAGCAAGGGGATTTATGACACCGGCCATGAGGCGGAAGATTACGATACTTCTCCAACGGACACAACCTATGATAGTTATTTCTGGCAAAATTCTGCAACAGAGTTTCAGCTTATTGGTGATGAAATTTATTATATTGATAATACGAACGCCGTGCTGAAACGTTTGAAAGGGACAACCGGTGAGAGTTTATATAATGTCAGTGATAAATGGAAGGCAGGAAGCAATTCTGTATGGCGCGGAAATTTTGCCAGACTCAGCAGCGATGGAGAGTCGTTATTTTATTCATTGTCCGATGGGATTTATAAATATGATTTCGATACATCTGCGGTACAATTAATTTATCAGCCTGATTTATCTATTGGCAGCTATTTTAGCGTCTATGGCTTTACTTATTCTGACGGATATTTGATATGTGAATTAAATAACAGTCCGAACTTTAATTCTACCACAAAAGAGCTTTATCAGGTAAAGCAACCGTATGATAATAAGGTGCCAACAGGCGAGATTACCGCGACCAACCACGTTGCTTCATCACAAACAGTTACGCTTACCTTATCCGATAATGTGGGAATTGCAGGGTATTATTGGGGGACGAGCAGTACATACAGCGATAACCCATATACCGAAACAAATGAAACCACAGTTGAAAAAACAATTACTGCTTCAGGTACTTATTATTTAACGGTAAAAGATGCAGGCGGGAATGTATCTGTTGGTACGTCCATTACATTTTACAAGACAAGCCTAAACGCTAACGGCGGTTTGGTAACGCCTGATTATATTTTAACCGCCGAAGGCAAATCTTTTACATTCCCAACGCCCGAACGAAGCGGTTACAATTATAAGGGCTGGAGTTTATCGTCTTCAGAGATAAATGGAATAAAAACGCTTACGCCGAATAAAGATGCAACATACTATGCTGTTTGGGAGAAAATTCCTGTTGCCCTTGTGTCAATCACAGTAGATAAAGAACCGGAGAAAACGGAATATGATATCGGTGAAGAAATCAATACAGAGGGGCTGCGGCTGAAACTGACCTATAGTGATAATTCAGAGGAATATGTAACGAGCGGTTATAGCATCAGCGGATTTGATTCGGAAACTGCCGGAATAAAGGAAGTTACGGTTCACTACGAAGGCAAAACGACAGTTTTTTATGTGACCGTTGCAGAAACTGAAAAACCTTCAGATAATAATGTTGTTATGAGGTTTGACGCGTCAAAAGCATATGTGAATGGTTCTGTGCTTCCTACCACACAATATGTTTCCGGTTATGCAACCCTTACCAACCTGAACGGAACTGCTATGATGCCGCTGCGTTACATTGCAGAAGTGAACGGATTTAGTGTTGCTTATGATGATGCGACTCAAAAAACAAAAGTAACAAATAAAGCAAACGGCGATTACCTGATGATTACGCCCGGCAGTGCTGTTGTTGAGAAATATGATATTTCCGGTACTTTAATCGGCACTTCAAACGCACCGCATGCATTTTCTATTGAAAACGGCGTAACTATGGGACCTTTGCGTTTTACCTGTGAGGCTCTTGGGCTGTGCGTATATTATCAGTGGTTAGCTGACGGTGAAGAATATGTTACCGTTACCGTTTCTTCCATTACCGCAGAGCATTCAAATGCTTTGATTGAAAAAGCGAGGAGTCTTGGACTTTAATTTTGGAACAATTATATAATTAAAAAATGACAGGCGCGTCTGGATTTTTCAGGTGCGCTTGTTGTTTATAAATTTTACCTGTATCTATATAAGTGAATACTTGCGCTGCATAATATTGGCTGATAAAATAGAGTAAATTTATTTACACAGGGGGTTATCGTGATGAAAGAAGAAATTTTAAATTTTAACAGGGATTTTGTACAGGAAAGAAAATATGAACGTTATCGGACAAGTAAATATCCGGATAAAAAAGTTGCGATTGTCACATGCATGGATACCCGCCTGACAGAACTGCTGCCTGCAGCGTTGGGGCTAAAGAATGGAGATGCAAAAATTATAAAAAATGCCGGCGGGATGATTTCTCATCCTTTCGGCAGTGTTGTGCGCAGTTTGGTGGTCGCAGTATATGAATTGGGCGTTAAAGAGATTTTTGTTATCGGGCATACAGACTGCGGAGTTCAGAATATGGACAGTAAAAAAATCATTGCCAATATGGAAGAACGGGGAATACCGGCACAGCGTATTGCTTTGGCAGAGGATTTTGGTGTGGATTTACATGCGTGGTTAAAAGGATTTGATGATGTTATAGAATCCGTACAAAACTCAGTTGCTCTTTTGCGCCGTCATCCATTGCTTCCGGCAGATATTGATATTTATGGGTTTGTTATGGATTCTGATACGGGTAAAATTACAGAAATTCCTGTTAAATTTTCTGCATCGAAAGAGTAAAGACTAATTTACTGTATATTCAATGGAAAATGAAGGAAAATAATATTATGGGAAGGGGTGTTGATCTATGCTTGCATTGGTGACTGGGGCAAGCTCCGGCTTAGGACGCGATATGGCGCGTGCGCTTCATGCCCGCGGATATGAGTTGATTTTGGTTGCAAGACGGGAAGAACGCCTTAGGGAGTTACAGAAGGAATTGTCCAATGCGGAAATTATTGCGATGGATTTATCAGTTCCGGATAACTGTATGGCGCTTTATGAAAGTTTGAAGGAACGGGAGATTGACGTTGTGATTAACAATGCCGGATTCGGTGCCTTTGGTTTTTTTGATGAAGTTTCTCTTGAAACGGAGCTTTCCATGATACAAACCAATGTGGTTGCAGTGCATATACTTACCAAGCTATTTTTACAGGATTTTCTTCAGAAAGATAAAGGCTATATCATGAATGTGTCATCCTCCGCCTCGTTTTTGCCTGGCCCGTTAATGGCAGGATATTATTCTACCAAGGCGTATGTTTTAAGGTTAACGCAGGCTGTTTGGGAAGAATTAAAGAAAAAAGGAAGTCATGTGTCTGTCAGCGTTTTTTCTCCTGGGCCGGTAGAGACTGAATTTAACAGGGTTGCCAATGTGGAGTTTGGTGTAAAAAGTTTGCAAAGCCGGCAGGCGGCAAATTATGCAGTAAAGAAAATGTTTGACCGCAAAATGACCATTGTTCCGGGAGCTCGTATGAAATTGCTGAAATTTTTAATACGCCTTGCACCGGACAGACTTCTTTTAAGAGTGTCATATCATATTCAGCATCGGAAACGGAAATAAAAAGCCAAAAACAAATAGAAAAGGATAACCCGGGAAGGAAAGATTTTCGGGGTTATTTTATGCGAGTGTATTTATCTGCTGCAATAAAGTAGTTTGGGTTTATTGGATTCGATGATTTTCTCATCAGATAATTGGTTAGGGAAACGCCGTTTCTGATTGCTTTTTGTTCCTGTATTACCTGATAGCCCCTGCTGATGAAAAATGGCTGAGCCGTAATAGAAGCATGAACAGAAAACTCAGATGCCGGACAATTGGATTCCAATGCTTGACAGATTGCACTTCCGATGCCCTGATGCTGATAATCTTCGTGTACATATAACCTGTCAAAGTAACCGGATTTATCCATATCGCCAAACCCCACGATTAAGTTTTCCTTAACGGCAACAACGGTATCATGTTCCGTAAAAGATTGATTCCATACAGTTAAGTCAATGTTTCCCGATGCCCAGGCGTTTAGCTGTTCTTTTGTATAATCTTTTGCATTTACAGTGTGTACCGTATGATAGAATAGTTCTGCTAACATTTTGCAGTCAGCGGGTTTATATTTTCTGATAATCATTGTAAATTCCTCTGCAAATTTGAATTGCCTTTATGCTTTGTTAACATAGATTTGCCGGCAGGCAATATAAAATCACTTCTGATGTCTGTTCAATATCAAAAGTAATTTTCTAAAGTTTCACTATCATTTTTTGATGGAGCGGACAGTAACTATTGATTGAATCGTTACAGATATTTTTGAAACGGCAGGGGGGAAGGCCATGCCTGAACGATTTCTTCGTAACGGGTATAGGCTTTTTTTACTGCGTCAAACCATGAAATGTAGACATGGTCAGCCGCGTTTTTTCCAACTTCTGCAAGCTTTTTGGTGTCACTGATAGCGTCCAGTATTGCCTGGGCGCATGATTCGCTGTTTTCCTCAGCAAGATAGCCGGAAAAACCGTCTTTCACCCCTTCGGCGGCACAACTGTCTTTGACAAGTATACTCGGGCAGCTGCATGCTGCGGCTTCGCGTACCACCAGTCCGTTAGTATCATATGTGGAAGGAAACAGGAATAAATCGGCAATGCTGTAAAAAGCACGCAGGTCTTCCCTGTCGGAAACATTGCCGGCGAAAAATACTTTTTCTTCCAGTCCCAAATTCCAGCTGGTTTGTTCTACATCTTCGCGGTCAAAACCGTCCCCTACGAAAATCATGCGAAAGTCGATTTTTTTATCATCAAGGATTTTCAGCGCATCAAGTATCAGCCGCAGGTTTTTATACCATATCATTCTGCCGACAAAGAGGAATACGGGGATACCGTTGGGAATATCGAAAGAATCCTTGAGCTTTTCACAGATTTCTGCTGGGGCCGTGCCTTTCTCGAAATCCACTCCGTTTTCCATAACGCGGTAAGCGCCTTTATAGCCAAGACTTTGCAGGTTTTTACCCGCACCGTCGCTGACCGCCCAAACTTCGTCTGCCGTGTTGATGTTGGAAACAACCAGTTCCAGTGCAAGTTTTCGAGGGATTCGGCCGGAAACTCTTGTGTGAATATCAATATCAAACTTCGTATGATAGGTTAATATTACGGGAATATCCTGTTTTTGTGTCAGCAGGCGGGAAAGCAGGGCAGAGGCAAACGGACAGTGCAGATGAATCAGGTCAAGCTCCCTGTTCCGCAGGTATTCAATGGTTTTGATACTGAAAGGGTTCCCCGCGCGGTATCCGATTTTTTTATCCAGCGGCAGGGAACGGTAGCGGTAGACTTCAAAGGGAAATTTATCAATATAACCCGGGTATTTTGGGGTAACAACAAGGCTTTTGCCGAAATTATTATTTATAATTGCCGCGTAATTTTGAACGGCGTTTGCAACACCGTCAATCTGCGGAGGGAAAGAATCGTTAAATAAACCTACGTTAAGCTTCATGGAAGAATACCCTTTCGATATATTTTGCATTTATTATGATACTATGTGTGCGCCTGCAAAGCAAGAAGCCTATGTATTTTTTTCCAGATTCTGCGGAACAATAAATAAAAGAGCGGTATAGTGTATATTTTTAACCTGAAAAATACATATGTATCAGAAACAACCCCCTTTTCATTTACATTATTATGATTTATAATAGAAATATTAAGTTCCCTATTAGGAACATTCTGCCTGAAAGAAAGGGTGGCAAAAAATGTCGACACAGTATACCGTGCCGTTGTCTAAATTGATAAAAGACCTTACTTTGGAGGTTTTATATACCCCAAAGGAGCCAAAGGATATTTATATTACCTGTGCGGATGTTAACCGTCCGGGATTGTTGATTTCTGCTTATGATGATTATTTTGACGCCGCCAGAATCCAGATACTTGGATTGTCTGAAATCGGCTACCTGAGTAATTTGGATGAGGAAGTGCGGCACAGAAGCATTGAACGGTTAATGTCCAAACGCCCCAGCGCCGTTACTATTACCCGTAAACTGGATATTTTTGAAGATATTTATACCTGTGCCCAAAAGTATGAAGTACCGCTTTTGCGTACGGTGGAAACAACGTCGGATTTTATGTCTATATTAATTTCTTATCTGAATGTTGAACTTGCTCCCCGCATCACCCGCCACGGCGTGTTGGTGGAGGTTTATGGCGAAGGTTTGCTCCTGCTGGGCGAAAGCGGCGTTGGTAAAAGTGAAACTGCAATTGAACTGGTAAAGCGCGGTCATCGGCTGATTGCAGATGATGCTGTAGAAATCCGCAAAGTGTCCTCAAGGACGCTGGTAGGTTCTGCGCCGGAAAATATCCGCCATTTTATAGAACTGCGTGGTATCGGCATTATCAATGCACGCCGGATTTTTGGTATGGGCGCTGTAAAGCTGACGGAAAAAATAGATTTGGTTATCAATCTGGAATTGTGGAATAAGGATAAAGTATATGACCGCATGGGATTGGAGAGTGAGACAACGGAGATTTTAGGTATCAATGTGCCGTCTACAATTATTCCCGTTAAACCCGGACGTAACCTTGCTATTATTATTGAGGTTGCGGCAATGAATAACCGCCAGAAAAAAATGGGCTACAATGCCGCGCGGGAACTGCTGCGCAACCTTGGCATGGATACCGGGGAACCGGCGGCAGATTCCAAAGACGACTTGGAAGTTTGGCAAACTTATTAAAAAACGGTGCAAACAAAATAAACGGGCGTTGCCTGCAAAGGGAGAAACTGTATGTATACAATCGGCGTTGACCTTGGAGGAACCAATATCGCAGTTGGCGTAGTTGGGGAGGATTATAAAATTCTGGGCAAAGCAAGCCTGAAAACCCATGCTACAAGGGAGCCTGTTGAAATTTTCCGCGATATGAAAAAAGCGGCGGACATTGCATTGGAGCAAGCCGGCGCCGGCTGGGAGCAAATTAACTGGATTGGCGTGGGCACGCCGGGTACACCTAATAAAGACACGGGAATTATTGAGTTTGCAGGTAACTTGAATTTTAGGAATGTCCCTGCTGTAGCTATGATTGAAGAAATCATGAATAAAAAAGTCTATTTAGAAAACGATGCAAGCTGTGCCGCGTACGGCGAGTTTAAAGCGGGCGCCGGCAGGAATTATAAAAGCATGGTTGCTATCACGTTAGGTACAGGTGTTGGCGGAGGCGTTATCCTTGATGGAAAAATATACAGCGGTTACAATTTTGCCGGCGGCGAATTAGGGCATATGGTTATTGACATTAACGGTGCGGAATGTACCTGCGGGAGGCTTGGCTGCTGGGAGGCGTATGCGTCTGCGACGGCATTGATCCGTCAGACAAAAGACGCTATGCGCAAGGACCCCGACAGTTATATGTGGGAACTGGTGAATAAAAATATCGACCTTGTCAATGGGCGCACATCTTTTGACGGAATGCGTGCGGGAGACCCCGCGGCAAAACGTGTGGTTGATCAGTATATTTATTATCTTGCCTGCGGTATCATTAATACGATTAATATTTTCCAGCCGGAGCTGCTGTGCGTTGGAGGCGGTATCAGCAAGGAAGGGGAAATTTTACTGGCACCGGTCCGCAAATATGTAGAGCATGAGCGTTTCAGCGTTTATGCAAAGCGGCAGACAAAGATTGTTGCGGCGGAATTAGGAAACGACGCCGGAATTATCGGCGCGGCGCTTTTGGGAGAACAGGAGAACCTATAATTTAGGAAGATGCTGTTTTTGAAAGTTGAAAGTCCGTACAGTGAGCGGGGGACGTATGGCTTATCTCCTCTGCTCCCGCGGGCTTTTTATCCAATATACACGGCGATTCCTACGGTAAATTTACTGATGGTAGGATTGCCGGAAAAACCGTTTTTGTGGAGGTTAATGATGGGGAAAATGGAAGCCTACTATGAGTTTGCCGTGGAGACCGGCTGCAAGGCTTTGCGGAATGAACCAATGGCAAAGTACACCAGCTTTAAAATCGGCGGACCGGCGGAAGTGTTTTTAGCGCCTGATTCTCCGCAGCAATTGGTATTGTTGGTGCAGGAGGCAAAAAAGCTGGGCGTTCCGGTTACTGTTTTTGGCAACGGCAGTAATCTTTTGGTGGCGGATGAAGGAATCCGCGGCGCGGTTATCCATATGGATCAGGGCTTTCAGTGGCTGAGAATGGTATCGGAAACGGAAATTGAGTGTGCGGCAGGCGTGCCGCTGAAACGGCTGTGCCTTTTTGCGCTGGAACACAGCCTGACCGGGTTGGAGTTTGCCTATGGTATTCCGGGCAGTGCAGGCGGTGCGGCGTTTATGAATGCAGGCGCTTACGGCGGGGAGATGAAAGAGGTTCTGACGGCATGCACCCATATTGCACCGGACGGTACATTGGGCAGGCTGGAAGGAAATGCACTGGAACTTTCTTACCGTCACAGTGCATACAACGATAGTGGCTGTATTATTACAGCGTTGTTTTTAAAGCTTCAAAAAGGCAATCCGGAAGAGATTGCACAGAAACATAAAGAGTTGATGGGAAGGCGCAGGGAGAAACAGCCTTTGGAATATCCCAGCGCCGGCAGTGTTTTTAAACGTCCTGAGGGCTATTTTGCCGGAACGCTGATTGAGCAGTGCGGACTGAAAGGCAGGGCTGTCGGCGGTGCCCAGGTCAGCCAAAAACATGCTGGTTTTATTATCAATACTGGTGGGGCAACCTGCGCGGATGTTTTGTCGCTGATTGCCCTGATTCAGGAGGAGGTATTCCGGAAGACCGGAGTCCGGTTGGAACTGGAAATTCGCAGGATAGGTGGATAATCATGGATTTTGTAGTTGTGACCGGCTTGTCCGGTGCGGGAAAGTCAAGATGTATGAATGCACTGGAGGATATTGGATTTTATTGTGTGGATAATATGCCTCCATTACTAATTTCTAAATTTACAGAACTTTTGCTGGATGCACAGGATCAGCATGATAAAGTGGCGATTGTGACGGATATTCGGGGAGGTACGAAATTCAGTGCGATTGTCAGCAGTCTGAAATCTTTAAAGGAACAGGGCTGCAATTGCAAAATTCTTTTTATTGACGCGAATGATGATGTTCTGGCGCACCGCTATAAAGAAACACGCCGCAGGCATCCCCTGCATGGTGAAATCGGGGATTCCGTTTATGCGGCGATTAAAAAAGAACGGCAGATTCTGCTGCCGTTAAGGGAAAAAGCGGATTATGTGATTGATACGTCTTATCTTTCCCCGGCACAGCTTAAACAGCGTGTAACGGAAATGTTCCTTGGCAATGGGATTGCAGGTATGCATATTACCTGTATTTCCTTTGGTTTTAAATACGGTCTTCCAGCAGAAGCTGATTTGGTTTTTGATGTGCGCTGTTTACCCAATCCATTTTATGTTGAAGAATTGAAGCCGCAGACTGGGCTTGACCGACCGGTATATGATTTTGTTATGCAGTATGAAGAAACGAAAGAATACCTTGCCAAACTCATGGATTTGACGGATTATTTGATTCCCCTTTATTGCAAGGAGGGGAAGAGCCAGTTGATGATTGCGTTTGGATGTACAGGCGGGAAACACCGTTCTGTTGTGTTTGCACAAAATATGAACGAGCACCTTTTACAGGCAGGTTACTTATCCGGTGTACACCACAGGGATATTTTAAAATAACAAAGCAGGGAAAAGTTCGGTGAAATGGATGTGGAATGATGTCGTTTGCCTCAGATGTAAAAAGTGAATTGTTGGCGATTGAGCGGGAATATGGATGCTGTGAAACAGCGGAGGCTTATGGAATGCTGTTGTTTGGGCATTCCTTTAATGCCCGGGATATCAGCCTGCAAACGGAAAATAGGGAGATTGCAAAGCTTTACAGCCGTCTTGTTTTTGATGTTACCGGCATTGAACCTTTGCTGTCCCCGTCGGACGCAGGTAAACAAGGAGCTGTAGTTGAGAAGGCCAAGGAGCGTTCCACCGTATTGGAGATTTTCGGTCATACGGGCAACGAGCCTTCCCTGCGGATTAACCATGGGAATATTGAGAATGAATGCTGTATTTCTGCATTTATTCGAGGCGTGTTTTTATCCTGCGGCACAGTAACATCACCGCAGAAAGATTACCATCTTGAATTTTGCGTTCCTTACCGAAAGCTTTGCCAAGATTTTATGAAGTTTCTGGAAGAACTGGACTTTAAGCCGAAGCTTGTAGAACGCAAAGGCTATCAGATTATTTATTTTAAGGAAAGCGAAAAGATAGAGGATCTGCTGACCTGCATGCAGGCCGTGCAGTCTTCCCTTGCGCTGATGAATATAAAGATATATAAGGATTTCAGGAACAAAGCCAATCGTATCACGAACTGTGAAACAGCAAATATTTCCAAAACTGTAGCGGCGGCGGGGGAGCAGCTTGATGCAATCGCCCGTATTAAAGCTGCGGATTGTTTTGAGTCCCTGCCGGATGAATTGCGGGAGCTTGCGCTTCTGCGGGAGGAAAATCCGGAAATGTCCCTGCGTGAGCTGGGCGAAATCCTAACAACGCCCATATCCCGTTCCGGAGTAAATCACCGCCTGAAACGGCTGATACAGCTGGCGGGTGAACTGCCGCAGGCAGAGTAAAGAGGGGGAGGGAGATTATGACAGGGTTTACCCATCTTCATCTTCATACAGAATACAGCCTGCTGGACGGTGTTTGCCGGATCGGACCGCTTCTTGATACTGTAAAAGAGTTGGGGCAGGATGCGGTTGCAATTACAGACCATGGCGTTATGTATGGTGTGATTGATTTTTATAAAGAAGCCCAAAAACGTGGACTAAAACCAATCATAGGCTGTGAGGTTTATGTAGCGCCGCGTCGTCATACGGATAAGGTACATGGGCTTGATTCCCAGAATAATCATTTAGTTTTGTTGTGCAAGAATAATACGGGTTATCAAAACCTGATTAAGCTGGTCTCCGCCGCATGGGTGGATGGGTTTTACTCCAAGCCCCGTGTTGACCATGAACTGCTGGAGAAATATCATGAAGGGCTGATTGCACTGTCCGCTTGTCTTGCAGGAGAAATTCCACGCGCGATTTTAAAAGGAGATGATGCGGCGGCAAAAGAAACTGCCCTTTGGTATCAAAAAACTTTTGGTGAAGGGAATTATTATCTGGAAATACAGGATCACGGTCTTCGGGAACAGAAGGAAGTTCTGCCTGAAATTATCCGTATTTCGCAGGAAACAGGAATTCCGCTGGTTGCGACCAATGATACTCATTATATCCATAAGGAAGACAGCCGTGTGCAGGAAGTATTGATTTGTATTCAGACCAATACCACTGTGCAGGAGGGGAGCGGTCTGGAATTTAAAACGGACGAGTTCTATTTGAAATCCGGCGATGAAATGGCGGCGCTGTTTTCGCAGGTTCCTCAGGCGATATCAAATACGCAGGAAATTGCTGCGCGCTGTAATGTGGAAATTGAATTTGGCAATACTAAACTCCCGCTTTTCCGTGTTCCGGATGAGCAGGATCATTTTACATATTTCCGCAAGCTTTGTTATGACGGCATGAAAAAACGGTATGGGGATAACCCACCCGCAGAATATTATGACCGTTTGGAATATGAACTGGATATTATCAACCGCATGGGATATATTGATTATTTTTTAATCGTTTATGATTTTATCCGTTATGCAAAGAGCAGAGGTATTCCTGTCGGACCGGGGCGCGGCTCCGGCGCGGGAAGCATCGCGGCATATTGTGTTGGTATTACGGGTATTGACCCGATGGCTTATCATTTGCTGTTCGAGCGTTTTTTGAATCCCGAACGCGTTACTATGCCGGATTTTGATATTGATTTCTGCTATGAGCGTCGCGGCGAAGTCATTGATTATGTCATCAGTAAATACGGCTATGACCATGTGGCGCAGATTATTACCTTTGGAACTATGGCGGCACGCGGGTCCCTGCGGGATGTGGGACGTGCGCTGAATATGCCGTATAATGTGGTTGACAGTGTGGCAAAGCTTGTGCCTATGGAACTGAACATGACGATTGACCGGGCGCTGAACATGTCCCAGGAGTTGAAGAAAAAATACGAAGAGACGGAAATCAGGGAGCTTATTGATATGGCGCGCAAGGTGGAGGGAGCGCCGCGTCATAGCTCTACCCATGCGGCGGGCGTTGTTATTACACGTGACCCTGTTTCGGAGTATGTTCCATTGGGCAAAAATGATGAAGCAATAGTGACTCAATACACCATGACGGCGTTGGAAGAACTGGGCTTGCTGAAAATGGATTTTCTGGGGCTTCGTACCCTTACTGTTATCAGTGATGCTGAAAAGATGATAAGGAAAAAACAACCGGAATTTTCTGTTGAAGAAATAAGTTTTGAAGATACTGCGGTTTATGAAATGCTGTCCCGTGGTGAAACAGACGGTGTATTTCAGTTGGAATCTCCGGGGATGCGGCGTGCGATATCTATGCTCCGTCCGGAGAGGTTAGAGGATATTATCGCTATTATTTCCCTTTACCGCCCTGGGCCAATGGAGTCAATTCCCAAATATGTTGAAAATAAGCATCATCCTGAAAAGATTGCCTATCGTACGCCTTTGCTGAAAGAAATTCTGGATGTTACCTATGGATGTATTGTTTATCAGGAACAGGTAATGGAGATTTTCCGTAAGCTTGCCGGGTATTCTTACGGACGTGCAGATGTTGTGCGCCGTGCCATGGCAAAAAAGAAGCATGATGTTATGGAGCGGGAACGCCATGCATTTATTTACGGAGAAGAAGGAAAGGACGGTAAAGCGGGTTGTGACGGTTGTGTAAAACGCGGGGTTCCGGAGGACGCCGCCAATACTATTTTTGACGAAATGAGCAGTTTTGCGTCTTATGCCTTTAATAAATCCCATGCCGCCGCTTATGCGGTCGTTGCATACCAAACCGCTTATTTGAAATATCACTACCCATGCGAATTGCTGGCGGCGACTTTGACCAGTTTCCTTGATAATTCCGGCAAAGTTTCCGTTTATATTGCAGAGTGCCAGCGGTTGGGAATTCGTGTAGCGGCACCGAATGTTAATCAAAGTGCGGAGGGGTTTACCGTTGACGGCAGTACCATCCGTTTTGGTTTGCTTGCTGTAAAAAATCTGGGCAGGAATTTTATCACGCAAATTATTCAGGATAGAAAATTAAACGGAGCTTATACTAGCTTTTATGATTTCTGCCGCCGCGCCCACGGGCATGATTTTAACCGCAGGGCACTGGAAAGCTTGATTAAATGCGGTGCGTTAGATGGATTAGGCGCTAACCGCCGCCAAATGTTGCAAATGTCAGATCGAATCCTGTCGGAATTGGATGCCAATAAAAAACAAAATGTGGAAGGGCAAATCGGTTTTTTTGATATGGGCGTAGTTGATACGCAGTCTGCCGAGCCGGAACTGCCGCCTTTGGAAGAAATACCTCTGAAAGAACGTCTTGCTATGGAAAAAGAAGTGACGGGGTTGTATCTGTCAGGTCATCCGGTAGCGGAATACGCGCAGATTATTCCAAAATCCGGTGCAGTTTCCACTTCAGAATTAATGGAAGGTGCCAAAGAAGGCCTTCCGCGTTTTTTGGATGGGGCGCGGGTAAAGATTCTGGGTATTATACTCAGCGTCAATACAAAAATTACCCGCAATAATCAGACAATGGCCTTTTTACAAGTAGAAGACCTGTATGGTTCTGTAGAAGTTATTGTTTTTCCAAAGGTTTTAGCTGATTTTGCCGTTCAGCTTAGGGAAGGAAATATTGTATTGTTCAGCGGGCGTATCAGCGTGCGGGAAGATGAGGATGCAAAAATTATTTGCGAATCTGTTATGGATGCTCCCCGTTTGGGAGAGGCAGAACAGATGCAAGAGGTGCGGAAAAGCAAACGTCAGGGTTTATATCTGCGTTTACCTCAAGAGCATTGTACAGAAATGGATAAGGTAACAAACCTGCTGGAAATTTTTGACGGCGGCTTTCCTGTCTATTTTTACTATAAAGATACGGGAAAATATTTTATGGCGCCGCGCGGGCTTTGGATTGATGTGAATCAACCTTTAATAAATGAACTTGAGCATGTGTTGGGCAGTGAGAATGTGGCGCTTAGAAATTAGCGTTTTTGTTTCGATGAATATGGATTTTTGTTGCATTGGGGCATTTTTCGACCATATTGTGTCCCCCGCCTCTTGACAGCGGGGGAAAGCGTTGTATTATATTAAATAAGGACTCTTTCTACAAAAATTTTAATCCCAGTTGGGTTAATGGCAGGAGGATTTTATATCATGTCTACGAAAACAATCGGTGTATTAACAAGCGGCGGCGACGCACCCGGAATGAATGCTGCGATCCGCGCGGTAGTCAGGACCGGATGTGTCAACGGTGCCCGTGTGATTGGCATTAACCGCGGTTACGCCGGACTGATTGCCGGCGATATGTATGAGATGAATCTGCGCAGCGTGTCTGATATTATTCATCGCGGCGGTACCATGCTCTATACGGCACGCTGTCTGGAGTTCAAAACAGAAGAAGGCATACAGAAGGCAGTCAGTGTTTGTAAAGAAAAAGGAATTGACGGAATTGTTGTTATCGGCGGCGATGGTTCTTTCCGCGGCGCGCGTGATCTTTCCATGCATGGGGTTCCGTGTGTGGCGATCCCCGGCACTATTGACAATGATATTGCCTGCTGTGATTATACCATTGGTTATGATACTGCAATGAATACCATTATGGAAATGGTTGACCGTATTCGTGATACTACCGAATCCCATGCACGCTGCAGTGTTGTTGAGGTTATGGGCCGCCGTGCAGGCTGGCTTGCACTGGGTGCAGGTATTGGTGTCGGTGCAACCTCTATCCTGATTCCTGAGGTACCGTATGATATTGAGCGCGATGTTATCGAACGCATGCGCCGTACGCAGAAAACAGGAAAAGAGCATTTTGTTGTTATTGTTGCTGAAGGTATTGGTCATGTAATTGAGCTTGCTGAACGTATTGAGAAGAGTACCGGTGTTGAAAGTCGTGCAACAATTCTCGGTCATGTGCAGCGCGGCGGTTCCCCGAGTTGCCGTGACCGTTTGGTAGCGAGCGAAATGGGCAATCAGGCATGCCATTTGCTGTTGAATGGCATTGGTAACCGCGTTGTTTGCATGCAGAAAGAACAGATTACAAATATGGACATTTATGAAGCGTTGAATATGCAGAAATCAATTGATATGAACCTGTATAAAATCGCACATGAAATTTCCATTTAAATCGGGGCGGTATGCTGAATACAGGGCGTTGATGATTCAATTGCCCTGTTTTTTCATATACATTGGAAATCAAACTGTATTTCATATTTTTATTACTTTAAATTTGCAGGAATAAAAATGCAATTATTCATATTTGTTTCCATATACTATAATTTTGAGCAATGGAAAAATGCAAATTTCTTCTGGATTCCTTTTATTTTCAGGAGTCATATTGATTTATCTGCATTTTTTTGATAATATTAAATTCAAACATTTTCTTTTTCCGCCGTCATTTTGACGGCAGGAGAGCAAATGTAATTTCAGAAAAGGGAGTGTTGAGATTGTATCAGATCGTTGAGAAAAAACGTTTGAACGACAGTGTAACGAAGATGTCCGTTCAAGCGCCTCATATTGCGCGTAAGGTCAAACCGGGACAGTTTATCATTCTGCGCGTGAACGAAACAGGCGAACGTATCCCTCTGACCGTTGCGGATTTTGACAGGGAGAAGGGTACGGTTACAATTATTTTCCAAATTGTCGGTAAAACGACGATGCTGCTGAACACTCTTGAGCCGGGCGACAGTATATTGGATTTTGTCGGTCCTTTGGGAAAGGCGACGGAATTGGATGGATATAACAGTGTTGCTGTAGTTGGCGGCGGCGTAGGCTGTGCCATTGCTTATCCGGAAGCAAAGGCGCTTCATCATATGGGGGCGCAGGTAGATATTATTGCCGGTTTCCGTAACAAAGATATTATTATTCTGGAAGAAGAAATGCGTGCTGCGAGCAGCAGGCTTTTTGTTGCAACAGATGATGGCTCTAATGGAATAAAAGGGTTTGTTACAGATATATTGAAACAGCAGCTTGATAGAGGCCAAAAATATGATTTGGTAATTGCGATTGGCCCGTTGCCTATGATGCGGGCAGTATCTGCTTTAACGAAAGAATACGGGATAAAAACGATTGTAAGCATGAACCCGATTATGATTGACGGAACAGGTATGTGCGGCGGCTGTCGTCTGCTTGTGGGCGGCAAGGTAAAATTTGCCTGCGTGGACGGACCGGATTTTGACGGGCATGAAGTAGATTTTGATGAAGCGATTGCCCGTTCCCGTAATTATCGGGAAGAAGAAGGGCATGCCTGCCGGTTGTTTGGAGGTGGAAACAATGGCTAATATGTCCGACAAAAAAACACCTATGCCGGAGCAGGTCCCGGAAGAAAGGGTTAAAAATAATCGTGAAGTTGCTTTGGGTTATACGGAAGAAATGGCAGTGGAGGAAGCGACGAGATGCCTGCACTGCAAACATAGACCCTGCGTTGCAAAGTGCCCTGTAAATGTAGCAATTCCTGATTTTATCGCCAAGATTGCAGAAAAGGATTTTGAAGGAGCCTATCAGGTGATTGTGCAGAGTAATAATCTGCCGGCAGTATGCGGACGTGTCTGTCCACAGGAACGCCAGTGTGAATCTCAGTGTGTACGTGGAATAAAAGGCGAGCCGGTCGGTATTGGGAGGCTGGAACGCTTTGCCGCAGATTATCATTTGAACCATATGCAGAGTGAAGTTCCGCAGCCGGAACTTAACGGACATAAGGTTGCGGTTGTTGGCGCTGGACCGGCGGGGTTGTCATGCGCCGGAGATTTGGCAAAATTAGGTTATCAAGTAACCATATTCGAGGCGTTTCATACTGCGGGCGGCGTCCTGATGTATGGGATTCCTGAATTCCGGCTGCCTAAAACGATTGTTCAGAAAGAAATTGACGGGCTGCGCAAGCTTGGTGTTAAAATTGAAACGAACATGGTTATCGGTAAAGTGGAATCCATAGATGAACTGTTTGAACAGGGATTTGAAGCAGTGTTTATCGGCAGCGGCGCAGGCTTGCCCCGTTTTCAGGGTATTCCGGGGGAAAGCAGCAACGGCGTTTATTCTGCCAATGAATTTCTTACCCGTATTAACCTGATGAAAGCAGGGCAGGAGGGCTATGATACGCCGATTAAAAAGCTCAAAAAAGCAGCTGTTATTGGCGGCGGCAATGTTGCAATGGATGCAGCGCGCTGTGCAAAACGGCTGGGAGCTGAAGAGGTTTCCATTATCTATCGCCGTTCTGAAAAAGAAATGCCTGCAAGACTGGAAGAAATCCACCATGCGCAGGAAGAGGGGATTATTTTCCGTTATCTTACAAGTCCGGTGGCAATTCATGCAGATGAAAATTATCATGTGAAATCCATGGAATGCATTACAATGGAATTAGGGGAGCCGGATGCATCCGGACGCCGCAGTCCCGTTCCGGTGGAAGGGAGCAATCATATGTTGGAGGTTGATACGGTGATTGTAGCTATTGGCAATTCCCCAAACCCATTAATCAGCCAGACTACGAGTGGGTTGGAAATCAACCGCCGCGGCGGGCTTGTAGTAAATGAAGAAACTATGCAGACAACATATGCCGGCGTTTATGCCGGTGGGGATGCCGTTACAGGTGCGGCAACAGTAATTCTTGCTATGGGTGCCGGAAAACGAGCGGCAAAATCCATAGATGAATATATCAGGGCAGAACATTAACCTTGCTGCATGAAATAAAAGACGCGGTGAAGGGGAATTCTCTGCCGCGCCTTTTCCTATTTATTGTTATTTGGCAAAAATATTAGTTAATATCAAAGGAGAAAGACGATGAAGATAGCTTTTTCAACTGTTGGTTGTCCGGAATGGTCATGGAATGAAATTTATTCCATGGCAAAGGATCTGGGCTATGATGGCATAGAAATCAGAGGTATCGGAAGTGAAATATCTGCACCGAAATCCCGTGCATTTTCTGATGAGGAACTGCCGAGAACGTTAAAAATTTTAGAACAGGAAGGTCCAAAGCTGATTTGCCTTTCCTCCTCATGCTGTCTGCGTGACAGTGATGGGGAAAACGGGTTGAATGACGGCTTTGCATACATAGAGCTTGCGGCAAAGACAAAAACACCTTATGTTCGTATTCTGGGTGATTTGGAACCTAAGGCAACAAAGGAAGTGTCCGACGCACTGGTCATCGAAGCTTTGAAGAAACTGGCGGCGTTTGCAGAATATAAAAATGTGACTTTGCTTGTTGAAACTAACGGTGTTTATGCGGATACTATGCGGCTGAAACAGGTCGTTGAGTCAATAGACAGCTGTGCTGTTGCAGTATTGTGGGATATGCACCATACTCTGCGTTTTGCAGGAGAAACACCGGAAACTACGATTGAAAATGTAGGAAAATATATCCGCCATGTCCATGTGAAAGATTCCGTAATACAGAACGGTAAAGTTATTTACCGTATGGCGGGCGAAGGTGATTTGCCGATCGCCCATGCGTTGAATGTTCTGAATACAAACGGATATGACGGATATGTTTCCCTTGAATGGGTAAAACGCTGGATGAAAGATTTGCAGGATGCGGCGATTGTATTCCCGCAGTTTATCCATTATATGCAGGATTACAGGAAAGCAGAGAAAAGTCCTGAAAAAACAGCGCGTGTACTGCCGGAGTTTATAGAAGAAAAGGATGGGGAAACTCTTTTTGAAAAGGATGTACTCATAGACCTGACCTTTGCACAATTATTGGAAAAGGTTGCAGAAGAATTCCCGAACCAGTATGCTTTTAAATATACCACCAGAGATTATACCCGTACCTACAGTGAATTTTTTGAGGATGTAGACCGGGCGGCGCGTGCGTTTATTGCTATGGGAGTAAAAAAAGGCGACCATGTTGCAATCTGGGCAACCAATTATCCGGAATGGTTTATTACATTTTGGGCGGCAACCCGTATCGGCGCTGTTTTAGTAACGGTTAATACTTCCTATAAAATCCACGAAGCAGAATACCTCCTGCGTCAATCTGATACCCATACGTTAGTAATGATTGACGGTTATAAGGATTCCAATTATGTGGAAATCATGAATGAGATTTGTCCCGAACTGAAGAACTGCCAGCCGGGTCAACTCGTTTCCAAACGTTTGCCGAGATTGAAAAATGTTATTACGATTGATTCCCGTCAGTCAGGCTGTTATCATTGGGAAGAAGCAATGGAGCTTGCCCAAAGGGTGGATAAGAGTGTATCTGCCAAAATGGCAAAAGCGGTTGATAAGGATGATGTCTGCAATATGCAGTATACATCAGGTACTACAGGTTTCCCGAAAGGCGTTATGCTCAGCAGTTATAATGTAGTAAACAATGGTAAATGTATCGGCGATTGTATGGCGTTTTCTACTGCAACCCGTTTATTGATTCAGGTGCCGATGTTCCATTGCTTCGGTATGGTGCTTGCAATGACTGCAAGTGTTACACACGGTGCAACAATGGTTCCGATTGAATATTTCCAGCCGGCAAAGGCGTTGAATGCAATTAACAAGCAGAAAGTTACAGCGATGCATGGCGTGCCGACAATGTTTATTGCATTGCTGGAACATCCGGATTTTCCAAATACGGATTTTTCGCATATGCGTACAGGTATCATGGCCGGTTCCCCTTGCCCTGTTTCTGTAATGCAGGATGTTGTAAATAAAATGAACATGACGGATATCACAATTGTATTCGGTCAAACGGAAAGTTCCCCAGGCTGTACCCAAAGCCGTGTAGGCGACCCATTAGAGGTGCGCGTCAATACAGTAGGCAGACCTTTGCCAGGGGTAGAATGCCGTATTGTTGACCCGGAGACAAATGAAGAACTGCCGGATGGCGTGGATGGAGAATTTGTAGCCCGCGGTTATAATATCATGAAGGGTTACTATAATATGCCGGAAGCTACAGCAAATGCCATTGACAGCGAAGGCTGGCTCCATACGGGTGACCTTGCCGTACGTACGCCGGAGGGCAACTATAAAGTTACAGGCCGTATTAAGGATATGATTATCCGCGGCGGCGAAAATATATATCCAAAGGAAATTGAGGAATTTATTTATACGCATCCGGATGTTAAGGATGTACAGGTTATTGGTGTACCTGATAAAACGTACGGTGAGGAAATTATGGCTTGCGTTATTCTGAAAGAAGGCTCTGATTTAACAGAAGATGCGCTGAAGGGTTTTGTAAAATCCCATATGGCGAAACACAAAACGCCTAAATATGTAAAATTTGTTGATGAATTTCCGATGAATGGCGCGGGTAAAATATTAAAATATAAAATGCGTGAATGGGCTATTGAAATTTTGGGTCTTGGTGAGGCCGCTAATATTGAAACTGCATAAATAAAATTAAGGACAGAAAAAACAGCCGTTGGTGAAAACCGGCGGCTGTTTTTGATGCTGTAATAAAGAGTTTACTGCTGATATTTACACAGTTGTATATTTGTTTGTTGAAAATTATCAATGTGTAGGTATCTGCGTTAATTCTGTTTGCGAAGTTTCCGGGATTGCAGTGGTAATATCGCTGTTGCTCACCTGGCGTCCGGTGTTATCAAGAGTATAGTTATTTTTATAAATCAAATCGTTCACTGTTACCAGTTCATACCCGTCTGCCTGTAGTTTTTCAATAATGCCGGGCAGAGCGGCAGGGGTGTTCATAGCTGCATTATGGAATAAAATAATAGAGCCATTGGTAACACCGGACAGTACCCGTGTTTGTATATCTGCTGCACTCAGGTTTTTCCAGTCCAAACTGTCTACGTCCCATTGAATCGCATACATGTTTTCTTCTTCAATTACTTCAAGCAGGGCGTTGTTATAATCTCCGTAGGGTGGTCGCAGAAGATTGGGGCGAATGCCGGTAACTTTTTCTATTTTGTCATTGCAAGCGCGGATTTCACTGCGGATTTCTTCACGGGCGAGTTTTGGAAGATTTGGATGAGTATTAGAATGGTTCATGATTTCGTGACCGGCTTCTGCAAGGGCTTTTACAGATTCCGGGTATTTATCAACCCATTCCCCTACAACAAAAAATGTTGCTTTTGCATTATATTTTCCTAAAATATCAATAAGTTCCTGTGTGTCTTCGTTTCCCCATGCGGCGTCAAATGTAAGGCAGGCCTTTTTCTGATTTGTCTGCACTGCATAAATGGGTAATTTTCTTACTTTTGCATTTGTTGTGGTCACAGATATAGAAGAGGAAATTCCCCATAGGGCAAGTATGCCGGCCATAAGGCATAATCCAATAGCAAACAGGCTCTTTTTAGTGAGTATAAAAATTTTCATATCAAAACCCCCATAATGGTAAAACATCCGGTCTTTCTTTTAAATTTATGCAAGTACCAACCGATCCATTCGCATGTTTCAATAGAATAATTTTATTGGGCGTCTTTTCTTTTTCCTCTTGTTATTGGTTAGGCGTTTATGGTACAATAAAAATAAAATTAGGCAATTCGCACAAAAAAATATAAAAATGGAGTGGTATTTGTGAATAAACGCTCAATTTTTTGCGTTGCGTTATGTCTGCTGATTGGGTTTGGGCTGGTGAGTGATGTTTTGCCGGCGCCTAAGGCACATGCTGTTTATGCAGGAGATGTCGTTGCGTCAGATTTTTCCTGTGCAGGTTATCAGCAAACGTCCCCTGTTGCAGAAATTTTGGATTTAACGGAGTTTGGTGTAAAAGCAAACGATGGGTTAGATGATACTGCTGCACTTCAAGCGGCGATTGACGGCTTGCAGGGAAAGGCTTCGCCTGAAAAAAGATATGTTTTGCTTCTGCCTGCCGGAGAAGTCATTCTTTCTGATGAAATCCATATGGACGTTAGCGGTGTTACTTTGAAAGGCCGTGGGAGCGATCCAGTAAACGGAACAAAAATCAATTTTAAACCGCAGGGTTCTGTAGTGTATCCGTCCAATTCTGATGGTTCCGGCGAGCAGGAACCTACCATTGACGGGAAGATGTGGCCTGGAAATGCGGCGTTTCGTGTGGAAACAAGGCTGAAGGATTCCAAAGACCAGAATTATGAGGGCAGTGTGAATTTTCACTGGGTTTCTGGTGTGAAATTGGCAGAATCCGGTGCGTTTAAAGGTGATACGGTATTGCCTCTGTATAAAGGCACTGCGGGTCAGTTTAGAGTTGGGATGGATATTCTGGTCCGTTCAGCCAATACCGCTGAATTTTATGAAGAAGCTCATGTCCCTGTGCAATATCAGGATTTTAACGCACATATGCGTACCCAGATGTTTAAAGTAACTGCAGTTGATGTTATTCATAATACAATTACAATTCATAAACCATTGGAGTTTGACTTGCCGTTTGCCAACAGCTCCAATTACAACAGCAAAGTAGTGCCCCTGACAACGGTAACTGATATTGGCTTTGAAGATTTCTATTTTACACAAACCCTTGATCATACCAAGTATGCAGGAACCGTAAATGCAGATGAATATGACCCCGTAACTAATCCGGGCGGCGTAGGTCATCGCTATGAAAATGCGGCGTATGAGTATGCGATCCATGGAATCCTGTTCCGTTATGCTTCTAACTGTTATATAAATAATGTGCAGATGTATATGGCGGGTTCCCACCCCATTGTTACAGAGTTTGCAAGCAATTTGACTGTTTCCAATAATATCATTGACGGTTCATGGAATAAAGGCAAGGGCGGGCATGGCTATATTCGTCTTTCCAAACTGAACGACAGCATTGTTGAAAACAATACTGTCAGGAATGTCCGACATCTGGCAATTCAATGGTCATCCAGTGACAATATTATTCGCGGGAATGATTTGAACTGTGATATTAACCTTCACGGCGGCTGGGAACGAAATAATTATATTATTAACAATGTATCTCATCTTCCCTATGAACACCGAAGCTGGGAAGGAGGAAACCCAGAAAACAGCACGTGGTATCCGATTTTCTGGTCCAGCGCCCCGCAGGCGAGCAAGTGGGCGGGACCGTCCGGTTACAATAATGTTTTATATGGAAACGAGTTTTATAAACAGGAAACCGCAGGCGGAGAAATGAAATTATGGTCTAAATACAGCGGTGCGGATAAAATTATCCATCTTGGCTGGGATGGCGCCGCATGGAAGCATTTAATGCTGAATGGTAGTATTCTGAACCAGTGGAGTAATAACGAAAATCAGGATTATACGCAGGGAAACGGCATATTTGTAGAAACGTTTGATGTACCATCTGATTTATCTCTGTCGGCAAGGGAAGTTACGGTTGAAGCAGGTCAGGCCTTGGATTTACAGCTTCTTTCCCGTACCGGACAGGTTTATGAGCCTTTGGTTATTTGGGAGAGTGAAGATACAGGAATTGCAACTGTAACCAGCGGAAAAGTGAATGGTATTTCAGTAGGCAAAACAGTAGTAACAGCTTCTTATCCAGGCAGTGATGAAAAAGTGACGTGTACGGTAACTGTAATGCCGTCAACTGTTCCAGAGATTCCTGTAATTACAATCAGCCAGACCACTTTAAATGTTGAGGTAAAGCAAAAGGCAGTACTTCAAGTTTTATCTAATGGTAAAGCGGTTCCTTATCAGTTGGTAACATGGTCAAGTTCGGCATGGTTTGTGCAGGTGGATAAATACGGTATTATTACCCCAAATTCTACGGGAACGGTTACTGTTACCGGCGTTTACGATGGAACTTCCTATACCTGTACGGTCAATGTTTATCCTGTTGGTGGAGTGCCAACAACAGGTGAGGAAACGACAACTGAACCTGAAATTACAACAGAGCCAATAACAAAACCGCCTATAGAGCCGGAAGATTTCAAATTTGAAAGTTTGACGGGAAATTACCAGGGCGTTCAAATGCCCGGGACAAAATTGCAGTTTCAGGCAAAGGCTGTCGGCGGCAGTGGATCCTACCGTTATATCTACTACGTTAGCAAAAACGGTTATCTCAATTATGTAACCCGAACTGCGGTGCAGGAAGATACATTTAGCTATACGCCGCAGGAGCAGGGGGTCTATACCGTAATGATTTATTGTTATGACGGTTATGGTCAATGTGTTTCTTATAAAACCAACGTCACAGTTGGCGCAATAATATAAAGGAGCTGAAAAAATGAAGAAAAGTCGACGTTTCTTAGCATTGGCAGTAGCATTGGTGGTGCTTGCAGTTATGGTTCCGGTTTATACCTGGGCTGCCGGAGCGCCTGCGTTGATATCTGCTGAAGTACAACAGAAAAATGTTTTAGTGAATCAGGATGTGGTTTTCCGTGTTGTTACAGACACAAATGCCACAAAAGTCAGAGTTGTAAATGAGGACGGTACTACTTACAGTATTGCAAATATTGATGCAGGTTTTGCCAGTTATGCAGATGTAGACGGACAGCGTACATGGACAATTACCAAAAAGGCCCAGTTTTCTGGAGTAACAACAAAAACTATTCAAGTGGGAAGTACCATATATGGATATGGCCCTCAGAAATTAAAAATTAAATTTGGTTCCCACTTTACAGAAGATGAATTTACTGATATTGATGCAGAGCCAGCAACACGCGGAATGGAAGGTACATTTATCCAATCGTGGATGGTGAGAGACTGGACGCAGGAACGCTGGAATGCAGAGTTTGCAGCTATGCAGGAAGCCGGGATGAAATATCTGATTGTGCAGTCGGTTACTGACGTTGCATACCAGACCAGCGGAAGCGCCTATGGGCAGGATTACAGCCGTTATCCAAAAGATTATGCCGTCAGTATGTATCCGTCAGAATTACCGCTGCTCAGTGGAACAAATAATGGTATTGATTCATTGGAACGTTGCTTTGCTGCGGCAAAAGCACATGATATCCAGCTTTATCTTGGGCCCTGCTCCGATAACCGCTGGTGGCTGTTTGGCTGGGGAATGCCAAGCGCGCCGGCAGGTGTTACAGATTTGAAAAAAGACAGTTATTTTGCAAACTGGGCGCGTGAGAATGCAGAGTTAAACAACAGCGTAATGGAAGAGATTTATAACCGTTATGCGGATAAATATGCAGATACGCTTGCCGGCTGGTATTATTACAATGAAGTATGGAATATTGATGTTGCCTGCGCCGGAACGGATAATGGGGTTTATGCTGAAATTTTATCTGACAGCATGAACCGTATCATTGCAAAAATAAATGAACTTGATTCATCCAAGAAATTTATGCTTAGTCCCTTCTATAACACCACAATTTCCACAGCGGTTCAAAACGGGGATATGTGGGCGTCTATTCTGGAGAAAACAAATTTCCGTCAGGGAGATATTTTCGCCCCGCAGGACTGTATTGGCGGACATCCGGACGACGCTTTTAATGGGACGATTGACACATGGACGAAAGAACTGAAACGCGCAAGCCTTGCAAACAGCAACGTCAGCTTCTGGTCTAATAACGAAAACTTTATTGAAGGCGGCGGCATTGCATTGCTTGACAGATATATACAGCAGCTGGAAGTCACCTCTCAGTATGCAGAGAAAAATATCTGTTTCTCATGGAATCATTATTATTCTCCGGAGTTGGTGAACCAAGGGTATCAGAATACATACTTGAACTATCTTGAAAACGGTGTTCTGGAATCTCAGGCTCCGACAGTGCCGACTCTGTCTAAATCCGGCTATACCATTAACATCAGCGGTTCTACAGACAATATCGGCGTATGCGGCTACTATATTTATAAGGGAGATATGAATACGCTTGCAGCAACGCTGGTGTGTGATAAAAATAGTGTGCCTTCCTCTTATACAGCGAACAGCGCGGGAACCTATTATGTTGTTGCTTACGATTTTGCAAATAACAAATCAGAGCCTGTACAGGTTGTAGTGTAACATTGGCTGACGAAAGGAGAGCAAAAATTTATTTTTGAAAAATAACGATACTGGAAAGTCTGAAAGGCGCTCCGGTATCGTTATTTGCATTTAAAAATGATTTCCCGTGTTTCTCTTGTTGCAGTTTTTGGTAAACTGTTTTATAATTTGACTATGCCTTTGCCCTCGGGTAAAATTCCAGATTGGTTGGAGGAACTGTGATTGAAGAAAGTAATTGCTGTTTTACTGTGTTTTGTGTTATTGTTTTGCATACCGTGTTCTGTTTTTGCAGAAGGGAACGTTATAACAAATAACGAGGAATTGCTTGAAATAAATATACCGGAAAAATTTAATGTGATTACCGTGCAAAATATGGGGTCCCATCAGGCATATATTGAAGAGAAAGGGACAGATGCAGAGAGTTTGGAAAACAGTTTTAAAACAAGAGGTATTGTTGCCTGCGGATATACGCAGGACAGGACGCAGGAGCTTTTTGTAGCGGTAACCACCAATAAAGCGGCGAAAAATATTTTTTCTATCGACCGCTTCACGCAGGAAGAAGCAGATAACCAGCTTTCTGCTTTTCAGGACCCTGCCAATGAGAAAACCGGTATTTACGTGAACAGTGCGACATATGTGGAGAACGAGGGAATCAAATTCCTCAGGGGCAGTTTTGAAAACAGGTATGATCCGGAAACGCCGGTCCGAGTATTCCAGTATTATACATTAATGAACGGCCGATATTATACGGTTTCTTTATATGATTATGCCCAGACGGATTTTGCAGTATTAGGCGAACAGATAGACGATATTATGAAAGGGTTCCGTTTTACCAGCATATTACAGCCGGAAAAGGAAAGAGAAACACAGCTGGCGTCTGAAAAAATCATTCCGGTATTCATTATGGCAGGATTGATTCTTGGAATTATTATATTAGTAATTATTATGCGCCGTTCTGACAAAAAAAGGGCGCGTGCTGTTCAGGGTTCTTCAAAGGAGAAAATATATGATTAAACAGCGGAGCTTAGCCGTATTTTTATTACTTTCCTTTGTTACATGCGGCATTTACTCTATTGTATTTTTTTATCAGTATACAGAGGATGTTAATAAAGTTTGTTATGCAGACGGGGAAAAAAACCAGAATTATATTATTGTGTGCTTGCTGAGTATAATAACCTGCGGAATTTATTGGTATTATTGGCTGTATCAGCAGGCAAATAGGTTAAATCATGCCGCACCGCGTTATCATATGGATTTTCAGGAGGACGGTGTAACAGTTCTTTTGTGGTATTTGCTGGGGTCTGTTATTATTGTCGGGCCGTTTATTGCCTTACACATCATGATAAAGAATATGAATGCAATTGCGCCGGTTTATAATATGGCAAAGAATTCATACAATGCGATGTATGCACCGTATCAAAAATAGTTAAAGATTCTTACGGGGATGTTTTTCATCTCCGTTTTCCTTTATCCATGAAATAAGTATGAATAATATAGCAGAAACCTTGTTTTTTATGATTGGTTCGCGGTATAATAAATCTTAATCTTATCATTGAATCAGGCAGAAAGAAATAGAATGAGGACGGGGTGCAAGATGGGAGATTACAGATCCTATCACTATAAACGCCGGCCGGACCGCTATCGGCCTAAAAAGAAAAAAGGCCCGATTGTAAAGGCGCTCCTGTTGGGGCTTCTTTTATTTCTGGTGTTTGTGGCGGGGACGACGGCGTACGTGGTTTTAGATACTTATGATTTTAGCCTGAAAGCGGCGTTTTCCGATCTTTTTAATAAGGGAAAAAAATCGGAGGAAGAACCGAGGGGTGAGGAACGTCCTCAGGGAGAGGCAACATTTTTAACGGCGATAACTGCAAACAGGGAAGAAAAAGTATATGCTTTTGTGATTATCCGCGCGGATTTGGGGAAGCAAAGTTTCCGTACCTGCGCTTTGCCGCCTCAAACATTGGTTCAGGGAAACTTGAACGAAGAAACGATGGAAGAAATGCTTTGGGGCTCCGGTATGTCCGCAGTGTGTGAAGCTGTGGAGAAAACCTATGGTATCCCCATTGACAGATATGTGCGTGCTACACAAGGGGGATTTGAAAAACTGGTGGATCAGCTCGGCGGCGTTTATTTTCATGTGGAAAAGGATTTGGTTTATAACACAGATGCCCTGAGTATGCATGTACAGGGCGGCAGTCAAACATTAACCGGCGCTGCGGCGCTGCACGTTATGCGATACCCTGAATGGGAGCAGGGCAAAATGTATCAATATCAAATACAGTCGCAGGTAATCGCGGCGCTTTTAGATCAAAATATAAATGAAAAAAATGCAGAAAAAGGCGATGCGCTGTTTAATAATCTGATTAACCTTGTCCAATCGGATATATCTATTGCTGATTACCGGGCAAATGCAGAAGAACTTAAAAAATATGCAGTTTTTCAGGAAAAAAATGCGGCGCAGATTGTCACTGCTCAAGGAGAATTTATAGAAACAGAAGCAGGAAAACAGGTATTTCGATTAACAGAAGATTTGCGTTCAGTGTTGTTATCCTGATGATTGGGGGCAGGTGGATTTTTTTGTGAAAAAAACAGCAGTTATCCTTGCCGTAATATTTTGTATGATTTTATTTTCTTCCTGTATCGTATTGGAATTTCCGTTAAATCCGGCGGGAGAAGCGGAGAGTATTTCTTCAAAGCAAAGTACGGCGGCTTCTGTACCATATACGGTGGATATGCAAGAGAAAAATACCATTAAATCACGCCATTATTATAATATATTGAATGCAGAGGAACAGGAAGCATATCACAACATGCTGACTGCAGTGCAAAAGCATGAAAAACAGGCATTCCTGCCTATGCTTGCGGAAACACAGATTTCAAAAGTTTTTCAAGCGCTTTGTTATGATAACCCATTACTATTTTGTTTGGAAAACCAATTTGGCTGGGGGAAGAGCGGGAACCGTACATTTATTGAATTCCATTATACGGATACTGCGCAGGAGTGCAGTGAGAAAGCAGAGAAAATGGAACGGATTCTGGATGAGGCGATGCGGCAAATCCATAATGGAATGGACGATTTTCAAAAAGAACTGGCATTGCATGACTGGCTTGCGAAACGTTGTGAATATAGTGAGTCAGGCAGTGTTTCCTATACAGCTTACGGGGCGTTAGTGAACGGAAAAGCGGTGTGCGAGGGATATTCCAAAGCAATGCTTTTATTGCTCAACCGTGCAGGGATATCCGGATTTTTAATGACAGGTCAGGCGGTTACCAATGGCGTTGCAGGCGGTCATATATGGAATATAGTTGCGATTAACGGAGAAAATTATCATCTGGATGTTACGTGGAATGTCCCGAAAGGTGCAGAACGTATCATTCAGCATGCATATTTTAATTTGACAGACGAACAAATTGCTGAAGATCATTCTGATTTTGATACGAAACAAAGCGACTGTACTTCCCTGAAAGAAAATTATTACAGCCGCATGGGCACGCTGTTTGATTCCTATGACGAACTGTTGGAGAAGCTGCCTAATGCAGTCTCTGACATTTTATCGGCTGGAGGCAATATTTTTGAGTTTCGTTTGAACAGCCGTGAGAGTTATGATGAGGCAGTGACCAAACTGTTTGAATATGGAACAATTTACGATGTCTTGGAAAATGTTTCCGGCGGTTTGAATATTTCAAGTATATCTCATATGAGTACGCAAACGCAGTGTGCAGTCCTATGCAAGTTAGGTTAGCAAAAGATAGAAAGATGGATGGAGGGGTTTCCTTTGAAAAAATCAATCAACAGAATTTTTGCGGCGGTGCTTGCAGTTGTAGTTACAGCAGGCTTTTCCGGGTGTGCTACTTTCGACAAAATATCTGAAATAAAAAAGGCGGAATCATCTTCAAAAAGTACAACGGCGCAGGAAAAAACAACTGCCATATCCCATCCGCACTTGGCGCTGAAAACAGGCGGTTACTATTATGAGCGTTTGAATGCGGCACAGCAGGAAGGCTACAGGAAAATGATAGAAGAACTGGAACATCATCCCGCAAGGATTATACTGCCGAGTTTAAGCGAAGATGAAATTGCTCAGATGTATACCGCAGTCTGTTATGATAACCCCTCGCTGACCTGTTTAACCGGCGGTTATACTTTTGCCGCTAATGGCAATGAGTTTTATATTGCGCCTAAATATAACAGAGATGGGGAAGCATGCGGGCAAACAACTCAGCAGCTCAGCCAGGCAGTTGAGGAGGCAATGAAGGCAATTCCTGAGGGCGCAGGCGATTATGAGAAAGAGCTTGCTTTGCATGATTGGCTGGTAAGCCGCTGCAAAAATTTAGACACGGGTAAACAAGGGAAGAATGCATACAATGCGTTGGTTAGCAAAGAAGCTGACAGCTTTGGTTATGCACGTGCGATGCAGTTATTGTTAAATCAGGCTGGAGTAACAAACCATTTAGTGGTTGGAACGGTGCAGGACTCTGAAATGAAAGTGACGGAGCACATGTGGAATATTGTTTCAGTTGACGGTCAGAATTACCATCTGGATGTTAATTTAGATGATCCGGTCAACACCATGAAGGATTATGTCCAGCATTTTTATTTTAACCTTAGTGATGAGGAGATTTCCGCTGATCATTATAACTATAATCCTTCTGATAACCAGTGCGTTTCTACTGACGCGAATTATTTCCGAAAAGAAAATTTGATGTTTGACACATATGATGACAATGTGAAAGCAAAAATAAAACAAATGATTAAAGATATGGTAAAAGAACATGCCTATTTTATTGAAATCCGTTTCAGCTCTTCTGCGGCGTATATTGAAGGCAAAAAAGACATTATTGATGCAAATGGGATTGACCATATGATTAAGCAAATGAACCCGTCTTTGGGTGAAAATAAACTCAGCAGAGATATGCTTTATTGGTCTTATACCGAGCGTTATAATACCCTCCGGTTTGAGTTTACCTATGAGAATGAAAAAGAAACAGCTGCTGCTGAATAAAGGATGTGTACTTGGTTTGGATAAAGAGAGAATAAAAAACGCGGTCAGGGAAATTTTGCTGGCAATTGGGGAAGATCCGGACAGGGAAGGTCTGATAGATACGCCGCGGCGTGTAGCGGATATGTATGAAGAAGTATTTTCCGGTTTAGATGCGGATCCTCACAGGCATTTAAAAATTTTTCATGATACCAATCATGATGAAATGGTAATCGTCAGGGATATTCCATTGTATTCCATGTGCGAACATCATCTTCTGCCGTTTGTCGGAAAGGCGCATATTGCCTACATACCAAGCGAGGGCAGTGTTATCGGCTTGAGCAAGCTTGCGCGTATTGTTAATGATTTTGCCCGCCGCCCGCAGCTGCAGGAGCGGCTGACAGCGCAGGTTGCTGATTTTCTGGAAAGTACCCTTTCTCCCCGCGGTGTTGCGGTGGTAATTGAAGCGGAACACTTGTGCATGACCATGCGCGGCGCACGCGCGGCAGGTGCATTAACGCAAACCTCTGCACTGCGCGGGTTGATGCGCTCTGATGCGCGCAGCAGAGCAGAGGTTATGGCTTTATTGCAGGGAGGAAAACGATGACCGGTATTTGGAAAGCTGGAAAATATGAACTTGAAATGGGCGTTAGAACTTATATCATGGGGATTTTAAATGTTACCCCGGATTCTTTCTCCGACGGCGGCGTTTGGATGGATGAGCAAAAAGCTATTGCACATGCACTGGAAATGCAAGCGCAGGGTGCGGATATTATTGATATTGGGGGGCAGTCGACTCGTCCTGGGCACATTCCGGTTACGGCAGAAGAGGAATTGGCGCGCGTACTGCCTGTAGTGAAGGCGTTGGCACAGACTTTGACTGTGCCTATTTCGGTCGATACTTATTATCCTTTGGTCGCACGTGAGGCTATGCAGGCAGGTGCGAGTATTATTAATGATGTCAGCGGGGTTATTGCATCGGAAATGACACAGGTGGTTGCTGAATCCGGCGCCGGCTGGATTGTTATGCATACCGGTGCAGAATTTACCGCAGACAGTGACACGGTGGCGGAACAGTTGAAAGAATTGATGCATTCCAGAGAAATGCACGCATGCCGGGAATATCCTGACGGTATTGCCGGTGATGTACGGGATTTTTTTGAAAAAGCATATCTTTCTGCAACCAGTTTAGGTATACTGCCAGAACAGCTGTGTTTTGATACTGGAATCGGTTTTGGAAAAAGTTATATCCAAAACCTTGATTTACTACGTGATACCCATATTGCGCGCTTGGCAAGCCGTCCGCTTCTGGTTGGCGTGTCAAGAAAGAGGTTTATCGGAGAAGCGGCAAAAGAAGCTGATCCGCTGAAACGTCTTGCAGGAACCATTGTTGCAAATACGGCGGCAATTGCTGGCGGAGCAGATATTTTGCGCGTGCATGATGTTGCACAAAATGTACAGGCTGCGCAGGTGGCTGATGCAATTTACAGGAGATAATTATGGATAAAATTTTGATTAACGGACTGCGTCTGTTTGCATATCATGGTGTAAATCCCGAAGAAAAAGAAAAAGGACAGCCTTTTGAGCTGGATATTACTTTGTATCTAAACCTTGACTGCCCCTGCGCTTCAGATAATGTAGAAGATACTGTCAGCTATGCTAAAGTAGTGAAAACAGTGCGCAGTATTTTCCTTGCACAAAAAGATGATTTGCTCGAACATGCCGCTCAAAGGGTTGCAGATGGGATTCTGGAAGCTTATACGCCTGTAAAACAGGTTAAGGTACTTTTAAAGAAACCTCGTGCTCCGATTGCAGCAGATTTTGCTTACGTTGCAGTTGAAATTAAACGGAGGCGCAAAATATGAAACAAGCGGTGCTGGGCTTGGGTTCCAATCAGGGAGATTCCGGCAGTATCCTTTGTCAAGCGGCGGCGTGTTTTCAGCTTCTTCCTCAAACACGCGTTTTGAGCGCTTCACGAGTGTATCAAACTGCCCCGTGGGGTTATCTGGACCAGCCTGATTTTTTGAATGCCGTACTGCTTATTGAAACAGAGCTTTCCCCATCTGCCTTATTAGGCGCGTGTTTGGGAATTGAAACAGTATTTCAAAGAAAACGCAGTTTTCCAAATGCCCCCCGTACGTTGGATCTGGATTTGATTGCTATGGAAGATATACATATGGCTACACCGGAGCTTATTTTACCGCATCCTCGTTTTCTGGAGCGGGCGTTTGTACTTGTGCCGTTAATGGATATATTTCCAGAAGGGACAGCGTTTGGAGTGCCTTTCCGCGAAGCGTTCGATACAGTGGAGAAAGAAGGCGTTAAGCCGGTTACAATGAGGTTATTCGCTGAAACACAAGGAAGGGTTGTAAGAAGGGGAAAAAAGTAGTTGACAAAGGGAGGAAGAGGTGGTAAGATAAATAGGCACTCGCGGGGAGGACAAGAACTTCCGAAAGAGTGGAAAAAAGTTAAGCCAAAGG
>CAKTEE010000016.1 GCA_934546985.1 uncultured Eubacteriales bacterium
TTTAATACAAGGGTAATCAGTATGTATTCCCTTGATACCTCAAGCCAGTATTTCATTGGCTATATTTATTCTATGGACTGATTTTTTCTCCCTGTTTTGGGCTGGAAATTAAAAAAAGCCGGTGCAGCCTTGTGCTGTACCGACTAAAATATATTCAGTTTTTTTCAAATCTCCAATATATAGGGTTTTCCCTAATGGAGCAAGGACTTTAAGCAGGGTACTTAAATTTGGTGTTGTACTGCCATTCTCCATTCGGGCTATAATCGGCTGCTTCACTCCGCTTAATTCTTCTAATTCGCGTTGAGAAAGTCCCTTAGTTTTTCTTGCTTTTATCAATTCTCCGATAATGGCTACCCTCAAGTCACTCTCGGCTATTTCTTCAGGAGTGTAGATTTCCTTTCTTACATCTTCCCATGTTTTGAAAGTCTTGCCGTTAATTGTTGTACTCATTTTAAATCACACCTTTCCTTGAAATCGGCTAATTCTCTTTTGGCTTTTTCTATTTCTGATAGGGCGAAGTTCCCAAAGTAATTATATGATTTATATTTTTACATCCCGCCCGTATTCATAAATCATATCGCTGGGAAGGTCTATATTTTCATTCCAGCAGACGTAAGTCCGGCTGGTATCAAGCTGTACATGGTTAAACAGGCCGTGTATTGTCATGAGGTCTTTATAGCTGTTTATGGAATTAATATCTTCTTTTACATCATAAACAACGGATTTTCCGTCATCAAAAACAACGTACAGTTTATAATCAGCCAGAGGTTTTACACTTTTTATTCTCGGTATCATCTCTGTACCTCCAATTTTACAGGGGCGGTAATTTTTCAAAATTATACATAAATATTTTAAAAATATCAATACTTTAAGAAGATTACTTTTTGATATGATAATCGCCAATAATACTTACAACGTATTTACAATGGACATATAATATGATATAATATTAACAGAAGATAAAATGAAAGGGGTTTTTAATATGGCTGGAAAAGCGGATACCAGTATGACTATCAGAATGAACAAAGATGTAAAACAGCAGGCGCAGCAAATTTTTGCGGATCTTGGTATGGATATGACAACGGCAATTAATGTTTTTTTGCGGCAGGCAATTTACTATAACGGTTTTCCTTTTGATGTGAGGTTTGAAATTCCGAATGCAGAAACAAGAAAAGCTATTGAAAATGCAGAAAAAGGAATCGGAATGAGCAGAGCTTTTTCTTCGGTAGGTGAACTGATGGAGGATCTTAATGCTGACGATTAAATATCAGACTACTTTCAAGAAGGATTATAAACGGATTGTTAAAAGAGGTTATGATGTTCGGCTGTTGGAGAAAGTTATTTCTCTTTTAGCTGAGCAGCAGACTTTACCGGAAAAATATAGAGACCACAATTTGACTGGAAACTATAGTAATTGCAGAGAATGTCATATAACACCGGACTGGTTGCTGATTTATGAGATTAAGGATAATGAATTACTTTTGTGTTTGACAAGAACAGGTTCTCATAGTGATTTGTTTTAGAAAAAGAATAGTTATAAATATAAAAACGCTTGTATGAAAAATACAGGCGTTTTTTATTTTATAAATTTTTAAACGGAGGTATTTTTTATGGCACAGAAAAAAATCACAGTTACGGTTGACAGCCAGCTGTATAAAACGCTGGCGCAAATCGCAAAGTTGAAAAAGGATGATGTAAACGCTGTTTTTGAAAAGGCCGCACAGCAATATGTATTGAAAAATTCCTGCCTGCTGGCAGAAGAAATTGAAAGGCTGCAAAAAGTAGATTCAGGAACACACGCGGCGGTTTCATTCGAAAAATCTCTGCCGCAGGAGAAAAGTTATAAACAGGAGGGAAGTATATGCGGTTTACAGCCGAAGAAATGAATATGATTGCCATTTATAACACCGGCAGCCGCCAGGAACTTATCAATATCCTTCAGAAAGCAAGGCTGGAATCAGCCGAACCGGAAATAATCAGAATCCTTGATAAGTGTATCAGAAAAGTATCGTCACTGACAGATGACGATTTTTCTAAAATATCATTTGAAATAGCTTCAGAAGATGAAGGAGGATGGGAGGAATGAAAACATACGGAAAATCCGGCGATAAATTAAAAGAAATTACCGATAAGCTGGAACAGGGCATAGAAGAGCTGTTTAACAGCGAGCAGTATAAAAAATATTTAAAAACCATGTCAAAATTTACGGATTATAGTTTTAATAATACCATGCTTATCTTTATGCAGCGGCCTGACGCCTCCCATATAGCCGGTTACAAATCATGGCAGACAAACTTTAACCGGCATGTAAAACGCGGAGAAAAAGGAATTACTATCATAGCTCCCTGCCCGTACAAAGAAAAAACAGAAAGGGAACGGACAGACCCCGTTACAAACCAGCCGGTTTTAGGCGAGGACGGCCGACCGGCAACAGAAACAATAGAAACAACAAGAATATCTTTCAGGGCAGTTACTGTATTTGACATAAGCCAGACGGAAGGGGAACCGCTTCCGTCTTTGGGGGTTGATGAACTGACGGGCAGCGTAGAAAACTACGCTGCTTTTTTTGAAACTTTAAAACGAACGGCTCCTTTTCCTATAGAATTTAAAGCAATGGAAGGCAAAAAAGGTTACTGCAATTATCAGGAACGCAGGATTGCAATTAAAGAAAGCATGAGCGAAGCCCAGAATATTAAAACAGCAATCCATGAAATTACCCATGCGCAGCTGCATGACTATTACAATACTGCCGGGCAGGATGCTGCGCCTGAAAATAAAAAAAGCCGCAATATGCGTGAGGTGGAAGCGGAAAGCGTTGCCTATGTTGTATGCCAGCGTTACAGGATTGATACCTCCGAATATTCTTTTCCTTATGTTGCCGGATGGGAAAGCCATGATAAAGAAATTTTAAAAAATTCACTCTCCGTCATTCGGGAAACAGCGGATAATCTCATAACAAATATTGACGTAACATTTCAGAAAATTATTCAGGAACAGAAACAACATGAAGTTATACGGTTATCTGAAAAATCGGATTCTACTGAGCCGGAAAAGGCATTGCAGACACATACCGTTTGTATTTACCAGTTAAAACCGGAATGCGGCGAAGTCCTGTTTATTGGCTGGGATAATCTGCAAAATTACGGCGGTTTTCAGCCTGAAAATTACAATAAAATATGGGAAGGAGAATTAAAACAGAAAGAACAGGGAAGCTTTCTGGAAGAAATATATACCCGATTTAATATTAATCATCCAACAGATTTTACAGGGCATTCTTTAAGCCCCAGTGACGTTGTTTCCGTGGATGGAAATGCATATTTTGTAGATAAAATTGGTTTCAAGCCTGTGCAAATGGAAGCTCCTGTTATGGAGTTTGAAGCCGCGCCGGTTATGGGATTCTCAATGTAAGGGAGGAAACAAAATGACAAAGAAAAAAACAGCGGCGGCCGGAATCTTCGCCGGTATTGTTATTCTTTCATTAGTAATTTGCTTTGCCGTTTTTCAGCAGTCGGGAAACAATCCTTTGGTGGGAAAATGGGAAGAAAAAGACATTTGGGGAATCAAGACGAACTATGAATTTTCCGCTGACGGGAAGATAAAAATTGACAGCGTGGAAGATACATATATCATGGACTGGGACAGCATGAAGCTGACGATAGGGAGCAGCGCAATGCTTTCCATGAAATATTCAGTAGAATTTTCTGATGAAAATACATTGCTTTTAAAAAGTTTTCTCGAAACAAAAACGCTGAAAAAAATAAAATAATCTGCCCTGAAAAAGCAGCGGAAGTTTTGAAACTTTCCGCTGTTTTTTGCTGTAATAAATTTATATTCGGAGGATGATTTTATGATAAACAACGCCGTTATTATGGGGCGGCTGACCGCCGACCCAGAACTAAAACATACCCCGCAGGGAATAGCCGTAACACGTTTTACTGTTGCAGTTGACCGTGCATATCAGAAGGATAAAGAGGAACGGAAAACAGATTTTATTGACGTTGTCTGCTGGCGCGGCACTGCGGAATTTGTAACCAGATATTTTAGAAAAGGCTCTATGATTGCAGTAACCGGTTCTATCCAAACCGGAAGCTATGAGAAGGACGGAATCCGCAGGAGAACCTTTGAAATTGTCGCTGAAAAAGTAAGCTTCTGCGGCGGGAAAAAAGCAGAAACCCAGCAGGGAATCCCGATAGAAAACATGGATGATTTTGAAGAAATTCCAGATGACAGCAGCCTTCCGTTTTAACAAAATCAGTCTTAAAAAACCGTAAAATCCTGCTCTTTTTTCTTCTCTGTTTTAAGCAGACGCAGCGGCGGGGAACGGTTGATTTTGAGGTCTGAAAAACGCAGACAGGGGAAGTATTTTGCCGCTGCATAGCAGCGGCTTTTTCCTGTTTTAGCAAAGACAAGGGCAGGCTTGCACAAGCTTGCCTGATACTTAAATTCTCTCGTATTTTTCAAAGGAATTTACGGCTTCGCAGGGACGCGGCGCGTGGTACTATCCAACTGTATTCTCAGAATCCGGTACTTTCTTAGAAGCAGGATAAAGAACCGCCATCTATTCGATAGCGGTTCGGGCTACATTGCCCAGCAGTGCTGGGCAAAATTAAAACGAAAACCAACATCTATTTTTAAATTTTGACATCGGTAACAACATCTAATTTAAGTTTAATGCTTATATATCAAGGCTTTTAATAGATGTTGTTACCGACATTAAAATAAAGGGGGATATAAATAGTGTCTGATACAAACAAAAAAGGACGTTATAACTTCTGGCTCTATCCAGAAACGTCCGAAAAAATTGACAGCACCATGAAGCTTGCAAACTGTTCCAGCAGAAGCGAATTTTTAGAAAAAGCGATTGACTTTTATACCGGTTATCTGCATTCAGACAGCGACCAGGAATACCTTGGAGCAACCATAAAAAATCTTCTGGAAAGTATGGTCAGCGTACTGCGCAGAAACACTTCCGAAGCATTCCTCCGCAGCTCCGCTTCTACCATGTTTCTTGCCGCTTTGATTGCACCGCTATGCAACACGGAAGCGGAAGAACTGAACGATATGTACGCATGGGCGGTGCGGAAAGTCAAAGAAACAAACGGCGTTATTGACCTGAACAAAGTCCCCCACTCCGGCAGGGGACATGACGGAAATCAGCAGTATAAAAGGAGTGATACCTTATAGGAGCACGTATTGTTGTTCAGTCCAGATACAGTAAAAAAGGGCATGGGGGAATTGCCGCATTGCTGGACTATATGGCTACCCGCCCAGGCGTAATATTTGAAGATAAAACGGAATCATGGATGAACAAAGAAGCAACGGAAAAACAGAAAAATTTAATTGCAGAAACCCTGGAACTGAACCCTGAACTGAAAGAACTTTTAGAGTATGAAGATTATAAATTAAACCCTACGATTGCCAATGCTTCTGAACTTTTGGACGCGGCAAAAGAAAGCATGATGAACTCTGAATTTGAAGCAAGTACCCTGGTTCAGTACATGGCTGAACGCCCGGGCGTTGTAAAAAAAGCAGGACACGGACTGTTTTCTTTTGACGGAACCGCCGACTTGGAAGCCGCTAAAAAAACAGTTGAAAATCATCCAGGGCAGATATGGACGAATATCGTTTCCCTGCGCAGGGAGGACGCGCACCGGCTGGGATATGAAACGCAGGAAGCATGGAAAGACGCTGTTTGCTGTGTTCTTCCCGATATTCAAAGGGCAATGAAAATCAGTCCTGAACAATTCAGGTGGTATGCTGCGTTTCATAATACCGGCCGCCATCCGCATATTCATCTGATGATTTTTTCCGCAGACGGAAAAAGCGGATTCCTGAATAAAGAGGGAATCCGTAATATAAAACAGGCTTTTTCCACTCATATTTTCGCAGAGGAACGCTCTCATATTTATTCCATGAAAGACGAATACCGGCAGAAAATGAAAGACTATACCGAACAGAAAGTTGAGAAACTTATCAGGGAGATAGACGCAAATCCAACGCCTGACAACGCGCCGAAACTGGAAAAGAAAATGAAGCGGCTTTCAGACGCGCTGAAGGGTTATAAAGGGAAAGCAGTCTATCAATATCTGCCGAAAAATTTAAAGGCAATGGCCGATGACGTAATGATAGAATTTTCCAAAGAAAAGCGCGTCCATGAAATTTATTCCAGCTGGTGTAGTCTTGAAAACGAGCTTCAGGAAATGTATAGAAACAATCCTGACGACCCCGAACTTCTGGTAAACAACAAAGCTTTTCTGCCGATTAAAAATGAAATTATCCGGCAGGTGCACCGGCTTGCGAAGCAGGCTGTATTCAAAGAGAAAGCCGCAACGCTTGCCGGAATTCCTGAAGAACGCATTCCCTGGCTGTCGGAAGAACAGACGGACAGCCTTTTACGGAAGGCTTTTGAAGCTGAACATCCTGAATTTTCTGAATATCTGGATAAAGCCGAACATGGGGATATTGAAGCGCAGTACCGAACCGGCCGCCTTTATTTTTACGGCTTTGAGGATATAAAAAAGGATTATCGGGAAGGGAAACGCTGGCTGAAAAAAGCGGCGGACAGCGGACATCCCCTTGCCGTATTTGAACTTGGCAAAATGAAATTACAATCAAAAAAAACTATGGAACGGCTGGAAGGACAGGAACAGCTTCTGCTTGCTTTTCGGGAAATAAAAGAAGAAGCGGAAAACGGCAGCTTCCATGCAAAAAAGGCAATGGCTGAATATTATCAAAAAGGGCTGATATTTGAATCCGACCCTGATATGGCGGAGGACTGGCTGAAACACGCGGAAGAACATCAATCAGTGAACAGTCAATATTCTTCCCAATACTGGTTTGATGAAGATGAAGAACTGGAACAATGGTTTAACCGGACGGAACAGGCAATGGAGCAGAGCCGGAAGGATAAAGCCGAAGCTTCCGAATGGTATCGGAACGGAAAAGAAGATTTAAAAACAGGCAATAGCGAAAAAGCAAAAGAATATTTCCGGCAGGCAGCCGATAAGGACCATACCTTTGCACAGTACCAAATGGGAAAACTTTGTGCAGAAGAAGGGGAAGCCTGCCAGGATGAAACCCAGCGTGAAAACCTTATGGAAGAATCCAGGCTGTACTATGCAAAAGCATTGGACGGATTCCTGAAAGCTGAAGCAGAAAATGGGGACGTTCTCTATCAAAGTATCATTGCCCGAATGTATTACAACGGACTTGGAACGGAACAGGACTATGAAAAGGCTTTTATTTATTACCTGAAAGCGGCGGAACAGAACGACCCTGACGCGCAGTACCGAATCGGCCGGATGTTTTTTGCCGGCGAGGGCACAGAGCGGAACATACCAAAAGCCATAGAATGGCTGGAAAAGGCAGCTTTAACAGAAAAGAAATACGCCCCTTATACGCTGGGAAAATGTTATCTTGAAATCGCCCGCAGTTTGTGCGGAACCGAATATCAAAATTATTGCCGTATGGCAATGGAATGTTTTACTGCCGCCGGAAATGCAGGGAACGCTTATGCAGTATATCAGCTGGGGAATATGTATTTATACGGCAGAGGAACGGCAAGGGATTTTGAAAAGGCGGGGCTGCTGTACCGTCAGGCGGAAACTATGGGCTGTGAAGCGGCGCGGGAAAAGCTTGCGCAGCTTGACCGCAGTATTCAGCCTTCCGTCGGCATTGCCGGTGCGATTGCCGCCGTTATACGGATGATGTCTCAAAATATGCAGCCTTCCCATGTCCGGCAGCAGGGAAACAGCAGGCGGCAGCAAATAAAGGAAGCCCTGAAAAAAGAAACGCAGGGTATCAAAATGGAATGAGGCGGTATGATTGTCAAAATACGTTGAATTTACAGAAGCAGAAGTTTTTCAGGCTAACCGTGCCAGCCTGGAGGATTTTTTAAGAAACCACGGAGAAACGTTAATCCGAAGCGGCACGGAATGGAGATGGAAACGCGGCGAACACGACAGTATCACCATACGGGACAACAACTGGTATGACTGGGTGGAGGATGAAGGAGGAAAGCCGGTGCGTTTCCTGATGAAATACTTTCATATGGATTTCCCAGGCGCAATGTATACTTTGTTAGGGCTGAAAGACGATACCCATACCCTTTACTATCTTGCCCGCAAACAAAGCGGCAAAAAAAGAGGGGAGCCGGTAATTGTACCGGCCAGAAATGATGATTACCGCCGGATGTTTGCCTATCTTACAAAAGCGCGGGGAATCAGCGGGGAAATTGTCAGTTTTTTTGTACGGCAGGGGACGTTGTATGAAAGCAAAGAACACCATAACGCCGTATTTACCGGCAGGGATGAGAACGGAAAAATTCAATACGTCATGGAAAAAGGGACGCTTTCTGATGTAAAAGGCTTTTGTGTTGAATCTAAAAATTCCCTGAAGGAATACAGTTTCCGTTACACTGGAACAGGGAACCGTCTGCTTGTTTTTGAAGCTCCTGTAGACCTCCTTTCTTACATTACTTTATTTCCCAAACAATGGCAGCAAAACAGTTATTTATCTTTAGGAGGACTTTCAGGGAAAGCCCTCCTTCATTTTTTGTCAGTACACCCTAACATTCAGGAAGTCATTTTCTGTCTGGATAATGACGAAAAGGGCAGGGCGGCCGGCGAACGGCTGCGGCGCGTATTGACGGAAACAGGCTATGAAACAATAAAAACGGACTGTTATTTTCCGTATGAAAAAGACTGGAACGACCAGTTAAAGAAAGAACGGGGGCTGAACAAATGGGCGGCGATACCCTTATTTTAGGACTTTGCGGTATTATTCTTATCATATTTATTTTAATTGCCGCATTCGGCAACAATTTTTCCCTGAACGGGATTAAAAGAAAATCCGTAGGGGACGGGCAGCACGGAACCGCCCGTTTTGCCGCAAAAGGTGAAATAAAACAGGAATTAAAAACCGTACCCTATGAACCGGAGGAATGGCGGCTAAAAAAACAGCCGCCTGTAAAAGACGGCCTTATTCTGGGTATGGAACGGCGCGGAAGAAAATATTATGCTTTGGTAGACACTAAAGACAACCACACTTTAATGAACGCTGCACCCGGCGGGGGAAAAACAACAAGGTTTACATATCCCAACATAGAATTTACCTGCGCCTGCGGCACCTGTTTTTTTGCAACCGATACTAAAGGAGATGTTCAGGACAGATATGCCTTTATTGCAGAACAATATTACGGTTATCACTGTACTGTTATTGATTTCAGCAATCCCCTGCGAAGCGACTGCTGGAATTTGCTGTCGATTGTAAATAAATACATTGCAAGGTATCAGATGACAGGAAACGTTTCCATGATGGCCAAAGCTGAAAAATCAGCGAAAATAACCGCCGGTTCCATTATCGGAAAAACAGATATGGGTTCCAATTCGTTTTTCTATCAGGCGGCGGAAGGGCTGATTGCAGGCATTATCCTGCTTATTGCTGAATTTGCAAAGCCGGAAGAAAGCCATATTGTCAGCGTATTTAAAATTACCCTGGAACTTATATCGGAAAAGCCGAAAAAGGGAGAAAAGATGTACCTTTGCAAACTTTTTGAAAAGCTCCCGCCGGAACATAAGGCGCGCTGGCTGGCTTCTTCCGCTGTTTATTCCCCGAATGAAAGTATGTTTAACGTTATCTCTACCGCTATCAGCCGCATGTTAAGCTTTATAGACAGTGAAACGGAACAAATCCTCTGCTTTGACAGCAAATATGATTTTGACGGTTTTGACAGGGGAAAAAACGCTGTATTTATAAATGTGCCGGAAGAAGATAAAAACAAACATTTCCTGCTGTCGCTGATTGTTGAGCAAACCTACGGGGAACTTCTGCGGATGGCAGGCGAGAACCGGAACGTACTCCATAAAAGGGTGCGGTATTTTCTTGATGAATTCGGCACCATGCCGCCGATTAACAATATAGGCAGTATGTTCAGCGCAGGACGAAGCAGGGGGATTCTTTTATGCCCCAGCGTGCAGGAATTGGCGCAGCTTGGATTAAGGTATGGCAATGAGGAAAAAACAAATATTCTCGGCTGCTGCCAGAATGTTTTAGCCGGCGGATTTTCCCCGCTGTCCGAAGCGGCAAAGGAAATCAGCAATGCGCTGGATAAAACCACCGTACAGTCAGGAAGCGTTTCCGTTGGCGGCGGTGTAAATGCAAAAAACAGCCGTTCCCTGCAAATGGTATCAAGACTGCTGATGAGCCCTGATGAACTGAAAAATATGCCGAAAGGCGATTTTATCTGTATGAAATCAGGTATGCACCCTTTCCGTACACATCTGGAATATTACGAAGATTTAGGCATTTCATTTCCAAAACTGCGGGAAACACAGGAAAACGCTGTCCGAACCGTAAAGTATGCGAATTTAAAGGAAATTGAAGCCGCAATTAACAAAAAATACGGGTGCAGGGAAGCCGCGCTTATTCCTGAAGATGAACCGGAATTATCCAGACAAGCGCACAGTATTCCAAAACGTGACCCGAATGTTTGGAATATGTAAAACAATTCATGCAGGGGCAGGCTTTTGTCTGCCCCTTATTTATTAAAAACAGCCTGATAAATGCAGGGACTATCCTGCCGTTATCAGGCTGCTTTTTTATGATTATGCAATTAAGTGATTAAATGATTATATGATTACAGGAGGACTTTGAGATGAAAAAACGGACCGTCGGCTACTATGCGGTAATACCCGCCAGTGTGCGCTATGATAACAAGGTATGTGCAAACGCGAAACTTTTGTATGGGGAAATAACCGCTTTGTGCAATAAGGAAGGTTACTGCTGGGCTACGAATAAATATTTTGCGGAATTATACGGCGTTTCTGCGCGTACTGTCACTAAATGGATAAAACAGCTTACAGATAACGGCTACTTAAAATCTGAAATCGTTTATAAGGCGGGAACCAGGGAAATCGCGGCGCGTTATCTTCGTCTGCCGGAATCTGCGCCCGTTCAGGAAGTTCCGGCTGAAGTTCCCGAACCGGAAGAATGCCCCGCACCTATAGAAGATAATTTCTGTACCCCTCCTGAAGAAAAGTTCTATACCCCTATAGAAGAAAAGTTCCAGTATAATAATACAGGAAATAATAATACAAGTATGAATATTCTTTCTTTCAGTCTTCCTGAAGGAAGGAAAGAAGAAACAAAAAAGAAAAATATATACACGAAAAATAGATCCTTACGCGCTGATCCGCACGTTGAAGCCTGCCCTGAACTGGATTTATCCGGTCTGAAGCTGAATGAAAAACTGCGTTCAGCGGCTAATCAGGTGCAAACAATTATCCGCCGATTATGGGAAACATCAAAAATTACAGTCAAGGGTAAAGTCTGCCGTCAGGAATATATCCGCGCACAGCTTTCCCGTTTAACTGCCTTAGACGTTCAGGCAGTATTGGAAAAGCTTCAGCAAAACTGTCATAAAATTAAAAACCTCCCCTCTTATCTCGCGTCTATGCTCTTACAGGCTCCTGATGAAACAGCCCTCTGGCAGATACAAAAAGCCGGTACAGCCGAAGCTGCACCGGAAAAGTATGATTATTGCCGGAAACCGTCCTATGACATTGATGAATGGGAACGCTTATCCTTGCTCCCTATCCAGACGGCATGGGGGTATTGATGATGGATTATTTTCCTGAAGAAGGGCTGATAAAATGCATTGACGGAATCCGCAGGGATGAAAGTAAGATTATCGCCCATTGTACCAGCAGTCTGCACCCAGGCCCTTTAACTTATCAGCTGATGAAAAAACATAAATGCATAAAAAAGAAGTGCGGCAATTTGCGGATTGTACCTTCCGCTGAATACTGGCAGCAGAAAAAAAGGGCAAAGGAAAAACGGGTGCAGCGGAGAGAAGAAACAAAATCAGGAAAAATACTGGAACAGGATATTTTAGATTACGCCAACGATACCGTTAAAGATATGCCGGACGTTTCTTTTGTCCGTATCAGGCTGCACCCCCACGGCTTTTATTATCTGTTTTATGTGTCCGATAAATTTATTGATTTATCCGGTACGGTTAAAGCTTTGCATAAAAAATTCCATGTCAGGATATTTTTAAGGAAAAGTGGAATATAAAAAACCGGTACAGATCTTACGCTGTACCGGCGAATCATGATTATAAATTGAAATTGTTCTACAATTTGGAAAAAAGAGAAAAGATTTATTCTTACTGTTTTACAAAATTAATATTCAAAGTTTCTCTGGGGTTGTATTCGCAATATAAATAAAATACATCTCCTTCATCTGTATATTTAATAAAATTAATATATCCTATTTGCTCATCCGTTTCCTTTTCGTAATACTTAGAATTCAAAAAAGTTAATTTGATAATACTAAAATTATCATATTTTAAGTTTTCGATTTCAAGTATATTATTTTTTCCATCAGTACATCCATATGCTTCTTCAAGTGCTGGACTCAAATATGCTAAATTCTCTTCAATTTCAAAATAAAAAGTTGGATCTTTTTCAAAAACATAAACTCCGTCAAAATTATACTCTACATCATTGAGATCATAATTTACTTGATATGCCGTTTTATTTGTTTCATTAATCTTTGAAAGAGTAGTTTCTTGTGTTTTGTTAGTTGAATTCTCCATTATTGTACTTATATTTTCGGAACAACTTGATAAACCAAACATAATAATTAACATTGCCAAAAAAATATTTATTTTTTTCATTTTCTATTATTCCTTTCACTGTAATCTTTTTGCTTTAAAACTAATTTTTTATACGGATTTATAATATCCAGGAAAAAGTGAACATGGGTTAATATGAGCATTATTTTTTAGAACTTCAAAATGTAAATGTACTCCTGTTACATTTACCCCCGTTTTTCCCATTTTAGCTATCGTTTGCCCAGCTTTTACTTTCTGATTTTTTTTAACGGATGTACTATTCTTTAATAAATGATAATATCTAAATTCATATTTATCATTTTTTAAATAGATATAATATCCTGATCCAGTGGAATAACCAACTTTCGTAATCGTTCCATACATTGCAGCATAAATTTGATCACCAGCTTTTCCAGCTTTTTTTGCACCAATATCTATACCCTTGTGAATTTTACTAGCTCCACTTGTCGGCTTATTCGGACGAGGTCCATAAGGACTTGTCATCCTTTTACTATCTGTTGGCGGTACTCTTTTATTTTTGTTAAAATGGTCTATCCAAGCAGACCAAGGCATACTTGCGGCATTATAATATGAATTACCACAATACGAGCATTCGCCATCTGGATCTATTCTCATTACAGGGTTATTGAGACAATAAGTAAATCTATTTAAATCATTTAAACATGTATCAGTAGAAATATATTCATCTTCATTAATAAACCTGCCGATCTGTGGGTTATAGTATCTGCTCTGTAAATAATACAGTCCCGTTTCCTTATCATAATAGTACCCACGGTAACGGAACGGATTATCTGCGCCAAGACTGCTTGCAAGAGTACCGCTGACAGTAACATTTCCCCATGCGTCATAGGTATAAGTAACGCATAGTACACCACTTGCATTTACAATACCAATAATATCGTTCTGCAGGTTTTTTACATAGAAATATTCCTGCCCGTCATAGAACAGACCCACAAGTTCATCATCGGAGTTGTAACGGTAGTAGATCGTAGTGTTATTCGTTGTTTCACTAATAATTTTCCCATCTGCAAGGCTATATGTAGTTTTTGTCCCATTTACCGTCTTGCTGGTACGGATGTTGCTGTCGACATAAGTATAGGCTGCCGTTAATCCATTGCCGGAGATATTCGCAAGCTGGCGGCCTGCTTCCCATGTATAGGTATACCCGTCAAAGGTTAACGGGTTGCCGTTTGTGTCATAGGTAATCGGTTTCCCGTCATAGGAGGTCAGCTTATCCTGCCAGTCAGCATCTGCATAACCATAGATAACCGTACTGATAGGATTACCAAAGGCGGTACCCGCTGTATAAGCATAGGTACGTTTTTCCAGTATGTTCCCGCGATTATCATACCTGTAAGTATAGGTTTTGTCAAGCGCCGCGTTGTCTTCACGGATCAGCTGGTTTGCCCCGTCGTATTCATACTGGTTTACCAGAACGCTGTTTTTGTATACCTTTGCAATATTGCCGTTTGCATCATAGCTGTAGCCGTAAACATCATTCATCCCGCCGGAACTGGTGTTTGTAACAGCGGCAACCCGGTCCGTAGTATAGCCGGCGGAAGGGTTTTCATAGCTGTAAGTTTGGCTCAGCGTGGCTGCAGTGTCAGAACCAACGGTAACGGATTTTTTGCTGACGCGGTTAAAACCGTCATATTCTGTTTTCTGCTGATATAATACGGTTTCCTGCGCAGTAGATAACCCAACAGATTTAAAGGTGGCAACCGGATTATCATCCTCATCCGCAGTATATTCGCTGATCAGCTTATTGCCGCCGCATTTTTCATAGAATGCAGAACCGTTTTCTGTTTCCGAAGCTCCGTAGGCATATTTTAAAACTGGATTCTGCTCAGCGGAAATATCCCAGACCTCCGTAACACCGTTCCTGTACTTTGTCAGGGTACGGTCCTCATAATTGCGCATGGATATCAGGCTCTGGTCTGCATCATAGGAATATTCCGTAACAAGCTGCCGCTGATCAGGGTTTCCGTAATAAACCTTGCTCAGGTTATGGTTCGTATCATATTCATATTCCGTGTATAAACCATTGGCATATTCCAACTTCTGAATATTCCGTAGGGTATCGCTGGTGTAATGATAAGTAATTAACGCAGTATCCCCAACCTTGATTTCAGAAACATTGCCCCACTTATCATACTCGAAATGATACTGTACGGCGCCGCCTGAAAGGATGGATGATAATTTTCCTTCCGAATACTCATAAACGTTCTGCAGGGACAGGTTTGAATCGGCATAATATGGATTTGATACAGTTTGAGAAACATCGGTCAGCTGCTGTATATTATCATAGGTATAGTTTGTTGTATTGTTTTTTCCGTCGGTTACCCCGGTAACAATAGAAAGGTCATTGTTATAGGTATAAGACGCGGTATTCCCAAAAGCATTTGTTTCGCTGAGCAGCTGATTACCGTTCGTACTGTAAGAGGATGACGAATCATTTAGCTTAATCCCCGACAGCTCGTCATAAGTACGGGTGATATTGCCGAAGGCGTCATACTCTGTTTTGCTTTCCGGGGACGCTTCCGTTTCTTCCCCTGTACCGCTGTCCCCGGAACTGTCTTCGGTAACGTTCCCTTCAAATCCAGAAGAAATACTGCCCTTACTGTCGAATCCTACCAGCATTAAGGGTTCCTTGCACAGCTGAATCCCGTCGAAGTAAGCCGTACCACTTTGGTTTGCATAATTCAGGGACAGGTCGATATAATCTGTCGAAACAGGAAGCTTAAAGGATTCTTCCTTAAACTGCCAGAGAGATTCCGAAGTATTAAAAACTACTTTTCCCAATTCTTCTGTGGTATCATCTGTCTTATGCGCAGTTACAGATATACTCAGCTCCCGTCCGCTGTCATTTCTTTCAGGCAGTGCATTTTCACAGTAAGCCCATCCGCCGAAAGTATATTCCTGACCGGCGCTTTCATTGACATAAACGCGCTGCGTCAGGGATTTCCTTTCCGTAAGGCTGCCCGTCATCTTAAAGCGGACGGTATCCATGTTTTCCGATGTACCCGGTGCGTCTCCGGTATAGGTACTCGCAGCGTCCGCCGCAGAAAGGTTTGTCCCTGTCCAATGGGACAGAGCCCCGGTAAAGTCCGCATTCTCCAGCGTATTATGGGATCCAGCGCTGACTCCCTGCTCCAGCTGGATATCGTCCAGATAGTAGTCGCCGTTGCCGGACAAGATTACTTCAACCGGCAGGGAAGTATCTGCTGCAACCGTTGATACCTGAATTCTCTGCCATTTGCCGCTGGTCTGAGCCTGTTCAGACTCTTCGTTGCCAATTTTAATCTTTACATATGGGGAGTTGCCCATAGTACGTACCCATATGGAAGCAGTATAGGGCTTTCCAATTTGCGTATTGGCAATAGAAGCAGTCAGAGTTATTGATTCTAAATTGCTTTTGCTGATTTTTGCATAATGCGTCCCGGAGTAGGCCGGATTGTCTGCATCTGCTGACGCACTCCATTCAATGGTGGTATTCGCCGTATTGCTTCCGGATAACGGCGCGGGGGAATCTGCCAGTTCAAAACCGGAATTTGCCGCATAATTGATAACCGCACGGCGGATAGAGGAGGTACCCGTCAGCTGGTTTCGGCGTTTGCTGTTTTTGTCATAAGAGGAAAATACAGCGTTGCCCAGTTCATCACGTACAGATACCTGGTTGCCGTAGTTATCAAAGTTAATAATTTCCTGATGGCCCTGGGTATCGGTATAGACGGTAGATTTATTGCCGTAGGAGATGGAAATAGATTCTCCGACAGTCCCATCGGAAGCTGTTTCCGTAATCTTCGTCACCCTGCCGCCGGTATATTCGTAATTGATGGAATAACCGTCAACATCCGTAATCTTTGTCAGCTTCCCGTCTGTCCATGTATAGTTTACGCTCAGTCCGTCAGGGTAGGTTACTTTTATAAGATTGTTATCAGAATAAGTATAGCTGACCTGCCGCAGGGCAGTATCTCCTGTCCCTTTGTAGGAAGCGGAAGTCATTCGTCCCCGGTAGCGGCTGATTTGATAAACACGCCCGGCCCCGTCCGTAATGCTGTTAATTAATGTGCCGCTGACGCTCAGGGATATACTGCTTTTGGTCGCTGCATGTTCATTTCCAGCCGTAATTTTTGTAAGGCGCTTATTGGTATATTCCTTAACGGTTTCATCCTCATATGTAAGGGTATAGTTGGATGAGGAAGGGGTAAGTTCACCGTCTGCGGAAGTCAGCTTGACTTTTTCACCGCTCATACGGTCAATAAAGTTATAGCCGTCTTTGATATTTTTCAGCCAGTCTCCGCTGACATAACCGTAACCGTCATTGTAAATAATCTTATACCATTTGGTTTCCCCAATCTGATAATATCCTAAAAGGTCAACTTCTGTTTCATAAGAAAGCCTGCCGAGGACTGCGGCAGAAGTGGTTGGTGCACTGCGGACATTCAGGTTATTTGTCGCAGATACCTGTGCGGTACCGTAAACTGCGGTCAGTTCTGCTGCGGAAACGCCGGTCAGGTACTGGCCGGTAATACATCCCGCACTGCCGTTATAGTCAATCTGGTACCAGCCGTTGGAGTAGCTGCCAAGCAAAGTGACCGCAGACCCTGAACTGATTGTTCCAAGCAGGTTATATCCGGTATCCGGCCCCATGCGTACATTTAGGTTTCCGGTATCTGAATAAACAGCCGTACCATAGATTTCCGTCATTGGAATTTTGGAGAACCCGGTCAGGTAATCCCCGATAACATAGCCCACGCCGGTTCCATACTGGACCTTATACCAGTTGATGCTTTCATACCATCCCAAAAGACGGACTGTTGTATTCAGAGGAAGGGTTCCCAGTACGGAATAGGAAGTACCCGGTCCGCTGCGTACCCGCAGTCCGTCGCTGGCTGTCGTTAATGCGGTACCGCCAAGGGGCGTCATCACAGGCGTTCCTGATTCCCCGGTTTCATCATCAGGGCCGGGGATATATTTATCAAAATACTGTCTGGTACCGTCCCCACGGTCAATCCAGAACATTTCCCCCATAACCGTGTTGTTCAGGTATTGGATTGCTTCGTCATACTGGTTATTCCAACCGCGGCCGTAAGTATTTTCACCGGTATTCGCAGAATTGTATACCATCGTGAATTCCGCAGGCGCGCGGTTCCCGTCAAATTGCAGGTCGGTACGCTTAACCATCAGGCTGCCCGTTTGATTGTTCACATATGCCTTTCCTGCACGCCCGATATCCTGGATATGGTACCCGTCGTCATCCAGTGCACGGTTGGGATCTGTGTACTCGATTGTCATATAGACAGGCGGCAATGTATTTCCGGCCGCGTCGGCAATCAGGTTAACTGATCCGGTAAAACCGCTTTTCAGCATAAAGCCGAAGTTCGCCGAAGGATCCGCCGTCCATTTTTCCGCCAGTTTTGTAATGTCAAAGGAATAATCGCCGGCTCCGGCAGGACTGTCCGGCAAATAGTCCGTAAGAACAGGGGAGACTGCCGGCTGGCTGTTCCATGTAATTGTCCCTTTATCCCAGGCAGAGGTTACCTCATAAAGGGAAACCGAGGAAGCGCCGGAACCCGCGCTTTTATACCCGCCGATATGGAATTCTGATTTTAATATTTTTCCATTGTACGGCACGGTGATACCGTTTGCTTTAAAGTAGGCATATGATTCATAAGTATTTCCGCCGGATATGGTTTTGCCGACCGCCGGCGCCATACCGCCGTAATTTACCGCAGGGTTTTGCTGCTGCACCCCTGCATAGTCCCAAATGCCGTCAGGGCTGGTAATATACGGATCGATAATTACAGGGTACGCTCTTCCCGCATCTGCAAGCCATGCTTCGGAAGGTGCATAAGTCAGTGTATACCCGCCGTTTTCATCCGGCGATAATGTGACTTCTATTTCGGAAGAATAGACGCCGGCGCTGTCAAACATAAACGGTGCGGCAACGCGGAATATTTCCTCTGTGCCGGAAAGAAAAGATACGCTGCTGTCCGCGTTTTTTACCCCGTTTAATCCGGCCGCGTCAATATGGAAACTGAAAACTGTCCCTGCTTTCGGTTGTTCGTTCAGGATAATGTTTTCCTTCAGCTGTTCCGGATGAACCTCATATTCAATATCTACGTTCGGGGAAATGGAAGGGTAGGTGACTTTCGACACCTTATTTTCCAGTTCCTCCTGTGCGTACTCTTCAATCGTTGTTTTAGCCGGGGCTTCCTCTTCATCTGCGGCCGCCGGCATTGGCAGCGCTTCCTGCTGGGCTTCGGCAGCGCCTTCCATACCGTTTACGGAGAAGGAAATGCTGTGGTCTCCGCTGCTTATTTTAATTTCAGAACTGCTGTCCAACTCCTTCGGCAGTTCGACATTGTATTCATTGTCTGTATTGGTCAGGACTTCCTGTCCGTTCACGGAATCGGCCTGAAGAGTATTGTCAATATCCAGCCATTCTCCATCCTGCTCATAGTGCAGGGGTTCGCCGGATACGAATGCTGTCAGGGTCCCGTCTGCATGAAGGTATACCTTTGTATACCGGCCTCTCTCTTCCGTAAGCTCTGTTACTACAGGGCTTTTTCTTCCTGTACTCTCTTCCTTGAATATTGTCTCCTCCTGCTGCCCGCCGGTTTCCTCCGCAAAAACCTGTGCGGGGACTATGGTAAGCAACATTGCAATGGTAAGTAAAAGCGCAATAAACTTATTTGCTTTCTTCATCCTTTTCGTCCTTTCTTCTGTCACTCATGTTAATTTCGGATGTCGGTAATTCTATTAATCCTGCATTGGCGTCACCCCATTCCCTCTTTATGGGAAAATTATACTATATGTATTGTGAAAAGGCAAAGCTGAAACGACAGGATTTTACAAAATCATACAAACATTGTAGGGTTGCACAAAGAAAACAAGGGGAGGGTTATTCATTATGACGGCGAGGGAAACTGATATTAACAGCTTTTTACATCTCAGTGAATGAATCAATCTCGATAGATACAAAAAGCCGGTACAGCCGAAGCTGCACCGGAAAACAATGAAAGTAAATAAAAGTTCTTAAAAATATTTTTTGTTAAATTGATTATAAACGTTAGGTAATTATATACTGCTTCCAATTTTGAATTATAACTTTAACTCTTTCACTGTCCTGTTATATTACGCAGGGGAGGACTCTACAAGTTGAACCTATGAAAAAGTTTCTAAAAATTGTTTGATGTTTGACAAAGCCTTTTTTAATATTACTGATACATTTGCTGGGGTACACTGCATAATTCTTGCAATTTCATATCCTTTATAACCGTCCCAGTATAAAAGTTTAACAACCTGGGACTGTTTCGATGTTAAGGTTTTCAATGCTTTTTCCAATATAGGATTATTGACAGTATTAATATAATCGTCACTATAGACATTCATATCATATTGATATTTGCTTGAATTTAACTGATAAACCCAATTTTCATTGACTACATCTAAGGATACAAAATGTGCACGATGTTTTCTATCAGAGTTTGAAATAATCCGGTCTTCAATTATTAATACTTCTTTCCAATCAATTTCCTGCATTTTTTGTTCCTCCAATTTTGTAATACATCAAAAATTGGAGGCGGGGGAGCTCTACAGGAATATATAAAAAAGTACTTCAATAAATGGTTAAATGAAGAAATATAAATCATAAATGTGTATTTGCAGTAAAATGTTAGTAAATCGTTATTAAATGTAATATATGTAATAATATGGTAATAATTTATATCATATTATGTTGCTTTTGTAAACACTACTAATAGTAGTGTTATTCATCCTGTTTTTTAGAAGTTTGTTTTACCAGCTGATTTGCAAGAACAGTTACACCTGTTGCAACGACGCCCTGAATAAAACTGTGTATATTACAGCCGCCCAGCATTAATGCAAATATTACGCTAATAATTAGTAACAGCCAAGGAATAAACCAATCTTTAACATGGGGTGTTTGCTTTAAAAAATTCCCAAGAATATAGAGTACAGGTGTAAGAATTAACATGTTCTCTGCTAAATAATTAGAAAATTCCATTTTTAACATTCCTTTTCATATGAATTAAAATATTTGTACGTGATAGTGTTTGCTATATTTAAATAAAAAGTTATTAGCATTTTTGAATGAAAAAGAAGGCCGGCGCTTCTTATCCAGTATCAGATAATAAATCTATATAAAGTTCAACTGCATGCATTCAGCTAAACATATTTTTATAACGTTTCATTTAATAGGAGACAGCAGGTCATAATAATTAAATTAAAATAAAAATTTTTATAATTTTTTAGATATAATCGTTTTCATTAAAAAAGGTAGCTACATCGAAGCAGCTGCCTAAAATGTGGTATAAAACTTTCAGAGACTTTTCTATGAATGCAAATTACCAGTTTTCTAAATGATTCATGAAATTACATGAATCATTACTTTTTAAAAGTCTGTTTTACTAACTGGTTTGTTAAAACAGTTTGCAATAATTCCTTGAATAAAGCTGTTTGTATTAAAACCGCCAAGTAAAAAAGCAAACGTTATACTAATAATAAGCAATATCCAAGGTATACACCAATCTTTAACTCGCGGAGTTTGTTTTAAAAAGTTTCCCAAAATATAAAGTATAGGAGTAAGAATCAACATATTCTGGGCCAAATAATTTGATACATTCATTCGAAGTTCTCCTTTTCATATTTAATATATTATTTTATCCGATTAAAAATGGGGAAATTTTAGATATGGTATGCAGCCCTCCAATTCATAGGAGATATAAACTGGATAAAATGATAGGCTTAACATATAGTTTTATAAAAAAAGCTGGTACAGCACTTACTGTACCAGCTTTTTTCTATGATTACCGATATACTTAACTTCTATTCAATATAATCCCCCTTATCCATCACTGTCATTAATGTGGGCAAATCAAATACTGGTCCCTCTTCTGAATCGAATTTTGTGAACTTCAAAAAATATCTTGTGCTATTTTTTTCATTAAATACGTCCATAAAACGGAGTTTTACTGTTGATTTCTTCGGATTCTCTTCGTTATTAAACAGAATCAAATCGTTATCAACTTGATTCCAAACAAAATTATCTATGATATCGTAAACTATGATTAATTTTTTCTCTGATTTCGCATTAGAAATATTAATTACTGGCATGGAAGCATCCGGTTCTATTACCACATAAAGTGAAGTGCGACTTGGTATAACAATAATATCGTCAATATAAAGGTTCTCTGTCATTTTTGATTTAATATATAAATCATCAAATATATTGTCATACATATCTTCAATATCGCTTTGCGAGATAATGAGATGAGATTTGCCATTATCGAAAATGGTAAACTGCGTTCCTTTTTCCGCCCATTTACCAAAGTGAGATTTAAATGTCTGTACGTCTTCACTGACAGTTAACGTATATTCTACGTATCTGTTATTTTTATCCATGCTGGAAATAACAAAATAATCGGATATTGCAAAATTGGAAATAGATGCCGAAAGTGTAGTTTCTAATAGCCATTCTGTAATTGCTCCTTTTTTATCTTCCGCATCGTTCATTTTTGTCATCAAGCTTTCAGTTGCTTTTGCATTCAGATACAGGGAGGTCAATATCCTGCTGTAATCCGGGCTTACTGAAAGCGTATACTGTATTTTTTCATCCTCATAAGAATAGTCCCCATGAACAATCACTGTATCATCTTTAATCTGTACAGAAATGTCACTTTCTTTTTCTTCAACATATGAATATTTTGCACTGTCCTGTTCTTCCGCATTTCCATATACGGTATAAACTTTTTTCACATCTTCTTCAGTAATAACTGCGGCAACAATAAGGTTATCTTCTTTCAAGCAGACGCATCCGGAAACCTTATTGTCGGGTGATATAAACTGCATAGAATCATTAACCCCTGATAGATTTAGCGCATTTATTGCCGTAATGATCTTATCCTTATTTTCAATAATATTTTCTATGGATCCCACCAAAGATACTGTAATATGGTTTGTCCTGAAATCAACAGCCAGCAACATCTGGACTTTCTCCCCGGCAACCATGAAATGGAAGTAAACCGTATTGTTTAAATCCCCTTCAAAAGTAAAATTAGTCCCGCCAAAAGATACGGTTCTTATACGACTTCCTTGGAACGTATACTTTAACCGTTTGGATTCTTCCACGAAATCGTCTTTTGTCTGAATTGAACCGTCTTCCCCGATTTCCGTCTGATAGATAAGATGATCTACATTGACTGTAAACACATCTCCTGCGGTCAATATAATCCGTACATTGCTGGCGTCCGGCGGCATAATAACCGCGTACTGACCGCCTCCGCCTGTGATCGAATATTTCAGTTTATAACGGGCTTCAGTTATCGTATGATGGGGAATAATTAACGTCCGTGTTTTATTATCCAGCTGTACTTTGATATCTGTAGGGAAATAAACCGGCTTTAATCTTGAAATGCCCCAGTATCCCGGAGGAGCGTAATACCTCCAGTAAAAAATTCCTTTGTATGCAAATTTTATATTATTGAGCGCCTGCAAACCATATAACAGCAGCTGATCATCGGAATCCACAGAAATATCCACACTGCTTTGGATTGTCATTTCATAATCCAGCCTGCGGTTTAAAGCGCCTGGTAGTACTACAACATCCTGATCAGGGAAAGGTCCAAACGGTTTAATGCCAAGTACTTGATAAACAGGAATCCGTTTGCCACGTCTGATTGGCTTAGGCGCAGTAAAAAAAGTATCTATTTCACTGGAAGTGTGTCCAGACCCACTGTTCATGGCATACATATCACAATTACCCAGAGAATACTTTTTATTTTTAAAGTTAATATCTGTAATTACAATATCGTCCGCAGGGATTGCAGCTTTCTTTTCTTCATCATAAGTGTATATTGTGTTAGTATTGAATAAATACCCAAAGTATCTGACAGTATCCAAATAACTTTCACGCAGCACATACAAATTATCCAGCAGCGTCGGCAAACCGATGGAAAGGCCGGCTACCGGTACCGTTAAATATCCCAGAATGGAAGCGGCGGTTGCAGCGCCTGCCATACCTGCGCCAATACTCCCCGCGTTTAAAGCCAGATTAGCAGAGATAATCCCTATTTGAGTTTGCAGCCTTGCATGCCTGCGCGCATCAGATGTGCTCTTCAGTTCAGAAATTAGAGAAGTTAAAATGACGCCGTCAAAGATAACTGCTGCTGCGGACAAACCATCGGATACACCGTTCAGAAGCTTAAGCTCTACTCCGGCAGCTTCCGATATTAACCGAGAAACGTCTGCCGCAGTCTGCAAAACTCCGACGCCGTTCCTAAAGATCTGGGAGTAAATCTGCACCCTCACTGCCTTGTCAAGGTTATGGATATTATTATACTGCGTTTTAAAATCCAGAACTGATTGCAAAAAGAAGGCGGCGTTCAAAGTATTCGTATGCTGTGTACTGCTCAATTTTATTTTTCTCGCCATGTTAGAGTCCGTAACAACGTCAATACCTTTTTTAAATTCCTCGATTTGCTCATTCAACAAACTTTTATATGCAATAAATATAGGTTTCGTATCAGTAATAGCAACAATTTTATCGCTTTTAAGGTCAAAAACACGCATGGTATACTCATTTGTTTCTTCATTATAAGCGACGCTGTCAAGGTCAAAATAGTAATCCGCATTTTCATCTGTTAAATGGTTTTCTCTAAATACCGTAGATAATGATTTTGACAGTTCTTCTGTCAGCTGAATTGCTTTAAACAGCCGGTTTATTCGCTGATTTGTCTGACTGCCTTCAGTTGGCTGGTTTTTCCACTTTAATGCCGCTTTTAATTCTTGAATACCAACAAGGAACCCGTCAAAAATTTTTGTTTTTAATTCTGCACTTTGGTCTGGGTCGATCAGATTTTTATGTACATTATTCAATACCCGAATAAGTACACTGGGGTCATTTGTTAATTTTTCCGTATGCTGCGTTGTTTCATTGTATCTGAAATAACATTTTCCGAGCTGATCCTGCAGCATGACCTGTTCTTTTACAACCCATTGACCGCTGTAATCAAGAATTTCTTTCTTTCCTTCCGAATTAATACGGACATCAAACTCATTAGCTGATACCTGCAGTTCTTTTCTTGCCCAAATTTCCTCATTTGTCAGCCGCTGATACAGTCTTACCAGCAACTGTTCCGGATATGATGTACCAACAGGTTCATTGCTGCTATACATACGGCAGCCTAACAGGTTTACTCTTAGTGATTTTGGCCCAAAGTTTTTAGATTCAATTGCATCTATAAATGGCTTAAGTGCCTCATCCAGTTGATTGGCGGTCATATTTGCAAAACTGCGGCTGTATTCAGTTCCTCCGCCGTGCCCTACAACCGTAATAATGATTTCAGATTTATCATTCAGGATATCGGGGATTACAATCCCTTCACTGGATACGGCTTCATTAGTTTCCGAATTTAACGAGTATGTCGTAACACCCTCCGGTTTGTTTACAACATACATGGCTCGGGATGCGTATTTGCTGAACAGGTTAGAGGCTGCTTCTTTACTGATACTGTCGCCCTGCATCTGAATAATAATCCTGCCTACATCCGACCTTGCAGAAACCCAGTTATTTGCAGTAATTCTTTCCGTTAAACTTTCAGTTTCCGGCATTGACCATTCATTAAAATCAAGCTCCTGGTCATAATCAAGAGCGCCTTCTATAAGATTTTGTTTAATACTTTTAAAACGTTCATCTGCCGCGCCCCTTCTAAGCACCCAGCCGCTTCGGAGTTCTTCTTCAGTTTTTGCAGATACTTTATTATCCCCGAGCCTTATCATATTTAGTTGAGCTTCAGTAATAAAACCATATTCCACTTCAGCCGGAAGGAAATAATTATATATTGATTTGCTTAAATTTCCAGGCCCTGTAAGGCTAATTGTAGCTGTGGCATCAATAGTAATACCAACGCTGAGATAATCAATAACTTTTGAAATATATTCATATTGCGGTGATATTTTAAGCATTTCTCCAACTTTAGAAACGAATCCCTGAACTAACACTGCAACTGCTTCTTTATATGTTTGTTCCGGCCGGACATATTCAGCCATAAATTCATCCATTACAGCATAATTAGCAATCATATTTTTAATGATTAATTTACCCAAAATACTATCGGGATGGCTTATCAATGCATTATTGCCTACCGCAGTTCTACCTTCACCATATATTTTCATAGTCATCGGACTACAGGTTATATCTCTAAGTGGAATAAACAGTTTAGTTATGTCCTTATTATTTTCGACACTTTCTTGCAGTGAAGTTCTTACTTCTTCACTCAAGTTATCATAATAATGAGTGGAATATCCCGGAATTAAGTCAGGCATCCCTTTCATAATGGCTTCAAGAGTAACTAGTTCCTTTACAGTTGTAGTTAAATCTAAATTATCCAGTATGGGCCTAAATAAACTATTATTTGTAGCAGGAAGCATATCAACATCCAGATAATATCCGCCTTCTTTAACCAATACAGCCATCCTAAGCATATCTGATGCAGCAGCCAAATTTTGATAATTCATGACTTCCCTGAAGTAAAGCGTTTCAAGTTCATTTGCTGTTAAAAGATCGGTTGTACTTACGTCTTTTGCTTCACGTTCCACCATAGCTTCCAGGGCTTCATCGTAAACAGCCTTTAATTCCTCTGCGTCCCTGCCGTATCCGTAAGTTTCCGAAGTCAAGAATTCAATAATGATGTCAGTAATTGTTGCTGTCTCTTTTTTTTCATTATATAGATTAAAGATTTTCTTTCGTTCTTCATAGATTGCACTGGCTGAATCTCTGATAAAATCATCGTGGGTATATGTCTGTGCTAAAACAGCATCCTGATGAGACGTTACTGCTTCTCGGTAGCATTTGTCCAGAATTGCTCTTTTTAATGTATTTGCCAGCAGTACCCTGGAATCATACCAGATAGCCGTATTATAATCTGCGTTTACCGCAGTCCAAAGTGCAATATACTGACTGGCTACATTTGTAAGATTACCGCCAATCCAGACAAAATGCAGTTTTTTAGGTACGACGGTTTCTTCCTGCTGGAGTTCAATGACAGTCTGTTCTATGCTGGGAAAAAGTACTTCCTGAATTGTCTTATTTCTTGAGGAATTAGGATATTTTGACAAATAATTTGAGGCAACGGAACGGATTGCTTTGAGCTGATTATATTTTCCGTGTAAGTTATCAGCTTCAAAATCTGAATGATATTTTTCAATTTCAGAAATAATATCGTTGAGTTCGGGTTTCCGTTTTCCAAAAGCTCGAAATACCAGCTTGTCAAATTCTTTTGCTGTAATTAATGGCATGTTTACAACTCCTTTATAATTATGGTTTTTTAAGGCCTTCAATTTATAGGAGATGTAAACTGGAAAAAATTAAATAATTATAAAAAATCAATACAGTTAATTTTGTATCGATTTGAAAGCAAAAGATAACCCTGCCATAAATGACAGGGTATTTTTAATATAATCGAATATTATTCAATTATACAAAATAAATCTTTTATATAATTCATTACCGCCTGATTCACACAAAATAGTCAACCGCCGAAATCCGGCGATTTTTTTAATTAGCTCCGTTTTGAGAAATTAGCAAACACATCAGTCAACCACTATATCTTGTGTTTTGCCCCTCCTCTGCCCTGATTAATAAATCTCGTTTTTTCTCTTATTTGCTTCAAAATCGAAATATTGAGTATAATCACAATTCTATTGACAAAACTAAAAGGCAGTAGTATAATAATACTACAAAAGATATGATGTATTCCGTCAGGTTTACACCAATGAAAGCCAGAGGGTGCGACCTCTGGCTTTTGTGCTGATTGCCCTATTTTTCCGATTTATCTCTATCCAGCCACTTGCAGAAATAGTATGCGACTATTCCTGCTGCGATAGAGATAAAAAAAGATATGATATACTCCATTGCCAGTTTTACACCTCCTTTCTGGTACGAAAGGAGCATAGGACAACAGAGTTATTATACTATTTTTTTACATTATTTGCAATTAAATTACACTTTCTCAAGTATTGCAATGGTAATGGTTATAATTATTATACATTATTATATTTCCTTGTAGACAAAAGATTTTGATATAGTAGCAATCTACTTGGATGGAACAGTACTATGCCCTAAGATAATTAACACCCCTGATGTAGTTTTAATATCCTACATCAGGGGCTTTTGGTCTGTTTCATTTTTTGTTTTTACTGTACCTGTTTAAATATCTGTACTATTTTTAGAGTATAAAATATCAATTTCCTTCTAAATATAGTTATACAATAGTAAATTGTTTTGTATAAGAAACTTTGTTTCCAGTTTCATCTATACTATAAACTATTGCGGTATATGTTCCGGATGATATTGCCTCGTAAGAGAAAACAGGTATAGATGAATTTTGATTAGAATAGTATACCTTTCCATTCCTTAAAATATAAAACGTATGTTTAACAGTTCCGGAACCACCGATTACATTAGCAGTGAAGGTTAAAGGTTTGTCCTTATTATCATCTATTCCCTCGATGACAATATCAGTAACTTCAAATTGATAAGGTACAAATTTTGCCTCAATAGTTCTATTCGAATTAACTGTAAGAACATAATTAGCAGTTGCTCCATCAATTTTCTTACCATTCTCGTACCAACCGTCAAACATATGTCCATCGTCAGGAACTGCTTGAAGCATTGCAAGATCTCCATTCCGATACAATCCACCGCCTGAGGCCATACCGCCTGTTTCTGCATTAATGACGATGGTGTAAGCTTCGGGATTCATTTCTTCAATAATAAAGTCTATAATTTTATCTTCACCAAAATTATAGATTTCAATTATATAAGTTTCTTCTGCATCAAAGCAGACCGACATAACGTCAGAACCATATGCGAATGTAGAACCCTTAGCATCGGTAACGGCAAAAAATATTGACCCATCTGCTAGAGAAGTACCTATTTGATATTCTCCACTTATATAGGGAGAAAAGCTATATACTGTTGACATTCCCGAAGCAAGCTCTATATGTTTAATTTCTCCTTCCTTGAGGAATTCCGTATCGACATAATAAATTACAAGTTCAAACTCAGCATACTTATCAGTAAAAGGATCTATAGCTCTAATTTTTGCAGTACCTTCTCCATGCCATATGATCATATCTGCATAAACAGATGCTAATAATTCATTATCAGAAGACCAAGTTAGGTATGGTGGTAGCGAATTTATGAGTTCTCCGTTTTTAAGTATGGAATATCCTGTTTTCTTGAAAGATCCTTCTGAAATGTGTGTATATACGGGAATCCATCTTTCCTGATCATATGCGTAAAATCCGAATTCTTCCACATCATCTGAATTCACATAATGATAAGAGTATTCAGCAGCGTATTCGGCAGCAGAAGAAGTTCCCGAACTCCAAATAGTAAAAACCGTCTCTGAGTCATTTTTTGCAAATATGGATTCACCCAAACTTGTAACAGAGGGGGGCAGATATACTTCTGTCAAACTATCACAATATGCAAATGCATAATTTTCTATTACAGTTAATGTAGAAGGTAACTTAATAGATGTTATAGAATTGCAATTTGAAAAAGCATATTTTTCAATTATAGTTACGCCTTCAGGAATTATTACAGAACCAATATTGTCACTGTCAAAGGCATTCTCTCCTATGGTTGTAATTCCAAGATCGGAAGGAATCACGACTATAGTTGACGAACTGTTTTCCCCAACATAATCAACTAGAATGCCGTTTTCAACCACAAAATCTTTGTTTGGAGATGTAACGGCAAATGCAGGAACAATAATTAAAAGCAATAAAGAAAAGAATATACCTAATGTAATACTGATATTCTTTTTAAGTAATTTCAATTTTTTTCACCTCATACCTTTTTTTAAGCCATCCTGACTTCAACTGATATCAGGATGGCTTTTGTTGTGTTTAGCGGCGAACCAATAGATACTTTATAAAGTATCTATTTCATTCGTTCTTTTATTTCTTCTATTAGTTTATCCAATTCGTCATCTATTGGTTCTTTTATATAAGCTTCCAATACTGTCTTTAATAAATCTTCGTCGAAAGATAGCCCTGAATCATACAGTGAACCTAATAATGCATCAAGCAAATCTATCCAGTTACTTCCTCCTAAGGAGTAAGGAGGCTCCGCAATTAGATCATCTACAGTTTCAGCATAAAGCACATCGCATCCACATTTACTGCATCTTATCATATCACCTATCAAAGGCTCATCCGGATATATTTCCATATTGTGAGGTTCTACATAATATTCATTACAATCACAAAGCACAAGATGATAGCTGCCACCGATTCCATATTCTAAACCGTACTCATAAGAAATCGGTTGGCCGGTGTGCTTGGTGGGCAGTACACCTGTTCCAAGTGTTCTGTTGCATTCCTTGCAGAAATATTCAAAGGTCCCTGTAGTTTTGCAAGTAGGAGCTTTAGTTTCACGGTAACCCGGATTAGGATTAATACATGTTGAATAATCTGTACTCGATTTTATCGTTGTATATTTACATCCTGGTGTTTTACATATACCTCTGGATACTTTTGCTCCGCATGAATATGCCTGTACATCAACCCATTCCAGTGAATGAGGTCCTTTTCCAGTAGAAATAACCCGTGAATTAAGAATTTTCTCACATTCTTTACAATGCGTTTCTATGATTAAATCACTCATACAAGTCGGAGAAATTTTTTTAGAATATACGTTAGAATGTTTACAATTAGCAGCCCTGTCATATTTACAGTCGTTGCAAATATTATTTTTGAAATTATGAATATCTGTGATGTTCCCAGTATTCATTGTACAGCCGTTATGATAACAGCCGATACGATGTAAGTTTGAATTAATCGGAGTATAAATAATTTCATGAGACAATGCAGGAATCGAGTAAGTTTGAAGGGTTGCATTGCAATCAAGGCAATACATTTCTTCTATGCCCGTAGCGGTACACGTTGGATTCTTTACAACTCTATGCTTTGATCCGCTCGGTCTGTTATGAGCACCTGTTGCAGGAATTGTTTCAAAATGCATACACCCTTGCCTTGTGCATTTTTTATTGCCTTGTTTCCCACAAGTTGCGGCTTTATTTACCTGCATATTATGGCCAAGTGCAGGTATGCTTGATGTTGAAAGCACCGTATTACAAAGTTTGCAATACGTTTCTTTTACCCCTTCTTTTGTACAGGTTGCAAGTATTTTAACTCTTGTATCCGGATTATGATTGCCCGTTGCAGGGATAGGTTGAGTGTATTCGCAGTTTTTGCATTTTGCTGTGCCTTCTACCCCACAAAAAGCATTTTTAATAGTTTCTAACGAATGCTCTGTTTTTGGTATCGAATAAGTATTAAGCACCGTATTACAAATCTTGCAATAGGTTTCTTTTACCCCTTCTTTTGTGCAGGTCGCAGGTGTTTTTACCCTTGCATCCGGACTATGATTACCCGTTGCAGGGATAGATTCAGTATGTTCACAGTTTTTACATTTTGCTGTGCCTTCTGTCCCACAAAAAGCATTTTTAATAGTTTCTAACGAATGCTCTGTTTTTGGTATCGAATAAGTATTAAGCACCGTATTACAAATCTTGCAATAGGTTTCTTTTACCCCTTCTTTTGTGCAGGTTGCAGGTGTTTTTATCCTTGCATCCGGATTATGGTTACCTGTTGCAGAAATATTTTCTGTATATGTGCACCCTGCTCTTTTACATGTTTTCGTACCCGTAGTACCGCATGTTGCATTTTTCGTTATTTCCAGGGAATGCCCCAATTTATCTATTTTTCCTGTGGAAAGAACGTTATTGCATACCGTACAATATGTTTCCTTTACTCCGTCAGCAGTACAAGTAGCTGCTGTTTTTGTCCTTGTTGCTGGACTGTGATTGCCCGTTGCAGCAATACTTTCCGTATATGTACATCCTGCCCTTTTACATGTTTTCGTACCTGCAGCACCGCACGTCGCATTTTTCGTTACTTCCAGCGAATGGCCAAGTTTATTTATTTTTCCTGTGGAAAGAACGTTATTGCATACCGTACAATATGTTTCCTTTACTCCGTCAGCAGTACAGGTTGCCGCTGTTTTTGTTCTTGTTGCTGGACTGTGATTGCCTGTTGCAGCAATACTTTCCGTATATGTACATCCTGCCCTTTTACACGTTTTCGTCCCCGCAACACCGCATGTTGCATTTTTTGTTATTTCCAGAGAATGTCCAAGTACCGGAATGCTTTCGGTATGCGTACATCTTGAACATTTCTTTGTACCTGCAACAGCACACGTTGCATTTTTCGTTATCTGCATAGAATGTCCAAGCGCAGCTATTGTTGACGTTGAAAGCACTTTGCTGCAAACTGTACAATATGTCTCCTTTGTTCCCGCAGCAGTACAAGTTGCCGCAGTTTTTGTCCTTGTTGCTGGGCTATGATTGCCTGTTGCAGCAATACTTTGTGTATAAGAACACCTTGAACATTTTTTTGTACCCGCTGCGCCGCATGTTGCATTTTTTGTTACCTGCATGGAATGTCCCAATGCAGCTATTGTTGATGTTGACAGTACTTTGCCGCAGCTTGTACAATATGTTTCCTTTGCCCCTGCGGCAGTACAGGTCGCTGCCGTTTTTGTTCTCGTACTAGGACTGTGGTTTCCTGTTGCTGGTATACTTTGTGTGTAAGAACATCTCGAACATTTTTTTGTACCTGCTGTACTACATGTTGCATTTTTTGTTGTCTGCATCGAATGACCACGTGCAGCTGTGTAATTTGATTTTGATAAACTGCCGTTGCATTTCTTGCAATATGTCTCCTTATAACCTTGAGCCGTACACGTTGGTGCAATTGTACGGCTGTTTGGTGAAGGATTTGTACATTTACATGCTGCAGCTCCTACGTCAATCGACATTATGGGCATTGATACCAATAGTATCGTAAATGTAAGCAATAATGAGATAAATGGTTGCACTATTTTGCTCTTTTTCATATTTTTTCCTCCTCATGATAATTTTACTTTTAACCGTGATTATTCTTATAAAGCCTCCTTATATAATAAATTTTTCCAATTTATTATAGCAAATTTTATAATTAAAGCAATGCTTATTCACCTATTATATGCATTATATACATTATATTAACATATATATGCAATAAATCCCAAAATTACATCACTATCTATAGGGTACATTTACCACTATACTTTTCTTGCATTTTATCATATTATATAAGCGAACAAAAGTTCTATTGTGGTGATGTTTATGGAAAGGGTAATACTGCACAGCGATTTAAATAACTTCTATGCGAGCGTTGAATGCCTGTATCATCCCGAACTGCGGGGGAAACCTGTTGCAGTTGCCGGTGACCCTGAAGCAAGGCACGGCATTGTCCTTGCAAAAAACTATCAGGCAAAAGCTTTTGGCGTAGCAACCGGCAATCCTCTCTGGATGGCAAGGCAGCTATGCCCTGACATTATTTTTGTTCCCCCTCATTATGACTTATATCTGAAATACTCTCAAATTGCACGTGAAATCTACAGTGAATATACCGATCAGGTCGAGCCTTTCGGATTAGATGAATGCTGGCTGGATGTAACCGGCAGTACCGCATTGTACGGAAACGGGAAGAAGATTGCCGATAAGCTTCGGCAGAGAATAAAATTTGAACTTGGCGTTACCGTTTCTGTCGGTGTTTCCTATAATAAAATCTTTGCCAAACTGGGCAGCGATATGAAAAAACCGGACGCTACCACAGTGATAACATCCGGTCATTATAAAGAAATTGTATGGCCATTGCCGGTAAAAGAATTACTATACGTTGGCAAGGCAACACAGAAACAATTAAAACGCTATGGGATTCATACAATAGGGGAACTGGCTAATACCAATCCTGATTTTCTTTTCCGTATCTTAGGAAAGAACGGGGAAATGTTGTGGGCGTTTGCAAATGGTTTAGACCAATCTCCTGTAAACAATATCGGCGCGAAGTCTTTAATAAAAAGTATTGGAAATAGCACCACTGCACCGCGGGATTTAATCAGCAATGAAGATATTAAAATAACACTTATGGCTTTATGTGAAAGTGTTGCCGCCCGTATGAGGGAATATGATTTTATCTGTGAAACGATACAAATAGGAATCAGAGACAATGAACTGAACAGCTACGAAAGGCAGGGTAAATTGGAAATTCCCTGCTGTTGTGCAAAAACCTTTTTTGACAAGGCATTTGACCTTTACCAAAAAAATCATATATCCGGCAAACCAATTCGGAGCCTTAGCGTGCGCGCCTGCAATTTATCTGTTCAGGAACACGAACAATTATCTTTTTTACCTGAATTAGTGAAAATTCAAAAACTGGAACAGGCGGAAAAAGCCGTTGAATCTATCAGGCGCAGATTCGGTCATTTTGCTATCCAGCGCGGGCTTATGCTGACTGATAAAAAATTGTCAAGCCTGAACCCTAAAGAAGAACATATTATTTACCCTGCAAATTTTTTCAACTAATTGTATATGATATTGTAAAACTCACCATACTATAAATGGTGAGGATATTATGGCACGAAAGGTATTTGTTGAAGTTACTGCAAAATTTGATACTGAAGGGAATGTTATCCCTTTGTCTATCCGATGGGAAGATGGGAGAGTCTTTGAGATTGACAAAATCTTAGATACCTGCCGTGCGGCCAGCCTGAAAGCCGGCGGCCAGGGCATAAGGTATACATGCCGGATAAACGGTCATCAAACCTTTCTGTTTTACGAAGAACCTCGCTGGTTCGTAGACGGAAAAAATAAGGGATGATTATCTTTACTATTTCATAACTAATTTACTCATCTGTTTATTTATTTTCATTATTTTTTTGGCCCTCATATAATTTCGTGTACTAATAAAGCCTCCATTTATATGGAGGCTTTATTAATTAAATTTCTAATTTTTTCGCTGTTTCACAAAGTACATCAATATTTTCTGTCTGAGGTGTGCTGGAAACAATTACATAAGTACCGTAATCTTTTTCCGTATACTCCACACAATATCCCAAACATTCGGAAACTGCCCGCAACGGAACCATAGTAATACCGTTCATAATCTGCGGGGGCATTGACAGTTCCCATTCATTCAGTTTCTCTCCAGTCCGGTTATATCTTACTGCTGTACGATTATTGATTGTCAGAGATACATATTCTCCTGTACTTGGGTTAGTTACTGTAACCATCTGCGTGTTCTCGTTCCAGACAACCTGCATACCTGTAACTTCGCACAGGAAACGCACTGGTATCATAGAAACCCCTTGATTTAATGTTACAGTTGCATAACCGCCGCTGTATTGGGTATTCGTTATTTTATTACCGTTAAATACTGAATATTGGCTGTCATATTTCATAACCATTGTAAAATCTTCAGTTCCAACCTGTACAGTTATACGTCTGGTTATTCCATTGCTGGTTATAACGGTAATATTTGCACTGCCATTGCCAACTGCCGTGATTTGACCCATTTGGTCAACTTCAGCAACATCTGTATTATCCGAAACCCATGCAAGCGTTTGATTAACTGCATTTTCAGGGAATATTTGCGCCTGTACCTTTGCTTTATTACCAATGTTTAAAGATATTGCACTTTGGTCAACTGTAATTTCCTGAGCTAACACTGCTTCAAGTACCTGACTGGCACTGTTGTTTGCATAATCAGCTTCTTCGCTTTCAGACTCAATCTGTACATAGAATAGTTTCCGTTCATTTTCATTGGCAAAAACACATTTATCCTCTGGAAGTTTGTATGTAATCTGTGCATTTGCTTCCGGTGCAATGTTTTCTAACGGAATCTCAGCAATCTTTTCTCCATAAACGCCATCAAGATAAATAATTGCTTTTACATTTTCTGCAGTATCATACCCCGTATTCATTACGTTCCCTTGAAGCGTTACCGTATCCTCAACACGTTCCAGAGAGATTTCTGATAATACTAAATCTGCTTCTCCAGCGGTAAATTTTGCAGCGTTGTTTGAAAGGTCGCTGTCCGTCAGACCGGCAGGGATTACGGTAATCGTCCATTCTTGCTTTGTCAATGGGTCAGGTATCATAAAATCAATATTAATATCTGCAGTTTCCCCTGCATCCAATTTACAAGCAACAGTTTTGTTAAACACCTGTACATCGTTTTCATCAGTAATGCAAATATCAACATTCTCGATAGATTGCAAGCTGTTATTGCATACTTCAACTTTAAGCGGAATATTCTGTCCCGGCTGTATTGCAGTGTCATTATAAATTATGCCTCTGCCAAGGCACAGATCACAGTTTGTATTACCTTGCATCACGATTAAATCTGTTGTTCCAAACGGCAATTCATTTTCCGGCGTTTCTTTCAAAACCTTTGCCCAGTTGCATGCATAGGCAATTTCCCCGTTTTCTTTCAGGAGCGCAGACAATGAACGGAAATTGCCTCCATCATTTGTCAGCGGTACAGGAGTTGTCCATGTTTTATCAGAAAAGTTTTGATAAGCAACTATAAGCTCATTCTTATAGCCTTCGACTTGTTTCCAGATTGCGGCTTTTTGCGTACCATTTTCCAAAATTACTGCGTCTGTCGGTGCGTTCAATCCGAGTTCTGACGTTATACCGTCTTTTTTCATCATCCACACACCGTTTACGTTCCAATAAAGCACGCCGTTTAAAAATTGCAAGCCTGAATTATTTGTATTTTTTTCGGTAATGCGTTCCTCTTGCTGACCGCAAATGAGATAGATTTCTACGTCTTTGTCAGTAGAAATATCACCATCTGCATCAATACTGTATGCAACAACACAATCTGAACCGTCATAATCGGCATCCAACCCGATTACCGGTGTAAGTTCGCTTTTCAGGCATTCCTGATCCTGCCATTTGCCATCGGCAAAAGTTCTGCGGTAAATACTATTTGTACCTGTAAGCAAGAACGGGTCATTCTCAGAATTTTCAAGCCATACAACAGATACCTTACCATTCTTTGCAGTGACGGTGTGCATTGTTTCACAGTTTGTGTTCGCCGGTACGTTTACGGTCATCGGTTCTGAGAACGCAACGCCGTCAAATACGGATAGAGATAGTTCTATTTTCTTCGCCATTTCATCATAAGTTACAGAATCGGCCATTATACTTTCAACATTTTGCCACAGCAGATAAACCTTATCACCGTCTCTGCAAAGACGCGGCGCAAAATCCGCAGTTCCATCATCACAAACCGCTTGTACCTGACTCCATGATATTCCATCATAAACCGTATAATATAACTGCGTACGGTTAACATCGGAGCGCTGCGGGTTATCTCCAATCCAAACCAGCAGCTGCTTTCCGTTACCAAGATCCAGAAGTTGCGGGTCTCCGTAAGGGAATACATTCTCCTGATAATATGATACGTTCTGTTTGCCTACCGCTCTAGACCGCTTGGAGAATCGTGCTGTTAAATAATTTCTGGACAGGATCTGCAAATCGTCTTTCTGTAAATCACTTTTGTTTAATTTAGTTAGAGTTTTTGAACTTTTTCCAAATTCAGGATAGATTTGTAATGTTCCGAAATCAACTTCGACTAATCTTTTAGAAAAAATCAAAGCAGTTGCATCAATATAAAACTCTCCCCCTAACCATGCTTTAAAGGATTTTTTCAAGGTTTTGAATGGAAAAGTAAGCTCGCCGTTGATGCTTGCCTCCAGTCCAGCTTCAATGCTTGCGATTTTATCTATACCGCCGCCTGCGGCAAGTCCTGGTTTTAAACTTAAACCCAATGTCCCTCCAAAATCAGCAACATTGCTGTCAGAAACTGTCCAATGAAAATTTCCATCCAAATCGCCGGTTAAAGACAATTTTATATACAATGCCGGAAGAGGATAATATGTATAAGAAACACCAGCGCTGGCTCCGATTAAAAATCCGCTGTCAAGAGGTTTTAACCTTCCAGAGCTATAATCAAACTCAATAAAACCCATAAAGTAAGCTTCACAGTTGACGCCCATATTCGGACTCATTTTTTTCAACTTGCCTCTGAGTTTGCTGAATTGATTCCAGAGTTTGGGAGTGTCAACCTTACCTCCGAAAGCTTTTACTGTTTTCTTAATATCCTGATAACATTCTCTCCAGTATGTATCATTTGGATCTGGCGTAATATCAAGTGACGGATCAAGTCCAATAGCATAGCGCACCGTTTTCTTTTCCGCATCTACTTCACGTTTTACAACTTCACCCAAGCCAGGAATTTCAACAGACACATCAATATCCAATACTGGAATTTTATGTCCTAAAATATCAACATAAGGTCCTTTTATTTCATCCCTGCCACCTGGTATATCGGCAAATGTAATCTGAGGAATATCGCTTTTCAAATAGATGACTTTTATTTTGTCTGCAGGAAGCATGAGATTTTGCATCTTCAGTGTATCATAACTCTCCTTGCTGACAGTAAGTTCTCTCAGCGTATTATCCTCAGGCAATTTCAAAATAACCATACCTCTGCCATCTGTTGTCCCACTGCCTTTATCCGTTACTACAGAAGCTCCTGAAACTGCAAGTCCTGTCGTTTCATCAACTACCTTAATGCAATAAGTTCCGGGTTCTAAATTCAGTTCAGCATCGGAATTAGGATATAATTCAGAGAAATCAAGAAAATAGGTAATTGGATAAGAATGCAAAATTAATGGCATTCCAAACTTTTCTGCAATTTGTCCAAGAGTATTTTTCAGAACTAACCCTGGAGAAATATTTCCTTCTGCCTGCTTATAATACCGCTTCCACAGAGTTTCTCCCGGCTTTAACGTTTGTGGAATTTCAGTAATTGTCTTTCGTACGCCGAAAGCATCTTCAAATTCAATCTCCCTTAAAATGCCACCATCTACATTAATATCAGGTATATAAGTGCTTTCTCTATCGCTGTTATGTAAACCGACATCAAAATAAGCATTTCCTTGGAACAGTGTTGTGGAAGCATCCAAAAGTATTTCTAAACCTGCACCATCACGTACTTGAATTGGGTCTTTTGCAACAAAATGCGCCTGTACTGGGGCATTAAACTGGGATACCACACCAAAATAGTTTGCAGATATTTCATATTCACCCGGAATATCACCGCGAAGCACCCAATTTGCAGTATAAGTTTCTTGTCCTTTAATCTCATCAACACAAACAGCTGCTGTAGACGAACGTCCGTTTGCTTCCACAATAGTCAGACCGTCAGGTACATTTAATGTAATCGTATTGTTCAATAAGCTGTATTCTTCCGCAGCATGATTCATAATATGAAGTTTCACATCAAAAAAGTCTTTTAGAAAGGATGCCTCTACCGGAATATCTACGATCGCGATAATTGGACTGCTATCAGTTCCACTGCCAGAACTGCTACCATATCCACTACCGATATAAACCGGCGTGAGAGAATGTTTGCCTGTGCCGTCACCAAAGTCTTTTATGATTGGTTTTGAGTCAATGATTCCTTTATTATTAGCATTAAAAGAAATCGGTACGTTTTCTTTGCCGTAGTATAGATATCCAGTTATTTTTACAACATTCTGATTTTCTGGCGCTGAAACATCAATACCTGCCGCTATGATTTCAGATAGGGTCATCCGATGGATTTCAAACTCACCAGTAACAATTGGCTGTTGTACAACAACAAGTTTGATTTCAGTTACTTTTCCGTTGGTAACCACTGCTTCCTGTTTAACCGGAAGATATCCGTCGGCATACGTACCAACTGTAAATTTACCAATAACAGTGTCAAAAATAACGCTTCCGCTGGAACCAGTATATGCAATAGACTGGTTTCCGCCTCCAAGATCAAAATAAACCGGCATATTGGGTAGTACTGCACCGTTGCTGTTTACTACTGTTACTTTAACCTGACCGATAGCTTCACGTACAGTAACAATAATATCCGTTTTTAACACCGTACTATTTCCGTCATCATCTGTAACTGTCAGTGTTACTGTATAAAAACCTGGATTTTCATACCGATGAACCGCTTTAGATTCATCCGAACTAAATCCATCACCAAAATCAATACGATAAGATGCAATCCCAGTTTCATCTGAAGATTCACTGGCATCAAACAAATAATCTACGCCTACTTCCATTACAGATGAAACCTTCAATCGAGCTTGCGGCGCTCCTGCACCAATAATTTCCTGAGAACCACAATTCATCTTTTCACTTTCAATAGAAGCTGTATTCCCTACGTTATCCACTGCTTCCACACGGTAATAATAAGATGTCAGACGGGAAACCTGCCCATCAGTAAAGGTATATGTTTCTCCCGCAGGAGAACGCTGGCCAATTAACGTTTCCGTACTGCTGCCTGCCGTCCTACGATAAATACGGTAACCAGCCAAATCCGCTTCTTGCCCTCCGGTCCATGAAAGGGTAATGTTCTCTTCTCCGGCAACTGCTGTCAGTTGTGTTACCATCGGCGCCGTTTTGTCTACTGTGTAAACGGCAACAGCGTTTGTTTCACTGCTCTGGTTTCCAAACAAATCAGCTGCAACCGCACGGATAGTAATCTGTGCACCGTTTTTCAATCCATCCAATGGAATCTCTGCCTTAACAATCTGACTGCTTTCATTAATATTCTCTTTTGTAACAAGCGTAACGTAATCTCCAGTGGTCTTATACTGAATAGAAATACTGGAAAGACGGTTATTATCCTGTGCAAGAACACTAACAGTATGGTAACCCACACCAATAGAATTTCCTGCAGCAGGGCTAATACTTAAAATTTCAGGCGGTTGGGTATCCTTTTCCATCTGTGCTGATACCACTGCGCTGAATCCGCTGGTGTTTCCAGCATAATCTTTCGCTTTTAACTGATAATAGTATGTTGTCTTCGAGTCAATCTTACGGTCAAAATAATTTAAAGCTTTAATATTATCCGCTAATAACACAAATTCCTCATCAGGGCTTGTACTGCGATAAAGGGTATAGGAAGCACAATCTTCATTTTCCTGCGTCCAGCGCAGCTCAATTACTCCATTTTGAGGCAACGCCTGCAGAGAAGCGGGAGAAGCGGGAGCAGTCTTGTCTACAATATACTGAGAATATGGAGCTGTAGATCCGGACGCACTTTGGTTGCCCGCAACATCAGTCGCAACAGCACGAATATATAACGCGCCTTCATCATAATTGGATAAATCCAGTTTATAATTAATAGATGGTGTTTTCTGTGGATCTGGAAGCGTATAAGCATAAACATCTTTCCATATATTCAGGTCATTAGAAACCTGAATTACAATAGACCCAACTGCAGAATCATCCCATACACGTATATTTAAAGGTATCTGTTCATTATAATACCCCGGTACTGGCCGGATATTTGTAATAACCGGAACTGTAGTATCCGGTAAAGTTATAAATACAATTTCATCAGAAACCACACCGCGATTGCCCGTTTTATCATAAGCCGCTACACGGAACGTATATTCTGTATCTGGTTTTAATCCGGATAAATTCATTCCCAGCTTTGTTGAAGTGCGGGAATACTCGGAAAACTCACCGGTAGATGCATTTTTCATTTCAACAACAAAATAGCTTCGGTCATCATCCACAACGTCCTGCCACGATAATGTTGCTGTTGTTGCTGTGATACTGCTGACAGCCGTTCCCTTTACCTTTTCAGGGCCGGTATTGTCTACTTTAATAGTGTAAACAGGTGTGCCGTCGCTGACATTTCCAGCTTTATCATATGCCAAAGCTTTATAATAAATTATGCCGTCCAGTATTCTGGAAGTATCTACATATTTAGAGTAGCTTGCCGCTTCGGCAGTATCTAATAAAATCCATGCTTTATTATCCAGAGAATAATATAATTCAATCTTTGTAACAGCAATATTATCTACTGCTGTTACAGAAAACCATTGACTTCCGCCGATAACAGAACCGCTTGCCGGCGACAGTTTTGTAACTCGTGGAGCGTCTGCATCCTGATTCAATAAAATACGAACAGGGTCTGTTGGTTTGCTTTCCTGATTGAATTCATCCACACCTACAATGTAATATTCATAAGTCGTATTTTCAGATACATTTTTGTCCGTATAGTTCAATGTATCACGATTTCTGATTTCTGTAATCAAACGATAGTCTGTTTCATTATCAGCCTTTCGATAGATTCGATAAATATTCGTGTCGAACTCAGCAGCAATTCCCCATGATAATTTTACATTTGTTACATCGGCAAACGCAGCAAATCCAAAAATTTGTTCCGGCGGAGTTCGGTCAACTTCAACAGAGACTGTTTTTTCTTTACTTGCGCCGTCTGCATCAGTAAAAATAAATTTAACAATATATGTCCCACTGCTAAGTCCTGTCAGAGTCCAGTCCACAATATATTCTCTTTCCGAACCCATAGGGCGTGCTTCGCCAATCAATGTCCAATTTTCACGATCGCCACTGTAATAGAATTTGCCGGTACCTCCAATAAAAGCAAGCGTATTATCCATAGCGGCAGTAATACGAATCGGCTGTGTACCGCCGATTTTAAATGCTCCGCCCGGCATGCCGATAGACTGTATCTCCGGACAAGCGGGGATTACAGAAATCATAACTCTTGGAGAAATATTTCCATCAGTATCCACAGCTGCTACTTCATAGCGATATTCTTGTCCTGTTGTTAAACCCGACTCCGTATACGTCAGATCTGTAGTTTTGCCAACCTCCTGACGATCACGGTAAATGATATATTCTTTGACGTTATCATATCCGTTCGGCTTGCTCCATTTTAAAGCGACACTTTCGGAACTTAAAGATGAAACCGTCAGTCCTGATATCTGAAAATCTTTTTTAATAAAATAAATCTCCGCATTGGAAAGTGACTTTGCATATGTATGACCATAGCTGTTTTCATAGCAATAAACCGTACTGATTGGACAGTAATAAAAAACATTTGTACCTATGGTTTTCAACCCATTGCCGAGGGTGACTTGCTTCAAAGCAGAACAATCATAGAATACATAATCACCAATGGTCTGCACGCTGTCCGGTATTGTTAGTTCCGTCAGCTTATCACAGTTATAAAACGCCCAATGTCCAATGGAAGTTATTCCTTTTCCAAGATCCAGCGTTTCTATGGAATAACAGTTATAGAATGACTGTTCTCCTACTGTTTTTATACTGTCCGGCAATTTCACTTCCTTCAGCGCCCTGCAATTATAAAACGCACGGTAATTTATTGTTTCCAGCCCTTCCCCAAGGCTTACGGTTGTCAGTATGTCACAATTATCAAACGCATTGTTCCCAATCGTTTTTACACTGCCCGGGATAATTACTGTTTCCAGCTTATCGCAGTTATAAAACGCACTGTTCCCTATGCTGTTTGCACCATTCTTGATTTCCGCACGGGCAAGTACGGTACAGCCCGAAAATGCGCTTGTACCTATCGTCTGCACTCCGCTGCCAATGGTAATTTCCGTCAGCCCCGCACAGTTTGCAAATGCAGACACACCTATTTCCGTTACCGTATCTGGAATCGTATATGCTCCTGCCTTTGCCTTCGGGTAAAGGATTAATTTCGTCTGCGCTTTATCAAACAATGCTCCCTCCACACTGGAAAGGTTGCTGTTCTCTTCATGTACTGTAACTTCTGCAAGGGCGGTACAGCCGCCAAAAACGGACGGGTCTATCCCTGATACGTTCTTTCCGATAACTGCATTTTTTAGTCCCGTACAGTTGTAAAACGCGCTGGTGCCGATTGTCGTTACGCTGTCGGGAATATGAACCTCCGCTAATTTGGGGCAAGACGCAAACGCCGAGGAACCGATTGTCTTTAAATTATTTTCAAACGTTACTTTTTCTAAATTTGCACATGAATAAAATGCACAGTTTCCAACTGTCTGCAGGCCGTTCCCAAGGGTCGCCTGCTTCAAAGCAGAACAATCATAGAATACATAATCACCAATGGTCTGCACGCTGTCCGGTATTGTTAGTTCCGTCAG
>CAKTEE010000017.1 GCA_934546985.1 uncultured Eubacteriales bacterium
CCTTCAATCTCTCCTTAACTTTGTTAATTTATTGTCAATATTATAACCCGTTTTTTCCCTTTAGTCAATATCTATTTATAGATTTTTATAATAATTACAGATAAATAAATTAAACCATGATTTTTTGTCAATACATGTCATTTATAAAAAGTGTATTTTTGACCGTACCGCAATTACCATTATACGACATAAAATATCAAACATCAATGGAGAAAATTTAGTAAATAAAACGATTTATTGTCTGCAAAGTATATTTATGATATAATAAAAATGTATATTGTCTGAATTAACATCAATGAAATAAAAGAAATCAAATACTAAAAACAAATGTTAAAAAGCTGAATGGGAGATTATAATATGTCTAAAAGTTATTTTTTTGCCATGCTTTCCCGTATGAAGTATATTAATCGCTGGGGATTGATGCGCAATACTTTTACCGAAAACATCAGTGAACACAGCCTTGACGTTGCTGTTATTGCTCATGCATTGGCAATTGTTCGCAACAAAAAATTTGGGGGTACTTTAAATCCGGAACGTGCCGCTTTACTTGGACTTTACCATGATGCAACTGAAATTATTACCGGAGATTTACCTACTCCTGTAAAATATTTTAATGAAGATATCCGGGAAGCTTATCATCAGGTAGAAGAATTATCTTCTATACGACTACTTTCCATGCTTCCTGAAGAATTACAAGAAGATTATATTCCCCTGCTGTCTCCAAACGAAAAAGAAGAAGAACTATGGGGAATTGTCAAAGCTGCTGATAAGCTTTCAGCCCTAATAAAATGCATAGAAGAAGAGAAAGCGGGCAACAGGGAATTTTCCCGTGCTTACGCTGCAACTATGGAAGCACTTGAAAAAATGGAACTACCGGAGGTACAGTATTTTATAGAAAATATGCTACCAGGTTATTACCTGACGCTGGATGAACAGGAGGAATTATTATGATTGAACATGAAATTCGGAAAGTTTGCGAAGAAATCAAAAATAAGTTTAAAACTCAAACAATAATTATTTATAGTAAAAAAAACGACCTTATGGGACATATTTCTTCTTTTAAAATCTGCGCAGTGATTGATACTCCAAACATTCTGCAATGTGAAAGTGAAATTTATGGTTCTGTTGACAGCGACTTACCTTTTGATATATTGATTTATACACCGGAACAATGGGAAAAATATTCCGTTCAAAAAGATAGTTTTGCATCCAAAATTGCTCATACGGGGGTTATTGTTGATGGGTAGGCGCAATAAATCCGCTAAAGACAGCCGTAAATATTTTGAGTGGCTGGAATTTGCCAGCGAAGACCTTCTTGCTGCCCGCATATTAAAAGAATCGGAAAGCTGCAGCAACACTGCCGCATTCCATTGCCAGCAATGTATTGAAAAGGCTTTAAAAGCTTATCTTCTTTTGCAGGGTTTTTCATCCCCTGATGGCCACAACTTGACATGGCTATGCAGAAAAGCGGTATTATACAACGAATATTTTGCAGAATGGCGTGATGAAAGTGCTTTTCTAAACCGTTATTACATTGAAACACGTTATCCTGCCGATATTCCGCTTGATGTTTCGCAGACTATGCTAAATAAAATTTATCATATGGCAAACGAAATGTATGATTTTATCTGCCGTGAAGTGTATGAAGAATAAATTAGAAATGTTCCATGACATAAACAAAATGGTATTATAGCGTTCACCAATTTTAGGCTTACGTTATAATACCATTTTTTATTGTTTATTAAATTGCTGTCCAAATAAATATTCCGCCGCAAATTGCCGTTAATATTCCAAGCACACGAATGATTTGTTTGGATTGTTCAATTCCATGCTTTGCCCAAAATTCCAGCGGAGCAAACGGCATTCCAATAAAAGTAATTCCCATTAGCAATAAAGCACCGCCTAAAACAAACAGGCCAAAAGAAAGATGAAAAAATGTTATACCGACGCCTGATAATACACCTAAAATACCCGCGAATAATATAACAGTGAATACGGATTTCCAGCGTTCTAAAGTGCATTTATACTTTTGCGCTTGTATTTTACAGAATTTACTGCAATATTCCTGTGTTTCTAACAATTCTTTTTTGCAATAACTGCATGTTTTCATACATTCACCTACAGGACAATTGCGCCGTATTTAGCCGCAAGATTTTTTACATCCTGCTCGCTGACATCGCCTTGACTATCAATTATCAGCCTGCCTTGGTAAAGCCGCAGTGCTTCTTCCAGACCTTCATAAGTATAGGCACGCACAGCAATAGGCAAATGCGACATATAGGCGTTCATACCTAATTCCTGTGCATCATTAACATCATTGATTTCCACCAAAACGGCATTACAGCCGGCATCTTCCAGTTCGATAAATTCATCTGCGAGGTCAGAAGTACACGTCAGAGGATCAGACAAATCAAGCGTATCTCCAAGGAAAAACACACTGTTTTCATAACAGGCGGCAATAACATCTTCTACCTCAGGCAGAGGCTCCGGATAGTATTCTTTAAGCATCCAACGCACCTGTGCAATATGGCTGGCAGTGGTCCCACAGCACCCGCCAACAATTCTGGCGCCTGCATCTAAAAGCATTTTAATTCCCTGTGCAAATTCTTCCGGCGTAACAACATTCTGAAGCACACCGTCTATCATTCGTCCTCCGTTGGGTTTTGCGATAATTGGAACTTTGGCATAGGGCATTACAGGGCGGATAAATTCAGCCATATCTTCCGGCCCAGTAGAACAATTCAAACCAACTGCAGCCGCTCCCATTGCCTGTAATGTTAAAACACACTGCAAAAGGGAAGAACCGGAAATCGTCCTGCCGTTCTGGTTAACCGTTATCGTTACAAAAACTGGCATCTTACATTCATTTGCCGCTAAGACAGCTGCACGAGCATCTGTCAAAGACATTAAAGTTTCACAAACCAACAAATCTGCACCGGCAGCTTTCAGTGCAGACGCCTGCTCACGGTATATATCAATCATTTCTTCAAACGAAGTTTCCCCAAAAGGCTCTGCTTGCAGCGCAGTTGACGACATATCTCCAGCAACAAGCACCCTATGCCCTACAGCAGCACGCGTAATTTTTATTAACTCCCGGTTCATCTCCGCCACTTTATCTTCTAAACCAAAATGGCTCAACGCAACACGGTTTGCACCAAAGGTAGGCGCATAAATAATATCCGAGCCCGCATCCGCATAAGATTGCTGAAGTTTTTGTATCACTTGCGGATGCTCCAGAATCCATTGCTCAGGGCAAACCCCTGCGGGCATTCCCGCCGCAAACAGGTTTGTCCCTGTTGCTCCGTCAAGCAACAAAGGCAATTTACCATCCAGAAGTTTCATTTTTTTATCCTTTCATCTTTTATATTTTATGTTTCACTTACATTGATTCTGGTGCATTGATTTTCATCATGGAAAGTACGTTTTTAATCGTATCACGCACTGCTGTACAAAGCTGAAGCCGTGCCATCATCAGATCTTCCGCCTCGCCCTTTACACGGCAGGCGTTATAAAATTTATGGAACAATCCAGCCAAATCGAGTACATAACGCGTCATGCGAGCCGGGTCATAATTTTTAGCGGCGCTGATTATTGTTGCCGTTAATGAAGAAAGGTGACGTATTAATTCTCTTTCCTCAGACGTATTTAGCAGCGCCAACTCCTCCTGTGTACATTCCCTCGGAGCAATTCCTTCTCTTTCAAGCTTATTTAGAATACTGCAAATACGCGCATGGGCATACTGAACATAGAACACTGGATTTTGAGAAGATTGTTCAATAGCAAGATCTAAATCAAAGTCCATCTGGGAACCTGGTTCTCTAAGATTAAACAGAAACCGTGCCGCATCTGCCGGGATTTCATCCAGCAGATCATTCAGCGTAATTGCTTTACCGGTACGTTTGGACATACGTACTACTTCGCCGCCACGCGTTAGACGAACAAGCTGCATCAATACAACATCCAGACGATTGCCGTCAATACCAATGGCATTCAGCGCACCTTTCATTCTGGCAACATGCCCGTGGTGGTCTGCACCCCAAACATCTATTGCATGGTCAAAACCACGCAGTACCAGTTTATTTCTATGATAAGCAATATCGGCCGCAAAATAAGTTGGTGTTCCATTCTGACGAATCAAAACCTCATCTTTTTCCCCGCCATGTTCCGTTGCACGGTACCAAAGTGCACCGTCCTTTTCATAGGTCAGCCCGCGCTGTTTCATAATCTCAATTGTTTCAGCCAACTCGCCGTTTTGATGAAGAAGGCTTTCATGGAACCAGCAATCGTAGTGAATCCGATATTTTTCCAAATCTGTCTTCATTTTTTCAATGTTCTTCGGCAGTGCAAAATCAACCAGCGCTTTACGGCGTTCTTTCTGGTCAGCATTTACATAGCTGTCACCATGGATTTGCGCAAATTCTTCTGCGCGCATTTTAATATCTTCTCCGTGATAGCTATCCTCTGGCAATTCAACTGCATCTTCACCGAGATATTTCTGTAAATAACGCACTTCAAGAGATAATGCAAACTTATCAATCTGATTGCCGGCATCATTAATATAAAATTCCCGATGTACCTGATAACCTGCATAATCTAAAACAGATGCAAGGCAATCGCCCAGCGCGCCGCCGCGTGCATTGCCCATATGCATAGGTCCTGTAGGGTTAGCGGAAATATATTCCACCATAACTTTTTTGCCCTGCCCGTAATCAGAACGTCCATAATTTTCTCCGCATTCTTTGATATCCTGTAAAACAGCTGCAAAAAAGCTTTGGTTCAAGAAGAAATTAAGAAATCCTGGTCCGGCAATTTCCGCTTTTTTAAAATACGTTCCGCTCAAATCAATTTCATCTGCAATAGCTTTTGCAATTTTAACCGGCGCCATTTTAAATGCACGCGCACACGCCATAGCGGTATTTGCCGCATAATCACCGTGAGAAGAATCCGCAGGGACTTCAATGTGAAATGCCGGTGCAGGTTCCGCCGGAAAAATTCCGCTGGAAACGCACCGCCCCATTGCATCAAGAATACGTTGATATAACTGTGCTTCTGCTTCCTTAACTATTTTTGACATTGGTATTTTTACTCTCCTTTATCAAAATATCAATTTCATTCCTTGTTGCAAGGGATGAGTTAATATCTACATCATATTTAAAACTAAGGTTTCCGCCGCCGCCGTTTAAAGTGCTGGTAATATATTCCGCACTGACACCCATCATAATACCGCCGTATGGTGTTTCATAATGGCAGAGATGGCGCGCTCCTTTTTCAATAATCATATGGGAATTATACGCTCCCCGGCGGGACAGCACAACGCTGTTCTCTCCGCTGACTTTCAAAGTAGTTATACTCCCCTGCATGCCGCTGTCTTCACTTTCATTATAGATAATAGTATAACATCCATCTTCAAAACCAAGCTGGCCGACAGTTGTCATCTCTACAACTGCACGGTCGTTCTCTGTTTCCTGTATACTTTTAATTTCTATTAAAACTTCTTTCAGCATGCAGTCACCTCTTTTTCATTTAAACTGCCAACATCTACACGGGAAACATCTGCATCCACATCTTTACCTAAAAATATACCTGCAAGCCGTGAAAATCCCTGCACTTTATCACTGACAAAAAACTGTGTTTTTCCTGTTCTTCCTGCATCTGTATTCAGCAAATCTTCCTGCAGAAGCAATTCCAATGCAAAGTGAGCGGCTTCTCTGCCAGTATCAATCAGAACAACCTCTCGGCCCATAACTTTTGCAATAATCGGCGCCAGAATCGGGAAATGGGTGCAACCTAAAATTAAGGTGTCTACATCCTGTTTTACTATTGGGGCAAGGTATCGCTGTGCAACCAGCGTTGTGACTTCATCATTTTCTTGAATCCAGCCATTTTCAACCAACTGGACAAACAAAGGACATGCCTGACTGTAAACTTCAGCCTTTGGATTGACAAGATGTATTTCCCTATCAAAAGCATGGCTTTCAATCGTTGCCGATGTGCCGATCACGCCGATTTTCCCATTCTTCGTTTGTAAAGCCGCTGCCCTCGCCGCAGGGATAACAACACCTGTGGATGGAATTTGTAATGTTTCAACCATTTCAGGTGCGGCAGAACTGACGGTACCGCATGCGGCAATCACCATTTTGACATCCATATTCATCAGAAAACGAATATCCTGCTGCGCATATTTTTGTATTGTCTGCGTGGAGCGTGTTCCATAAGGCACACGCCCTGTATCGCCAAAATAAATAATATTTTCTTTTGGAAGAACCTTGTTTAATTCCCTGACAACCGTAAGGCCTCCCAAACCGGAATCAAACACGCCGATAGGTTTGTTATTCATACTCTTCCGCTTTCCTTTCCCGCCTGTCTTTAGCAACGCTCAAAGGCAAGCGTTATCAGGCGGTCAAGAAGTTCCTCATAAGGTATTCCGCTTGCTTCAAACAATTTAGGATACATGCTGATAGAAGTAAATCCAGGAATGGTATTTGGTTCGTTTAGCATCACTTTTCCATCGCTCCTGCGGATAAAAAAATCTATCCTTGCAAGACCGGAGCATCCTAACGCAATATAGGCACGGCAGGCTTCCGCTCTCACTTCTTCCAATTTATCTTCCGGCAATCGAGCTGGGATATGCAATTCAGATGTTCCCGCCAGATACTTCGCATCAAAATCATAAAAATCATTACATGGAACAATTTCTCCGGGAACAGATGCGATGGGTTCTTCGTTACCTAACACAGCGCATTCCACTTCAATTCCATCCACTGCTTCTTCCAAAACTACCTTACGGTCATGCACAAATGCCGCAAATATACCCTCGTCAAGCTCTTTCAGATTTTTAGCTTTACTGACACCAACAGACGATCCCGCATTTGCAGGTTTTACAAATACGGGAAATCCAAGATATTCCCCCGCTTGCGCCAGTATGGTATCTTTATTTTTCGCATAATCAAATGCAGTAATCCCCAGCCATCTTGCCTGTGGAATTCCAGCAGAATCTGCAATAGTATTGGTTAGAGCCTTATCCATGCAAATCCCGGAAGATACGCTGTCACATCCAACGAAAGGGATTCCCGCCATTTGCAAAAGCCCTTGTACTGTTCCATCTTCGCCGTTTTTACCATGCAGAACAGGAAATACCGCATCAAGATATATTTCCTCTACGCCGTTTTCTTTCAGCAAAAGTAAACCATGACAAGCGGTATCAGGAGAAAGTACAGCCGGAATTAAGCTTTCGTCCTTTTCCCATTGGCTATCTGGTAATTTATCCATACTGCCCGCATAATAATACCAGCGGCCATCTTTTGTGATGCCAACGGTAACAACATCATATTTATCCTTCGGTATTTTCCTAACAACAGAAGACGCAGACAAAAGTGAAACCTCATGCTCGCTGGACGCTCCCCCAAACAAAACTGCAATACGTTTTTTGTCCATGTATGAACTCCCTTTCCAACAGGCCATTGCATGCAGGCCTTAATCTATCTTTACTATTCTATTTATATCGCATTCAAAAAAATTCCATACCAAAATATCATATCATAGTTATCGCGCCTGTGCAAATATTTGGGGCGTTTTTTATGACGAAAAGCCAAAGATATTTTATAAAAAATAGATGTTTTTCCCATTTTGTACCAAGTGTTAAAAATTTATTTAAAATCTGTCTTTCTGTGTGGGATGACAAACTGTTTAAATAATGCTATAATACGTTACATAGGAAAATTGTAATAGGTAAGGAGAACAGAAATGATTGAAGTCAGCAACGCTTACTCCATAATTATGAATATTTTAAATGAAACCATGCAAGAAGCCGGATTTGAAAACAAAAAGCCAGCGGGACTGAAAAAAGATGCCCTGCCCGTTTTTACAGAAACCGGAAAATCATATGCAGAATATATGAACAATAACGCTACAGTACGCATGGAAATGAATGAAAAATCAAACACATTTACACTCTATATTGCAGATACTGCTAATCCATCTGAAAAAGATTACCGAAGTGTGTCTACATGGGGTTTTAATCCTCAGCAATGTGAAGAACGAGATGCAGAATCAATCGGTAAAGATTTTATGGAAACGTTACAGGCAAAGTACGCACCGCACATGCAGCATACCTCGGTATCAACCGGTAATATTAAAATGCCGCAAACTGTTTCCAGAGCAAAGGTAAAAAGCGGAGTTGTCGCTTTTGATACCAAAACTCTTGCAACCCGTTTTGCCGCTATGTTTCCGCAATTCAAGGATGATGTAAGAACAAATGTAGCTGAATATGGGGATTTTTATCCTGAAACGTTCTTTTCTAAAATTGCCGCCCCTCATGTGATTAAAGTAATTCAAAGCGGCGATACTCATACAATCAAAAAAATGTTAAGTATGTTCCATGAATTATTTGAGGATGGCTCTTTCGATGTTCAGGGAACCATTGCTGTAACTTTGCTCGGACAAATGAAAAACGATTCCGCTATGATGAATACGGTAGATAAATACCTGCAAGAGCCAATGCGCACACCTGTGATTGAAGTTAACAAACTGCTTGGTTCAAAATCTGGTGTAAAATACCTGAAAAAATTAGATAACCCTCCTGTTTACAAACCCAAAAAAGAAAAAAACTACATGAAACCGGAAGGGCCATCTATTTAAATCATGAATAATCCTAATACTTTGAAAGCCTGCTGAAAAAATCAGCAGGCTTTCAAAGTATTAGAACACACACATTTGACGTGTGGCTGCTTTTCATCGGAATTTAAGACACAAAAATATCCCTTACTCAATCCAGATTTGAATGTGAAATATAATTGGTGGGTTTACATATTTATGGTCACTTGTAGAGCTCATCCAGCAAACTATTTTTTGATATACAAAAAACGAGTGTTCCTACAGCCCTTACAATGCCATAAGAACACTCGATATGGTCGAGGCGACGGGATTCGAACACGCGACCTCTGCGTCCCGAACGCAGCGCTCTACCAAACTGAGCCACGCCTCGACAACGATATTAATTATACAGGATTATCTTAAAACTGTCAAGAATAAAAATACTTTTTTCTATGATTTTTTACGCAATATTTTTTCAAAAAAAGCTTCACTGCTCAATCCGTTGGGACGATTAAATCTTCCCAACCCATATAAACATTCGTGGTTACGTGAAATATAATTCAATTTTTCACTGCACGTCAGAGTTGCTTCAAATCCCATTTGTTGAAGAATTTGAACAGATTCTTTACAATAATAACCATAAGGATAAGTAAATGTATTTGGCATCCAACCAGTTCTTTTAAACAACTCCTGCTGTAATTTTCCAATATCATTATTTAATGCTGTAGTATAATCAGCCAGAGATTCATTTTTTTTAATTCTGCATCCTAAACGTCCATGTTTATTATCGTGCATATTATACGTATGATTTTGAATTTCTGTCCATTTACTTTTTGTTAATTCTTCAATTTGCGTCCAGTTCAAATAGGAATAGGAAAGATGATGATCATCCAATTCTGTATAGGTATCCGCATATGCCCCTACAATTGACAGTACTGCATAAGATTCATATTTTTCCAAAAGAGGATAAATATATGCATAAAAGCTTTCCTGTCCGTCATCAAAAGTTATCATAATAGGTTTTTCAGGCAAAGGAGTACCATTTTGTACATAATCAATTAATTGTGTCATATTTATCGTTTGATAACCTTGCTTTTTTAAATACTGTAAATCTTTTTCAAACTGCGTATCTAAAATCACATATTTTCCTAAATTTTTATTTTTGTGCGCAATTTGGTGATACATGACAATAGGCAGTTCAATACCATTACTATTTGCTTTTACAGTCCGTCCCAAAGGAACAAAATTGAAAATCAGCGCAAAACAGCAAAGTAAAGTGATGCCTATAGTTATATACTTTTTTTTCAGTACAATAAACATTTGCAAAACTCCTGATTCTGCTTTTTATAATATAAGTATGCTAAAATATACAGAAATAGAAGTAAACAAATATAGAGAAAAAATACCTTGCCATATATCAAAACAACATGTAGCAAGGTCTTTTTTATTTTTTGCTAAGATTCCATGAATTTCTTAACTTTTCGTTTGCTGAAATTTATCAGATGTAAAAAACAGTGAAACTGCAATTCCAATAATTAAAGTTACAATGGCTGCAACACCTTGTGCTGACATTAAATGAAACCCGGAACGATTATAGATAGAAATAGTAGAACCTGCAACTAAACCGAGAATTGCAAAAAAAGTAGCTTGCGGATATTTTTTCAAACTAAAATCAATGGCTTTTGAACCAAAGAGAATTCCCAGAATGATACCAATACCAACCGGTAACAGCATCAAAATATCCAATTTGGTTACTGCATTTATTACAGAATCATAAATACCAAAAATAACCATAATCATGGAACCACTGATTCCAGGTAAAATCAAACAAATTGCCGCCAGAAAACCGATTACCATAAATCGAAAAAATGTCCCCACATCCATCGCAGTAATCAACACAGCATCTGAACCGGATGACATAGAAAAAAATGCCAGCAATATCATAATTACAAAAGTAATTACAAAAGGAATCATATTTAAAATTTTAAATTTTCCCGCAGCTGCCCGTTTAGTCAGCATTGGAATAATACCAATAACCAACCCCAAAAAAAGAAAATTAACTGCCATTGGGTAATTTTCCAGCAAAAATTTTATAATGTGACTAAATCCTAAAATACTAACACCCATGCCAAGAAGGAGCGGGATTAAAAATTTTAAATTCTCTTTTATATTTTTGGTTAAATGACTGATTGTCCCAATCAACTCATCATAAATTCCCATTAATACTGCTAACGTACCGCCGCTGACCCCAGGTATTATTTCTGCAATACCGATTACTGCACCAGCTAAAACATTTCTTATGTACTTCATGTAAAAACTCTCCTTATTTATCAACGGTTTTAAAATCCTGAAATTAAACCTTATGCTATGCATTTCCATTTCAGATTTATTTGCAAAAATAAAATGTATATATCAGGAATAGAGTAAACAGAAAAATGGAATGGAAATGCCTTCCATCCCATAACTGTTAAGAATTTTTATCTACCTGATGAAATTGTTTGAGATTTCCTGTTTTTTGTGCACGAGTCTCAAGTTCCGCATCAATTTCCTCTAAAGAAATTCCTTGCTGTACCATTAAAACAAAAATATGATAAAATAAATCACTGATTTCATAAACGGTATCCTGATTCACACCGTTTTTGGCCGCAATAATCGTTTCGGCACTTTCTTCGCCAACTTTTTTCAGTATCTTATCTAACCCTTTTTCAAATAAATAATTTGTGTAGGAACCCTCCTGCGGGTTATCACGCCTGTCAACAATAGTAGCGTACAAATTTCTTAATGTATCCTGCATTTTAAGCCCTCCCAATTTCTCTGTAAAAACATGAATGATTGCCGGTATGACAAGCCGCGCCTGTTTGTTCCACACGTAAAAGCAATGTGTCATCGTCACAATCAGTGAATATTTTTATCACCTTTTGAAGGTGACCTGAGGTAGCGCCTTTATTCCACAACTCTTTCCTTGACCTGCTCCAAAACCAAGTATATCCAGTCTCCAGCGTTTTTTGCAGAGATTCCCGATTCATATAGGCAAGCATCAAAATCTCGCCGGTACTATCCTCCTGCACAACAGCAGGAATCAGATCTCCCTTGAGAAAAAAACGTTCTAAATCCGGCATTACAACACCTCCGCAGTACATGTACAGGTCTGAATCGCCTGTGCAAGGTTCAGTGTACCTTTATAAATGGATTTTCCGCAAATTGCACCGTAAAGCTTATCTTCATGCAATCTTTGAATATCATTTATATTACTGATTCCTCCGCTGGCAATTACGTCACACTGTACCGCGCCGTTTAAAGCATTTAATTGGGCATGATTAGGACCGGACAATGTACCATCTCTGAGAATGTCTGTAAATATAATACACTTTACGCCGGCATCTTCCATTCGCCTCGCTAATTCAATATAATCAACAGAAGAATCCTGAACCCAACCTTCAGCGGCAACCTTTCCATCACGTGCATCAATCCCAACTGCAATGCGTGCACCATATTCCTTTACAGCTTCCCGAACAAACTGAGGATCTTTGAGTGCAATTGAACCTAAAATAACACGTTCAATACCGTGGTTTAAATAGTACTGCACATCCTGCATTGTGCGGATTCCTCCGCCAACCTCCGTTTTCAGTCCGCTTTCACCGGCAACTGTAACAAAGATATCCGTATTTATCCGTTCACCGGCAACGGCACCATCTAAATCTACCATATGAATCCATTCAGCGCCAGCATTCCTGAATGCCAACGCAGTTTCAACAGGATCTTCGGCAACCTTCTCTGCTGTATCCATATCCCCTTTAAATAACCGAACACAGGTCCCGCCTTTAATATCAATTGCAGGCAATATAATCATAAATATACCTCCAGTAAATTACGCCGGATTTATTTTATTATGCTTAATTACAAAACGCCTTTTGTAGATAAAATGCCTCTTTGTGCCGGTGCAACAGCGACACACAGCGCATGTGCCGCCGCTTTGAAAAGCGCTTCAATTTCATGGTGAGAATTAGAGCCATATAAAACTTTCATATGAAGAGTAATTCCCGCATGATATGCGAAAGCCCTGAAAAATTCCTGCGTCATGCATGTATCAAAACTGCCAACGCGTTCCTGCGGGAAAACAGCATCAAATACTAGATAAGGCCTCCCGCTGATATCTGCACAAGCAAAAGCAAGGCTTTCATCCATCGGAACATAAAAAGAACCATAACGTGCAATACCTGATTTATCGCCAAGCGCTTTGGCAAATGCTTGTCCTAATACAATCCCTGCATCTTCCACCGTATGGTGGCAATCCACCTCTAAATCTCCAGCTACTGATAGTTTTAATCCAAAACCTCCATGCATGGCAAATGCGCCAAGCATATGATCAAAGAAGCCGATTCCCGTTTGAATATCACACTCTCCCCCATCAAGATTTAAAGAAAGTGCAATATTTGTTTCTTTGGTTTTTCTTTTAACATCTGCTTGTCTCATCTTATGCCTCCATATCCATAAAAGAATGAATACCTGCAATAACCGACCTATTTTCTTCTGGAGTTCCAGCTGTGATTCTCAGATAATCACCCATATGGCGCACAACAACCCCTTTTTGCTTCAGAAATTCAAAGAGACCTTTTGCATCATTAAACCATGCAAATATAAAATTTGTTACTGTATCTGTCACATGAATGCAGGAAGGATATATTGCTTCCAATTTTTTCATTTCCTGAAACAAAACATCCCGTGAGGCTAAAATTTGAGATAACGCATCTTTCAAATATTGCGGATGTTCAAATATAACCGTTGCCATTGCCTGACTGACGCTGTTGACATTATACGGAGACTTCACTGCCCGCAGTGCATTTGTCAGTTTTTGATTAGCAACCGCGAAGCCAACCCGCAGTGCCGCTAAACCCACTGCTTTGGAACAAGTACGCAATATGATAAGATTATCATATTTTTGCACATCATGCAACAGAGATTCTGACCAAAAATCCATATATGCTTCATCTAATACAACTAATGCACTGGTATGGACAAGTAATTTTTGAATTTCCTGCGCAGTAACACCAACTGACGTTGGATTACATGGATTGGAAAAAATAACCAGTTTGATATTTTCTTGTCGGATACAAGCAAGCATTTCCTCAATATCAATACGGAAATTTTCATTTTTCATAATGACATGATTTGGGCATTCTGCGATACTGGTATAAAAACGGTACATCGAAAAATCCGGTTCTACCGTCAGAATTTTAGCCCCTTTCATGGGAAAAGCTGACATAATCACAGAAATCAATTCATCAGAACCATTGCCTGCGGTAACGAAATCCGAAGGTATCCCATAATAAGAGGCAAATGCCTGACAAAGTTTTTCAGCATATGGATCGGGGTATCGGTTGAATGCTGCTTCCACTGCCGCTTTCCCCATCAGCTCCAGAAGCTCTTTGGGCGGATGAACAAAAGATTCATTAGCATCCAGCCGAATCGGATAATCTCCGCTGATAGGCTCATACGGAACCAGATTTGCAAGCTTTTCATTCAGTTGATATGCCACAGCTAAAACCTCACTTTAATAGAATTGGCGTGTGCTGTCAGACCTTCTGTTTCAGCAAGTTTAATAATATCATCTTTCGCATCTTTTAAAGCAGACTGTGTATAGTATATAAAACTGGATTTCTTTACAAAACTATCTACCGATAATGGTGAAAAGAAACGAGCAGTACCACTAGTCGGCAATACATGATTAGGTCCTGCAAAATAATCTCCTAATGGTTCAGGAGAATATTCGCCAAGAAATACACTCCCGGCATTATCAATTTGTCCAATATATTCCATTGGATTTCTTGCCGCAATTTCCAAATGTTCAGGCGCCAACTCATTTGCAAATGCAACCGCTTCACTCATATCGCGGCAAACAATAACTGCACCATAATCGTTCAAGGAACGTTCAATAATATCTTGACGGGAAAGTTCCTGCATTTGTTTTTCTATCTCTGCTATTGTATTTACAGCAACCTGTTCACTGGTCGTCAGCAAAATAGAAGAAGCCAGTACATCATGCTCTGCCTGCGACATCATATCTGCGGCAAGATATTTGGGATTTGCAGTATCATCCGCGACAATTAAAATCTCACTCGGTCCTGCTACCATATCTATATCAACAACGCCGTAAAGCAATCGCTTTGCTGTTGCAACATAAATATTCCCCGGTCCAACAATTTTATCCACTTTTGGTATTGATTGCGTACCATAAGCCAAAGCGGCAACCGCCTGTGCTCCGCCGACCAGAAATACCCTATCTACACCTGCAATAGCAGCGGCAGCAAGGATATCCGGGTTTGCTTTTCCGTTTTTTGCTGGTGGAGTTACCATAATAATTTCTTTTACTCCAGCAATTTTAGCTGGAACTGCATTCATCAAAACTGAAGATGGATAAGCGGCTGTCCCGCCCGGAACATAAATGCCAACACGGCTGAGACCGCGTATACGCTGCCCCATAATAACGCCGTTTTCTTCGGTGGTCAGCCAGCTTTGCTGTTTTTGACGAATATGAAAATCCTCAATGTTTTTAGCGGCACGTTTTAATCCGGAAATAAAATCAGTATCGCATAGTGTTAAAGAATCCTGAATTTCTTCTTTTGAGATTTCTATACAGTCAGGTACCTTACCATCGAACTTCTGAGTATATTCTTCAACGGCTTTGTCTCCGTTTTGTTTCACCTGCTCAATAATCTCGCTGACCGCAGCTGTTACCTTTCGGTCAACCTCACCGCTTCTGTCTTTTAGCTGAGCAATCAGTTTTTTTTCTGAAATACCGTCTGTTTTTACGACACTGAGCATGTTTGCAACGCCTCCCTTGCCTTTTCGATTTCCATAAGGAAATTTTCAATTTCCTGTTTCCGAAGCTTCATGCTTGCCATATTAACGATCACACGCGCAGAAATCGGAAAAATTTCTTCAATAACTTCCAGCCCATTTTCCCTTAATGTGCTTCCTGTTTCTACAATATCCACAATTGCATCAGCCACATCCAGCAGAGGAGCAAGTTCCACAGAACCTTCAATTTTTATAATTTCAACATCCATGTTTTTGCTTTCAAAATAAGCGCGGGCAACATTAGGATATTTGCTGGCAATTCGTTTTACATTATAACCGCCAAAAAAATCCTTACCTTTAGGACCCGCAAGTGCAAAACGACATTTGCCGATATTTAAATCCAACACTTCATAAAAGCTATGTCCATTTTCAACTATAGTATCTTTACCAACCACGCCGATATCACAAGCGCCAAGTTCCACATAAGTGATAACATCCGCCGCTTTTGCAAGAACAGCTTCATAATCTCCTACAGGCAGAATCAGCCGTCGGCCTTTCTCTTCTAAATTAATACAATCAAGCCCCATTTGTTTGAAAAGCTTTACAGATTCCTTTTCAAGGCGCCCTTTCGTGAGTGCAATTCTAATTGGTCTCATAAAATCCCTCCGCTATTGTTATACAGGTCACGCCATTATCCCCCACAACATCTAATCGACGGATACCGCGCATACTTGCATACGCTTTCGCTTCCTCCAATGTTTCACAAACACAGTTTTCTCCGGATAAACCATTTTCGGAAAGAGAACGAGCATAAGTTACAGCCTGAATTTCCTTTCCGTTTTCTCCGAATACCAAAACATCGGCTTTCTTAGGCGGTTCGACTTCTCCTCGCTGAAGCATTGCTTTTGCCAGTGCATCCACTTCCACACCAAAACCGACAGCTGGCAACAACGCATCGAATTCTTCTGTTAAATGATCATAGCGTCCCCCATTAAGTACGGTGATTCCAGAACCTTCAATATAGCCGCGGAAAACAACACCTGTGTAATAATTACCGCGATGTACCTGTCCTAAATCAATACGTATATTAGCGCCGGTTTCTAATGCGGACAGGCGATGGTACAATGTACGAAGGTAAGATAAAGCAACAGACGCTTCCTCACTTTGAATCAAAGCCTGCGCCTCATCTAACGCTTCAATTCCGCCGAACAGCCTTGGCATACGGCGAATAGCCTGTGTTTCCGGTGAATCTCCAATCTTATCAAGCAAATCGTTTAATGCAGCATAATTTTTAGATTCAATCAGCTGAGTTAAATCTTCACGTATTTCGGCATCTACATGTAAATTAGAAACAATCGCATTGAAAATTCCTGCATGGCTGATTTCCAAGCAAAAATCCGGTGCGCCGCAGCGTTTTAATGCTTCTACTGCTGTAGTAATCACTTCTAAATCTGCACGAATGCCGGAAGCTCCCATTAACTCAATACCGCTTTGATAAATTTCATCACTGCGCCCGCTTAAACCAGGGTGAATACGAAATACATTTTGAGAATAATAAAGCCGTACAGGCATGGGCATATCTTTCAGCCTTGTTGCAACCATACGTGCAATCGGCATAGTATTATCAGGCCGCAGAACCAAAAGCCGACCTCTCCTGTCAACCAGCTTATATAGGCTTTCGGGACGCATACCTGCGCTTTCCCTGTCAAAGACATCAAAAAATTCAATCGCCGGGGTAATTACTCTATTATATCCTAACTGTTTAAACAGTTGGGATAATGTCGATTCAACTTTTCTTCTTGCGGAGCATTCTTCAAATAAAATATCCCGCGTACCTTCCGGTGTTACTTTAGAATAACGTTTCATTATGTTCCTCCGCTCTGTTACTTTAGTATGATAATATGATAGCAAAACAAAAGCAATGGGTCAATTAGAAAAAATTACAAATAGTAAAAGGATCTACAATCCAATTATAGTAAAACAGCAAATTAAAACATACTCATTTGACTGCTTTCCGGCAAATCTTTCAACACGCCTGCTTCGGCAAGAGTTTCTATTACCCCCTTGGAAACACCTGCACGTGTTTGTACATCATGTATAGATATATATGGGTCATTTTCATTTTTTGCGTCTGCAAGCGCTCTTGCCGCGGCCTCTCCAAGACCGCGGAGTGCCCCAAATGGGAGACGAATTTTCCCATCTTCAATTTTATATACTATTGCATCTGAATGATACAAATCAACAGGAAGAAATTCATACCCGCGCGCAAGCATTTCATAGACAATTTGCATAATGGTATATTGATCCTCTTCTTTTTTAGAAGCTTCTTTCCCTTTGACCTTAATATCCTCCAGCAATGTTTTAACGGCAGATTTCCCTGCTGCCGCCGCTGCAGCATCCATATCACCGCCGCGAACTGTTAAATATGCAGCATAATACTCTAACGGACGATATATTTTATACCAACCAAGACGCAGTGCCGCAATGACATACGCCGCTGCATGTGCCTTCGGGAACATATATTTAATTTTACGGCAGGATTCAATATACCATTCAGGGACATCATGCTCCCGCATATCCTGAATCCAATCTTCAGGCACCATTTTGTTAAATTTGCCTTTACGCGTAAACTCCATAATTTTAAATGCACGCTTTGGCTCCATATTTTTATGAAGCAGATAAGTCATAATGCTATCACGCGTACCGATAACATTAGAAATTGTACAGGTTCCATTTTTAATTAAATCCTGTGCATTTCCCAACCATACATCTGTACCATGCGACAAACCGGATATTTGCAGTAAATCCGAAAACGTTTTTGGTTTTGCTTCCAAAAGCATTTGACGAACAAAAGGGGTTCCCATTTCCGGAATAGATAAAGTACCTGTTTCACAATCAATTTCCTGTGCTGATACGCCTAAAGGTTCAGGACTGGTACAAAGTTGGATGATTTTGGGGTCACAAACGTCAACGCTCATAACCTTAATTCCCGTCATATCCTCCAGATGTTTATAAAGCGTCGGCACATCATGGCCAAGAATATCAAGCTTTAAAATTGTATCATGCAGCGAGTTAAAGTCAAAATGTGTGGTTACAGTTCCCTTATCTGCATCGTCTGCCGGATGCTGAACAGGTGTAAAATCATAAACATCATAATCTCTCGGTACAACAACCATCCCTCCCGGATGCTGTCCTGTAGTACGCTTAACCCCCGTACAACCTATGGTCAGGCGATCCTCTTCTGCACGATGAAGAACCAGTCCTCGTTCTTCTACATATTTTTTAACATATCCATAAGCGGTCTTGTCCGCTACAGAAGCAATTGTTCCTGCCCGAAACACATGGTCTGCACCAAAAAGTTCCTCAGTATATTTATGAGCACAGGATTGATATTCACCGGAAAAATTCAAGTCAATATCAGGCTCCTTATCACCATCAAATCCCAAAAAAGTTTCAAAAGGGATTTCATGACCATCCCGCCTGAGAGCTGTACCGCAATGCGGACAATCTTTAGGCGGTAAATCAAATCCGGAACCATATTCGCCTTTTAGAAAAAATTCGCTGTATTTGCAGTTTGGACAAACATAATGAGGCGGCAAGGGATTAACTTCTGAAATACCTGAGGCATTAGCTACATAGGAAGAACCAACAGAACCACGGGAACCTACCAAATATCCATGAGCTTCAGAATCCATAACCAACTTCTGTGCAATCATATACATAACTGCAAAACCGTGTTTGATAATAGAGGTCAATTCACGGTCAAGGCGCTGTGCAATGATTTCCGGCACAGGTTCGCCGTAAATACGTTTTGCGGTATTCCAGCAAATTTCCGTCAATTCTTCGTCTGCGCCGGGAAGTGATGGAGGATAGTTCCCTTTCGGAATGGGCCGAATATCATCTGCGATCCAATCTGCAATCAAATTTGTATTCTCAACCACTACCTCATACGCTTTCTTTTCACCTAAATATGCAAATTCTTTTAACATGTCATTCGTATCGCGGAAGTAAAGTGGCGCTTGCTGGTCTGCATCGGAAAAACCTTGCCCTGCCATAAGGATACGCCGAAATGCTTCATCTTTACTATCCATAAAATGAACGTCACCCGTTGCAACTACCGGCTTACCAAGTTTTTCTCCCAGTTTAATGATTGTTCGATTTATTTCATTTAATTTTTCTTCTCCATTTACCGTACCGTTGCGTACCATAAAGAGGTTATTTCCATTTGGCTGAATTTCCAGATAATCATAGAATCCGGCAATATCCAAAAGTTCTGCCCATGGCTTGCCCTGCAATACTGCTTGATACAATTCGCCCTGCTCACAGGCACTGCCAAGAATTAAGCCTTCTCGATATTTTACCAGTTCACTTTTTGGGATACGAGGTTTTTTATAGAAATAATCAAGATGAGCCATAGAAACAAGACGATACAAATTTTTTAAGCCTGTTGCATTTCTTACAAGAATAATTTGGTGGAAAGGGCGTGTTTTTTTATTATCGCCTCCACTAAGGGATGTATTAATCCGGGAAACTTCGCTGATACCTTTTTCTTCTTTCATATCTTTCAGCAAAATCTGAAAAATTTGTGCCAGCATTTTTGCATCGTCGCTTGCCCTATGATGATTAAATTCAGGTAATTTCAAATATTTTGCAACAGTATCCAACTTATGATTTTTAATATTAGGGTATAAGTTCCGACAGATTGGTACTGTATCAATTCCAGTAAAATCATATTCCATGCCTTGGCGCAAACATGCTGCACGGATAAAACTCGTATCAAACGGTGCATTATGGGCAACAAGAATTTTACAATCGCCGCAAAAAGCAAAAAAATGTTCCAAAGCTTCTTTTTCCAGCGGCGCATTTTTAACCATATCGTCATTAATACCGGTCAATTCTGTAATTTTATGGGGTATCGGCATTTGAGGATTTACAAAGGTATTGAATTCTTCTTTGATTTCTCCGCCTACAAAACGCACAGCGCCAATTTCCGTTATGCGTTCTGTCTGCGCGTTCAGTCCTGTAGTTTCAATATCAAAAACAATAAACTCCCCGTCAAAGGATGCCTGTGCATTACCTTTCACTACCGGAATCATATCGTTAATAAAATATGCTTCTACACCATAAATAATTTTTATTTTCCCGCCCAAGCTCTCTGCGGCACTCATGGCATCCGGAAACGCCTGCAATACGCCGTGGTCAGTAATTGCAACAGCTTTATGCCCCCAGGACGCGGCACGCTTTACCAACGCGGCCGCAGGGGTCATGCCATCCATAGATGACATATTTGTATGCATATGTAATTCTACACGTTTTACCGGCGCTTCATCCATTGGTTCAGATTTCTTAACAACAGAAACGGCATCCGCACGAATAACATAATCCCTGTCGTACTTATCATAACTGATGGCTCCGCGAATCAATACAGTTTTTCCGTTCGATAATCCTTCATCCAATGCGGCAAGAGAGTTTTTATCATTAAAAATTTTAACGGCATAAGAACTCGTATAATCTGTGATATTAAAAGAAACAATTAAGTTCCTGCCGTCTTTTGTTTCCCTTGTTTCAAAACTGAAAACATCTCCCCAAAGTATTACTGTTCCATCTTCCGGAGTCACGCCTTTAATGGGAACCGGTTTTCCTTTGATATCTCTGCCGTAGAGAGATTTTGCCGTTTCAAGATAAATAGGTAATCCTTCCAACATTTTATGCACTTTTTTGGGGGATTCTGGCTTTGATACTTTCTGCCCTGCTGATACGTTTGCATCAAAAGGCGGCTGTTCCGAAGATAATCCAACAAAAGCTTGAGATACCGGTTTAGGTTTAACATTTTGAAGAGATTCCCTTTGCTCTGGGGTAATTGTTAGCTGCCCTGTAAATTCTACAGTATACCGAATGCCGAATTCTTCTTCAATTAAATCGGACAGCGCTTCTCCACAGTTGGAACTTTTTAAAATATCATATCCTCCATGAAATAATCGAACTGAAAGTTTTCCATCCATAATCTCAGGTATACTGTCATCTAAAAATCCATTCACTGTGGCTTTGCGTTTACGAAGTTCCGCTATCAAATCATGATAATATTCCTTAGAAAATGCCTGCGCAGGAAATTTGGGATAAATATGCACACTTAATAAATTCAGTGCATGACAAATAGAGCGCTCAGCCGCAAACAGCAACCTGCGCTCAACCAAGTGTGTAAAAGAAACGGATGTTTTTAATGACTGCTCGTGTTTATTAATTGAAAGATTTAAAACAATGCCATCCGCCAAAGCGGTATTTACTTGCTGGTCTTTAATGCAAACACCATAAAACTCACCGAAGTTTCTCTCAGGCATAGGGCACCTCACTTTTATGCTGATAATACTCACAATATCTTAAATGTTATTGCAAAATTTTTATAATTTTTCTATCTCTTGCATCAACGCATCAACCAATTGGTCTTCCGGTATTTTTCGTATAATTTCACCTTTACGGAACAAAAGCCCTTCATGAACACCGCCGGCAATGCCAATATCAGCTTCACGTGCTTCGCCCGGTCCATTAACCACACAACCCATAATTGCCACTTTGATCGGCTTATTGCAATCTTTTAAGCGTTGTTCTACCTCTTCTGCAAGATGAATAATGTCTATTTTTGTTCTGCCGCAAGTTGGGCAGCTAATAATTTGCGGAGTATCTGTTTTTAATCCTACTGCTTTTAAAATATCAAAGCCTGCACTGATTTCATTAACAGGAGAGGCTGTAAGAGATACGCGGATTGTATCACCAATACCGTGAAGTAAAAGCGATCCAATTCCTGCCGCTGATTTTATTAAACCCATATGTACAGTACCAGCCTCGGTTACCCCTAAATGAAAAGAGTATTCACATTGTTCCGCTGCAATTTCATATGCCTGCACCATGGATGGAACATCGGAAGATTTCATGGAAAGGACAATATCGTTAAAATCAAAACGTTCTAATAAAGATGCATGATACAATGCACTTTTCACCAAAGCCTCTGGTGTTGGCTTGCCATACTGTGCAAGAATTTCTTTTTCCAATGAACCGGAATTTACACCGATACGAATTGGAATACCCGCATTAGCACATGCATTTGCAACTGCCTTTATACGATTCTCATCACCAATATTGCCGGGATTGATACGGATTTTATCAACGCCGGCATTTACACTTTCCAACGCCAATCTATAATCAAAATGAATATCCGCAACGACAGGTACATTTACAGCTGTTTTTACAGCATCAATTAACCTTACTGCCTGCATATTCGGTATCGCAAAACGGATAAGCTGGCATCCTGCGTCTGCCAGCTTTTTTGCCTGTTCTACACTTCCTTGTATATCTTCCGCAGGAACATTCAGCATCGACTGAACAGAAACAGACGCCCCGCCGCCGATGGTTAAACTGCCTGCATGAACAGCCTTTGATTTTCTTTGTTTCAAAAATGTCACCCTTTAAATAATTTTACAATGTCACTGAAAGTGACTAACGCTACAAATCCCAGCAAAATAAAAAGTCCGGCAGCATTGACCATGCCTTCATATTTTCTGTTTAAAGGTTTATTCCTCACCAGTTCAATCAACAGGAAAAAGAGACGCCCGCCATCCAACGCCGGAATTGGAAGAAGATTAAACACTCCAATATTTATAGTAACAAATGCCATCAGCATCAACATATCCATAAATCCGTCCCAAGACTGAAAACCATTGGAAGCAGACTCACCCACTATAGCAACTGTTCCAACTGGACCGGAAAGTTCATTGAATCCATATTGTCCGGTTATAATATCAAATAAACTTAACCATACAATCCTTGCAACCGATAATGAGTATTTAACAGATTCTCCTGCAATGGAAAAGAAAGTTTTATTCATCGGTTTAACATAAAAATCGTGAACTGTAATTTTATGACCTTCAATTTCTCCCGTAGTAAATTGTACATTCTCAAGGCGTATATTTTTACCATCACGTTTTACAACAAAATCAATAAGTCCATCTTTATCCCGCATCATACCAACGGAAATATCGTATGTTGTCAAAACACTCATACCATTAATGGAAACAATTTCATCTCCAATCTGTAATCCTGTTTGACTACTAGTTGCGTTTTCCCGAAAACCGTCAACAATATTTGTTGTAAGAACCGGCTGCATAGACAAATAAATTCCCAGAATGACAAGTCCTAACAAAAGATTCATAACCGCACCGGCCGCGACAATAATCATCCGTTTCCAAATTGGCTTTTTATTAAATGAACTTTCAGATTCGCATTCTTCATCCTCGCCTTCCATGCTTACAAATCCGCCAATAGGAAAAAGACGTAAAGCATACGTTGTCTCCTTGCCCTGATGCTTGAAAATCGTTGGTCCCATACCGATTGCAAATTCATTTACACGGACTTTTGATAATTTTGCTGTAATAAAATGACCGAATTCATGGATAAAAATAATTAGTCCAAAAAATAGAATTGCGATTAAAATCGGCCATACCTTCCCCCATATCTGAGAAAAAGAAAAAGACATAAGAATAGAATTTAAGATAAAAATCACCTCGTCCTTTCATCACTGCGTGAAAACGGCAGATATTCAATTATAAGCCAGACGAAGAAGTTTTATTCTGCACAGCGCCTCACAAATTCCCTTGCAGAAAGATCTGCTTCCAAAACATCCGCCAAAGTATAATCTTCCCATTTTTTTATGGATTCCATCGCCAGACGTGCAAATTTACAAATATCATTAAATCCAATTTTTCCCTCTAAGAACAAAGCAACTGCTTCTTCATTTGCTCCATTTACTATTGCCGGACATAACCCACCTTTTTGGAATGCTTCCCGACACAAGGCGATGCCTCCAAAAGTTTTTTCATCCGGAGCATGAAAAGTCAGTTTTCCAATTTGGAGTAAATCAAGCTGATTCACAGGAGAGGGTATTCGTTCCGGATAAGTAATTGCATATTGAATAGGCAAGCGCATATCTGGAACTCCCAATTGGGCAATCACCGCATTATCACAATATTCCACCATGGAATGAATAATACTTTCGCGATGTACAACAATCTCTATTTTTTCCGGAAAAACATCAAACAACCAGCAAGCCTCAATCAATTCCAAGCCTTTATTTATCATTGTTGCACTGTCAATGGTTATTTTTCTTCCCATTGACCAATTAGGATGCTTTAATGCATCTTCCGGTTTGACGGTTTCTAACTCCTTTGAAGTTTTTCCAAAGAAAGGTCCCCCCGAAGCGGTAAGAATTATTTTTTTTATTTTATCATGGTTTTGATTTTCTTGTAAGCATTGGAACACTGCACTGTGTTCACTGTCAACAGGTAGAATATTTACGCCTTTTTCTTTGGCGCACCTCATAACTAGCTGCCCACCTGCCACTAATGTTTCTTTATTTGCTAATGCAATTGTCTTTCGCGCTTCTATTGCGCACAAAGTTGGTTCTAAACCTACCATTCCAACAACAGCATTCAATATAATATCAGCCTGTTCCTGTACTGCACATTCGCACAATCCCTGCATACCCGAAACAATTTTAACCGACGTATCCGCAATACGGATTTTTAAATCGTGAGCTGCTTCTTCCTGCATTACGCAGGCAATTGACGGATGAAACTCCCTAATCTGTGCTTCTAAAAGCGATATATTATGATATGTGGCTAATGCTGTTACCTGACAAGGCATGGAGCGGGCCACGTCAAGCGCTTGTGTACCAATAGAACCTGTAGATCCAAGAACTGCTATTTTTTTCAAATCAGTCACCGTCTTTATAAAATCGCTGTAAAAATCATAATAATAGCATATAAGACAGGGGCAACAAAAGAAACGCTGTCAAAACGATCCATAACCCCACCATGTCCAGGCATAATATGACCAAAATCCTTTGCATTAAAATTACGTTTAATCAGTGATGCATTTAAATCTCCCAACATACCCACCACGGACAGGAACACCGATAAAATGCCAACTACCCAATAAGAGATATGCGGTGTTTGAAAGATATAACGGTCAAAAATAAATGCCGATAAAATATTAACCAGTACACACACTATGATACCGCCAATAGCTCCTTCTATGGTTTTTTTAGGGCTAATCGTCGGCGCCAATTTATGTTTGCCTAAAAATATACCTGTAAAATATGCTCCTGAATCTGTTGCCCATGAGCAAATTAATACCATCATTAATAAAAACAGGCCGTCTGCTTTTTCAAAGCATGTTGGAAAAAGACGGCTCACATCTTTCAGACAAATTAATGATCCAAACGAAACAGAAACAAAAAAGCTAGTCACTACTGACATAGAAACCGTTTCATACCGAATGATGTCATGATTTTTTAAATATATTATCAACATTGTCAAGGAAAATATAATTGCAATGGCTAAAAGGGAAATACCAGAGATTGTAATAATAAAAGGTACTGCAACAGAAAAAACGATACATGGTATGTAAATACTTAATCTACGAATATTTACACAATGCAGAATTTCTGTAACAGCCATAGCCGCCAGCAATGCTACAGCCAAATTAAAGATAAAGGTATCCCTTACTACTAAAATAAATATCAGCAGTGCAATGCCAACGAGAGCCGATATAATGCGCTGTTTCATTTCTGTATTTCCCCCGCTTCTAAACGCCGCCGAAACGTCGGCTGCGCTTTACATAATCAGCGATCGCCTGATCTAAATGCTTCTCTGAAAAATCCGGCCATAATACATCAGAAAACCAAAATTCTGCATATGCCGCCTGCCAAATTAAAAAATTAGATAACCGATATTCCCCGCTCGGACGAATAATTAAATCTGGATCCGGCTGTCCGCTGGTATACAACAACCTACTGATAGTTTCCTCCGTTATATCCTCTGCACTCATCCTTTTTAAAGCAACATATTCAGAAAGGCACCGGGCCGCATGCACCAATTCATCTCTTCCCCCGTAATTAACAGCAATATTCAATACCATTCCGGTTGCATCTGAAGAATTGAATTCAGCGTCCTCCATAAGAGCAATAATATCATCCGCAAGCATACTCCTATCACCGATAAAATGAACCTTTATATTCTCGTCTTTATAATTTCCTGCATCTTTTAAATAATCTCTAAGCAAATTCATAATGGCCTCTACTTCATCGGCCGGACGTTTCCAATTCTCCGTAGAGAACGCGTAAGCCGTCATATACGAAATACCAATTTTATTTGCATAACGAGCAATTTTTCGAAAAGAATTAGCGCCCGCGGAGTGTCCTGCCTTACGTGGTAAGCCGCGTTTTTTTGCCCATCTTCCATTACCATCCATAATAATCGCAATATGCTTCGGCAACAACTCTGCAGGTATTTCCCGTCCCTGATTTTTTGAAAATAAAGCCATAATGTCCCCCAGAATCAAATATTCTCATTAACACAGGAAAGCCCCTCACAGGAGGGGCTGAAGATTTAGATTTCCATAATTTCCTTTTCTTTGCCATCCGTCATAGTTTCAATTTCTTTTACAAATTTATCCGTAATATCCTGAAGTTTCTTTTCACCGTTTTTCAAATCATCTTCTGTGATTTCATTCGACTTTTTCTTTGCTTTCAGTTTATCAATACCATCACGGCGAATAGAACGTACTGCTACTTTGGCATCTTCCCCCATTTTGGCAATATCCCTTGTCAGTTCACGGCGACGTTCTTCTGTAAGGGGCGGAAATGTTAAACGAATAACACGACCGTCATTGTTTGGGTTAATGCCGATATCAGATTTTTGAATTGCCTTTTCTACAGCTTTCAGAACGGAACCATCCCAAGGCTGAATAACAAGAGTACGCGCCTCGGAAACCGAAATTGCCGCCAAAGCATTGATTGCTGTAGGAGTTCCATAATAATCAACCATAATTTTATCAAGAACATTTGGATTGGCGCGGCCAGCACGGATAGAAGTAAATTCATGGTCTAATGCCTTTAAGGTTTTGCCCATTTTTTCTTCTACAAAATTAAAAATTTCTTTCATAAATAATTCTCCTTCTGGAATAAGTTATTTTACAAGTGTACCTATTTTTTTGCCCTGTACGGCAGAAACAATATTCATAGGTTCCGCCAAATCAAATACCAAAATTGGAATATTATTATCCATACACAAAGACGCTGCTGTACTGTCCATAACAGCAAGCCCCTTATTCAGCACATCAAGATATGTCAAATCATCATATTTGACTGCATCCGGATTCTTTTTCGGGTCACTGTCATAAACCCCGTCAACATTTGTAGCTTTCAGAATAATATCCGCATCAATTTCAGCTGCACGAAGCGCCGCAGCAGTATCCGTTGAAAAAAATGGATTTCCTGTTCCACAGCCAAAAACAACAATTCGACCTTTTTCTAAGTGGCGTACAGCACGGTTACGAATATACGGTTCTGCAATTTGCCGCATATCAATCGCAGTCTGTACACGTACTGGAACACCAAGCTGGTCAAAAGCATCGCCTATTGCTAACGCATTCATAGCTGTTGCAAGCATTCCGATATGGTCGGCACGCGTCCGGTCCATATTTCCGCTTGTTCTTCCACGCCAGAAATTTCCCCCGCCAACTACAATACCTACCTGTACGCCTAACTCTGTACACGCCTTAATTGCCGTACAAATTTCTTCGACCTTCGCCGTATCAATACCATGTCCTTTTCCAGCGGCTAATGCCTCCCCGCTGAGTTTAATCAAAATCCTCTTATATACAGGCTGCAAATCAGACACCTCATTTGTTTTTAAGAATATTTTACTTCATTAACACAATTATGTAAAGACCGAAACTGGAATTATATAAATTTTCTGCCAATAATTATTTTTTTATTAAGATAACATAATCAACAAAATTTTCACACAAAAATAAATAATATTTTTTATCGTAAATACTCCACGGCAACACGGAATATTCATTAGACGAAAAAAACATGGAATCTTAGTCGCTATGCAATTTTCCTCTGCTTTATATAGGCGTAGGAATAACTTTTATATCTTTCATTGACCTTTTGTATAGTTTTTCTTTATATAAAAACGCCTTCTGCTATAGTTCTCATTCTACAGCAAAAGGCGCTTTTTATTATTCGCTTTTCAATGTTTTATTTTTTCTGCACTCAAAAATATTTTCTATACACTGAATTTATAAGTTTTGGATACCATTGTTCCGGCGCTATCCTTACAGTAAGAAATTAACATGTAAATTCCTTTTGCCTGCGGCTGATAACTAAAGGATGAGGATGCTGTATTCACCGCTTGATATGCTAACTTGCCATCCCTATAAAGATAAAATGTATAGAAATTCGTTCCTGTTCCTCCGGTAACTACAGCGTTAAATGTTATTTTTGAACCAACTGCCGGAGAGCCAGATACATTTAAATCAGTAAAAGCGAGAGGGGTTACTACTTTTTCTTTAACCGTTATAAGCGCTGAGGTTTTGGAAACTACTGCATTCTTTCCATCCTTCACGGTTGCTTTTACGGTGTAATCCCCTGCTTTGGAAAGCACTGCTGTATATGCAGAAGATGAACTATATACCTTTGTATCAATTATAGCGCCGTTTTTCATAAGCTCAAACTGATAGGATAATGCGCCATAACCGCCCGAAGCAGAAGCAGTCCAGGTAACGGAAGTATCGGTATCCACTGTGCCGGTTTTATCCGCCGTTACAGATGTTAAAGAAAGCGGCGTATTATCATCATATTTTCTCTCACCGATAACAGAGCGCATCCCATTAACAAAACCGCTGTTATTTTCTTTTTCATCCCAGTTGGTAGACCATGTCATAATACCACGGAAATCCGGATATTTCTCAATCAATGTTTTTAACGCACTTTGATATTCAGAGATTGCCAATGTACCAGACCCTGCTGCTGAACGAGACGCCGGAACGCCAAAAGCTACCTGATCAGGACGAAGTCCCGGAAAATCTCCCTTTGGGGTTGGAAAACCATTGATAAGCATTTCGGAAAGCTTTACTAAGCTGTCTGCACTATAACCGGTAATACGGCCGCCGTCAGCAAGCCAGTAATCAATATTATTATTATAATACTGCGGATGAATAAATGTAAGAATATCACGGCAGTTATTCAAAAGCGGCAAATATGCCCCCCACGGACTACCCCATGCATTCATGCCTCCCTGCACATAAGGATGCTCCGGCGCCATTGTAATCATAAAATCAGAACCAAATTCTTCTACCAATTTATGCAAAACATAATTCAGGTTTTTCTGAATCGGCGACGCACAGGTTTCCACAGAGTCACTGCCTGTAATAGTGATACTAGACCCCTCCAAGTCAACATCAAAACCGTCAAAACCATATTCTTTGATAACGTTGATTGCAGTTGTCAGGAAATTATCGCGCTGTGCATCGTTACCCAGTTCAATATGACCATTCTGCCCGCCAAGGGAAACCATAACCTTAACACCGCGTGCCTGAAGCTTTTTTACGTCAGCAATAAATGCGGCTTTACGGGCTGCCAAATCGCCTGAATAGACCTCGGAATCCGGCTCAAATTCAGCGGTACAGTAATCCCTGCCGGTAGTCATAAAGGATGCAATAACTACATCCCAATTCGGATTTACGTCGCCAAGCTTTGTTACCGTAGATCCGTTATTAAAATTGTGCCAGTAACCTACAATTACATTAACCGGCAGTTTTGAACCTTCCGCGCTCGCTGTAGAAACCGGCGATAATGCCATACACGACAGTAACATTACAGCAGACAACACTACCGCAAGCGCTTTGCGTCTTATTTTTTTCAAAAAAAGCCCTCCTTAAACAAGGTTTTATTTCCTTCTCGAACAAAAAGCAGGAAATAATTCGATTATTTATCCAAAATAATTTTATCATTCCCCGAAAAGATTTTCAATAAATTACAAGAAAACGCAAATTTTAGACAAAAAATGCCAAAAAGCTACGCCTGAAAATCCACACATATTTTTTGCAAAATCGGCGATGCCGATTCGATTTTCAACCTCCATCCGCATTAAAAATCCCCTTGACTTTTTGGGAACATTATGTAATAATATACTGGCAGTTATAGAGATTGGTTCTTTATGGGGGCGTAGCTCAGCTGGGAGAGCGTACGGTTCGCATCCGTAAGGTCGAGAGTTCGATCCTCTTCGTCTCCACCACGTCGCCGCAAGCGATAGCAGCTTGCGGCGATTTTTTTACAAAAGTCATCGGTGCGCTCATTCTGTTGCGTCTCCTTTTCCGAAAAAGGTCACTCTGCGTCTTTGTTGCCTACTTGCTTGTAAACGCGTTCGCGACACCTTTTTAGAGACACGAGGGTTCAAATCTCCCCTCCGAAATCACAAAATATCTTTTTCAAGTTCCTTACACAGATCTGAGGCACACATAACAACATACCTCAAACTTTCTTTATATGCAACATAATAACCCATATTTTAAGAAACTTCTTAAAATATGGGTTTATCCTTTAAAACTGTTCGTCCAATCAATACTGGCCCAAAACAGAATAAATATTATGGAAAAAGTAGGTGTATTATTATAGATATTTTAAAAAGACACCATATAAAAAAACGAATTACATATTTTATTCTATTTTCCATCTTTGTTGTAATTGAAGTGCTGATTGCACTGTTTGTTCATGATAAACTGATCCGACCATATATCGGTGATGTGATTGTTGTTTGGGTTATGTATTGTTTTGCACGTATCTTCATCCCCAACCGTATAAAGTTACTCCCGCTCTATTTGTTTTTGTTTTCAGCCGCAGTAGAAATTGCACAATATTTTAACTATGTCTCATTACTTGGACTGGAAAACAATAAATTTTTCCGCATCCTGCTTGGAACCTCTTTTTCTTTCGCCGATCTCCTTTGCTATGCAGTAGGAAGTGCGGTTTGCTTCATTGCAGAATACTTTTTACATCACTGTAAACACACCAAAAATATGCAGCCACTAAAATAATAAAATTTTATGCTTATGCATGGTCGTCTATAATTTTAAATATAGATAGGAGTTACGCTATTATGAATGAAAAAGAAATTTCTGAAATCCGGCGCCGTTTTCGATCAGATAAAAGTAATATCTCACGTATACGCGGTTGTTATGTGAATGAAAACAAAGAAATCGTTTCTGAATTTAATCAATCACTCAGCATTATGTCCCAAGATGAATCAGAAGGAATGCTTGCAATTTTAAAGAAGACGCTTTCCGGAACTATTGGCAAAAATCTGATTGATATAGAATTTTCCACACAACAGGTAATTGAAGCAGAAGAACATAAACTGCTCATGGATCTGAAAAATTCTTCTTTAGAAGATAATAACGCTGTCTCAGAATTTTATACACAAGTTATTCAATCTGTCAGTTTTGAATCCAGCTATCTGATTCTTTTATCCTGCGATAAATATGACGTTTTTTCCTACACAAAAGACGGCGGCAGAGATGAGGATTCTTCTACTGTTTTTACATATATTTTATGCAGCATTTGTCCTGTAAAAATGACTAAACCTGCTCTCAGTTATTTTGCCTACGAAAATACTTTTCACAACATCTCTGCAAATTCTGTTGTGGGCTCTCCTGAACTCGGGTTTATGTTTCCTGCTTTTGATGACCGTGCCGCCAACATCTACAATGCGCTTTATTATACACGCGACGCTTCTCAAAGCCACAGCGAATTTGTAGATAATATTTTTAAAAGTGAAATCCCCATGCCTGCTGATATACAAAAGGAAACGTTTCAAACAATACTCGGTGATTCTATTTCAGAAGAATGCAACTATGAAGTGGTTCAGGCAGTGCATGATCAAATTTATGAAATGATTGAAGAACACAAAGCAAACAAAGAAGAAAAACCCCTGATGATATCAAAAAATACTGTCAAAAAAGTATTGCAGTCGTGCGGTGTTGACGAAACCCGTGTTACTGCATTTGAAGAAAAATATGACACTGCTTTTGGAACAGGTACGGAAATCCGTCCACAAAACATTGTTGACACTAAACAGTTTGAACTGCGTACTGCTGACGTAACGATCAAAGTCAATCCCGAACGCAGTGATTTGATTAAAACACAAATCATTAACGGAACAAAATACATTCTCATCCGTGCAGATGAAAATGTTGAAGTTAACGGTGTAAACATACATATATCATAATAAGATTACACTGAAATGAATCATTTTGCCAAAGGATGCCAGATATGAAAATGGTAAAACACCATATTAATTTACATAGAGAACTTGCAGACAAATATGGCGCGGAAAGCTAACTGCTTGCCCTATCATATTAAGAACAAAAACATATTGATAAACGGCTTTCCATGTTTCATCACAAAAACCATCGGGTTTCGTATAATTGGCATAAAAACTCGTCTTTCCTTCTATAGTGCCTGGAATTGTTTTTGCCCGAAAAAATACGCTAATATAATTTTAAAACCTTTTATTCCATAATTAAGAACTCGCCTGTCCCTGTACAAAATCTATTGGAGGGGTAATTTTGAGAAAACTATTGCTTGTTATCGATATGCAGAATGATTTTATCAGCGGCAGTCTGGGCACTGATGCTGCACGGAAAATTGTGCCTAAGGTAAAAGAAAAAATTGAACAGTACAGGCAAAATGGAGATACAGTCATTTTTACCAGAGACACGCATGATGATAACTATTTACAAACGCAGGAAGGGCGTAATTTACCTATTAATCATTGCATCAAAGGTACATTCGGTCACAACATCTCTGCAGAACTGAATACTGAGGGATGGGAAATTATTGATAAACCGACATTCGGCTGTTTAGCATTGGCGAAACATATCGCTGAAAATCAAAATCAGTGGAGTGAAATAGAGCTTTGCGGTTTGTGCACAGACATTTGTGTTGTATCTAATGCCCTTATTTTAAAAGCACAGCTGCCGGAAACCAAAATTACGGTGGATGCTGAATGCTGCGCCGGCGTAACACCGAAAAGCCATACAGCCGCACTGCTCACCATGAAAATGTGTCAAATAAATGTAAAAGAAAAGTAAAATTTTATTCCGTACTTCTATGAATAAATCAGAAAGCAGTAATACAATCATATATCGTATGCAAATTCAAAGATTTTTGAAAAAGGAGGATTGTTTTGAGAAAAATCATAGAAACCAAACTGAAAGAAATCGAAAAAAAAGAAAACGTACGTATTATCTATGCTGTAGAATCAGGAAGCCGCGCTTGGGGCTTTGCATCTCCTGACAGCGATTATGACGTTCGTTTTATATATGTGCGGCCTAAAGATTATTATTTGAGGCTTGACAAAACAAAAGATGTCATAGAATGGCAACTGGACGAAACTTTTGATATTAACGGTTGGGACTTGCAGAAAGCGCTTCGCCTTCTGCATGGCTCCAATCCAACCTTATTTGAATGGAATAATTCCCCTATTCAATATAAAACAACAGAAGACTGGACTATGATTCAAGATGAAATCAATCACTATTTTTCTTCCAAATCAGGTCTTTATCATTACCTAAACACAGCAAACAGGAATTATCATGAATTTTTACTGGATGAAATGGTGAAATACAAAAAGTACTTTTATGTTATTCGTTCATTGCTTGCATGCAAATGGATTTTAGATAAACACTGCCCGCCGCCCATGTTATTTACCGAACTTGCAGATACGGAACTTGACGCAGATATAAAAGAAACTGTAAATCGTTTACTGGAATTGAAAATGAATACACTGGAAATGGAAAAAGGAAAACGAATTGATTTATTAAACGATTATATTAGAAGAAATTTAATACTGTTAAAAACGCAGATTGATGCTCTTCCGCATGAACATAAAGCGGATTGGAAACGACTAAATCGTTTATTTTTAGATATTGTAAACCACAGCCTCTAAGCTATACTGATTATTGTTCAATGAAGATATGAGCTTTTACTTTGGTTATTTTGCATTTTCCATTCACCTAAAAGAGAAAAACAAACACCCATTTTAATGTAATTTGTATTATATATTCAGAAGCGTTCATGTAATCACATGAACGCTTCTGTTCTTATCGCTTCCAGCAAGATACCCCCAATTCTATCGCGGGAGAATAAAAAGCCTTGCCAGAAAATATTGCTAGCTCAATTAAGAAACAACATTGCTAATGATTTCATCCAAGAATTTCAGAAGTTTCGGGAGAGAACCTTGAATTAGATATGGCTAATCAAAGTACGGAAAGCAACTGGTTTACCAGTTGCAGGGCAAGCGATGCAATGATATTTTTCAGTATCCCTTCCAGAGGCAACAAGTATTGACCTCTCTGAGGTTGAGCAAACCACTAGTTTGCTGGTGATTTTAATCTACAATCAGTGTTCCTTAAAATCGCTTAATTTTAATTCCCTTATATATTTCCGCAACTTCAAGATGAATGACGGAGCAACCGAAAGCTCGTCCACTCCCATATTAAGAAATATACCTGTAAAAGATTGGTCAGCCGCTATTTCCCCGCATATTTTTACCTGAATCCCATGTTTATGGGCATTTTCGGTTACCGTTTTTATCAGTCGCAGAACCGCCGGATGATGAGCATTATAAAAACTTTCCAAATATGGATTTTGCCTGTCTGCCGCCAATGTATATTGAGTCAGGTCATTGGTGCCTATACTGAAAAAATCAACTTCTTGGGCAAGAATATCGCTGATAAGAGCCGCCGCAGGAGTTTCTATCATAATACCAAGCGGAACAGTATCTGAATAAGCAATCCTTTGTATTTTCAAATCCTGCTTAACCTGCGAAATAATTTTTTTTATTTCCTGTACTTCCTGCAGTGAAATAATCATTGGAAATACAATTGCAAGATTTCCATATGCAGATGCACGATAAATTGCACGAAGCTGTGTTTCAAATATCTTCTGCTGTGTTAGGCAAATACGGATGGCTCGATACCCTAAAGCAGGATTTTCTTCTGTTGGCAGATTAAAATAATCCGCTTTTTTATCAGTTCCAATATCAAGAGTACGTATGATTACCTTTTTTCCATTCATTTTTTGCACTGCTGTCTTGTAAATTTGAAACTGCTGTTCTTCTGTTGGATAGGCAGTATTTTCCAGATAAAGATACTCACTCCTGAACAAACCGATACCATCTGCGTCATTTTCCAATACTGCATCAATATCAGACAGGCCGCTGACATTAGCAGAAATATTTATTTTTTGCCCGTCAAGAGTAATATTTTCTTTCCCTTTTAGGTTTTGCAGCAACAGCTTTTTTTCATTCTCCAAGTGTTGCCTTTCTTTCAGTTTTTGATATATCAAATCATCAGGGTCAATATATAATTTTCCTGCACTGCCATCCAAAATAACATTGCATCCATGAAATTCTGCTTTTAAAGCGTTTCCTGCACCGGCAACCGCCGGAATATTTAAAGTGCGCATCAATATTGCTGTATGTGAATTTACAGATCCATATATAGTTGCCACTCCTAATACCTTATTTTTATCGAGCTGAATAGTCTCGCTTGGCACTAAATCGTCAGCGGCAATAATAACAGGTTCCTGCAAATTGATATCCAATGTTGTCACATTGCAAAGGGCTTTTATTAGTCGTTCCGATACATCTATCACATCCGCTGCACGTGCCTGCATATAAGCATCATTCATAGAAGAAAGCATCTCTGCAAAAACGTTGGAGGTTTTGCTAATTGCATATTCTGCATTGATATTTTCAGAAGTAATCAGACGAATAACTGAATCGCAATAAATCACGTCATTGATTATCATACGGTGAATTTCAAATATCATGGCATTTGCTTTGCCAATCTTATGCAGTATATTACAATATAATTTCTGCAATTCTAAAGATACATATTCTTTCGCCTGTTCAAAACGATTGATTTCCTGTTTAACATTATGAACCTCATATTGAGGAATTTCCTGTTCTGCACGTTTATAAAAAAAGAGCTTTCCAATTGCAATCCCATCACAAATACTTTTTCCATCCAAAATAATCATGGCGTTCCCCTTTGCATGGCGTTATAGTTCAATGTTTAGTTTAAATTTATAATTTTTACTTTTTAATTTAACAGGGCTAAAATTTCTTCTTTCGATGCAAGCCATTCAGAAAAAGCCGTGGCGCTGCCCGCTGCCAATCCCATTGCCAATGCATTTTGATAACTACCTGTTTCCAGATAGCTTGCAAGATATCCGGCAACCATAGAATCACCTGCGCCAACGGAGTTGACTACCTTCCCGTCCGGCGAGGTCCTGCGAAATACTTGACCCTCCTGAGTAACCAAAACTGCTCCATAATCCGCCAAAGACACTAAAACATTCTTTGCTCCCATCTGCTGAAGTTTCTTTGCATAACAAATTATTTCATCGTCATATTGCAAATCTACACCAAACACTTCTTCCAGCTCTTGCTTATTTGGTTTAATTAGAAAAGGATGGTACGGCAAGACATTCAATAATAATTGCCCGGCAGCATCAACAACAATCCGTATGTTTTTAGATGCAAGGTAAGAACAAATATTTTTATAAACATCTTCTGATAAGGAACTGGGAATACTACCTGCTAAAACCAAAATATCCTCTGATTGTATAATATCTAATTTTTGATAAAGCAGGGACAAATCCTCCTGAGTGATTACCGGTCCTTGACCGTTAATTTCACTTTCTCTTTCAGATTTTATTTTGATATTAATACGTGAGAAACCATGATTTAAAACAATAAAATCGGTTTTACAGCCGCATGCAATAACCCGGCGTTCAAATTCTTTACCGGTAAAACCTGCAATAAAACCTAATGCACAATTTTCTACACCAAGGTTTTGCAAAACGATAGAAACATTAATTCCCTTTCCGCCAGGATAAATTTTCTCTTTTTTAGTCCGATTTATCCCTCCTGCTGCCAATTTATCTATTTCCACTACATAATCAAGCGAAGGATTCAGAGTTATAGTATAAATCATTGATGCACACCTCCAAAAAATCATCTATCAATTAGATTTGATAACATTGTTAAAGTTTTAAATACAAAAAAGTACCTATTTTATACGAATACAGAAATTTATCATAAACAGAAATTTCATTTTCATCATACCATTGCCATCAAGTAAGTGCAACTATTTCCCAACAAAAATCACACCAAACATTATGAACAATAATTATTTATTTTATACAACAAATTCATTCTGAAAATGATTATTTATTATTTTATATACGAAAAAGCAGGCTGCCTCAACAGAAAAATTCTGTAAGACAGCCTGCTTTTAACAATTTGATTATAATCCTAAAGCGCTGGCAATTTCAATTAACTCAGCAGCTTCATCCGGCTGTTTCTCAAAAGCAGACACTACAACATAATTGCCATGGCCGGTTTCCTGATAAAACACTTTTTTCCCTAAAGCTTCACAAGTAAAACGAAGTGGTCCAACGGTAATGCCATCCTGAATAATAAACGGATTTGGAGCTTTTGCCGCTTCGCCAATCTGGTTGCCCTGTGCGTCATACTTTAAAACCAAATCACTACCCGGAGAAATGGTTAAATAATCGCCGCTTTCTTTACTGACAACACGTGTCATGCCTGTTGTTTCATCATAAACAACTTCCAGACCATTTACTTCCGCAATATAACGCAGCGGCATCATCGCAGTACCATTAATATTTTGAAGTACAGCAAATCCTGATGCATATTCCGTAGTATTATAAACGTCTCCATTCACATATGCTTTTGTAGCATCAAATTTCATCACAACAATGTTCTCTTTTTCAGCTTCTTTTACAGTTACATCAAATGTGATTTTGGTTTTGGATAAACCAGTATCGGCAACTCCATTCAGGTTACCTGTATAAGTAACCTGAACAGTTCCTGCTTTCAATGTTTTTGCCATACCGGTTGAACCATTAATTGTCAAAATTGCTGTATTACTGCTGGACCACTCGCCGTTCGCAAGTGGCTGTTGGGTAAAAGTATAGATATCACCAACCGTAAATTCCAATTCTGCCGGAACAGCACGCATATCAAGGCTCAATAAAGAAGGGCAATTCTTAAATACATTCGGTTCAATTACAGTATTGGAAGCAATGGATATTCCCGATAATTTTTCGCAGTTTAAAAATGCACCTTCCTCTATCAGTCTCAAATGATCCGGCAAGTATATACCAATCATGTTTATACATTTATAAAAAGCATTGCTTCCTATAGTTTCCAAACTTTCCGGTAAATCAAGATAAGTCAGAGATGAACATCCTTCAAAGACACTTTGCGGAATCGCTGTAATACCGGAAGGAATATTTATTTTCTCAAGCTTTGTACAGTAAGCAAAAGAATCTGACCCAAAACTCGTTACACTTTCAGGAATATTCAATTCCGTTAAATTCACGCAATTCATAAATGCATTATCACAAATTGCAGTGAGATTTTTAGAAAGAATAATGTTAGACATCTCTACATTTAAAAAGGCAGAAGGTCCAAGGGTAATAACGCTATCCGGCATAACAAAATTATTCAAAGAATAACACTTTGAAAATGCACTTTCTCCAATAGATACAACTGTATCAGGCAAAATAACTTCTTCCAGATACATCATAGAAGCAAAGCATTGTGCCGGTACAGACAAAATCGGATTATTTGCCGCATCAACCGCAGCCGCCTTTTTCGCAAGCTTTATCCCTGTTAAATCAGAAATATTTTTGTTTTTTAAATCCAATTTACCTGTATAGGAGGCAAGCTGATTAAACGTCAAAGAGCCATCTGAACCGACAATATCCTGAAGAGCGTTTAGCAATGCGGCATCAGGCACATCAGCAGAAGTAACTAAATCATTTCCGGCGGCAAAAACAGAAACACCAACGGACATTACAACCAATATCACAAAAGTCAAAAAAATCGACATCCATTTTTTTGTTCTCATAAATATCCTCCTGACACCATTTTATATCTATTTTCATAGTAGCATACAGTTCCGATAATTTCAATTGGAATGTTATAGAAGATATATAAATATTGATTAAGATATCTTTTATAAAAATCACAATCAAAGGTTGTGAAAAACAGAAAAAACACTTTAAAAATGCAAATAAAAAAACCGATTGCTTACAACAATCGGCTTCTTTATTATTGGCTGGGATGGCTGGATTTGAACCAGCGGATGCGGGAGTCAAAGTCCCGTGCCTTACCCCTTGGCTACACCCCAAAATGAAAAAAAGAAAGCGCAAAGCGTAGCCTTGCGTTAAAAAATGGGGTGGATAATCGGATTCGAACCGACGGCCTCCAGAGCCACAATCTGGCGCTCTAACCAACTGAGCTATATCCAC
>CAKTEE010000018.1 GCA_934546985.1 uncultured Eubacteriales bacterium
TACTATAAAAACCGTGGATAATAATCACATTGACGTATTTTACGGCGGTCAGATAACGGAACTGCAAAGAATGGATTAAGTGCTGCTTTTTTCGATTATGAAACAGTCATACAGTTTAACTGAAGGACTAAGGACGTACATACACAAAGAAAAAACAAGGAGGAAGAAATTATGGGTGGAATTATTGTGGCGATTATTTTGATTGTTGTGGCTATTGGCTTCTCGGCATGGTGGAAAGGGCGCTTGATTGGCCAGGGAAAAATCATCCAGCGTGCGAGTGATTTCGTTGAATATGCGGAAATTTTTACCGTTCGTCCTATCCCCAACGAAGAGTATGCCGCAGCCTTAAAAGCATTGGATTTAAAGAAAACCGGTACTTCGCTGGAGGGAAATACAAAAGTCGTCAAATTTACCGGTATATATTTCAGCGCGAGTATTCGCTGCGTGGAACAGACTGATGCAAACAGCGTATATCGCTTTGAGTTTGATAGCTGGAAAACAAAATACGGAAGGCCTTCCTTGGAAAATGAAATGAATATGCTCCTTACCACGGTGGAGAAAATGTTCGTCCAGCTTGATCCGAATACGCAAGTGTCTACGGTCAAGAATGAAATCACGACAAAGCGCAGTATTTTCTAAAGAAACCGGAGGACTTTTATGAAAGAATTTGCAATTTTAGCCGCAATTGTAGCAGTGCTTATGGTGATTTGTAAACTTGTCTATAACGCAATTGCAAAAGCGGCAGATAAAAGTAAAGATATGAAAGACAGAGCATCGGGTGCCTATAGGGAATCCGAGAAACAAAATTTAGCAGACCGATTCAAATAATGGAGGAATAGAAATGAGAAGTAGAACTTATGCGTATAACGGCATCATCCTAGGTATTTTGTTTGGTATGGCGGCTGGAGCCTATACGGAAAGCGCCCCGATTGGCGTAATTGTTGCAATCCTTGGAAGCGTGGTCTGTTTCCTGATCATTCGCTTCCTTGAGAATTTACTGGGGCGGGGTATTGATAAAGCAACGGATGCAGTGGCTAACCAATTTGCAAAAAGAAGTCAAAAAAGTACGCCTCAGTCCGGTAATCTGGCAGACCGTTTTCAGACTTCCGCTCCCTCTCAACCAACTGCCACGCAAACCGGTGTTTTTTGCACCAAATGTGGCGCTGCGGTAAAACCCGGCAGCGCTTTCTGCACAAAATGCGGAGCAGAACTGAAAAAGAACTGAATACGAAACCCGAACAGAAAAGGCCGCAGCAATGTGGCTTTTTCTGTTGCAATCTTGGCCTAATTCGGTTCGCCGACATAGTAATAAAAACAAAAATTCTCTGCAACGGAAAAATCCTCAACACCTGCAATGGTGCTGAGGATTTTTCTTGTTCATAGCCCAAAAGAGGGTTAAGAAACTCGTCCTTTAAAGCGCCTCATATGTATCCATAATGACATCTGCCGATTGCTCCTTTGCGCCATAGCCGCCGCACGCTTGAATGATATTCCGGTATATTACATTTTTACTGCTTGTCGTTTCAGACGTAGTCGCATTGAAATAGATCCACGCATTGGCACCCGGCGCATAGTCGCCAATATTAACGCCCATATCTGTAATGATATTATCGCTGAGCGTTACTCCTTGGGGGTGTTTTGCGTTATATATCTGGGTACTTCCGCTTATATAGGATAAGCCGGTTGGTAAAATGTTGCGGAGGGTCAGATTTCTAAACATCTCCGAGCTCATATTCCTGATGCCAATGCGGAAACGAACACATTCGCCCGGCACTGCGTATACTTTATCCGCCCATTTCGGTTCGCTCTCATCTTTCTTCCGTACTTCCATTGTTAAATTCGTCCAAACTTTCATCACTAAATCCTGATGCTCCTCTCTATCTACTTCAACTTGGGCTTTGATCGCCGCACGTACAATGTTATGCATAGAATAATTATCAATGATGGCCTCATTCTGTTTTGATTTTGCGCTCAGTAACCAACTACGGCGCATCAAGCGCATTAGCGCAATGCGACAGCGCTCCTCGTCAATTTCGGCATCTCGGCTAAACCATTTGGCGCAGGTAGCGATATCCGTAGGAACATCCGCTAATAGCGTGAAGCCCTCTAAGATACTGCGCTCTGCGGCATTCTTAATCTCGTTATAGTCATAGAGCTTATTTAGCTCATCTTGCAGTGTTCGCTCATCAATATACTCTGCATTGCTCTCAGACAGGCCCTGTCGAATATTAAAGTTTCTATCAATAAGCTCTTTTTCTAATTGCGTAATCGTCCAACCGTAATCTCGCGCCAATGCGCCCAAGCGGTTAATAACCAGCGTATTTCGTCCAGCACGTCCATCAATTATTTGAACGAGTCGCTCTTTGTCCTCTGCGGTTAAGGCTTCGGCAACACAACATTCAGTATCATCTGCTGTCATGATATCGTCATCCATATTAGCGCTGTATTCCCGCAAGAAAATATCAACGCATGATTCTATGGGGAGCGGTTTTATGCTTATAAGCGAAAAATCCATGCGCATAATGCGCGAGGCGAATAAGATGGAAATATTTGATCCAACTACTTCTTCAAATGAAGCGTCCTCCTCATAGATTTCACTTTTATCCGGTATCCGATTCCGAACATCGTCAATAAACAGCAGAACCTTAGATGTGCTTGCTAAATGTTTCAGATATTCGATAGGGTTGGCATTGGATTCTTTTCCCGGATAGTTCATTGTATTACCAAGGTCTGACCCCAAATTTCCCGAATAATAAAGGTAGGCTATGTGGGTATAGGAATGCTCCTCGGTATTTTCTAAAAACCAGCTATAAGCCTTGCGGAGAATTTCAGACTTTCCAATACCACCCATACCGCGTAGCTGTATGTGTTTCCTCTCTTTTTTTAGCCTGTCGCAGATAGATTGCACGATTTCGTCCCGCCCAATTATCTTACTTAAAAAGGTCTTGTCGGGCGTCATAGAAATTGATGCTATATCCTGTTTATGAGCTTCTTTCTGGAACTGAAACAGATCGGGAATGTCGCTGTTTAGACACAGATTATGTAACTCTTTTTTAACAGCGTCCGTAATATATTCTTTTGACCCTTTGGTAAATAATAACGATTCTCGTAAGGCAACTTCATAATACCGATACGGATCTCCCGACTCCCAAATGCTAGTCTCTAAAGAATAAATAGTCTCTTTGCTTGCCAGCGTTCTTTCTTGTAAAAACACATGAAAAGCAGATATTACTGCTTTTATGCCCTGGATTTCCAACCGTTGAACTCGTTTAAGAAGTTCGCTGGACTCCTTAGTTATTTCTTCGCGTCGAAGATCCGAAACTGCCTCCGATCCAGCAATATATTTATTAGCGGTTGCTCTATCTACTTCAGGCCACTTCTTTGGTTCTCTTCTTAAATCTCCGCTAATAAACAAATTCATGACCTCTGGCTGAGAATAAATAGTATGTCCGGCAATTAAGCCGTGATAGAACACTGGAAAACAAAAAGGTATTTTATCCATAGAACTCCCATTCCTATTTCGTACACCTATTCGCAATCCCTGCGAGTGGGTGTATTTTTATCGTAACAATTTCGCAACTTTCTCTCAATTACGAAAACAGGTTCTTATCCCTATAATGAAATCAACAAGAAATGCAAAAGCCACTAGGTAGTAGCTAATCAACTAATTCTATTTTACCAAATATCGTGGCGTTCTTCAACATCCCGCAAGACGGGAGAAAGAAACTAATGAATCTTGCTAAGATCCGTCCGATAAGGACTTATCTTAAATACTATTTTGAAGGAGGTGAATTAACATGAGGAAGCTGAGTTTTCTTCCCGTGGGCATCTTTAATGGTGGCCGCGAGGGTCAGGAACTTCCGATCGGTGTATTTTGCTGATCTCGGATAAACCAAGTGCAGGCGGAGCCTCAGCCAATGAGGCTCCTGCCTATCTTCGTTCTAATGAGACGGAGGTGATGTGAAATGGAGCGAGACTATATCCGCCTAGACTACTGGACGTCAGACCGCTCCCTGGTTGTTGACTTTGTATTTTGGGATCGTGGAGCTCGCGGATGGCGAATTTATATTATTTCACAAATCGATTACCAAGGCCGGAATTGTTCGTCCCATGCGGCGCATTGGCTCCACGATAACGATGACAGCTATCCTTACATCTGCTGGGCGGGCAACATTGAAACGCTGGAACAAGCAAAAAGCGTCGCATCACTCTGGGCGGAATGTACTGCTAGATATATTCGTAGTCGCCAGAGTTTTGATGATATTGCCGACCAGTTGAAAGACCAATTTGGCTGGGAAGATGACTATTATTACACAGATTTACGGAGGTAAAGAAAAATGACAACGAAAAAAGAATCTAAACCCTACTTTATTACCGAAGAAGTTTTCTCTCAAATTCGTGAGAGCATCGGCTCTTGTATCCCGGAAACGGGAGGCATCCTCGGCAGCTCCGACGGAAAACACATCGACTACTTTTATTTTGACAAAACGGCAAATGTGACCGGAGCAACTTATGAACCTGACTGCAATGAACTTAATCCCGTTATCCGGAGATGGCATGAGAAGGGTATCGAGTTTGTGGGATTCATCCATTCCCATCCTCGCGGAGCCATTAAGCCATCCAATCCGGACAATCTCTATACCAAAAAGATCATGAAGGCTCTGGATATGGAGTATTTCGTATCGCTAATCGTGCAAGTGCACAGGTCTCTTAAAGGCGAAAAGGCAAAATTATTTGCCTATGGTTACTACCTTGCAGACCCTAGCCGTTATTTTGAGTTCGGACGTGTAGACGAAGCAAATTCCGGTTTTGAATTTCCAGCTATCGATCTTGATGCAGACCGGAATTGTTCTTATCAGGAGACGCTGGCGAAGAAGCACCCGTTCTCTAAGGATGAACTCAACGAACGAAACAAGGAACTCTTCCCAGCAAATGTGCTTGCACGCAAGACGCTTGTCGTCTTCGGCACAGGCGGCTCTATCGGATTTGTTCTGGATATGGCACGTTCCGGCGTTACGAACTTTATTCTCGTAGATGGGGATAAGTTCGAGCCTCATAACATGAGTAATCAGCGAGTGGCCTACAGCGACATTGGCAAAAGCAAGGTCGAAGTGCTTAGGGAGCAGATTCTGAATATCAACATGGAGGCAGAAGTGAGAAACTTTTGCGAATTTCTCGACAATTCTATCACCGATGAGGATTTCGAGAAACTGATTGGCGATCAACTTCATAAAAACTCAAAAGATATCCTCGTCTGCGCATGTACGGACAGCTTTGAAGCTCAGGCAAGATTGGCTGCGCTGGCCGTGAAGTATGGAACGCCCTTTATGGCTCCGCAGATTTATGCGGGAGGTGTTGGTGCAGAGGTTGCGTTCAGCTACCCGGGTGTGACCCCAAGCTGCCCTCGCTGTGTGCTGAAATCCCGTTACGATGCTTACAAAAATGGCTACAAGAATACTGTTACCTCAAAATGCACTCCTATTTCCGCCATTACGCATGCCAATGCGCTGGAGGGTCAGATCGCACTAATGCTTCTGCTTTACCATGAGGGAGATAACAGATACGCGACGATGCTGGACAAAGTTGCTGACCGAAATCTAGCGCTGATCAAGATGTCGCCGGACGCTGAGGAGGTTCTCGGTATCGACCTGTTCCGTGATGCGGTAGATGACACCTACTCCTTCTTTGGCGAGGTGGTATGGATTCCGCAAGACCCTGTCAGTAAAGAGAATGGTTTCAGCGAGAATTGTCCGCTCTGTCACGGCGGTGGCAATCTGACTACTCTTATGGGAGAAATCCCGGATACGCGGAGGTGTATGGAATGGAAAGAATAAATTTATCTGTGCTTAGCGGAGTATCCCATGAAGGGATGCTCCAGCTCAAAAGCTATGTGGATATGACCGGATCAGACCCGCAGCATCAGTCTTACGATTATGAGTGTCTGTTTCCTGAAACCTGCAATCCACGGGAGGTCTGCCTGAGCTTCGTCAAGACGGCTGATGGATACACCTTTCGGGTAAATCCTCACTTTAGGTATGATGGCAGCAATGCTATCATGGTGCTTCTCGCCGACCAAGGTACAGTCTCTTTTTCTTCCTGGCAGGAAGCCGAACAAGCCCTCCGCACTCTCACTGAGAATGTAGCAGGGACTACAACCAGCAATGCCACTCCCGATACTCTGACCAACTGGGATGAGATATCTGTGCCGGAGCAATCCGAGTCACAAACACCGAGTTTTGAGCACCTAAAAGAACGTCTGCAAAAGATGGTTATAGGCCAGGACGATTCCACCGAAGCTATCGCCTATGTAGTCGCACAGCACCTTGCCAAGAAGAATCCTACCAAGCCTGTTTCCATATTGGCCTCCGGGCCGCCTGGTGTCGGTAAATCTGAAACTGCAAAGGCGCTGGCAAAAATCCTGTCCCAGGACTGTGAGCAGGAATATGCCATATCCTGGACAGACCTCAATAACTTTACGGAGGCTTTCTCAGTTTATCGCCTGATCGGCGCTCCTGCCGGATATGTCGGTTATGAGGATGAAGCTGTTTTTGAAGTGGTTGCTAGGAATCCCTACACGATATTTATCTTCGATGAGCTGGATAAGGCGCATCCAGAGGTTCTGAAAACCTTTATGGCCATTTTGGACGAAGGCCGTTGCGCATCCCGAAAAGCACTCAGCGATGGTTCAAGGGAGTTCGACTTTAAACATTGCATTTTCTTCTTTACTTCCAATTATGATCTCAGCTCCAGTCAGCCCGCTAAACGTAGGATTGGCTTTACTGTATCGGATGACGTTGAGGATATTCATCTGGAGGAAAATGAAGTAAGTGTTAGCTACCGGGATGAACAGGCATCTTCTATATCAGACGAATCCTTGCCTATGCGTATCTATCGGGAGAATGAGGCGGCACGAAAAACATTTGTTGGCGTAGGGGTACTTAGAGAGATTGCCTCCAGATTTCAGTGCTTTGTTAATTTTAAGCCCCTTTCCGCCAAGGCAAAAACGCGTATTCTGGCAAAACAGATCATTGAGATGGGCTTCGAGTATTCTCACGCCATCTCTTACATTGCACCAGGTATCATGCAAAGTCTCATTGATGCTGCTATGTCTGGAGACAGCCTGACGGTGCGTTCCTTTAAGTCGGTTATTGAAGGTTACTTAGCTCCTGTATTCGCAAGAGCAGAAGTCGTAGAAAACCGAACCTATCGGCTGGAGGGTACTCTGGAAGAACCGCAGATGATTGCTGAAAATCGCGCGAGATAATACCGTAGAACAACATATTTCAAGCACTTGCGCAAATATTACAACATCGTTTTTTATATACCACAAAATGCATTTTCACCTCTGTTAGCGGGTGTCGCATCGCTATAAAAGCGAAAACAAAATTGACTTTTTGTCAACCTACTTTTGTGGTTTACTCACTGCAAAGGCCGACAAAGCCTGGCACATTAACAGATCGATTGGGCGGTCGCTGTGGCCGCCCGGAAAGGAGAACAAACTATCATGCCCGCAAAGAAATATTCCACCATCCTTGCTGATCCGCCTTGGGATATTAACCAGAAAGGCAAGCGAGGAGCTATTATGCACTACCCATTAATGACCTTAGAAGATATCAAAAATATACCTGTTGCCGATTTAGCGGAGGAAAACGCACATCTATGGCTGTGGTTTCCAAACGGATTAATGCCAGAGGCACTGGGTGTTCTGAAAGCCTGGGGCTTTACCTATCGAAACTACTTCACCTGGATCAAACCCTACCTTGGATTAGGGAACTATCTGCGCAATGGCAGTGAAGCGCTTCTGTTCGGAACACGCGGTAAAGCGCCTGTGAAGTTTAAAGGTCAGCAAAACTGGCTCTTTGCACCACGCCAGGATCATTCCCATAAACCGGAAGAAATGTATCCCATTATTGAGCGTGTATCTCCCGGTCCGTATTTGGAACTGTTTGCCAGAAGGCCGCAACCGAACTGGGATGCATGGGGCAATGAAATTGAATCGGATATTATCATCCCTGGCTACCCCGTACCGAAATACAGCGATAAAGCAAAAGAACGTGAGGAGGTCTGATCATGTATGAATTCACCAGAAAGCCTTATTGCCAGAATTCTCAAATGGGCATTTGCCCTCTTCATTGCTGCGATTGTACTCCGCTGGACTGTATGTATCATCATGGAAATCTGGTGGGTGCTCGTACTCCTCGCCACCATTGGCATTGGAATTTATGTCGCTTTTCGTGTATGGAAGAACCGTCATGGAGGACAATGGTAAGAAAGGAGGGCGAGCTATGACCAGGCATCAAATAGAAACCATATGCTGGAAAGAGTTCGTCTGGCGGCGCTCATTCAAACTGGAACAGGTCCATGAGATGCTGGCACACCTGGCTACCGTATCCTCCCGTGGAGCAGTCATCTGGGAGATCCGTGCAAGAGATGGATTTGTTAGGCATCTTCTTGGAGCGGACTCGGCAAGTATCCACAAAATCACCGAAGCACTCCAAGTACATGGAGAGATTGAATTCTATCCGGTTGACGAACATAACCGTAAGGCAGTTGATACGGTAAGGCAGATCAAGGTATCTCATCCGAGCTTATCGCTTCGTACAGATATCGCCGAATCTACAATTCGAGCAGGGCTGGCGGCTATGGCTGCCACAGCCCGTGGCGAGGAAGCGGTTTTACAGATCATTCTCGGTGCAGCCTATCCGCCCAGCACAATTCCGAAGAATCTTCCCGATCCAAATGCCGGATGGCTACAGGCAGTGCTTGGAAATGTATCTCAGGCCTCCGCCGAAACTCGTAAGTCCATCAAGGAGAAAGCGGAGCAACATAGCTTTCAAGCTGCAATTCGTATCGGTGTTTCCGGCGCAAGCGCAAGGTATCGCACCAATTGCATTCTGAGTGCTTTGCGCACCTTGGAGGCGGCTGGCGTCAGAATCTATGATGAACTTGAAAAACCTGCGAAGCTGAACATCGCCCATGTACCTTGGCACTTTCCGCTGAGGCTATCCGTTAAAGAGCTTGCAGGATTCCTGATGCTGCCGTCTGGCGATGAGGAACTGCCGGGAATGTCAGATATTCATCCTCGGGCAATGTATCCACCTACATGGTATCGGGAGCCGACGAACCGGTTTAATGACCGTTCGTTTGGAACAACCTTAAACCCAGCAAACAGTCAGAAGCTCAGTATTTCTCCGGACGATAGTTTAAGGCCGACAATCATCTTAGGCCCTACCGGCGCCGGCAAGACTACTGTGATGCAGGCCATGATTCTCGCGGATATCAATGCTGGGCGCAGCGTGTTAGTGATTGACCCGAAGGCAGATCTGGTTACGAGCATCCTCGAACGTGTACCGGCCTCAAGAGCAGACGATGTGGTCGTAATTGACCCTTCCGACGATAACCCTGTAGGTTTCAATCCCTTGGCTTTGCCGGGTAACCCCACCCTCATCGCCGATGCTATTCTGGCTGTCTTTAAAGAGATCTTTTCAGATAGCTGGGGTGTCCGGAGTCAGGATGTGCTGAGTGCAGCATTATTAACTTTGGTTGAGACGGACGGCGCATCACTATTGTGGCTACCACCACTCCTAACAGACGAGAACTTCCGTCATAAGATTACAAAGGACGTCAAAGATAAGATTACGCTCAAACCATTTTGGGACACTTTTGATAACCTCCGCCCCGCCGAGCGCGAACAATGGGTTGCACCTGTGCTTAATAAAATGCGCCAATTTCTGTTTCGACCAGGACTGCGGGGCATCTTGGGACAGAGCAATCCCAAGTTCCAGCTAACGGATTTGTTCTCCCAACGCAAGATTGTCCTTGTCCCCTTGAATCGCGGCACAGTGGGCGCAGAAAGCGCCAGACTGCTGGGCAGCCTAGTGGTAGGCCTTACCTGGACTTTAGCCCTTTCTCGGGCGAACGTCGCGCCGGAACGCCGCCATTTGGTCTCCCTGTATATCGACGAGCTCCAAGATTACCTGACCTTGCCTACGGATTTATCCGATGCTTTGGCACAGGCCAGAGGTTTAGGAGTTGGCATTACCATGGCGCACCAGTATCGCGCACAACTCCCCTATGAGATTCGTGCCGGTATTGATGCCAATGCAAGGAACAAAATCATCTTCGGGCTTAATGCCAGTGATGCCAGAGAAATTGCTACGATGGCTCCTGGTTTGGAAGCGTTAGATTTCATGCTCTTGCCAAGATATCAAATCTATACAAATTTTATGTCGGGTGGTAGACAGACTGGCTGGATACAGGGCAAGACAATCCCCGCTCCACCGGCACTCCATACTGCGGCAGAAATTAAGGCACGAAGTCAAACTCGCTATGGTCGATCCAGTGGTGAGGTTGAGGCAGAATATCTCAAACTATTTGAGGAAGCCCCGAGCCTGATCGGTCCAGATCTTGATGATTCTGTCATTGGTCGGAGAAAAATATGAAGACGAACCGCCCGACCTTTCGCAGCGATGAATATGCCGATGATTCTCCCGACATATCGGCACAAAAACCGTTTAAGGGAAGCGACCCCTACCGCCATGTAGCGGTAGCCTATTCCCCCGGCGAGGAGGTGATCCCCATAGGAGTCAGAGTCGGAAGAAACCAACTGGAAAAATACAACGAGGAGCTATCAACACGCGACCGAGAGATTCTTGCCTCTTTGAAAAAGTGCAAGTTTCTGCTTACCGGGCAGATCCAGCGTCTACATATTATTGACGCATCGACGCAAAAAGCTGCCCGGCGAGCGGCCGCCAGAGAGCTTCGTAAGCTGAAAGATTATGGTCTTGTAAACACGCTCGAGCGAAGGATTGGTGGCACTCGTGCCGGATCAGGTTCTCTGATCTGGCATCTCACAGAAGCTGGAGAGCGTTTCCTGGCAATAGGAAGTTCTGAGCAATATTCGCGAAGACGCTATTTAGAACCCTCACGCATGTTTCTACGGCATTCATTAGCTGTATCAGAATGTTATGTTCAGCTTGTAGAGATTTGTCGCAGGACTCCGGGGCTGACATTACTTGCCGCTGACTGGGAACCGGATTGCTGGCGACCATATACCCAGCACGGCAAAATCGTCTCATTAAAGCCAGATCTGTTCGTAGCCACGAAAAGCGATGGCTACGAGGACAGGTGGTTTATTGAGATTGATTTAAGCACAGAATCACCATCAACTATTATCGGAAAATGTGACCGCTATCGCGACTACTATCGTTCCGGATTGGAGCAGAAGCAATTCGGTGTGTTTCCGGTAGTTGTATGGTTAGTGCTGGATGCAGGGCGCAAAGAACGGCTTCGTTCCGCTATTCAAGAAGCGTATCCGAAAGGTGGCAAACTATTCATTGTCATTATGGCAGATGAATTTGAACGCCTGATCCGGCAAGGCTTTGACGCAAAAGATCTCTGCTAGTGGTTATCCTCTGGCAGAGATGTCAAAGGCCTGCGGCATGCAAGTCGAGGCATCGATGCTGAGGCGAAAAAGGCCCGATGACTGTTTTTACTAATTTTAACGAAAGGAATTACATGATACAAAGACCAAGCCAGGAAGAGATTGAAAAAGGCTTAGCGGAATTTAAGGGCGACTACAAAAGAATTCTCCGAAACATCACGAATTGTTTGGAGTTTGACTATAAGGCAATCTGTTCACTTAGAACGCTCTTAGCTGATTCTAAGGAAGATATCGCTGAAATCAAAAGAACCATCCGTCCATATGTCGTAGATCTCATCTATGTCTTGATTCTCGATGAAAAAGATCTGAATAGCGGCGAATACGGGGTGGATGAAGAATGACGCGAAAAACTCTCACCGAAGAAGAAATTAAAAGCAAATACAACTCTATTTCAGAATGCCTTGCCATCTGCTACATCCAATCCAAGAGAATATTGGAAGATGCAGAAATACTCAATATGGATACGAAGCCCATCAAAGAAGACTTAGCCTGTTTCATTCAAGAATTTACGCAGCTTTGTATGTAGCAAGCACCTTTTAAAACAAACACAGCAAAAACAAAACATTAGAGCCTTTTGTAATCTATGCAAAAGATGCTCTCGGCTTGCATACCCCAGGCCTTTGGCAAAAATGCAATTACGCTTGATCAAGAACGGATTAGCCGGCGTTTCCGGCTAAGTACCTTATACACCCCCAAAAACAGACTAGCTCATAGTAGAACATCCTTAAAGTCGCCGGAGGCCTGAAGCGTGCAAGTCGGGCAAACATAATCAGCAAACGAAAACCTATCTATTTTAGACTATTAACTTTAACGAAAGGATCAATATGGATTACCACACACTCGTCAGTTTATATGACGAACACCGCGACGCCGTCAGCGAGCTGGAGAATGCTTGCGAACGATTTAACCAAGCAGTTATCGATATGCATAGCTACAACATCTCGCTAATCGGCACGGCGGAGCAGCTCCGGGAATTTATAGATAAACTGGAATGTTGCTATAAAAGCATTATCGAATTTCAGGACAGTAAAGATAAAGAGTCAAGAATAAAATAAGGTTTTCGTGAATTGAGGCGTTTGCCTCCGGCTTGCATACTTCAGACCTCAGACGCCATAAACGAAGGAGGTAAGCCAATGAAGAAAAATACGCGAGGTCGCAAAATGTGCTCAGACTCCGTCCGAGTATTCCCTGTATTCCGAAAAGAGCCGGATATTGAAAAACTTGGACTTGTATTAATCGAAATCGCAAAAGATCTCGCAGATAAAAACAACTAATTTAAAAAGGAACTTTATGAAAAATATCACCCCTATCTACAGCAAGGAGAATGATATGTCATAACTATTATGACATCAGATATATAAGCTAAGGTCGTTTGGCTTGTATATTGTCATTCTTCTAAAACAAACGACGGCACCTTATAAAAGTATATATGTCCGCTAGAAAGGAGGGTTAAGGACAGCTCTAAAAGCCCAATCGCACATTAACAATCCAGTCTTTAGAAAAGGAGGTCTTCTCTATGATGACAAAAACCATTAAGGAACAGATTCTGGCTATCCGGGATACTGGAGAAACCAATATGTTTGACGTAAACGCCGTCCAGTGTATCGCTAACCGCGAAGGATACTATGAACTGGTCGTTTACCTGATGGACAATCATAAAGAGTACAGCAACTTCATCATGACAGGCACCGCACCAGGGCTTGAAAATGATGACGGCGAAATGTAACTGAAAGACGTAGAAAGGGGGATATTTCTATGATGTTAGATTTTAACGATGACAGAACCTACACCAAGGATGTAGTTCTTGCAAATGTCAGATACGCATTGCTCGATCCCAAATCACTGCAAGATGATGCGTTCTCTGCTGAATTTTTAGATATGGCGGTTGTATTTGTCTTAATGGATCATTCTAATCCAAACAGACCAAGATACAAGACTATTGATGCAGTAGATATGGTATCGCTGGACATTAAGCTCAATGAGATCATGGAAGCTGCCAATGAGAACTGCAAGAAAGCCGGATACAAAATCATGCTTATGGAAGATGCCATATCCGAGATTATCGGAATAGAGATTCCTAGCGATGCTCCCTATCCGATGTATGTCGGAACAAATCCGGAACGCATGCTTGGAGCTTCCATTCTGATGTATGAAACATATTTGGAGGAACTTGCGGCGCAGATAGAGGATGACCTCTGTATTGCACCGTCAAGCATTCATGAGGTTCTCATCTTTCCACTTTCTCTCGTACAACCCTCAAAAATCATTGAAATTGTACGGGATGTGAATCGGACTGTCGTATTACCGCAGGAGAAGCTCAGCGACAGTGCATATATTTATCGCCGAGGCACTCATGCTATCTCACAGGCCACACTTAAGAGTCTCACTGATCTCACTTGCAAGTAAAGCAACAAAGAGTGATGAATGTGTAAAGGAGGAACAAATCATGTGGCAAGAAGGAACAATCGGTATTCCAGTAACAAAAACGGTTGAAAAAGAATACATAGCGGTTCATTACACCATAAAGGTATTCGATGAACCAAGTAAATTCGGCATCAATCATGGAAAAATCTCAAAACTGCAATTAAAACAAGATGGCGAGATTGTAGCTAATTATGATCGTGGCTGGGATATTTATCCGACCACAAAGGAAGCCGAACTGGCTCTCTGCATCTTATTAATCCGACACAATTAAAGGAGGTCTCTATCATGACGACTATAAAATACGCCGCATCTGGCGAACAAAGAAAGAAACTCGTAAACGCTTTATCTGAAATTCTCGGATATGAATCCAAATATCTCAAAGCTCCAAGCTATGGATATGAGATCGGCTCATGCATCGTCAATCGTGCCGGGGATATTGAACTTCCGGACGATATGACCGAAGAAGAAATCGAAGCTATTGTCAAGAAACTTACCTGGCATGGTTTCGAGAGAGCTCTGGATGAGCCTACGGGAGAAATCGACGGCGCACCCGCCTTGGAAGAGTCTGCTCTCGGAGCAGAAGATCCAACTGAGGAAAATGTATCCGATGCCGTGGAAGCAAACGTCGAAGAATCTGAAGATGTTTTAGACGAAACCGTTGTCGAGGAAGACAAAATCGCCGCTGCTGAGGATTCGGCCGCTTCTAAAGAAACATCGGCAGAGTCCATCGAGGAATCGGAAGCTCCAGTTTTGCCAGAAGACAACTTTGAATCAGCGGAAGCTACGAAAGAAGCTAGAGGCGAACCATCTGAGGAAACTTCTATTCCAGAAGCGACCGAACCAAAGAAGATCGTAATTGAGCTGCCAGGCTCTTATCTTGATGAAGCTGAGCTTGGTCGAGTCAGAGCGATTGTTGCCAGTAAGGCATCTGTTCTAAAAAAAGCTCTTGAAACGGACGATTTATCCATTGAGCGCAATGAGGATAAGATTTGTTTTCCATGGTTCACTGATCATGGCATCGATGGCGAAACTAAAGCATATATGCAGCTTGTGTCCGGTATTGCGAAAAGAGCTAAAATGCTTACTCGCGTTACAGCTACAGAGAGCGTCTCGGAAAACGATAAATTTACGATGCGGCTCTTTCTTGTGTCCTTGAACTTCAAAGGAACAGAATATGCCTTTGCTCGTAAATTCCTGCTCCGCAACCTAACTGGAAACAGTAGTTGGCGAACCGAAGGCGCGAAAGCTCGACACGATGCACGTAAGATCCAACAGGAAATCGAGGCTCCAGAAGTAACTATCGAGAAGTCATTTGAAGGAGGTAAAAACTATGCAGAACTTTCCTAGTAAAAATACGATTGAAAAACTGCGAGAAATGTATCCTATCGGAACACGAGTGGAACTCGTTTCTATGAATGATCCTTTTACTAAGCTAATGCCCGGCGAGCAAGGAACTGTTCAATTTGTTGACGATATCGGAACGGTTTTCGTCAACTGGGACTGTGGTTCCGGCCTCGGTGTCGCTTATGGTGAGGATGTAATCCACAAAATCTAGCAACATATATACTTACTTAAGCCAGCCCTGCTTATGGGCTGGCTGCTCCAAAAATAACCATAAAATATTACTTTATTTTACTTGATGTGATGCCCCTTCAGAGGTATCATGGGACAAACTATAAGAAGGAGGTAACGCTTATGAGTAATACCGCAATGGCAAATACGGCGCAGGCTCTTATGGATTCAATGACGCCAAAATTTGCCGTATCATATCTTCGCGTATCTACTCGCGGACAGGCCGAGCGAGGCGGTGGACACGATGAAGGCTTTTCGATTCCCGCCCAACGTGAGGCCAATAAGAAAAAAGCCCTGTCTATGGGCGCAATGGTGGGCAAGGAATTTGTCGACCGTGGCGCATCCGCTAAATCCGCCGATCGCCCACAACTTCAAGCTATGCTTGAATATGTAAAAGAGAATGCCGATCGCGTAGATTACGTAATCGTACATAAGGTCGATCGTCTCGCCCGTAATCGTGACGATGACAGCGACATTATGCGCGTATTGCGTGAGTGCGGCGTTCAACTTGTATCTGCATCAGAAAGTATTGATGATACACCTGCTGGTATGTTGTTGCATGGCATCATGAGTTCAATCGCAGAGTTTTACTCGCAAAATCTTGCCACCGAAGTCAAGAAAGGTATGGGCGAAAAAATCAAAGGAGGCGGCACAGTCGGTCGAGCTCCGATTGGCTATCAAAATATCCGTCTTGTCGACGATAAAGGACGTGAGGAGCGTACCGTCATCACAGATCCGGAACGTGCACCATTGATTAAGTTGGCTTTTGAAGAATATGCTACTGGAAATTGGACTGTTGCAGATTTGGCTGATCACTTGGCGGCCTGTGGGCTCAATACTCGATCAACGCCTAAAATCTCCTCTCAGCCCGTTACGCTCAAAACACTCCATAAGGTTCTCGTAAACCCCTATTATAAAGGCGTTGTAAAATATAAGGGCATTGAGTATCCTGGAAGCCACGAAGCGCTTGTAGATACCGAAACCTGGGACAAGGTTCAAGCGATACTTGCATCGAGGATTAACGGCACTCGCAATCTTAAACATCCCCACTTTCTGAAAGGAAGCATTTACTGCGCATACTGTGGTGAACGAATGATGGTGAGCAACGAAAAGAAAAAAGATGGCACCATATATCCATATTTTGTATGCAGTGGCCGTCATAGTAAACGTAGAAAAGATTGTACAACAAAGGCCGTTCTGATAGACGTCGTAGAGAAAGAGATTGAAAAAATCTACGAAGCATACCAGCTTCCACCGGAAGTTCGAATTCTGCTGGAATCTTGCATACAAGAGATAATCTCCACAGAAAGAGCAAAATATGATGCTGAGCTGGATGGACTTAAAGGCGAAAAAGCCAAGCTTGAAAACAAGCGAAAAAAACTTCTTGAAGCTCATTACTGCGATGCGATTCCATTAGACCTTCTTAAATCCGAACAGCAGAAAATTGCAAAAGAATTGGCAAGCATTGAGCATGAAATCAAAATGCACGATACCACCTTTGAGCAAATAACCGAAAATCTTAAGAGAGCACTAGATATTGTAGAGAATTGCGGTGAGGCATATAAAAACGCCAGTGACACAATTAAAAAGCTGATGAATCAAGCAATATTCGAGAAGTTCTATATTAGTAACGACGCAGATATGGAATTTAAGGTAGATGCAGAATTTAAGCCACCTTTCGACCAGATTCTTGAACCGGTTAAAGATGATATTATACGAATTAATAGATTAGCACAGGATTGCTCAAGCAAGCTGAGCTATTATATAGACATAGCAAAAGACCACATCCAGAAAATCTTTGGATGTGGTCTTTATACCATAAATAATTCCACGAATATGTCAACTTACTCGAACGGCTCAAATTTTTTTAGCCATAATAGTTCGAGTAAGGTACTTTTGGTGGAGGTGAGGGGAATTGAACCCCTGTCCGAAAACCCATCCACGCAACTTTCTACGGGTGTATCCATTTTACTGGGATTCCCCACACGGCACGCCAAATGGCAGGCTTGCCGCTTCGGTAGCCCTTAATTCATGACAATCTTTAGGGCAAAAGATTGTTCACGTTCACTGCTAATTTGACACCCCTGCTCCGGTCCGCAGTAGTACCGGGAGGGATGGCAGCTTAATTAAGCTGCGTAAGCAACTTTATTGTTGTTGTTTAATTTATAAAAATTGTGGATTTTATAGCGGTTCCACACCGCTACCCGCTTATCACGCTTCACGATCCCCGTCGAAGCCAGTGCACCCCCATATTATCAGGAACGAAATCGTTCCTTCATTTCCCGCTGCATTTCACGGTTTGCAGATTTGCGTGCCATATCTTCGCGTTTATCATACAGTTTTTTACCTTTGCACAGTCCAACTTCCACTTTCACCTTGGAACCGCGAAAATAAACAGACAAAGGAATTAAGGAAAAACCCTCCTGCTTGATCTGCCCGAATAGCCGCATAATTTCCTTTTTATGCATCAGGAGCCTACGCACCCGCATTGGGTCTTTATTAAATATATTGCCCTGCTCATAATGGCTGATATGCATACCATTAATAAACATTTCGCCACCGTCTACCGCACACCATGCGTCTTTCAAATTTACACGCCCTGCACGGATAGACTTTACCTCTGTGCCGAATAATTCAATTCCGGCCTCTATCTTTTCCAATACGAAATAGTCGTGAAAGGCTTTTTTATTAACCGCAATCGTTTTAATTGAATTGGAGCCCAAGCCGTTCACTCCCCTTTCTGTATTCAGCCGGACTTGAATTATACCACTTTAAATTTATTTGTCAAGAGTGAAACCGTCGGAAAATCATACCTAAAGCAGACTTCTGCCCTCCAGTGCACGGGAAAGCGTTACTTCATCCGCATATTCTAAATCACCGCCTACAGGAATACCGTAAGCAAGGCGTGTTACTTTAATCCCTAAGGGCTTCAGCAGACGGGAAATATACATGGCAGTCGCTTCCCCTTCCACTGTGGGATTTGTGGCCATAATAATTTCTTCCACCGTATCATCCTGAAGTCTTGCCAACAGTTCCTTAATCCTGATTTGATCAGGACCTATGCCATCTACAGGAGAAATTGTTCCGTGGAGAACATGATACAGCCCATCAAATTCATGGGTACGCTCAATAGCGATAACATCTCTCGGGTCTTCCACTACACAAATAACAGAATTATCCCGCCGCGTATCCTGACAAACGGAACAGGTTTCCCCATCCGTCAGATTCTGGCAAATTTTACAATAATGTATTTTTTCTTTCGCCTCTGTAATTGCACGGGCAAATGCCTGTGCTTCTGCATCGGGCAGGTTCAGCACATAAAAGGCCAGCCTTTGCGCGGTTTTATGTCCAATCCCAGGCAAACGTTCAAATTGCTCTATCAGCCTTGCAAGAGGCGCTACATGATATGCCATAATTAAAACAATCCCGGAATTTTCATGCCGCCAGTCAATCCGCTCATTTTTTCCTCACTGTCTGCATCTGCTTTGCGCATGGCTTCATTTACTGCGCTGATAATTAAATCCTGCAATATTTCTACATCTTCCGGGTCTACGACTTCGGGCTTCAGGTTAATAGATTTCATTTCATGCTTGCCGTTAACAACAACCTCTACTACTCCGCCGCCTGCGCTGGCTGTGTAATCCGTATTATCCAGAATTTCCTGCATTTCTGTCATTTTATCCTGCATTTTCTGCGCCTGTTTGATTACACCTTGCATATTGTTTGGGGCGCCGCCCTTTGGTATTCTTGCTTTCATACTTTATTCCTCCTGTTATTCTTCAATTGTTACATCAATACCCATTTTACGTGCACGCTGTTCCAACATTTGGAGCGGATCCGTTTTAATACCTGCAGACGTTTCCGGGCGTTTATAAATTCCCAATTTATAATCTGCGCCTGTAACCTGATTGACTGCCTTACGGATAGATGCCGCGTATCCCTTACGCTTAATAAACTCGCTGAACAGTGCGTTCGGGGAATCAATCAGGATGAAGTTCCCCCGGCGATAAGCGCGGGAATCTGACAGAATACTGAGAACAGAAACATCTATTTTTTTCAGCTGCTCTAAAACCTCCGGCCACTCTTTGAGTAAAATATCATCCCTCACAATCGTTTCACCCTGCGGCGACTCCGGCGGAATTACCGGCGCTGCAGGAAGCTGAGGTGATAATGAAGCAACAGATTTCTCAGGCTCCGAAGGTTTACCATCCGCCGTCGGCACTATGATTGCCGGCGGCGAAACCGATGTTTTTTCAAGTTCCGCTGGTTGCTTCTGCAAATGGGATTCTTTTTTATTTTCCTTTATCGGTTCCGGAAGTCTCCCTGATTTCACCGCAAGTTCCAGACGTGAAATACGCTCTAACACTGCGGACATACTGCTGTCAAGCTTGGGGGATGCAAGACGTATCATTGCCATTTCCATCTCTACACGGCCATTTGTTCCACTGCGCAGACGCGCCTGTGTTTCCTGCAAAATATCAAGAATATAAAGAATACGCTCCAGCGGCAAAGCAGATACTTCTTCCTGCATACGGATAAGCTCTGCCGGAGAAGCTATAATCAAATCCCCCGGATTTTTTACAGTTTTCATAATCATATCATTGCGGAAATGCTGAATCAATTCTCCGCACAGCCGCTCCATATCGCAGGAACCCTGATGCAGACGGTCAATTAAGGTCAATACCTTTTCTGTATTCTGTGCATTAACGGCGGCAGAAAGTTCAAAAAGGTAATCCCGTCCTGCAATTCCCGCAACTGACGCAACAACATCCGCATCAATCACCTCACCCCTGCCGATGCACTGGTCAAGCAGGGACAAGGCATCACGCAAGGCGCCGTCAGAGAGCCTTGCAATAAACAGGGCGCCGTCTTCTTTCAGCTCCGCGCCCTCCTGCTGCGCCACATACTGTAGTCTGGCAGCAATATCTTCCGCCGCAATCCGACGGAAATCAAAACGCTGACAGCGGGAAAGAATGGTCGCCGGAAGCTTATGCACCTCTGTTGTTGCCAGAATAAACAGTACATGGGGCGGCGGTTCCTCCAGCGTTTTCAAAAGCGCATTAAAAGCGCTGATGGAAAGCATATGCACTTCATCAATAATATAAACGCGGTATGCACAGCTGGAAGGAGTAAAATTAACTTCTTCCCGTAAATCCCGAATATTTTCAACACCGTTGTTGCTCGCCGCATCAATTTCCGTAACATCCAGAATTGCGCCGTTGTCAATCCCGCGGCAAATCTCACATTCATTGCAGGGGTCGCCGTCTACAGGATGCAGACAGTTGACAGCCTTAGCAAAAATTTTTGCACATGTTGTCTTGCCCGTTCCCCGCGAACCTGTAAAAAGGTAGGCATGAGAAAAGCGCCCCGCCTGAATTTCATTTTTCAAAGTGACTGTAACATGAGGCTGGCCTGCCACATCAGAAAATACCTGCGGCCGCCACTTCCGGTAAAGCGCCTGATACACAACCTTCACCTCTTCCATATGAAAAAAACAAGACAGAGCGGCATATATCCGGACATATGACGCACAGGCTTAACTGCGGCGCACAAAGCATTCCGCTTAATGCTGCTCGGTTCCCCGCCTGACATGGTTCACGGCGCTCCATCGCGCAGAACCCGCACGTCATATGTCCCGATTTATGCGTTACCCTGCCTTGTAGTTTTACGCAAAAGTCACAACATGATTTATTATAATCGATTTCCGTAGGAAAAACAACTGTTTTTTCTAAAAATTCTTTGGAAATACCGAAAAAAATTTCAGGCGGCCTCAGATTCTCATTTTTTTACCGCTTGAAAAGCCTTTAATTCCCTGCAAACCCTCGCTATCGGAAGCCCTACAACATTGAAGTAATCACCCTCCAACTGCCGGACAAATAAACAGCCGCGCCCCTGAATGCCATACGCACCGGCTTTATCCATCGGCTCGCCGGTTTTGATATATTCTTCAATATCACATGTATCAAGCTCGTAAAATGCAACCAGCGTGCGTTCAAAAAAGGCATTCTCCCTATTGCCGCATCTGATTGCCACACCGGTAAATACCTCGTGAGTCCTGCCGGAAAGCCGCCGGAGCATTTCCTCCGCTTCCTTTTCATCCGCAGGCTTGCCAAGGGTTTGCCCATCCAATGCAACCAGAGTATCCGCTGCAAGAATCAGTTCTTCGGGGTATTCTTTCTGTGCCGCCAAAGCCTTGCGCCGTGCAAGCTCCGTTACTGCCTGTTCCGGTGTGAAATCACAGGGAACAGACTCATCTGCATTGGCAGAGGCGGCAATGTATGGAATACCTGCCTGCTCCAAAAGTTCACGCCTGCGCGGGGAACCGGATGCCAAAATCAATGTTTTCAATGGAGCCACTTCCTATACACAAAATATGCGGCAGTCAACAGGATAATCTGCACTACGTTGATACTGATTTCTGCACCGAAAGTCAGACGAATCATGGACAAATCAATCACCATTGGCGTAGTCGGACTGATACCAATCGATTTTCCGTAAGTCAGCCATGCAAGCCATGGGATATCAGCCGTCCAACTTGCAATCAACCCGCCCAGCACAAGGGCAATTAAAACTAAAATTACAATCTCAAATATATTTTTCCCTTTCATAATGCCTCCGTTATAACCGTCCGGTGGAACCAAAGCCGCCTGCGCCGCGCTGTGTTTCCTCCAAAGCGTCTGTTTCTGTTATTTCAAACGGGCAAACTGGCATTACCACCAGCTGTGCAATGCGTTCCCCAGGTTCAATCGTATAATCCTGCTTGCTCAAGTTAACCAAACCCACCTGAATTTCACCCGTATAGTCGCTGTCTATCACGCCAACACCGTTAGACAGGCATACGCCGTGTTTCACCCCCAGCCCGCTGCGTGCAAAAATAAAGGAGGCGTATTCCTTCCCCGGCACTGCCACAGCTATGCCCGTAGGAATTACAAGGCTCTCCCCTGCACGAATCACCACCGGAAAATCAATACATGCGCACAAATCCGCTCCTGCGCTTCCGGCAGTCCCCCGCACAGGAACCACCGCATTTTCTCTGAGCTTTTTTATTTTTATTTCCATTATCAGTCCACTCCTCTGTAATACAGCCCCCGCGTATATTCACCAACTGCTTTTGCACCGGAACGGTATTTCTCCATAATTTCAGCACATTCCGCGCATGTCTCTGTGGTAAAGTATAACAGTGCAAAGTCAAATCCGTCAAGCTCCTTTTTTCTGTCGGCAAGGTAAAGGGGGCGGGAATTCAATAATTCACTCGCACCGGAACGGCACTGTATGGGAAAAAACACACCTTTTCGGTCCGTTAAACCTTTTTGGCGCTTGCAATCGTTGCAGCGGGAACCATTCTTTACAGGGCAGTTGCGGGTAATCATCAGCGGCAGTCTGCCGTAGGCAAATAACCCGCGTGGCGTCGTCCCTCCGATTGCTTTTGCCTGCGCCAATGTCAGCTCAAAGGAGAGCATAACTTCTTCTGAACCGCAGCTTTCCAGATATTCCAACGCCTCTGTGTTGTAAACATTAGAACCAACCCCTGCAAAAATAGAAAAACCTTCTTCTCTGCCTAATTGGACAGCCCCCATGTTCCCGCAGGACAACCATGTTACACCAAGTTTTTTTAATTCCCTAAGCCTTCCGCGCAAGCTTTCCTCTTTTCCGAAAAATACGCGCGGCAGTTCTGCCACAAGCCGAATTCCTTGCATAGAAAGCTCTGTCCATATATTATCCTGCATTTCGGCAGGTAAAATTACAGCGTCAATTTCCGGCAGGCTTCTGGGGATTTGCGCGGGATTATCAAACCTTGCATACCATTTTAATCGTTTGTTCTGATATTCGCCGTATGCTTTCCAATCCGGTACAGCGTACGGAACAGGCTCCCGATATGCCAGCTTTTCCAACAGCATATCCAACGCTTCCCGCCGCAAAGCGTTAAGTACGGACATAGGGACTGAAAGTCCCTTTTCAATCTCACAGTCAATTTCCCTTGTGTAGAACGGCGTACCGCCGCATTTTTTTAGCTGTTCCTCCGCGCGCTCTTCCGTCAGCGGGCGATTTAAAGCTAATTCCGGTATTGTTTTGGATTCCAGAAAAACAGATTTCCCTCCTGCGGATGCCGCAAGGGTAAGCGGCTCGCCGGACAGAACCGTCAACGCAAAATCCACTGGATGCAAAGGCATTTCCCTGTCATACCTGCGTGCGAGAGAAGCCAGTACCGGCGCGGCGGATACAACATCTTCTTTCTGCCTTATCCCAAACATTCCTCTGCCCCTCTGCCCATCGTAATAACCGCTGGTGAAACCGGAACGGGAAAACACAGCGCGAAGCTGTTCCTGAAGTTCCGGTTCCGTTTTTCCTTCCAGCGTACTTTTACATGCAGACACAGCGGCGGCAACATATTCCGGCCGTTTCATTCGTCCTTCAATTTTAAACGAAGCAATTCCAATCTCCCGCAACTCTGGAAGACGCTGAATAACAGAAAGGTCTTTCAGGCTTAAATCAAACCCTGTGCCTCCGGGGGTGGCAAACGGCAGACGGCACGGCTGTGCGCAAAGCCCTCGGTTGCCGCTGCGCGAACCCAACAGCCCGCTCAGGTAACATTGACCAGATACGCACATACACAGCGCGCCGTGGACAAATACTTCCAGTTCAATGGGCGAGATACGTGCAAGCTCTCTGATTTCTTCAAAGGAAAGCTCCCTCGCCAAAACCACGCGCGAAAAACCAGCCTGTGCTAAAAAGCGCAGGCCGGCCGGTGTATGAATAGAAAGCTGGGTAGAAGCGCTCAAAAACATCTCCGGCGCCATACGTTTTGCCAGCGCTGCAACACCCAAATCCTGTATAATCAGCCCATCCACAGACAGACGGCATGCAAGCGCGATAATCTCCGCCGCCCTGTGCATTTCATCATCGCTCACTAAAGTATTCAGGGTCAGGAAAACCTTAACACCTCTGGCATGGCAGTAATACACTGCCTGCGCCAGCGCCTCACGGTCAAAATTTCCGGCGCCGCGGCGTGCATTAAGCTCCGTATAACCCAAATATACCGCATCTGCACCGCACCGCACCGCGGCAGTCAGCGCGTCCATCGTTCCTGCGGGGGCAAGTATTTCACTGCTCATCGCGCGTTATTGCCCCTGCCGCCGGCATTCTGTGCGCGGATTTGCTGGAGTTCACGGTTCAGACGTTCAATCTCCCTGCGGGCAACGTCCGCCTCCATTCTTGCACGGGCGGAATCTTCCAGATAATCTTTAATCTGTCCGCGCAAATGGTCTGCGCTTTCCTCAGATTTTTTGTAGGCGTCACAGTAATCCAGCGCAGTCAGGATAGCTGCCATTGTGATGGACGCACGGGGCGTGTCCCTTGTAATTTTAGCAATTTTCTCATTTACTTCACCTGCAATTTTTTCAACGTATGCAGGTTCATCCGGAGTGGTGATTGAAAACTCCGAACCGCCGATTTTAAGCCGTACTTTATTTTTTTCCATATTGGCACACCTTTCATGGAATTTTTACTGAATCCTAACAGAATAGATTTATTATACTATATAAAAGCCGCGGAGAAAAGGGGAATGTCTTTTTTTTCAGCAAACTTGCAGGATTTTCCTGAAAATCCGCCAACCGCCATTCTTTCGCAGAGCAAAAACCCTTTCCATGCAATTTGTAGAAAATGTTTATAATAATGAGAACCCATTGCCGCATACTATATTCATACCGAAAGCCGTTTCCTTTATCCTCTGATTTATCACCTTATTCATGCACTACGCCTAAAAGCAATGCATAATATTGGTATTTTTATGCTTAATATTATACAATATAGCTAATTATAATAGAAAGCTCTTAAACAATTATACAAAAATTAACATAACGCTTGAAAGGGGCTTGCAATCATGCCTGCATTTGTGTATCATATATAATATCAGCTAAAAATATTTTTATATTTTTATGCTTTTTGGAGGAATTGATTATGAAAAATACATTAACAACCAAACAAGCGACAGAACTCATCAGCAATAAGTTGTCCCACTTTTTTGGTGTATCGCCGGCAACGGCTTCTTACGAGCAATATTATAAAGCTGTTGCAATGATTGTCCACGATATTATGACGGGAGAACTCGCCGCTTTCAAACAGCGCAGTGCAAAAAAAGAAAACTGCAAACAAGTTTATTACCTGTGCATGGAATTCCTGATGGGCCGTTCTCTGAAAAACAATCTTTACAATCTGAACTTAACAGATATATTTGAAAAATCGCTGGAACAAAACTTCGGTATCAAGCTTGAAAAACTGTATGAACAGGAACCGGACGCCGGACTTGGCAACGGTGGACTTGGCAGGCTTGCCGCCTGCTATCTGGACGGCCTTGCCTCTCAAGGATACCCGGCGATGGGTTACTCCATCCGCTATGAGTACGGCATCTTCCGTCAAAAAATTGTTGACGGCTGGCAGACAGAGCTTCCCGAATTCTGGCTCCCCGGCGGCGAGGTGTGGCTGGTTCCTCACGAGGAAAGCGCGCTTGAAATCCGTTTTGAAGGGAATCTGCGCGACTGGTGGGACGGGGTTTATCACCATGTGGAACACGAAAATTACAAATCCATTCTGGCTGTCCCGTATGACATGATGGTTTCCGGTAAAGACGGCAAGGGCGTCAGCGTACTGCGCCTGTGGCGTTCCAAAGCGCCGGGGCTTGATATGAAGCTCTTCAGTCAGGGCGATTATATGCGCGCTGTGGAGCAGCAGGCAATGGCGGAAGTCATCAGCAAAGTATTATATCCCGCCGATAACCACGAAGAAGGCAAAAGCCTGCGCCTGCGCCAGCAATACTTCCTGGTATCCGCAACCATTCAGGATATTGCCCGCCGTCATCTTGCACAGTACGGCTCGCTGGACACCTTACCGGATAAAGCGGCCATTCATATTAATGACACACATCCAACCCTCGCCATTCCGGAAATAATGCGCATTTTGCTTGACGAATGCGGTTACGGCTGGGACGACGCATGGCGTATTGTAAACAAAACCATTGCATACACCAACCATACAGTAATGAAAGAAGCACTGGAATGCTGGCCGGAAGATTTGTTTAAGCGGCTTCTGCCCCGCATCTATCAAATCACTAAAGAAATTGACAACCGTTTCCGCAGTTATGTTTGGAATAACACTTTCAATGCCGATCAGGTGGAACGCATGGCAATTATCTCTAACGGCATTGTACGCATGGCAAATCTCTGCGTTGCCGGTTCCCACAGCGTTAACGGCGTATCTGCACTGCACAGCGATATTTTAAAAGAAACTGTCTTCAGTGATTTTTATGAGCTACAACCTGAAAAATTTACAAATGTTACCAACGGTATTGCACACCGCAGATGGCTTTGCCAGTCCAATCCGGAACTGTCCGCTTTCCTGACCGAACTTATCGGCGACGGCTACGTTTTTGACGCGGATAAACTGGAAGACCTCCGCAAATTTAAGAACGACAAAACCGTTCTGGACACTTTACAGAAAATCAAGTACAATAGTAAAGTACGTTTGGCAGAATACGCGAAAAAGCACAACGGTATTACCATCGACCCAAATTCTATTTTTGACGTTCAGGTCAAACGCCTGCATGAATATAAACGCCAGCATCTCAACGCCCTGCATATCCTTGCAAGGTATCAGGAAATTAAGGCCAACCCAAACGGCAACTACACACCGAAAACTTATATCTTCGGCGCAAAAGCCGCTTCCGGCTACTTCCTTGCAAAAAAGATTATTGATTTCATCTGCACCCTTGCAGATGTTGTTAACAATGACCCTGACGTGAGAGATAAGATGAAAATTGTTTATCTGGAGGATTACCGCGTAACCCTTGCCGAACTGCTTATGCCTGCGGCGGATATCAGCGAACAGATTTCTCTTGCAGGGACAGAAGCCTCCGGTACGGGTAACATGAAACTTATGCTCAACGGCGCGGTAACTTTAGGGACGCTGGACGGCGCTAATGTAGAAATCCATGAAGCTGTAGGCGATAATAACATTATCCTCTTCGGTATGACGACAGAAGAAGTAAACGTGCTGAAAGCATCAGGTTATAACCCCTACAATTATTACCTGAACAACAGTGAAATCCGCGGTGCGATTGACAGCATGAACATCGGTTTCCGTAAAAAGAATTTTGCTGATGTTGCAAATAGCTTGATTCGTTCCGACCCGTATATGGTACTTGCCGACTATGGCGATTATTGTGCGGCACAGGCAAAAGCAACCGACCTCTACCTTCAGCGCGATGTATGGAACCGTATGTCCCTGAACAATATTGCGGGCGCCGGCAGATTTGCCGCTGACCGCGCTGTCCGCGAATATGCACAGAATATCTGGCACACAGAACCTGTGAAATAATGTACGGATTGATACGCTGACAAACTATGATTCAGGGGGAGCGAAACGCTTCCCCTGTATTGCATAAGCAAAAGCTTGAACTTTTATAAGAGCGTGAGGTATTTATGAATTACGATTGCCCTTTTAATTCAAGGGACACAGCCTATAAATCTGCTTTCGGCGCAGTGCCCGCAGGGGAAGACGTGCGTCTGCGCATTCTTCTTCCCCGCGATTTGCAATGCTCCGGCGCCGTTTTTTCATACCGGAAAGACGATTCAGAGCAATGGATTTCCTGCGGTATGTTCTGGGCGGGGATGTGCGAATACTCCCACGAATGGTGGGACATTACATTCACTCCGGCAGAAGAAGGGCTTTATTGGTATCATTTTGAATATCAAACCCCATACGGACGACACAAAATTACGCAAAGCACAGAATATGGTGGTGTCGGAATCCTTTCCGATAAAGGTAAAGAATTTCAGCAAACCGTGTATGCCACTGATTTTTCTACACCTGATTGGTTTAAGGGCGGCATTATGTATCAGATTTTCCCTGACAGGTTCGCCTATTCCGGCAAACCAAAAAAAAATGTGCCCTCCGACCGGATTTTGCGCACAGATTGGTGCGGTCAGCCGAATTTTCGTCCGGATGCCAACAATAAAATTTTAAACAACGATTATTTTCAAGGGGATTTGCAGGGTATCATCGACCACCTTGACCATTTGGAAAGCCTTGGCGTTTCCTGCATTTACCTAAATCCTATCTTTGAAGCGCATTCCAACCATCGTTACGATACAGCAGACTATTCTCGCATCGATCCTATGCTGGGTAATGAAGATGATTTGCATGCATTGTGCCGTGAAGCAGAAAAACGCGGCATGGCTGTAATATTAGACGGTGTTTTCAGCCATACAGGATGTGACAGTGTCTATTTTAACCGCTACCGGCGCTATTGCACAGACGGTGCATTTAACAGTATGGATAGCCCGTATTACTCTTGGTATACTTTCCAGCGCTGGCCGGATAAGTATTCTTCTTGGTGGGGAATCGAGCTTTTGCCGGAGGTACGGGAAGAATCCCCTGCATTCTTAAACTTTATCACCGGACCACAGGGAGTACTCAGCCATTGGCTGAACGTCGGCATTAAAGGCTGGCGGCTGGATGTCGCAGACGAACTGCCTGATAAATTCCTTGACGCACTGCGTGCAAGGGTAAAAGAAGAAAAACCGGATGCAATTATTATCGGCGAGGTTTGGGAGGACGCGTCCAATAAAATCAGCTATAGCCAACGCCGACGTTATCTGTTGGGCCAGCAGCTTGACAGTGTGATGAACTACCCATTCAGCAATGCAATTCTCGATTTCATCAAGGGCGGTTCTGCAAATCGTTTTATGGATATTATTTATTCTGTTATGGAAAATTACCCTCCGCAGGTACTGCATGTACTTATGAATCACATTGGTACGCATGACACGGAACGTGCTTTGACTAACCTTGCAGGTGAACCTGCCAACGGACGTGACCGCGAATGGCAGAACTGTCAGAAATTATCTGACGGGCAGCGAAAATTCGGATATACTCTATTGATGCTTGCCAGTGCATTACAGTTTACTCTTCCCGGCGTACCTTCTATCTATTACGGGGATGAAGCAGGCATGGAAGGCTATCGCGATCCCTTTAACCGCGGCTGTTACCCTTGGGGGCAGGAAGTACCGGAGGTACTCGCTTGGTATCAGCGCCTCGGTAAAATCCGCCGAAGCTGTCCTGCACTGATAGACGGCGGACTGCACTGCCTGATTGCAGACGGAAATATCGTGGCTTATGAGCGGCAGAAAGATGACGACCTATTGCTTTGCGCCGTTAACCGTGGCAGTACCTATCAATCCGTAAAACTGAACAAGGATTGGATTGGCGCAGTAGTTCTTGCCGGACACGGACCGGATATCAGTCTGCTTTCCCTTCCCCCATATAGCTGCACGATTCTTGGCAAAGGGAATTGGGCTGAGAAGTTCCGTGAGAACAGTCAATAGGAACCAAACGTAAAGCTGCATTGAGAAATTATACTCCACATACTGTCATCAGCCATCTATGCAAGGCGGCTGATGTATTTAATATCAATCATTAAAAGTTCTTTCAGCAACGATATTTAGACTGTCAAAATATGTCTAATAACCAATCCAAAAACTGATACCAGTCGTGTATGAAAGCTTTTTGCAAAAACAAACAGGCTCGATTTATGCAAACAGCATAAACTGAGCCTGTTTTTGATTCATCTATCCTTCCATTGGTCGGCAGGCTTAATCCTGAAAATCAGCCTCATCTACAAGCCTGCAAACAGTATCATGAAAACGGCAGTTCAAGGCATAACCCAGTTCTTCATAAACCTGATCGCCCTCTTTTCCGCAGAGCTTGGCAAAAGTCTTTCCAATCGCACGGCTGACTTTAATCCCCCTGCGTAAATCAAGGTAATATAAAGAAAACGCGCCGGCAAAGGAAATTGTGTCATAAAAATCCTTCGCACAGGTACTGAGCATTTCATAATAGGTATTGAGTATGGTTGTGCCAATCAGTTTTGAGTGGGAATAAACTGCAATACTGGATTCAATGGCAAATGCGAGCAGGATTTTTCTCTGCTGTACGGTTTCCTTTGCCTGCGCGTCATCTTCCTGTACTTCAACCAGATAACCAAAACTGTTGCCCGGCTCACCAATTTTGGAAACCTCTTCCGCCAGCCGTGCGCCAAGCTTACGGGCACGGGCAAGGTTGCCATTCTGCCGCTCATGCTCTAATTCTGCAACAATGCGCTCTGCTTCTGCAAATTCCAAACTCCGCTGACTGGTGGTAAAAATTTTCATATCCTGATCTTCTTTATGAATACTCACCGCATTTTTCTCCTCTTATTCTGCAATTTTCCCTTCGCCATGCGCCAAAGCTTCTTCCAGTGCATAGGTCAGCTGGTCGGGGCAGGAGCTGGCTTTAAACCCACAGCGGATACCCCGCAGTTTATTAACTGCATCTTCGATTTTCATCCCTTCCACAAGGTGTGCAATCCCCTGCGAATTTCCTGAGCATCCTCCGCTGAATTTTACACTGCGGACAACATCGCCCTCCAGTTCAACTGTAATCGCGCGCGGACAAACGCCCTTTGGCTGATAAACATATGCCATGATTTCCACCTCACATTCTTTAAGCGTTACTTACGGCTAAAGACATTTCTACTTCTTGCATTGCCTTTTTCTGTTCCCTGCGTTTTTTTGTTTTATAATTCAGCAGAGCGTCCAGACTTTCTTCCGGCGTCCGGCAGGTTCCCAGCGGTAGGGGGCTGGAAGTATACATCCCATGGAAATCTGTTCCGCCGGTCGTCAGTAAATCATATCTTTCTGCAATCGCAAAAATCCGTTTCCGTTCCTCTTCCCCCGCCCGCGGATGCCAAACCTCCAGTCCGTCTAATCCCGCTGGTACCAGTTCTTCAATTAAATCAAAACTGTCGTATTCCGCCGGATGCGCCATAACGGCAATTCCTCCGGCATCATGGATACTGTCCAGCACCTCATATACATCGGGATATTTCACCGGGCTGCTGATATAATCCGGGCTGTCTTTGCTGAAAAGCTGCTGATATAGTTCTCCAAATACCGTGGCTGTGTATCCGGCATCCATCAGCGCGTGCATAATATGCTGTTTATAAAGATTGGTGCTTCCTGCCGCACATTTCATAATATGTTCAGCGCTGACAGGAAATTTCTGAATTACCTTCATCGTGATAATCTGGCCAGCCCTTTTGCGCGCCATAGACGTTCTTTTGCATAAGCCTTCCAGACGGTTAGGCGTATCGCATAAATAACATAAAATATGCACTTTGCGCCCACGTTTATAATCAAAGGAAGAAAGCTCCACACCGGGAATGACCTTAATACCCTGCCTTTCCCCTATCACCTTGCCCCGAACCGTACCTGCAAGAGTATCATGGTCCGTAATAGCAATACAATCCAGATTGCTTTTTCTTGCAATGGAGATAAGTTCTTCAATGCCCACAGAGCCGTCTGAAAGCTTTGTGTGGCAGTGTAAATCCCCAGTCACGATGTCCTCCCCGCTTTCTCACTTCAATAGTATAAATTTATTATCATATACTAATTATACTCTTATTGCAAGTACTTATCAAGCAAGTTTTCAAAGAGTGGTAATTTGAATAAAATTTCTATTGTTTTTATTTTTTCAGAAGTTTACGTTTATAATCTCCTGTCTTTTTTCCTGAAATTTTTTATTGATAACATAAGTTCAATATGCTAATATTAGCATATTGTTACCAAAATAACCAAAACATATACACGGAGGATTTGCCGTATGGAGCAAACAGTTATGCTGGGCATGAGCGGCGGGGTAGACAGTTCTGCGGCGGCACTGATTTTAAAAAAAGAAGGCTGGGATGTAACAGGCGTTACCCTGCGCTTGAAAAAGGACGAGTTTTCTGCTCAGCCGCGGGAAGGCGGATGCTGTACGCTTGATGATGTTGAGGATGCTCGCCGTGTTGCATATAAACTGGGGATTCCACATCATGTTTTTAACTTTACCGACCTGTTTTCCAAAGCCGTAATTGACTATTTTGTAACTGAATATCTGCACGGCCGCACTCCAAACCCCTGTATCTCCTGCAACCGTTATATTAAATTCGACGCCATGCTTCACCGCGCACAAACCCTTGGAATTGGCCATATTGCAACAGGGCACTACGCCCGTGTGGAATATGACAAAGGGCGCGGACGTTGGCTTCTGAAACGTTCCCAATCATCCAAAGATCAAAGCTATGTGCTCTACCATTTAACGCAGGAACAGCTTTCCCGCACCCTGTTCCCGTTAGGAGACCGTCCAAAAGAAGAAACCCGCGCCCTTGCAGCGGAAGCAGGGCTTTGCGTGGCAAAAAAATCTGACAGCCAAGAAATCTGTTTTGTAGATGATAATGATTATGCAGGGTTTATTCAGCGCTATACCGGCACAGTTGTCCCTGAAGGAAATTTTGTTGATTTAGAAGGCAACCCCATTGGCAGGCATAAAGGGATTATTCATTATACTATTGGGCAGCGTAAAGGTTTGGGAATATCGTTTGGACAGCATATGTATGTTTGCGGTATTAACGCCGAAAACAACACGATCATGTTAGGGCCAGACGGAAGCCAAATGGCATCAGCTTTGCTTGCGGAGGATTTGAATTTTATTTCGATTCCTCTTTTAGAGAAACCAATGGAAGTATTTGCAAAACCTCGTTATCAGGCAAAACCCGCAAAAGCGCTTATTACCCCCTGGGACAACGGACAGGTACGTGTTGAATTTGAATCCCCGCAGCGTTCCCTTACCCCGGGACAGGCGGTTGTTTTTTATGAGGGAGATATTGTCATCGGCGGCGGCACCATCGGACAGGTTTTAAGATAATAACAAATACATCATTCCCTTTTTCCTTTAAATCGTACTCTGCTTTGATACATATAACATACCGAACTGCCAAACGGTTTATAGCAACTTCCTTTTCTCTCGAATTTCCAAAGGCATGAGAACAAATTTTCTTAATAGCATCAGTAATACAAAACGATAATTTACACACAATTATATAAAACCATGTAAAAAACCCGTTCCCAGCCCTTTACACGAGCCGGGAACGGGTTTTCTACAAATTTTTGTTCAGGAGAAAAAGGTAGAAGACCCGCCTATACGCCTTCTACTTCACCTTTCACAATCAGGATACCTCCTGCTTATCGGTGAAATATATCCCGTGAATCAATAGTAACATTTAGATACACATTTGTCAATATTTATTTTTGGTAATTTTACACTTTTATATTGACTATTTTACCAATGAAGCAGAACATTAATTTGCCGGTTTAAAAAGAAAATGCAGCATCATGGAAGCAGATGCAATCTTATACTTTGTTTCCAGTGGAATTTCCTCTTTAGCAATAAACCGAATCAATTCCTCAAGCGTTACCCTTGCAAGGCAGGCAATGGAATCCGCCGGTACACGATGGATATTGATTAAAACATCTAAAACTGCACGCGTACGGTCATCCGGACCAATATTCGGTAAACAACTAATACTCCCCAGCAACCCTACAAGCTGCTGCTTTTTTTGCTGAGGAATGGAATCCTTTCGCTGTGCATAATGATCCAGCATGTCCTTTTCCAAACCAATCGAATTTGCAAGAACCTGAGAATCTATGCCATAATTTTTTGTCAAAACCTCAAGTATCTTTTCAATTTCAGATACAGGAGCGTTATTCATTTCTTTTTCCATATTTTTTTCAACCTTTCCGGCCGATTAGGCCGTGTAATTAACTTTGCCTTAATAAAGCATACATGCAGGAATCCATTACCCTGCCGTTTTTATAAACACTCTTTTTCATCAAGCCTTCCAATGTGAAGCCCGCTTTTTCCAAGGCACGGCGGGAGGCGGCGTTAATTGCATAGGGCTGCGCATAAATACGCACAATTTCCGGATACAGCCGAAAAACCTCCGCGCACACTTGCCGGATAGCACAGCTCATAATTCCTTTCCACCAGAACGGTTCACCCAGCCAATAACCAATCTCCGCACTTTTGCGGTAAACGTCATCTTTCAGGAAAACACCTATGCTGCCCACAGCCTCGCCGTTAATAACAACCGCACGGCAAAACTGCCTGTTTTCATCCGCATGAATACAGCTTTCCACAAATTTTTCCGCATCCGCCAAAGTATATGGGCTTGGAAACCCATCCCGCAGATGATTTGCAATTTTAGGATTGTTAGCATATTTTGTAATTGTTTGTGCGTCTTCAGGTTCCCATTTCCTTAATGCAAATTCCATCATATTATTCCTCCAGGAAATAAATTTGCTGCCGCCGGAAAAACCGTACAGCGCTTCTGACTTGATTATAATATTCTTTTTTGACAGTATAGCATAAAATGTTTCAAATGTCGAGATTTTTCCGCATTTTTCAGTGAAAAATTTTCTAAACATTTTATGCTATATATTCACATCTATAGACTATCCATACAAATATTCTTTTTATTGCACTTTTTGCATAAAAAAGTTACAATGAAAAACAGCATTTATTTTGAAATGGGAGTTTTTATGAAACTAATTGATATTTCCGCAGAACTCATGTCAGCGCCTGTTTACCCGGGCGATCCAAAACCCTGGCTGGAACAAATTGCAAACCAGAACAATGGACAGGCATACAACTTAAGCGCTATCCATGCCTGCACACATACAGGTACCCACATAGATACACCCCTCCATTATGACACCAATGGCGCCGATGCCGCTTCTTTACCTTTAGAAGCATTTATCGGTCATTGCAGGGTGATTTCTATTCCGAACGGAGAATTGGATGAAACCATCGCCGCCCGGCTGCCCGGTGATTGCCCTCGGTTGCTGCTGTGCAGTAATGGGAAAGGATGGTTGTCCCTTAAAGCAGCACAGATACTGGTTAATAAAGGAATCCTGTTAATTGGTACGGACAGCCTTTCCATCGGCTTCGGCAATTCGGAAGCTGCTGTCCATCGCCTGCTTCTGCATCATGGCATTGCAATATTAGAAGGTTTAGCCCTTTCTCATGTTAAAACAGGCGCTTACTTTCTCATTGCGCCGCCGTTGAAAATTGCAGGAGCAGACGGCACGCCTGTGCGCGCTTTACTCATAGACAATCCTCCTGCTCACAGCAGATGATTCAAATCAACTGAAAATTTTTCTATTGCTTTTTCCCACACGCAGTGCTATACTTTATATTTGTGAAATCTATAAAAGCATCATAAATAAGCGGAGGATGCAATGGAAAATTTACAAAAAACGCAAAAAGATTGGGCAATCAGTGCAATTCGGCTGATTGCCGTGCTAATGATTATCAGTTGCCATATTTTTCAATATTTCGGCAGTGAACTGGCATGGTGGCTGAATGCCGGTGTGCAGATTTTTTTATTTATTTCAGGGTTCCTCTATGGCCGGAAAGATATAACCGACGACATTCGTTTTATTGCAAAAACATTTCAAAAAATTTTGCTGGACTACTATGTATACCTTATTCTTATGACCGGCGTTTACCTGATTTTTTGGAGGGAATACCTCAACCCCAAAACACTAATCTGCGCTTTTACCTGTTCCGGCACTATATTGGGCATGGGACACTTATGGTACATCCCTTATATCCTGCTTTGTTATCTGATTACCCCCATGCTGTTCCATTTGAGTGAAAAAATCAAGAATCTATCCGATTTCTCCTATTATGGATGCGTTTGCTTTACTGCTGTTTTCGTGCAGATTATCTTACATCTATTCGGCGGATATTTTGTGCCTTCTTTTATCAACTGCTATATTCTGGGCTTTTTTCTTGCAAAAAGGCTTAGCGGTTCAACCGAAACACATCTGACAATACCGCGCCTTTCAATCGCCGCGCTACCCCTATGCACCGTAACTGTCAGTATAAAAATCCATTTAACTTATTTCAATTCCAATGATTCTCTGACATCAAGCACCCTATATAACATTTTCAGTCAATACACGCATCTATTTCTAGGGGGAACAATTTTCCTTTGGCTTTACTGGGGATTTTCAAAACTGGACTTTACAAAAATAAACCGACTGCAAAAGCTATTGTCCATTACAGACCAATATTCTTACGACATTTATATAACACACCATATTTTTATACTAGGGCCTTTTGCTTTTCTTGCCCTGACCAGCAGTATCGGTTTAAACATTGCGCTCAGCCTCGTGTTGACAGCTATAAGCAGCGTTTGTCTGCATTCGTTATGCAAACTGCTCTCCAAATTCGCACACACTCTGCAAAACCATAGAAAAAAATTTCTGACGCCTTCGTTTCAACCATAAAGAAAAAACTCCGTAAAAGACCGGATATGCCAGCGCATATTCTGACAATACGGAGATTTTTTATTGACTGTATACAATCCGCCCTCGACTAATCTACAGAAATTTCCTGAATATTCTCTATCCCGATAATATCTTCCGTCGGTTGAATAGGACGGCTTTTTTCCTGCTCCAAAAGCCTGCGTGTAACCAAAGCATCCTCATTCCTGAAAAATGTAAGAAGGCGTTCCACCGAACCGACCAGTACCCGAAGTTCTTCCGCGTTAAGTTCATCCATCACCGCATGTATCATACGCTCATGGAACTGTTCATGGGATTGTGCAACTGCGGTTCCTTCCTCAGTAAGCTGTACTTTCACAACACGCCGATCTTCTGCCGTGCGGAAACGCTCTACATAACCCTTATTGACCAATCTGTTCACAGAGATAGTCAGGGTGCTGACTGTGATTTTCAGCTTTGCCGCCACTTCCGTCATGCTTTTGCCCGCACCGCCGCCAATTGCCTCAAGGGTATGCACTTCCGTGAGGGACAGGGTATTTTCTGCAGCAAGCTTAACAGAACGTTCCTCAACCTTAAGGATTTCATTAAAAGTTTCCGTTACAAGTTGGTTCAGAGCCGTATACGCTGCGTCGATAATAACCTCCCCTTCCTTTGCCGGCAAGCACTGCTCTTCTTTCTCCTGCCAAACGACTTGTTTATTTTGATAATCTAACTATTATTGTAGAGGTTTACAGAGAAAAAGTCAAGCAGATTCTCAGGCATAATGGGCTTTCAGGTTTTACTCCCTGATTTCTTGTATTTGACGTTCACTTGGCAATTTAAAATAAGCCCGAAGCGTTCGTATCAGCAAACAAATAGAATCAGCAACGCCACTCTGCAAACCGCCGGCGGCGTAAATATTGCTACCGCAGCTTACTATTTAAGACATGTCACAACAGTATACTACAGAAAGAATTTACATACATGCGATACAATCAGCCGACCAAGCGGCGGCAGATACACTTGAAAACCTTTTAAACCCGCTCAATAAAAGTAAAACAGGTTAAAAAAATAAGGCTGTATGTTCCCGAAAATCAGGATTCATACAGCCTTTTCTATATGTGGTTTTGAAACAATAAACCCCAAATAAACCCCAAGAGCGCATAAAATAATCATTTGTGTAAAAATATTATAAAAAGCAAAAAGCCTGAAACCCTTATATATCAAAGGTTTCAAAGCTTTCTGATTGGTTGCGGGAGCCGGATTTGAACCGACGACCTTCGGGTTATGAGCCCGACGAGCTACCGGACTGCTCCATCCCGCGATATTACACACTCTACCGAATGCTATATTATTATACAACAAACAATTTCAAAATACAAGTCATTTTTTTAGATTTATAATATTTATGATATTTATATATTTTCAATCTTATTTTTATTCTTTTTTTATGAATAACAGATGTTTCACTTCAATATTTTTTATCATTATTTGCATTTTAAAGGGACCATGCAAATCGGATAAAAAAATCAGCACAAGTCTTTAAAAACTTGTATATTCCTGTTTTAAAAAAAGCAAAATAGATATTGACTAAAGGGAAAAAACGGGTTATAATATTGACAATAAATTAACAAAGTTAAGGAGAGATTGAAGG
>CAKTEE010000019.1 GCA_934546985.1 uncultured Eubacteriales bacterium
CGTGCGGAACGTCATATTCCGATGACAATGGAGGATTGGGCGAAACGACTGGATCTATTCTTGATGGCAGATGACAGAGAGGTTCTTCAGGATGCAGGCAAAATCACTGCTGAGATTGCTAAGGCAAAAGCTGAAACTGAATTTGAAAAATATCGTGTCATTCAGGACAGATTATTTATGTCTGATTTTGATAAGTACATGCTGGAACTGGAAGAGAATGCGAAGAAGTAGCAACATCGCCATTAAAATTTTCAGTTTGCCAAGGTCGAGTGCATGGGAGTTGGGTCATCAGTCGGGGTGAAAATAGCTGTTGACCTGTTCTTTGTACGAAGAACAGACAAGGTGGAGACGATGGCAGTTCTTCACTAAATTTGACTTTTATGTTGGAATCATTATAATAGTAGAAACGAATAAAAAAGTTGAACTTTTTCCGTGGACGGGAGAGGTTCAGGCTGTGATATGGATAGCGAATGGTATCAATACTTTTTTGCTACAGAATTTGTTGATATGTTTCCGCAAACAAACGGAGATATTTTGCAACATTCTATATTAATCCGGATAGGTTCCTGAAAACTGACATCAATCAGGACGTATCGTGCCATGTTGAGACAGTATGCCTGCTGACCCGTGTAGAATAAGGATTTATAAGGTGTTCAAGATATAAAAAGGGTGGATTACCACCGATTTGCCACCCGAATTTTAAGAATGCACGCCAAACATGAAAAAAAGGGGTGACCACGTTGAACTTTAGGGGGAAGGCTTTTTTAATGATAAGATTCAGCGTATTTTATTCTGCAAGTGTTACGGAGCGTCAATAAGCCTGTTTATTTTTAATTGATTTTATCCCCGCTGACATGTCAATTGAAGATGGTAAAAATGCTGTATTCTGATATGCGTTGCGCGATCAAGTGCAGTTTCTTCTTGATTTATGAGGACTTGAGGACGTGATAAAGAATAAGCAAGTTTTTATATTTCTTTTCTCAAAAATAATATTCTATAGTGATGCTTATCGCTGATACTTCTTTATCATTATATATTAAAAGATATAGTTTTTTGCTGTTAGCTTGTTGCTGTTAAGCTGTTCATAGGTATAAAAAAACGAATTTTGGGGCAACTTTAAAATTGAATAAACCTTTGAACTACGCGGGTTTCCAGGGTTTGTATTTTGGGCTTATTTATGCTATAATAAAAAAGTTATGTTTATAGCTGTGGGCAAATAACAAGGTGCAGGAGGCGGGCTTTTTGAAACTGTTAGTGATTGACGGAAACAGTATTATTAACCGTGCGTTTTATGGAATCAAACTGCTTTCTACAAAGGATGGACGTTATACAAACGCAATTTATGGTTTTTTAAATATATTTTTAAAACTTCGGGAAATGGTTCAACCAAATGCTGTAGCAGTAGCTTTTGATGTGAAAGAGCCTACGTTTCGGCATAAAATGTATGATGGATATAAAGCAACCCGCAAAGGAATGCCGCCGGAGCTTGCCCAGCAGCTTCCTGTACTGAAAGAGATTTTATCCCTTGCAGGTTACAAAATATTAGAGGCGCCTGGCTGGGAAGCGGACGATATTCTGGGTACATTAGCAAAGGATTGCCGTGAATCCCATGACGAGTGCTTTATTGCGACAGGGGACAGAGACAGTCTCCAATTGGTCGGCGGCGGAGTCAAAGTTCTTCTTGCGGCAACTAAAATGGGGCGGCCGGAAACAACAGTGTACGATGAAGAAAAGATACAGGAAGATTACCGAGTTACCCCAAAACAGCTCATAGAAATAAAAGCATTGCAGGGCGACAGTTCAGATAATATCCCGGGCGTTGCGGGTATCGGACCTAAAACCGCAGGGGATTTGATTGCCCGCTACGGAGATATTGATTCTATTTACCGCCAATTAGATATATTAGAGATAAAGGAAGGCGTGCGTACCAAGCTGCGGACGGGTAGGGATTCTGCATTTATGAGCCGCGAGTTGGGGCGGATTAGTACGGATGCACCGATTACGCATGAAATTTCTGAATATGTGCCTGCGCAAGCGCAAGTGCAGGAGTTATCCAAACTTCTTAACAGCCTTGAAATGTTCCAAATGATAGAACGGCTCGGATTGGATGCCATGCCGCTGCCGTTGGAAGTACCTGTTGAAGAAGAAAAAATAAGCGTACGTATGTTAGAAGATTTTTCCAAGGCGCGCGACTGTTTGTTGAAAGCCGGCAAAATATATCTGATACCGCGGTATGCGGAAAAGGATATAACCGGAGCGGCATTTTTGCTGGATGGCACTCCGACAGCAGTTGAAAATACAGATGGTTTTGAAGAGTTCCTTTGTGAAGTTTTAGAAAATCCTGCGATAGCTGTTTATACCCATGACTGCAAACCTTTGCATGCATGGGCGCTTTGCCATGGAATACAAGCTGACAATATTAAAATGGATACAATGCTTGCCGCATATATTCTGAATCCTTCTGCATCTAATTATTCCCTTGAACGGTTGGGGCAAGAATATACCGTTACTGCACCTGTATGTACCAATGTACCGGAGGGATTTGAACAGGAAATCAAAGATGCAATGCTTCTTCAGCCCATTAGCTGGAAATTAGAGGATATGATTGCGGCAAATGCACAGACGGATTTGCTCCATAATATTGAAATTCCGCTGGCAGAAGTTTTGGCAGATATGGAAATTACAGGCTTTGCAGTTGATGCGCATGGAATCCGTGTGTTTGAGGAAAATATCGAACGGCGTATTAAAGAAATTGAAGAAGAAATTTATCATCAAGTAGGTTATACCTTTAATCTGAATTCCCCAAAGCAGTTGGGGGAGGCTTTATTTGTAAAGCTTGCGCTTCCAACAGGTAAAAAAACAAAAAACGGTTATTCTACAAATGCGGAGGTTTTGGAAGGGCTTGCTGATGAGCATCCTGTTGTTGCAATGATTTTAGAATACCGTCAGCTTGCAAAGTTAAAATCCACTTATTGTGATGGCTTATTAAAGGTGATTGATAAAGACGGAAGAATCCATTCTACTTTGAATCAGACGGAAACCCGTACAGGCAGGATTTCTTCCACGGAGCCGAATTTGCAGAATATCCCTGTACGGCAGGAACTTGGCAGAGAAATGCGTAAGTTTTTTGTAGCGAAAGAAGGGTGCTTACTTGCAGACGCAGACTATTCGCAGATTGAACTGCGGGTGCTTGCGGATATTGCGAATGATCAGGTAATGATTGATGCGTTTAATCATGGAGAAGATATTCACCGTATAACCGCATCTCAGGTATTTGGCTTGCCGCCGGAATTGGTTACACCTCTAATGCGCAGCCGCGCCAAAGCAGTGAATTTTGGTATTGTTTATGGTATTGGGGCATTTTCTTTAGCCAAGGATATCGGCGTTAGTCGTCAAGAAGCGGCACGTTATATCAAGGACTATCTTTCACATTATGCAGGCGTTGCAAAATATATGGAACAAATGATAGCGTTGGCAAAAGAAAAAGGCTATTGTGAAACAGTGTTTGGCCGCAGAAGGTATTTACCGGAATTGGCAGCTTCCAATGCAAACCTGAGGAATTTTGGTGAACGTGTTGCAAGGAATATGCCAATACAGGGTACAGCGGCGGACATCATTAAAATTGCGATGATTCGTGTTTATCAACGCCTGCGCAGGGAGGGAATGCAGGCGAAACTGATTTTACAGGTGCATGATGAGCTGATTGTAGAAGCACCGAAAGGAGAAATTCAGAAGGCTGCGCAGATTGTTCATGAAGAAATGGAAGCTGCCTGTAAAATGAAAGTAGAATTGAGCGCCGATGTGCATACGGGAAAGAACTGGTATGATGCAAAGGGCTGATAAAACCGGATGAAACAGGAGATAACATATGAAAAAAATATTATTTATCTGTACCGGCAATACCTGCCGAAGTCCTATGGCAGAAGGGTTATGCCATAGGGAGTTAGAGCGCAGGGGGATTCGTGATATTGAATGTATCAGCGCAGGGCTCTCTCCTTTTGAGGGGGAAGCGCCGTCAGAAAATGCGGTTGAGGCAATGAAGGAAATTGGAGTGGACATTTCCTCAAAACGTTCCCAGCCGATTACATATGATTTACTGAACAGTGCCGATTTAGTGGTTTGTATGACTGCAGACCATCAAAGAATACTGATGCCTTATTTGAGTATTATAAAAAAATGTATAGTTTTGGGCGAAGGGATCAGTGACCCTTATGGGCAGAACTTATCGGTTTACCGTAAAACGAGGGATGAGATACTTGACGCCCTTAATCAAGTGATAGATCAAATTACTGAGTAAGTAAAGGAGATAAACTTTGGAAGAACACTTATGCACCTCAGAGGGATTGGTTATTGTCAAACTAAATGCAAAACATTTGGATGAACTGGCAGAATTGGAAAAGGAATGCTTTTCTACACCATGGTCTTATGACAGTCTTGCAAATGAACTGATGAACCCGCTGTCCGTTTTTTATGTGGCGCAGGTTTTCGGTCAAGTTGCCGGATATATTAGTATGAACGTTATTTCATATGAGGGCTTTATCAATAACCTCGCAGTAAAAGAAACATTCCGCAGACAGGGGATAGGCAGAGCCCTTGTGCAGGCGTTGTGTACTTATGCGCAAGGGCATGAAATGGAAGTGCTGACCTTAGAGGTTCGTCCGTCCAATACAGCGGCAATTCAGCTTTATGAAAGGTTTGGATTCCGACAGGAGGGCGAACGAAAAAATTTTTACAGTAATCCGACGGAAAACGGTTTAATTATGACAAAGCATTTTGAGTAGGGGATGAATTTATTTGAAACTGCTTGCAATTGAATCCTCTTGTGATGAAACTGCGGCGGCGGTAGTAGAGGATGGGCGCAGGGTGCTTTCCAATATTGTTGCATCACAGGTAGAGGAACATAAAATATACGGAGGTGTTGTGCCGGAAATTGCATCCCGCAGGCATGCGGAAGCGATTAACGGAGTAGTAAGTGAAGCATTGGAACAGGCAGGTGTAACATTGAAGGATTTAACCGCTGTTGCTGTTACCTATGCTCCAGGATTAATTGGTGCCCTATTGGTAGGTGTTAATTTTGCAAAAGGCTTGTCTTATGCCTCTGGGCTGCCGTTGGTTCCGGTTCATCATCTGCGCTCCCATGTTGCTGCGAATTATATTACTCATCAGCGCCTAAAACCGCCTTTTCTCTGTCTGGTAGCGTCGGGTGGGCACAGTCATCTGGTAGAGGTACTGGATTATACGAAATTCCGTGTTGTAGGCAGGACCAGAGATGATGCAGCAGGAGAAGCGCTGGATAAAGCGGCACGTTCTATGGGATTACCGTATCCGGGCGGATTGCATTTGGATAAAATTGCACGGAAAGGTAATCCGGAAGCATTTTCAATGCCGCATCCCAAAGTTTCTGATTGCCAGTATGATTTTAGTTTTTCAGGACTGAAAACTTCTGTGGTAAATTTAATACATAATTTTGCCCAACGCGGGGAAGAATTACCAATAAAGGATTTAGCGGCGTCATTTCAAAATGCGGTGGTAGAACTGCTGATGGAAAAAACAGCTCTTGCAGCACAAAAATTAGGTTATCAGAAAATAGCGATTGCTGGTGGCGTTTCCGCAAATTCCCTGCTTCGTGAACGTATGGACGAGCTTTGCGAGCGCAATGGCTGGGAACTGTATCTGCCTGATTTGAAACTTTGCGGAGATAATGGTGCAATGGTGGGCGCGCAGGGATATTTTGAATATCTCAGCGGAAATATCGCAGCGCTTGACTTGAATGCTTATGCAACCATGCAAATTGAGAGTTAAATATCTGCTTAATTTTTATTTTTTGCAGGATTTTAGTTATTATAATGCAAAAATAATTTTAAAATTCATAGTTTTATCATAATTTATTGATTGAAATTTAATATGAAAAAGGGTATAATAGGAAACGTTAAGCAAAAATGTTGAAAGCCTGAAAGGAGTTTTATTATGACTAACAACAAAACAGTCCTTGATTGGATTGATGAAAAAGCAAAACTGCTGAATCCGGACAAAATTGTTTGGATTGATGGTTCTGAAGCACAGCTCGAGGAGCTTCGCGCACAGGCGGTAGAAACCGGCGAAATGATTAAATTAAATCAGGATAAGCTGCCGGGCTGCTATCTGCACCGCACTGCTGTTAATGATGTTGCCCGTGTTGAGGATCGTACTTTTATCTGCACCCCTACCGAAGAAGAAGCAGGTCCGACCAATCACTGGATGGCACCTGAAGAAGCATATAAAATGCTCTATTCTATTGCAGAAGGCCAATATGCAGGCCGTACCATGTATGTGATTCCTTATTCCATGGGTCCGGTTGGCTCTAAATATTCTAAAATCGGTATTGAAATTACCGATTCCATCTATGTTGTTCTGAACATGGCGATTATGACGCGCGTAGGCCAGGCTGTTCTGAACCAGCTTGGAGACAGCAATGACTGGATACGCGGGCTGCATGCAAAATGCCAGATTGATCCTGAAAAAAGGTATATCTGCCAGTTCCCGCAGGACAATACGATTATCTCCGTTAACTCAGGCTACGGCGGAAATGTACTGCTCGGCAAAAAGTGTTTTGCACTGCGTATCGCTTCTTACCTCGGTAAAAAGGAAGGCTGGATGGCTGAGCATATGCTTATTCTTGGTATTGAGAATCCGCAGGGCGAAGTGAAGTATATTTGTGCTGCATTCCCATCTGCCTGCGGCAAAACCAATCTTGCTATGTTGATTCCGCCGGAAATTTTCAAAGAAAAAGGCTATAAAGTATGGTGCGTAGGCGACGATATTTCTTGGATCAATGTTGGCCCAGACGGCAGACTTTATGCAATTAATCCGGAAAACGGCTTCTTCGGCGTTGCTCCGGGTACTAATATGAACTCCAATCCAAATGCGCTGATGACCACCAAGAAAGGTACAATCTTTACCAACGTTGTGCATAATCTTGATGATAACACCGTTTGGTGGGAAGGTCTTGATAAGAATCCGCCGGAAAATGCAATTGACTGGAAAGGTAATCCTTGGAACGGCAAGGAATCTGATGTTGTCGGTGCTCATCCGAACTCCCGCTTTACTGCACCGGCTGTAAACTGCCCGTGTATCTCTTCTGAATTTGAAAATCCACAGGGTGTGCCGATTTCTGCATTCGTATTCGGTGGCCGCCGTGCAAAACTTGCTCCGCTGGTTTATCAGTCCCGCGATTGGAACCACGGCGTATTCGTTGGTTCTTCTATGGCTTCTGAAACCACTGCTGCTGCCGCCGGTGCTGTCGGTGTAGTACGCCGTGACCCAATGGCTATGCTGCCGTTCTGCGGATACAACATGGCTGAATATTGGGCACACTGGATTGAAATGGGCAAAAAGCTCGATCCTGCAAAGGCGCCGAAGATTTTCAATGTTAACTGGTTCCGCAAGAATGATGAAGGCAAGTTTATGTGGCCGGGCTTTGGCGACAATATGCGCGTTCTGCTTTGGATTCTTGACCGCTGCGAAGGCAAAGTTGATGCAAAGGAAACCGCAATCGGTTATCTGCCTTATGCTAAGGATATCAATATCGAAGGCTGTGATGTTACCGAGGCTGATATTGAGGCAATTCTTGATGTTGATAAAAACCTTTGGGCTGAAGAAGCTAAGGGCATTGAAGAATTCTACAGCAAGTTCGGCGATGATCTGCCGAAGGAACTGCGTGCAGAGCTTGATACTTTAAAAGCAAACCTTAAATAATAATTATTTAAATGTTGTAAATAGAAAAGCCGGAAGGATAAATCCTTCCGGCTTTTCGTAATACCTTTCAAAAAATGTTGTAATTTTTTGTATAGATAACGATTCAAATTTTCTTTTTGTTTTATAATTTAACGATTCCGAATGCATCTAAAATGGAGGTGACAAGGATTGCGATAATACAAATCGGTGCGATATACTTAATCATAACAGAAAACATTTTTTCTCGGTGAAAAGAAGAAGAGCGTTTTACTTCATCGATAATCGTTGGCGTCTTAATTATATATGCAACGAAAATGCAGGTCAGTAATGCAACAACAGGCATCAGTATGGAATTAGTCAGGAAATCCATAAAATCCAAAATAGAAAAACCAATCAATTTAATATTATCCCATAAACCATACCCAAGCGAGGCAGGGATTCCTAACAGGAAAACCAAAATCGTGATAATGATAACGGAAACGCGCCGATTCATTTTTAAATTATCGCAGAGCGTAGAAACGCAGGCTTCCATTAAAGAAATAGCAGATGTCAGCGCGGCAAGAAAAACCAGTAGGAAAAAAACACTGCCGATGAATGTGCTCATACCCATACGTTCAAAAACTTTTGGCAGGGTTACAAACATCAGCTGAGGCCCTGCATTTAATGCTTGCCGGTCACCACCGGAAAAAGCAAATACCGCAGGAACAATCATCAGACCGGCCAAAACAGCAATAACAGTGTCAAAAATTTCAATTTGCTTCACAGACTTTTCCATATCCGTCTCTGCCGGAAGATAGGAACCAAAAGTAATCATAATGCCCATAGCAAGGGAAAGAGAATAAAACATTTGTCCCAATGCAGCCAGAACGGTTTGAACGGAAAAATCAGAAGGATGTGGGATTAAAAAATATTTTACGCCTTCTCCGGCCCCCGGCAAAGTGATGGAATAAACAGCGATACATATTGACAATAGAATGAGTACCGGCATTAAAAATCTGGAAACGCGTTCAATTCCGTTTTTTACGCCGAAAAATACGATTCCTCCAGTGGCAATTATGAATAAAAACTGCCAAAAGATTGGTTCAGCGACTTGTGCGGTATATTCTGCGAAAAAATTATCCTGTGCGGCTTGTACATACTTGCCGGAAAGAAATTCTGCAAGATATTTCACAACCCATCCGCCGATGACAGCATAATAAGAAAGAATTAGGAATGCAATCAGTGCAGTAATAACGCCAATAAATTTATATTTTTGATTTAATTTTTGATATGCGCCAATAGGGCTCAGACGTGTTTTTCTGCCGATGGCAATTTCTGCAATCATAATGGTAAAGCCAAAAGTTACCGTTAAGATAATATAAACCAAAAGAAACATACCGCCGCCGTATTTTGCTGTTAGGTAAGGAAAACGCCAAATGTTGCCCAGTCCTACGGCAGAACCTGCCGCGGCAAGTACAAAACCCAATTTGGTAGAAAACTGACTTCTTTTTTCCATCATTTCGTCCATCCTTTTTATGATTATTGATACATAAACGTGTTTATTCTCTACGTGTATTAAAAATTCATACGTTCAAATACAGTACCAATGGAATCTTGTATTAATAAATTCGCAAATGAATCCCGAGGTGTTGCGTTGCGGTTTATGAGTACCAATTTATCTTTTTGATAATAATCAAGTAATCCTGCCGCAGGATAAACTGCCAAAGAAGTACCGCCCACAATAAGTATATCTGCTGATGTAATCAGGGCAACTGCATTTCTCAGTACGTTTTCATCCAACGCTTCTTCATAAAGTACGACGTCCGGTTTTATAATACCGCCGCAGGTGCAGTAGGGAATGCCAGTGCTGTGCAGGATAGAATCAACGGCGTAATTTTTATGGCATTCCATGCAATAATTTCTGTGAATGTTCCCGTGCAGTTCCAGAACATTCTGACTGCCTGCCATTTGATGCAAACCATCAATATTTTGTGTGATTATACCTTTTAGCTTTCCTATCTTTTCAAGTTTTGTCAGTGCAGTATGAGAAGAGTTTGGTTTTGCATCCAAATTAATCATTTTGTCGCGGTAAAAGCGATAAAATTCTTCTGTTTGGCTTATAAAAAATGTATGGCTAAGAATTATTTCCGGTGGATAGTCGTATTTTTGATGATACAGTCCATCTGCACTGCGAAAATCCGGAATCCCGCTTTCCGTAGAAACTCCGGCGCCGCCAAAGAATACAATAGACTGTGCAGTATTTATCCAGTTTTGCAATCTTTTTATTTTATCCATATCTGTTATGCCTTTTTATTTTTATTATAACATTATAATTTAGAAAATCATAGCTTCAAAACAGGGAATGTACGTAAAATATGAAGTGTTTGTAAACTTTATTGATTCATTTTTTGAAGTACTTGATTTATCACTAAAATTGGAATATACTTACAATTAGCACTCTTACTATATGAGTGCTAAAGATAATAAAGAACAGGAGTGTTACTTATGGCAAAAAAACAGTTTAAGGCAGAATCCAAACGTTTACTGGATTTAATGATTAATTCTATTTATACACATAAAGAAATTTTTCTCCGTGAGCTGGTTTCCAATGCCAGCGATGCGATTGATAAACTTTATTTTCGTTCACTGACGGATCAAAATGTTGGATTGTCCCGAGATGACTTTGCAATTACAATTACTTCGGATCAGGAAAAGCGTATGTTAATGCTTTCTGATAATGGGTGCGGAATGACGAAAGAAGAATTGGAGAATAATCTGGGTACAATTGCCAAAAGCGGTTCCCTTGCTTTTAAGAAAGAAAATGAATGCAAAGATGATGTTGCAATTATCGGTCAGTTTGGCGTTGGTTTCTATTCTGCTTTTATGGTAAGCGATAAAGTAACTGTTATCAGCCGTGCTTACGGTGCAGATGAAGCATATCGCTGGGAATCTACAGGTGCGGACGGCTATACCATCGAACCGTGTGAAAAAGATAGCGTTGGTACAGAGATTATCCTGCAAATAAAAGAAAATACTGAAGAAGAAAATTATGATGAGTTTTTGGAGCAGTATCGTATCCAAAACCTTATCAAAAAATATTCAGACTATATTCGTTATCCAATTAAAATGGATATGCAGAGGGAACGGCTGAAAGAGGGTACGCAGGATGAATATGAAACGTACACGGAAACAGTTACGCTGAACAGCATGATTCCGATTTGGCGTAAGAATAAAAATGAGCTGACCGAAGAAGAATATAATAATTTTTATAAAGATAAATTTTTTGATTATGAGAATCCTGCAAAGGTCATTCATAGCAAAACAGAGGGCGCAGCAACTTATGACGCACTTTTGTTCATTCCGGCAAAAGCACCGTACAATTATTATACTAAAGAATTTGAAAAAGGTTTGCAGTTATATTCTAACGGCGTTTTGATTATGGAGAAATGTGCAGATTTACTGCCCGATTATTTTAGTTTTGTCCGCGGTTTGGTTGACTCTGAGGATTTATCATTGAATATTTCCCGTGAAATGCTCCAGCATGACCGCCAGTTAAAGCTGATTGCAAAGAGTTTGGAGAAAAAAATTAAAAATGAGCTTGCAAAAATGCTTAGCAATGAACGTGAGAAGTATGAAGCGTTTTTCCATAACTTTGGGCTTCAGTTAAAGTTTGGTATTTATAATAATTATGGTGCAGATAAAGATACCTTAAAGGATTTACTGCTCTTCTATTCCTCAAGTGAGAAAAAGCTGGTTACTTTAGCAGAGTATGTACAGAGGATGAAAGAAGAACAAAAATATATTTATTATGCCTGCGGTGAAACTACTGCGAAAATTGATATGCTCCCGCAGACAGAAATGGTTCGCGATAAAGGCTTTGAAATCCTGTATCTCACTGATGATGTTGATGAGTTTGCACTGCGTACTTTAGGCGAATATGATGGCAAACAGTTTAAATCGGTATCCAGCAGTGATTTGGAACTGGAAACAGAAGAGGAAAAGAAAGAGATTGAAAAGCAGACCGAAGAACATAAAGATTTATTTGAATTTATGAAAGAAGCTTTAGACGGAAAGGTAAGTAAGGTGCAATTATCCCATCGCCTGAAAACCCATCCAGTTTGCTTAACAAGCGGCGGTGCTCTTTCTTTGGATATGGAAAAAGTTTTGAATGCAATGCCGGTGGAGAATCAGGCAAAAGCGGAGCGGGTTTTAGAACTGAATGCTAACCATCCAGTGTTCCAGTCCATTTGTAAATTATATGATACCGACAAAGAAAAACTTAAAACTCACTGCGGATTGCTCTATACACAGGCATTGTTGATTGCAGGTATGCCGGTGGAAGATCCAGTTGGCTTTTCCAACGCAATTTGCAGTTTAATGGCAGAATAGGTAAGTAAAGTACAAATAAATATAAAAATAAGGGTGTGATTCGTTTGTTTACGGTCATACCCTTATTTGTGTTTTGCTTGAATCATTAAATTTTTTTGAAGCTATGTGAATTATAATGTTATACAATGGTATAGAAGAATTTATCTTGCATAAAATCCTTGTTATGATATAATATTTCTGGCAGTTCTAAAAATAGACGATTTTACAATAAGTGTCCCAATATATTAGGTTTTATTATGTTTATTCTTTTTAGGAACAGAGATTGCCGAAAAATAAGATGATAATAAAACTGTTATTTTTTATTCCTGTATTGGTACTGGAATTTATATATTTCATGCGTTGATAGGGAGGTTGTCCAACAGCGCATGCGTTTTTATATTTAGCCGTTTTCAAATAATGATCTGACGTTTATTGTTAACGGTTCATGTTTGGGCATTATTAAGGAGTAGATGATTAACCATGGAAGATAAACGAATATTTTTATCGTCACCAACTATGCATGGTGAAGAGCAAGCGTATATTAAAGAAGCTTTCGATACCAACTGGGTTGCCCCTCTTGGTGCAAATGTTGATGGATTTGAAAAAGAATTAGCAGCATATGTGGGTGTAAAATACGCTTCTGCATTATCCGCAGGTACAGCGGCGCTTCATTTGGCAATGAAGCTTGCAGGTGTTCAGCAGGATGATATTGTTTTTTGTTCTGATTTGACTTTTAGTGCAACAGTTAATCCTGTTTCCTATGAAAAAGGCAGGCAAGTATTTATAGACAGTGAGCGCGATACTTGGAATATGGATCCGGCTGCCTTAAAAAAAGCATTTGAAAAATATCCGAATCCCAAGGCCGTAGTTGTTGTGAATCTTTATGGTACGCCTGCAAAATTGGATGAAATCAAAGCTATTTGCGATGAATATAAGGTTCCTTTGATTGAAGATGCGGCGGAAAGTTTGGGCGCTTCCTATCAGAGACAACAGACTGGTACGTTCGGCAAATATGGTGTTTTCAGTTTTAATGGCAATAAAATTATAACTTCTTCCGGCGGCGGTATGCTGGTATCTAATAATGAAGAGGATATTAAAAAGTCACGTTTTTGGGCAACACAGTCCAGAGATCCAGCGCCTCATTATCAACATAGTGAAATTGGATATAATTATAGAATGTCTAACATTGTTGCTGGTATCGGCAGAGGACAACTGTTACATTTGGACGAGCATATCGCTTTAAAAAAGGCGATATACTCCCGTTATCAGGAAGGGTTTAAGGGGCTGCCGGTAACAATGAATCCATATCTGCCATGCAGCGAACCCAATTATTGGCTTAGCTGTATGTTAATTCATGAAGTTTCTTCGGTTAAACCTTATGATATTATGGATGCTTTGGCTGAAAAAAATATCGAGTCCCGCCCGATTTGGAAACCTATGCATATGCAGCCGGTTTTCAGCGGTCATGATTTTATTACAGTTCAGCAGAAAGCAGTGAGTGAAGATATATTTGCCAGAGGCCTTTGTTTGCCAAGCGATATTAAAATGACAGCTGAGGAACAGCAGAAAGTGATTGATATTATCCGTTCTTTTTTTGCTTAATCTCATTTATGTGTTCAAAATATTGAATGGATCGGAAAGGGAATGTAAATGCCCCAGAATGTTATAATTATCGGTGCCGGTGGCCATGCAAAGGTAGTTGCGGATATCATTGTAAAAAGCGGGGATAAAGTCCTTGGATTTTTGGATGATAACAGCATGTTAACTGAAGTGATGGGCTATCCTGTTTTGGGCAGAATATGTGATATTGACCGTTATAGAGACAAGGCGGCTTTTGTCATTGGCATAGGCAGTAATTCTGTCAGGGCAAAATTGGCTCAAATATGTAAAATAAAATGGTACACGGCAATTCATCCATCCGCTCAGATTGGAATGGAAGTGTCTGTAGGCTGTGGTACAGTTGTTATGGCCAATGCGGTCATTAACTCCTCTGCCCAAATTGGCCGCCATTGTATTATTAATACAGGCGCAGTTATTGAGCACGATAATAAAATTGCTGATTATGTACATGCGTCACCCGGAGCAGTACTGTGCGGTACTGTCAGTGTGGGAGAATTTACTCATATTGGTGCTGGTGCTGTTATAAGAAATAATATTTCCATTGGTTCCCATACGGTGATTGGCGCTGGTGCTGTTGTTGTAAAAGATATTGTTCAGGCAGGGATTTATGTTGGAGTTCCGGCAAAAAAATTACTGGAATGAACAAAGATTTTATATGAAGTTTTCTTTTATCTTGCAATAAAAAATAGCTGGAAGTTTTTTCTATTGGCTGTATACTGTTTTGCGGCGTGCTTCTTCGTTTTGTGGGAAGCACGTTTTTTTGTATAACAAATATCGCGAATAAAAATCAGTATATTATTTCACTACATTTTATTAAAATTAAAGTAATTATTACATTATTGTTACAGTATGGGAGGTATTGCAAAAAAATCCAATAAACAGCAAGAGGAAACCATCTATTTGCAGTGAAAAACTTGACATTTTTATTCTTTCCGACTATGATTTTAAAAAAAGAAAAGTGTTTTCTGACAAGATAATGAGGGGGTGGCGTCAATGCCGATATCAGCGTTGCCGGAAAAAGCTGCGCAATTAGTATTAGAAGCATTTCGCTGGGTTTTACCACTACTGGCGTTGTTGATTGTTGCAAAGTGCCTGAGTTCATTGTTTCGCACCCGTACTACTATCAGTACGATGGCAGTGTTAGTGAATCCCATAACGCAGGACGAGCTTCCATTGGTAAATTGGGAAAATTCTGTGGGGAGAAGCAAGCAATGCGATGTGGTGTTGAATTATCCAACGGTATCCCGTAACCACGCAGTTATTTTTAAAACGAAAAATGGTTGGACCGTTGCGGATACCGGTTCTAAAACGGGCGTGTATATTAATGGGGAAAAAATTGAAAAAAAATCCGTGTTAGATACAGGGGATACCATTATCTTCGGAACGGTTTCTTTTCTTTTCCAATCTTACGATACGAAAGGCGGAGAATAAATGGCAAGAGAAAAGACCGAAAAAATTAAAAATATTAAAGCTGTTTCGCCCGGGAAGCTGAGAAATTGGCTTACCTTTTTTCAGCTGATTACATCAGCCGTCGCAGTTTACAGCACTCAGCCGGAATATAGATTTACTGTGATGGTGCTTTTTATTCTGTTGATTGTTGTTGAATGGGTCACTTGTTTTGTTTTCTGTAAGGTTATGGGCAGGAAAAACTTTGAGCTGGAAACTATTGCCTTTTTTCTTTCCGGTGTTGGTTTAACAGCTCTGAGTGTTACTTATCCCAAATATATGCAGGTGCAGTTTTTATCTATGGTTGCGGGTATCATCTTTTATGCCGTATTGCTGTTTTTTTTACAAAACCTTGAATTTGCAAGAAAGTTCAAAATACCCGTGGTGATAGGCGCTTTAGGTTTATTGGGATTAAATTTAGTGTTGGCAAAGAATACGTTCGGTGCATACAACTGGATTGAAATCGGGTCTTTTACCTTTCAGCCTTCAGAATTTGTAAAGATAGCGTTTATCTTTATCGGCGCCGCAACACTGGAGAAAATACAGTCTACCAAACATTTGACAGGGTATATCATCTTTTCTATGGCGTGTATCGGCGCATTGTTTTTGATGCGTGATTTTGGTACGGCGTGTATCTTTTTCTTTACATTTTTGGTTATTGCATTTATGCGCTCCGGCGACTGGAAAACCATTTTGATGATTTGCGGCGCGGCAGTATTGGGAGCCTGTATTATCATTTCCTTTAAACCATATGTCGCCAAACGTTTTGCCGCATGGGGGCATGTTTGGGAGCAAATGAACGAAGCAGGAGGGTATCAGCAGACAAGAACGCTGATTGCCATGTCAAGCGGCGGCTTTTTAGGTGTCGGTTTTGGCAACGGTAAGCTGAAAAGTGTTGCGGCGTCAACAACGGATTTAATGTTTGGCGTTGTCTGTGAGGAATGGGGACTTTTGTTTGGAATGATTATCCTTGCTGCAATTGGCGGTATCGCAGTTTATACGATTGCAAATGCAGGCGGGAGCCGCTCATCTTTTTATTCTATTGCCGCATGTGCGGCGGCAGGTTTATTTGTGTTCCAAACCTGTTTGAATGTTTTTGGTATTACGGATATTTTGCCGCTGACAGGCGTTACCCTGCCTTTTGTCAGCCGCGGAGGTTCCAGTATGATTAGCAGCTGGGGGCTATTGGCTTTTATTAAGGCGATTGATATCCGAACTTATCCGAAAAGGAAGTGATGATCAGTGAATACAACTTCAAAACGTGCAAGGGTTGTTTATGTTTTGGTTTGTCTTTTATTTGTTGGCGCATTGTATTTGTGCTTCACAATAACAGCAAACGGCGGCACATGGGTAATGAACCGCGTAAATCGGCACGTTTACAGCAACGGTATGCTGAATACCGCAGGAACAATTTTTGACAGCAAGGGGAATGTCCTTGTAGAATCTGTAGACGGTAAACGGGTATATAACGATGATAAAGCAGTACGGCGGGCGTTGCTTCATCTTACCGGGGATTCTCAGGGTTTTATTTCTACGGGGATTCAAAATTTATATAAGAAAGAGTTGGTTGGATATAATGTCCTTACCGGCCTTTATACCGCAGGGGAAGTGCGGGGCAATGATATTCGTCTTACCGTAGACAGTGACGTTTCAAAAGCGGCGCTGAAAGCTTTGGGCGACAGAAAGGGCGCTGTTGCAGTATATAATTATAAAACAGGTGAAATCATCTGTATGGTGAGTTCCCCGACTTTTGACCCCAAAAATAAACCGGAGAATATTGACACAGATACCAGCGGGCAATATGAAGGAATATATCTGAACCGTTGTTTGTCATCCTCCTATATTCCGGGTTCAACATTTAAGATTATAACCGCAGCAGCGGCATTAGAGAATATTGATGATATTCATGAGCAAACGTTCTATTGCAGTGGTTCCTATAAAACAGGAGATGGCGAGGTTATTTGCAACGGTGTGCATGGGGAACTGAATTTTACCCAGGCACTGAATCAATCCTGCAATTCTGCTTTTACGCAAATCGCATTGCAGCTTGGTAAGGATACTTTGGCAGAACAGGCGCAGAAAATGGGATTTAATCAGGTTATCTCCATTGATAAAGTGAACCTGTCAAAAAGTACTTTTAACGTATCCGATGCAAACAGGGCGGATTTAGGCTGGGCAGCAATTGGGCAGTATACTACACTGGCAAATCCTATGCAGATGATGATGGCATGCGGTGCCATTGCTAACGGCGGATGTGCAGTTACACCGTATTTTATTGATTCTATTACATCACCGTTGGGGATGTCCGTTTATAACGGCAGTACAAAAACGGGGGATGCAATGATGAGTGTGTCTACCGCAAATCAGCTTGCAAAAATGATGCATTTGGATGTTGTTAATAAATATGGGGAAAAGAATTTTCCCGGAATTACCCTTGCGGCGAAAACCGGTACGGCTCAGATAGACGGGGAACCGGCTACGTCATGGTTCGTCGGTTTTACTATGGATGATGAATGCCCGCTCGCTTTTGCCGTTGCCATCGAAAAAGGCGGCTCTGGTATGAGTGCGGCAGGGCCTGTGGCAAATAAGGTTTTGCAGGCGGCATATAAATCGTTAGGGGTAAAAAAATAAGACGAGTTATATTAAAGAAGGCAGGAGCACAGTTTTATTTTAACTGTATCCCTGCCTTTTTAAAGGTAAGAATAATTCCTGCCAACGTGAAGTTGTCAGGGATAGTAAAAAAGCAGGTACTATTTATCATTCTATTAAACCGTTGATTGCTGATAAAAAATAATGGAGCTGAAGAAATTATGAGAAGAAAAATAAAGAAAAAACTGAGTCTTTTAGTTAGCTTGCTGTTGCTGATACTTTGTTTGTTTACAGGTTGTCAAAAGCCGTTGTCAGAACAAATGATTACGGATAATCAAACAACCACAACGGTGTCCGAAACAGAAACAACATATAAAGAAGAAAGCAGCGATGGAAAACAGGAAGAGGAAAAAACGTCTGAAATAAATGAGGACGGCGTTTATACATCGAAAGATGAGGTAGCCGATTATATTTATCAGTTTGGTCATCTTCCGTCAAATTTTATTACGAAGAAAGAAGCGAAACAACTGGGCTGGGTCAGCAGTGAGGGTAACCTTGTAGAAGTGGCTCCGGGTAAAAGCATCGGCGGAGATCATTTTGGAAACTATGAAGGCAATCTTCCTGAAAAGGTTGGGCGGATGTATTACGAGTGTGATATTAATTCGGATGGAAAGTATCGCGGAGCCGAAAGGATCGTCTATTCGAATGATGGATTAATTTATTATACGAAAGATCATTATAATAATTTTGAATTGTTGTATGGAGAAGAATAAGATGAAAAAAATCGTTTTAGATGGAAGTATTTTAGCCGATGAGGAGAAAGTCCATAGACATTTAAAAGAAAAGTTTAGTTTTTCAGAATATTACGGCGGGAATCTGGATGCACTGTATGACTGCCTTACAGAATTGAAAGATATGGAGATTGTAGTAAATGCAGTGGAAAAGAAAACGCCCTATTTGCAAAAAATACTTCGGGTTTTCGAAGCGGCATCCAAAGAAAGCGAAGGGTCTATAACATTTAAGTATAATGAAAACGGAACAATGACTGATTGCTAATTAGATTCTGTATACAAAGTCATGTTATTTGAGTAGATAAAAATTCACCGCTGTTTGTTAATGGTTTCAATGAACAGCGGTGGATTTTTAATTGATTTTATGTTTTTAGAGAGATACCATTTCTGGTTATTCCTTTGATAAAATATCAGAGAGGCGGGCAAAATCTTCAAGCTGCAATTTTTCGCCTCTGATTTCCGGCGGAAGTCCGGCTTCTTCCATTGCATTTTTTATTGTATCCTTTGAGAAATGAGTACCGGCGCTCAACGCATTTAGTGCTGTTTTCCGTCTTTGTTCAAATGCACAGCGAATCAGTGAAAAAAACAATTTCTCATTTGTTACTTCAACCGGAGGCGTTTTTTTGATTGTAAAACGAATGACTGTACTGTCCACATTAGGGGGAGGCAGAAAACTTCCGCGGGAGACTTGAAATAAAATTTCCGTATTGGCATAGTAATGAACAGCCGCCGTGATAGCGCCGCTTTCGCGGCTTCCTACGGTTGCGCACAGCCGTTGTGCCGCTTCTTTCTGTACCATGACGGTAATTGCTTCCAGAGGCAGCCTGCTTTCAAGCAGGTGCATAATAATAGGGGAAGTAATATAATATGGCAGATTTGCACAGACGCAAACTTTCAGTCCTGAAAATTTCTCTTTTAATAATTGTGCGAGGTCAAGTTTTAGAATATCTTCATTCACGATTTCGACATTATGGTAATCACTTAGAGTTTCCGCAAGAACAGGAAGCAGGCGTTTGTCTAATTCTACGGACACTACTTTTTCTGCTCTTTTTGCCAATTCTGTGGTCAATACCCCAATACCCGGTCCGATTTCCAGTATACCTACGCCTGCGTCCGCACCTGACAGTTCTGCCATTTTAGGGCAAACAGACGGGTTTACCAGAAAATTTTGTCCTAAGGATTTGGAAAAGGTAAAGCCATGACGGGTAAGTATAGATTTAATTACGCCAATATCAGATAAATTCTGCATAGATTTCTCCAATCATTCGTTATCAGATGTAAAAGAGGTAAATGCGCCGGGGAGGAGTTTTTCTACTGTTGTTATCGTGTATTCTCCCTTTGCTGATGCCATAAGAAGAACAAAATCGCCAAATTCACAAAGAAATTGGCGGCAAATGCCGCACGGGGAAACAGGGGCGTCTCCTGCGGCAACTGCAAGGGCGGTAAATTCCCGTTCTCCTTGAGATATTGCTGCACAAACTGCCGCACGTTCTGCACAAATACCGGCGCCGAAAGCTGCGTTTTCAATATTGCACCCCGTATAAATATTTCCGCTCTTGGTTAAAAGGGCGGCGCCGACGGAAAAATGGGAATACGGCGCATGGGCATTTATGCGTGCACGCAGAGCTTGTTTAATAAGTTCTTCTGCATATGGGTAAGCTTTCCGTTCCATAAAGCGCCTCCGGCATTATCATAAATCGTATTATAAAAAATACCATACTACTGTGTATTATACCATAAATTTTAAAAAGTTCCATTGCACACAGGCAAAAAATAGTGTATCATCAAAATGCGAGGTTTGTTGAATTTTGGGATTCGGGAGGATAAATTTATGGAACGAACTGATAAGGTGAATTATTATTTAGATATTGCCCAGGCGACATTAGGCAGAGGGACATGTCTGCGGAGAAATTACGGTGCAATCATCGTAAAAAATGACCGCATTATTTCCACAGGTTATACTGGTGCCCCGCGCGGCAGAAAAAATTGTTGTGATTTAGGTTATTGCATGCGAGAAAAAATGAAAATTCCACGCGGGGAACGGTATGAGCTTTGCCGCAGTGTTCATGCAGAGGCAAATTGTATTATTAATGCGGCTCAGACAGATATGATTGGCGGAACATTGTATCTGTGCGGAGTGGAAGCTTCTACGGGAGAAATTGTGCCCAATGCAAGTTCCTGCGCCATGTGCAAACGGATGATTATTAACGCTGGGCTTGATCGTGTGGTAATCAGAAACACTAAGGATACCTATACGACCATCCTTGTACGCGATTGGGTCTTTAATGACGATACGCTGAAAGGCATTTTAGGTTATTAAAATTATTATCTATCAAGCGTCTTTGTATGGCTTTGCCCTGCAAAGGCGTTTTTTCTGTTTGTTCAAAAATAAAAAAATGGATACATATACTTGAAATATAATATTATATATCGTATAATATTATAGAAGGGCATAATGGAGGTGGTAAAATGGTCTTTCAGGTAGGTTCAGCATTATTAGATGCTTGTGTATTGGCGGCTTTGTCGAAAGAAGAAATGTATGGATACATTTTGACCCAAAAAGTAAAGTCGGTAATGGAGATTTCGGAATCGACGCTGTATCCAGTTTTGCGGCGTTTACAGAAAGAGCAGGCTCTCATTACTTACGACCAGCCGTATCAGGGGAGAAACAGGCGCTATTACATGATAACCGAATCCGGAAAGGAAAAATTGGAAGATTACCGTTCAGAGTGGAAAATTTATAAAAACAAAGTAGATAAAATGCTGTTGGAGGGAACAGAAAATGAATAGGCTGCAGTTTATGATGGAACTAAGGGAACGGCTCCAGCAGCTTCCGCCGGAGGAACTGAACAATGCCGTGCTTTATTATTCAGAATATTTTGACGATGCCGGACCTGAAAATGAGCAGGCAGTGATTCAGGATTTGGGATCTCCTGCCGCAGTTGCGTCACAGATTTTGGCAAATTATGCGCAAAAAAATAACGGGATGCCGACTGCTGTTTCGGCGCCGGTGAATGGTACAACATCGGCGGAGAAGCCAAAGAAAAGTGCGGGTACCATTGCATTGCTGTGTGTACTGGCGGTTTTTGCCATTCCGATCGGTATTCCGCTTCTTATTGCCGCAGCGGCGGTTGTATTCAGTTTGATTGTATCCGTTTGTGCGGTTCTGTTTTCATTATATATTACAGCAATCGCATTGATTATTGCAGGAATATTTACCGCTGGTATTAGTTTTGCCGTTTTGGCGGAAAGTCCGCCTACAACCATTTTGTTTTTCGGCGTCGGTTTACTGCTTGTTGGTATTGGTTTGGCTGCAGCGGTAGGTATGACTGCGTTAATCAAGGTAACATTTCAGGGAATTGCCGCGCTTATGCGGTTGATTTTTAGGGGGAAGAGAAATGAAAAAACCTGCTAAAATAATTTTAATCATTGCCGCCGTATTGGTCAGCGCGGGTATTTTATTTTCAGCCGTCGGTTTCTTTTGCGGTGCAAACCTTACGATATATCAGGGAGAAAACGGTTTTCTGACTAGCAATATGAAAACAGAAGAAACAGTGGAACGAAATCTTGCGGCCTTTCAGGGAATCAATGTGAATGTAGGTAGAGGAGATGTAATTATTCTCCCGTCTGATACATTTGGAATTGAAATGACATATTGCGGTTATGGTTCTAAGTTACAGTATTCGATAGAAAATGGGGTTTTAAAAATTGAAGGCGGAAATCTGCGAAGATGGGGATGGTTCAATTTTGATTTTTCATTTGTTAATCCAAAACAGAATATTGTAAAAATTTATGTACCGGAAAAGACTGTATTAACCAATGTTACGGTGAAAACTGCATTGGGAAGATTAGATATTTCTCATATTATGGCAAATCAGCTTGTGTGTACCAATGATTTGGGAGAAGTAAAGCTTGCTGATGTTTCAGCGCAAATCAGTGAGCTGGATCTTGATTTAGGTTCGCTGACTATGGAACGCGTAAATCTGGGAAATGCAAATATTACAAATGACCTCGGTGAAATTAAAGGGACAAATATTACTGCATCTTCACTGAAATGTGATGCTTCCATGGGAGAAATTAACTTGCAGGGCACATTTACCGGATTAACAGATATAGACGCGGATATGGGAAATGTTAATTTTGAAACCACCGGCAGCCTTGCAGATTACAGTTTTGATTTAGATGTAGATATGGGGCATGCTTCTGTCAACGGCAGCCGTATGGGTAATGAATATAAAACTGTTGGTACTACCGTCAACAAAATAAAAATCGATTGTTCTATGGGAGATGTGGATATAAAAGTTCAATAGTGTGCAAATATAAATGATAAAATTATCGGCTGCCAGCGGTCTGTTGGCAGCCGATTTTGTTCAGCATTGCTGTGGCTTGCTTGACAAAATACGGAAGTTTAGGGTAGACTATAAAGCAAGTATAAAAAACGGAGGCGGATAAAATGCCGAAGAAAGCGGCTGCATATGGTAACGACAGTATTTCGCAGCTGAAAGGTGCGGACAGAGTCCGCAAACGTCCGGCAGTTATTTTTGGTTCGGATGGGCTGGAAGGCTGTGAGCATTCCATTTTTGAAATATTATCAAACTCAATCGACGAAGCGCGCGAGGGTTTCGGTGACAAAATTTATATTACGCGTTATATAGACGGATCCATTGAGATTACAGATCTCGGCCGCGGGATTCCTGTAGATTATAATGAAAATGAAAAGCGGTATAATTGGGAACTTGTTTTTTGTGAAATGTATGCAGGCGGAAAATATAATAATAACGGCGGGGAAAATTATGAATTTTCTTTGGGGCTGAATGGACTTGGCCTGTGTGCTACTCAATATGCGTCTGAGTATATGGATGTCGAAATTCACCGTGACGGTTATAAGTATACTTTAGCGTTTCAGAGCGGCGAAAACGTGGGTGGTTTGAAAAAAGAACCGTATTCTAAGAAAAATACGGGGACACGTATCCGCTGGCGTCCGGATTTAAAAGTTTTTACAGATATTAATGTTCCTTTGGAATATTTTCAGCAGACAATTAAGCGGCAGGCAATTGTGAATGCAGGCGTTACTTTTTATTTAAAAGACCAGACAGCATCTGGTTTTGAAACTTATGAATACCGCTATGATGACGGTATCGCCGATTATGTGCAGGAGTTGGCGGAAGGCAAAGCCCTGACTTCTATGCAGCATTGGTCAACGGAGCGTGTTGGCCGCGACAGGGCGGATAAACCGGAATATAAAGTGAAAATTAACGTGGCATTATGTTTTTCCAATCAGCAGCAGCGTAAAGAATACTATCATAATTCCAGTTGGCTGGAATATGGCGGCGCGCCGGAGAAAGCAGTCCGCAGTGCGTTTGTTTCTCAGATTGACGCTTATTTAAAACAAACGGGCAAGTATGTGAAGTCTGATGCGAAAATCACGTTTCAGGATGTAGAGGATTGCCTGATTTTAGTGATTTCTTCTTTTTCTACGCAAACTTCATATGAGAACCAGACCAAAAAAGCAATTACCAATAAATTTATTCAGGAAGCAATGACAGATTTTCTCCGCCATATGCTTGAAGTTTATTTTATTGAGAATAAACTGGAAGCCGATAAAATTGCAGACCAGGTATTGGTTAATATGCGCAGCCGTATTAAAGCAGAAACGACGCGCCAAAATTTGAAAAAGACCCTGCAAAGTTCTAACGATATGACAAACCGTGTGCAGAAATTTGTGGATTGCCGGAGCAAAGACCCGCAGGAACGGGAGCTTTTTATAGTGGAAGGCGATTCTGCATTGGGTGCGTGCAAACAGGCGAGAAACCCTGATTTTCAGGGAATCATTCCGTTGCGAGGTAAAATACTTAACTGCCTGAAATCAGAATACGATAAGATTTTTAAAAATGAAATTATTACAGATTTAATTAAGGTTTTGGGGTGCGGGGTCGAGGTAAAATCAAAAGCCAATAAGGAGCTTTCTTCTTTTGATATCAATCTTCTGCGCTGGAATAAAGTAATTATTTGTACCGATGCAGATGTGGACGGATTTCAAATCCGCACATTGGTTTTAACGATGATTTATCGCTTGATGCCTACGCTGATTGAGCAGGGAAAGGTATTTATTGCAGAATCACCCCTGTATGAAATCAGTACGAAAGATGAGACATGGTTTGCTTATGATGATAGGGAGAAAGCGGAAATTCTGAAGAGTATCGGCAAAACCAAATATAAAGTGCAGCGTTCTAAAGGGCTTGGTGAAAATGAAGCTGATATGATGTCGTTGACCACTATGAATCCTGCAACGCGCAGGCTGATAAAAATTGAACCGGATGATGCAGAACAAACCTCACGTGTATTTGATCTTTTGCTGGGTGATAACCTTGCAGGCAGAAAAGAGTATATTGCATCAAATGGTTACCAATATATTGAAATGGCGGATGTTTCCTAACCTCCGCAGTTGGAGTTGACAAAGAAATGGCAGCCAGAAAAAGCAAAAAACAACAAACAGCGGTTGCACCAAAAAAGGCGCATATTGCCGGTGCGGGAGAGGTGGTAAAACAGCCGATTGTTCAAACGCTGGAAACCAATTATATGCCTTACGCCATGAGTGTGATTCTGTCCCGTGCAATTCCTGAAATTGACGGCTTTAAGCCATCCCACAGAAAATTGCTGTATACAATGTATAAGATGAATCTGTTGAATGGAGAGCGTACCAAATCTGCGAATATTGTCGGGCAAACTATGCGGCTGAATCCTCACGGGGACGCGGCAATTTATGATACTATGGTTCGCTTGTCCCGCGGTTATGGCGCGCTTCTTTATCCGCTGGTGGATTCCAAAGGGAACTTTGGTAAGGCATTTTCCCGTGATATGCAGTGGGCGGCACACCGTTATACAGAGGCAAAGCTTGACAGCATTTGCAGCGAATTGTTTCGGGATATTGACAGAGACACCGTTGATTTTGTAGATAATTATGATAATTCAACGACAGAACCGATATTGCTTCCGGTTACTTTCCCAACGATTTTATGTAATGTAAATACAGGGATTGCCGTAGGTATGGCAAGTTCTATTTGTTCTTTTAATTTAACAGAGGTTTGTGAAACCGCCATAGCTTTGATGAAAGACCCGAAGCATGCGATTGCGGATACGTTAAAAGCGCCTGATTTTCCCGGCGGTGCTATGGTGATTTATAATCGTGAAGAACTGGAAAAAATTTATGAAACCGGCAGAGGTAGCGTTAAATTCCGAGGAAGGTATCAGTATGACGCGGCGAACCATTGTATTGATATTACAGAAATTCCGCCTACCACTACAGTTGAAGCAATTATTGATAAGGTGATTGAACACGCGAAAGCAGGCAAAATCAGGGAAGTTTCAGATATCCGTGATGAAACAGGTTTGGACGGTCTGAAAATAACGATAGATTTAAAGCGCGGTACCGACCCGGAGAAGCTGATGCAAAGACTGTATAAAATGACAACTCTGGAAGACAGTTTCTCCTGCAATTTTAATATTCTGGTCGGCGGTATGCCCCGTGTCATGGGAGTCCGTGAGATTCTGGAAGAATGGACGGCATTCCGCATGGAGTGTGTACGCCGCCGGACATGGTATGACCTATCCAAAAAGAAAGAAAAACTGCATTTATTACAGGGTCTTGCAAAAATCCTGTTGGATATTGATGAAGCGATACGCATTATCCGTCATACAGAAGAAGAAGCCCTTGTAATTCCAAACTTAATGGAAGGGTTCCGTATTGACCAGATTCAGGCGGAATATGTTGCAGAAATCAAACTGCGTCACTTAAACAGGGAATACATTCTGAAACGTACGCAGGAAATTGAAGATTTAGAAAAAGATATTGCTGAAATGGAAGGCATCCTTGCAAGTAAAACAAAAATTAAAAATATTATCATAAAAGAATTGCAGGAGGTCATGCGTAAATACGGAAAATCCAGACGTTCAGAAATTATTGTTGTTTCTAACGATCCCTTGTTGGAAGAAGAGGAGGTTCCCAAATATCCGGTTCATCTTTTCTTTACCCGTGATGGCTATTTCAAAAAAATAACGCCCCTTTCCCTTCGCATGAGCGGGGAACATAAGCTGAAGGAAACGGATGTCATTGTTCAAAGTATGGAATCTCAGAACAATTACGACTTGCTGTTCTTTACGAACCATTGTCAGGTTTATAAAACAAAAGTAAGCGAATTCTCGGATACAAAGGCAAGTACTTTGGGGGAATATATTCCTTCCCGATTAGGTATGGAACCAGAAGAATTGCCCCGTTATATGCTGCCGACATTGGATTATAATGGTTATTTGCTGTTCTTTTTTGAAAACGGCAAAATTGCAAAAGTAACCATGCAGGCATACTATACGAAAACAAACCGAAAACGCCTGCTGAAAGCATTTTCCAATAAGTCTCCGGTTGCTGTATTCTATTATATTTCGCAGGATTGTGAACTGCTTGTAGAAACCACGGCTGGAAGAATGCTTTTAATTCATACAGCAATGATTGCACCAAAGGCAACAAAGGATACGATTGGCGTTGCGGCGGTGACGCTTAAGCGCGGGCATAAAATTTTGCGGGTCAGGGAATATCAGGAAGGCATGCTGACAAAACCTCAGCGTTATCGGGCAAAGAACTTGCCGGCTGCCGGCGCTCTGCCTTTACCGGAAGACAGCGGCGAACAAATGACGCTGTAAAATAAAAATTAACCGCCTGCGGTATTCCGCAGACGGTTTCAGGTCAAAAAGGCAAACGCTGCATTCAGTTTAACCTGATAGGACTATTATCTGTAAGCCGTACTCAAAATATACAAAAAATTTACAGGTATTTTTTGACTGTTTTGCCGAATTTGCGGAAAAAGTACTTGCATTTGACATTGGCATATGATATACTCGATAAGTATTTAAATGCGAAAATCGGAGGTGCGAAATTTGGGACCGATACAAATTGTTTTAGGGATTCTGCTGTTGCTGTCTTCCCTTTTCCTTATTGTTGTAATTCTTTTGCAGGAAGGTCGTCAGGCTGGTATCTCCGGTGCGATTGCCGGCGGGGCCGATTCTTTCCTTGGCAAAAACAAGGGACACACGATGAGTGCTCGGCTTGAAAAGTGGACAAAGGTTGTGGCAATTACATTCTTTATTTTAACCATTGGCGCAAACCTGATTGCCTTTTTACTGAAATAATGATTGAATGGCTTCGTGTTATGCGAGGCCATTTTTCGTACATAATAATATTGTTATACATCAACAACAACGACAAAGATTGTGAGGCGCAGGAATGTCTACAGATTTTAAAAGTTTAATTATAAGTGTTCTTAGCGGCAGAGATGTTATGCTCAGACCGGAAGAGCTTGCCGCTAAAGCCGGGGTAGATACCGGCGATATGGCTGATTTGATGAATATACTCGATGAGATGGAAAAAGAAGGTTCGGTTTATGTTACGCGCCGCGGAAAATACTTTATACCTGATACAGAGGGGCTTGTTCCTGCGGTTATAGTAACAATGCTGCAAAATTTTTCTTTTGCCCGTCCTAAAAACGGGGGAGAGGATATCTATATTTCAAATCACAGTCTTCACGGGGCGTTGCCGGGAGATACTGTCCTGTTAAATGTTAAAGCAAAAGCGCGCGGGACTTATGGAGGAGTAGAACGTATTATAGCGCGCGGCAGTCATGAATTTGCCGGCAAAATTGTTAAGGCAAAGCGCGGTTATGCAGTGGAAGTAAAGTCAGCTGTTCGTTATCCAATTCCTTTGGAGCCATCGAAAAAAAGACATAGGGTTGCTGTTGGGGAAAAAGTAAAAATTAGGATAGTTAATCGAGGCAGAAATAAACAGGATGAATTTTATGCAAAAATTTTAAATGTTTATGGGGATGCGGACTCAGCGCGTGTTTGCGCAGATTCTATTATTGACCTTGCAGGAATTCCTGTGGAGTTTTCAGTCGCAGTACGGGAGCAGGCGCAGGCTATTAATGAAAAGGGGATCAGTCCTGAAGACTATAAAAACAGACTGGATTTAAGAGAGGTACCTGTTTTTACCATTGACGGTGCTGACGCTAAGGATTTGGATGATGCTGTTTCTATTCAACCTAAAGCAGGCGGTGGCTGGGAATTAGGCGTTCATATTGCAGATGTTTCTCATTATGTGCAGGCAGGTACGCCACTGGACAGGGAAGCAATGGAGCGGGGAACGTCCGTTTATTTTGCAGACAGAGTTATCCCCATGCTGCCGGAGGAGTTATCCAATGGCATATGTTCTCTGAACAGCGGTGTAGATCGCTTGACTTTCTCTGCATTGATTGATTTAGATGCACAGGGAGAAATTACTCATTTTGAATTTCGTAAAACAATTATCAATTCTAAAGTACGCGGTGTTTACAGTGAAGTTAACAGTATCCTTGATAAAAGTGCAGAAGAAGGGATATTGAAAAAGTATCATGCGGTGCTTGATATAATTGCTGAAATGAAAAAATGTGCAGAGGTTTTAAAGGCGGGCGCAAAACGGCGCGGCGCTTTAGGGATAGATACCAAAGAATCAAAGATTTATTTGGATGAAAATGGCGTTGCCTGTGCAGTGGAACCGCGGATAAGAGGGGAAGCAGAAGAAATCATTGAGCAGTTTATGATTACTGCAAATGTTGCCGCTGCAAGATTAGCGGAAGAGGCCGGTATACCGTTTGTTTATCGTATTCATGAACAACCAAAGGAAGAACGCCTGATGTCATTAAAAGAAACAGTACAGCTTTTTGGCATGGATGCTAAAAACATCCATGGGGAAAGTACTCCGGCGGACCTTGCACAATTGCTGGAAAAAGCACGGGGAACAAAATACAGCAGAGTTCTTTCGGAAGAAACCCTCCGTACTCTTGCTAAAGCGCGTTACGCGCCCCAATGCATTGGGCATTTTGGTTTAGCGCTGAGCCATTACAGCCATTTTACTTCGCCGATCCGCCGCTATCCGGATCTTTCGATTCACAGGATTTTAACGGAGTTTATTTCTGGAGTGAAAGGTACCGCCTTGGAGAAGAAATATGGTGTATTTGCAGTTAAATCTTCAGAATTGTCAACTGATTGTGAAATTCGGGCAATGAATGCAGAGCGCGACTGCGAAGATTGTTATAAAGCAGAATATATGAAAAGCCATGTGGGTGAAATTTTTGACGGTGTCATATCTTCTGTTACAGCACATGGTATTTATGTTGAATTGGAAAATTCTGTAGAAGGAATGATGCGCCCGGAAGAACTGCTCGGCGGCAGTTTCCGGTTTGATGGAAAATTATCGTATCTTTCATCTACCGGTAAAAAGAAATATTCTGTGGGGGATTCCATATGTGTGCAGGTGACTCGTGCTGATGTTTCTTCCGGTCAAATTGATTTTTTAATGGTTGAGTCATGTGAAATTAGGCGAAAATAATTTTCGTGAACTAAAGCCTGTTATACCTGTGTTTATGGTATAACAGGCTTTAGTAATTAGAAAAATAGTTTTGAAGTTATTTTTCAGATTTCTACAAAAATAATCTAAATGGTCTGATAATTTTAAAGATTGTCATACTGATTTAATTAATGTTCTTGGATAGTCGTGCATACGAATACTCAGCAAAAACTGCCCGCTTTGCAAGCA
>CAKTEE010000020.1 GCA_934546985.1 uncultured Eubacteriales bacterium
TCATATTGCCATTTTCTTTCCTGATTTACCCCTTTATTTGACAAAATCCATCATAGAATTTATTATACATTATTTGTTAATATCTTTCAATATTTTTCTTTCAAGTCGTAACTCTATGCTTAAAAGTGTGACATCCCATAGTTATTGCTTTACTAAAATGTCGTTTTTCCCTTTGTTTTTTCAGAGATGTTTTCTCGCTTGTTTCCCACCAGAAGCCTTGGCGAGGTATTTATTAAGACGGTCATTCAACTGTAAGACGACAAACAAAAAGAGCAAATACATAGAAACACCAAATGAAAGTGAGAAAATTTCCCGCTTTCTAATTTGATGAAACTATATATCTGCTCTGAAATTCAGAAAATATTTGTCTGCTGTTTCACTGTTCCGCAAGCGGACTATACCTACATGAACGATGCGGCAATGTTCGTCTTATCGCAGATTCTTCCTAAATATGTTTCATTCTCTGTTCCGTTGTCGGAGCTCTATTATTTTTCGCTTTCTAATTCAGCAAATTTTGCCGCCATAGTGGGATTTCCTTTTGTTAAACGTTTGATTGTCAGATCTTCTGCTTTATTATTAGCTAATCTTAGATTATTTTCAGAAGAAAGCAAAGCCTCTTTTGTTTTTTGAAGGTGAGAGATTGTTTTATCGATTTCATCAATAGCCTTTTGGAACTTTTCACTTGCCAACCTAAAGTTTCGAGAAAATTTATCCTTAAAATCGTTAATATCTTCCTCAAAATGAGTGATATCAATATTTTGATTTCTAACAAGTTCTAACTCGTGCCTGTATTGCAAAGAATTAAGCGCTGCGTTTCTTAGAACTGTGATGATTGGTATGAAAAATTGCGGTCTGACAACATACATCTTTGGATACTTGTATGAAACGTCAACAATACCTGAATTATAATACTCATTATCTGCTTCAAGCATTGTAACAAGAACCGCATACTCGCAATTCTTTTCCTTTCTGTCTTTATCTAATTCTTTGAAAAAATCTTCATTCTTATGCTTTGTCGCAGTGGTATCCATCTCATTCTTCATTTCAAACATAATAGAAATAAATTCCACGTCGCCAGAAGACTCCCGGTAAATGAAATCGCCCTTGCTGCCGGTTTTAATATCATTGTCTTTTTCAAAATACGCATTTTGAAATGCAGTAGCTCTTAGTTTATTGAATTCCATTTCGCAATGCTGCTCTAAACTTTCGCCTATCATTTTGGTGGACTGTCTTGCTTTAAAATCCTTATAATATGCAATTTCATCTTCCCGCCGCTTTATTTCGTTAGCATGCTTTTCACAAAGAGATTTTTCCTTCAGTTCCCATTCATTATTTTTAAGATTAATTTGGCTTTGCAGTTCAAGAATCATTGTTTCTTTTTCTTGAACTGCATTTTTAATGACCAAGTCCGTGCTCGTTTTATTAAGTTCTAATTCGTTTTTTAACCGAGATATTTCCAATTCCTTTTGTGATAATTGTTTTTCTTTCTCCGATGAAATTTTACTGATTTCTAATTGCTTATCTGCTTTTTCCGCTTTTAGTTTCGTCTGTAACTCCGATATTTCTTTGTCTTTTTTCGATTCAATCTTTGTTACAGCAATCTCAACAGCCGAATCTCTTTCAGTTTGATAAATATTTTGTCTTTCTAATATTTCTTTTTCAAACTCTTTATCACGGACTTGTTTAACAATAGCGGCATAACCGGATTCATCAACCTGAAATACCTCTCCGCATTTTGGGCATTTTATTTCTTGCATAAACAATACCTCCTAATTCTTTAAACTAAATTTTATTTTTATTCTTTCTTTTCTCAAAAGCAATCATATTCATTCTGCTTTTTTGTCTTTTTCTTTATCCTTTATTTGAAAAAATTCATCACAGAATTTATTATACATGATTTATTGTTTTTTTCAATATGAGTTTATAAACTCTTTACAGTGTTTGCTTTAAAACACCATATATAGCTATAATATTAACAACTAAAACATTATTTTATATGTAATATTTGAATAATATTATTCTATTAGCATGAACTATTTCCAACAGAGCATTCTATTAAAACTCACATTCATTTATACTATGGGTCAATACCAATACAAATGGAATGAGGGATTTTAAATGGACAAAGAATTTGTTGGAAACCGCATCCGACAATACAGAAAGAAAGCTGGTTACACACAGGAAAAACTTGCTGAACGAGTTGGGCTTGGCAGCACTTATATCAGCAGTATTGAATGCGGCTCGAAAACACCAAAACTTGAAACGTTCCTGAAAATAGCACAGGAAATTAACGCTTCTCCCAATGATTTGCTCATAGATTACACACCTGAAGGGCGCAAAACCGCCTGTTCGCTGCTATATGAAAAAATTGAAGAATTACCAAATGAGAAATACCAATTAGTTATGAACATATTAGAAGCTGTTTTGGAAACTCTGAGATAATAAAATTTTCTTATGTGCTATTTTACGACAATTTACTCCGGCAAAAAGCGTTACAATTAGTACTACAAAAGCAATATAATACTATTTGTACTATATTTATGCTTAAAAGAACAGAAAAAATCGGAAAATAGGTGATAAAATGAAAATTGCAGGTATCAGAAAATTAGATGAATTAGGCAGAATTGCACTACCTATGGAATTGCGCCGGAAACTAAAGTTATTGGAAGGCGATGAAGTTTCCATCTGTTTAAATGAAAATAATGAAATTGTTATAAAACCAGCTTTGCCGGTCTGCACGCTGTGCCACGGAACAGAAAACTTGACTGTTATTGACGGCATGAATCTGTGCAAACAATGCTGTAATAAAATTACCGCACACACTGTCAGAAATTCCTGTTTGATAAGGAACGAATCATTTATTCAACCATGAGCATAAATCAACTACGCTTCACAGTGGTCTTATCATTTCTATACTGCATCCCGGCATAGTTTTATTAAAAATGAATCGTACCAAAACACTAATATTAAAACGGGGAGAAGCAAAGCTTCTCCCCGCTATTTTTTACAGAATATAAATTTTCACATTTCGGCGACCAAAATTGTAACACTGTGAGGTGGTACTGAAATATAAATCCACTACTGTATTAGAATTATAGATAAATCCACCGGTATCCGCTGCAATACAATAGCCATAAACATATTTTCCGTCTTCAGAAACAATAAACATCTTTGTGCCATAAGGAATTTCTCTGGGATCTACCGCAACATAACCAAGACGCGCTTTTTTGCCTGTAGACGTCAGTGCGCCCTTTGGAGCCGTATAAGCCGTTGCCGGCCCTCTGATAATAGATTTATAATTGAGCGGTAACCCCTTAGAATCAAACTGAACCCAATCCGGCGGGGTTAATGTTGAAATTGTTTTTCTGGAAACAGACCCGGAAGCAGAACTGCTGCCGGACGAGACTGATGAACTGGATGCCTTATCATCGGAAGATTGCACAACTGCTTTCTTTTTTGTCCCTATCAGCCATTTTTCCGCTTTTGGCTCTTTTGTAACGGTCTCACTGACAACAGAAGTTTCTACAATCTCACCGTTCACCACACGGTCTCTATAAACAACCAGCTTTTCACCTTTGCTGCCGGACTGAACTTTCTTCTTTTCTCCCTGAAAAAGGGTATTGGTTTTTTCTTTTTCTACACTGTAAGCAATCGTTTCAGTCTCGGAACGAACTACATCCTGCGCACGGTTAATGGTTACTTCCATACCAGAGCGAAGCATAAGATGCGCAGCAGGCTGGACTGCATCGCCTTCTTCTACTGTAATACCTGCATCAAACAATCCTGTACCTACACTGCCGGTCCGTGCATGAATCACCGTTTTTTTTCCGTCTTCTACAACAGTTACCGGAAAAGTCCTTTTAATTGTAATTACCATATCGCCTGTAAGCGGCGCAGTTAATTCATGATTAATAATATCATTTTCATTTACAGTAATATTTTCATCCTGTAATACCTCTGCTACGGTTGCTTTTGTTGTCATCACTGTGGTTTCTGTTTCATCATCTATTACTGTTACAGGAAACGCACGCTGAATTGTAATAATACTGTCTTTGCCGGAAGTAAATCCGGAAAGGTCTATTTGATCTTTTTCTGTAACATTCAAATCTAATCCGGCAATAATTTCATTCGGGTCTTCTAACCCGGTTCTAATTGTATAGGTATTATCACCATCGTTTACTTGAACTGAATACGAAGCTGAAGATGCAGCGAATACAGATGTTACGCAAAGAATTGCTACAATAACAACTGTCAGCAATCTGGTACGAAGATTTCTTACGGTTGATTTCTTCGGCATTTTTATAACAGACATCGTAATCCTCCTTTTTGTTAAATTGGCAGCTGAACTGCCCAAAAAATTATGAAAACGGCTGTTTGAAATCATTTGTATGTCGTGCGAGTGATATTATATTCATTGATTTTTCATTTGTCAAGGTTCGATTTTTATATTTTCGGCAGAAAACGCCTGAAAAACAAAGGAAGAGAACATTATTCATATGCAAAAAATATGTATAAATATAAATTCAAAGTGCTTTGTGATTTGAATTGTGTTTTTGGTTATTATGCTTTATTTAATTTCTTTTAATAAAGTATTTTTTAGCAATTTGCAATCTTTCTATTTAAAAACGCCTTCACAAAGCATATTTTTATGTAAACTGCGTATTATTCTCATTTTATGAATAAATGGCTGAAATCAGGGTTCTGTAATGAATTGTAATTGCCCTGTAACCTTTCTGTAAATTTTTTTAAAAATTTTTGTCTTTTTTCTGTAATCGAAATAAAAAGAACATGTCCTCCTTCATTATTGTTGGCTTATTCAACAATAATGAAGGAGGACTGTCAGGCCTTATAATCAAATATTTTTCTTGATAAAACTAAACAAAATCATATGCCACCGCATTTTTCAGAAAACAAAATAGAAAGTTCAGCACATTATAAGCGATATATTTACTGTATTTTACTTTACTTTTTTCTCTTCATTCAGTTCATGAATTAAATGAAAAAATATAGTATATAATGTAAGTTTTTTCTATAGCAGAAATAAAACTTAAAAGGATAATATTAGAACTCTTTTTGTATCCCTGTTTTTTTCCTATAACAATTAATATAAAAAGGATACTATGAAAGTAATATTCATGCTCCTTGAAATTAAATTCTCAACATTTGTATTGCAGTTCCCATTCTTTTCATATAAAATAAAAAAGATAAATAATAAAAGCACTGAAAATGAAAAGCATATATAAATTTACACTTTTTAAATGGAGGTCTTCGCCTTGATCTATAACACAATATTGGATGCCATAGGACACACGCCTTTAATCCGGCTGAATAAGATGACCGGACCCGAAGACGCTGAAATATTGGTAAAATATGAAGGAATCAATATTGGCGGTTCCATTAAAACCCGTACTGCTTATAATATGATACGGCAGGCAGAAATAAATGGTAAAATTGGCCCTGATACTATTCTGGTAGAACCAACCAGCGGCAACCAAGGAATTGGCATTGCTTTGGTAGGCGCTGTTTTGGGTTATAAAGTAAAAATTATTATGCCGGATTCTGTCAGTGAAGAACGCCGCAAGCTGGTGCGGCAATACGGCGCTGAAGTTACGCTGATTCATGATGACGGTGATATTGGCGCCTGCATAGAAGAATGCATGGAAACCGCCTTGCGCATGGCGGAAAAGGATCCAAACGTTTTTATTCCTCAGCAATTTGCCAATCCGGATAACCCTTCCACGCATCGGCACCATACAGGTGTGGAAATTTTAGAGCAGTCAGAAGGTCCTATTCATGGTTTTTGCTCAGGCGTCGGAACAGGCGGAACTATTTCCGGCATCGGCGAAACATTAAAAAATCAATATCCGGAGATTGAAATTTGGGCAGTGGAACCGGAAAATGCTGCAATTCTTTCCGGCGGAAGTATCGGTACCCATCTGCAAATGGGTATTGGCGACGGACTAATCCCGGAAAATCTGAACACTCATATTTATAACGAAGTTTGCGTCATTACGGATGAAGAAGCGCTTGGTACGGCAAAACGTCTTGCAAGTGAAGAAGGCATCCTTTGCGGTATCTCCAGCGGTTCCAATATTGCCGCAGCAATAAAGCTTGCCAAAAAGCTTGGAAAGGGTAAACGCGTTGTTACCATTTTACCCGATACCGGTGAACGTTATTTCAGTACCCCTCTATTTGAATAAGAGCATCGCGAAAGATGTGTTTTATTTACATACAACTTCTTAGGCACTCCAATCTTTCATTTGAAACGGCTTTTATGCTGTAATTCATTGATTGACTTTATATTCCATACCTTAAACTACAGAAAGAAAACCTACGGAGGGAATCATCCCAACCGCAGGTTTTTTATTTCTTATAAAATGAATCTAATTTATTATTTTTGCTTACTCCATAAATTAAGGCTTCGATTTTTTACATCGATTAATTTTTTAACAAAACTGAATACATACATCTCTTCCGGCTCTTTTTAATCGCAAAAAAAATCAATTTCTTATCAACCATTTTTTGATATTAAAAACAGGCAAAATCTATCATCCATTTAAAAAATAACCGTCAGCAACATTTTAAATCGCTCTTCACCATAGACAGCATGCGGAACATGAAACGGCATAATAATCGTTTGACCTTCATGAAGTATGTGTTCAACATTATCTATGGTAAATTTACCTGTCCCCTCCAATACAGTGACCATAGCGTCTCCCCCAGATTCGTGAGTACTGATTTCTTCCCCTTTTTCAAAAGCAAATAAAGTAAGGCTTACACACGCATTTTGTGCAAGCGTCTTACTTACCACCTGCCCTTCCTGATAAGAAATCTCATCTTGTAAAGTCAAAATCTCTGCTTTTCTAATATTTTTTACAATTGTTTTCATTGCACCCATCCTCCTTATAATAAACTTGGTTATTTCTTTTCCCATATCTTTAATTTTATCATATTTTATTAAAACCATACAACAATGGTACGATTATCTTTCTAACAACAAGTAAATTATTCGTGATAGCATGTATGTGCAAGCGCCTCTCTGCGATACGAAGATTTTCAGCTCATTACTGTTTCAGATGAATCAAAGCCCACTAACAGCGGCAAAAGTAAAAATGTTGAATGGATCTTATTTTTCACTGATACACAATAAATGAAAAAACGACACAACGAAATAACACCGTTAACTGTTGTTTGATAAATACCGCGGCAACGCCTGATATGCCTGCACGGTTTTCATAGGGTCTGTGCATGTCATTAGTTCCGACATAACACAAAATCCACTGCATCCACATTTCATTACCTGCTGTGCGCGTGTATAATTGATTCCTCCAATGGCATAAACCGGCAAATCTGTCGCCCTACAGACTTCCTGCAAAAAATCCAAACCGCGAGGCGGAATTCCCTTTTTACACTCTGTTGGAAAAATATGCCCTGCAATCAAGCGGGCGGCACGGCTGCCTTTCAGCTTCACCGCTTCCTGCACATGATGGATAGATACGCCTATTTCTTTCATATTCGTCAGGGTATCCTGTAATTCGATAAATTTGGAAAAAGAAAGCTGAATGCACCGATTAAGAGAAATCTCAGCGGCCTCTATATACAAGTTTGCCGCAATGGGCACATTATAAGCCCTACAAATGTTTTCACATTTTTGAAAAAGCTCTAAATATTCCGGCAGAGGTAAATCCTTCTCCCGCAATATGACAGCATCCGGTCTGCCCTGTGCAATTTTTTCTATGCGTCTCAAAAAATCTTCCCGGCACAGCTTTCTGTTCGTAACTGCAATCAGCATAGTTAAACCCTCAAATAGTCTGCATAAACAGGCTGAAGTCCCTTTTGCAGCAGTAAATCATGGATTTCCTTTACACCCCGCGGGTCGCTGATTTCAAACTGCGCGTCGCCTTTTTCCTCTTCTTCATGCCCGCCCACGCCGGTTTTAGATCCTGCGGAAATTTTTGTCGCCACCATACCAATCACGTTATCACGAAACCCTTCCCGTTCACGGGTAGAAATGCTGATTCCCGCGAAAGGCAGGAACAATCGAAACGCCAGCATAACCTGTAAAAGCTGTGGTTCATGCACATCATTTGGGTTATTCTTACTGTTATTTATATATGGCCGCAAACGCGGGACAGAAAAAGAAATCTCTGCGTGGGGGTATTTTTTTTGAATCAGGCAGGCATGCATACCGGCGGAGAATGCATCCAATCGGAAATCTCCCAATCCCAGCAACGCGCCGAAACTAACTCCGCGGAATCCGCCCATCAGCGCGCGCTCCTGCGCATTGAAACGGTAGGCAAAATCCCGTTTCGGACCGCTCAAATGAACCTCTTTGTAACGTTCAGTGTCATAGGTTTCCTGATACACACTGACAAAATCCGCGCCGCACCCTTGCAGGTATCGGTATTCCTCCGTTTCCATAGGATAAACTTCAATCCCTACAGTACGGAAATATTTAGCTGCAAGTTTAACCGCTTCCCCAATATATTCCACATCAGATTTTGGACGCGACTCCCCCGTCAACAGCAGAATTTCCTGCAATCCGGACTCTGCAATACAGGCAAGCTCTGTTTCAATCTCCTCATAAGTCAGTTTTGCCCTGTGAATCTGATTTTTGCAGTTGAATCCGCAGTAAACACAATGGTTTACACAGTAATTGGCAATATACAGCGGTGTATAAAGACTGACGCCGTTGCCAAACTGCCGGAATGTAACCTCTTTCGCTTTCACTGCCATAGGTTCAAGATACGCCTCTGCCGCCGGAGAAAGCAGTGCGGCAAAATCCTGCGGCTCAAGGTTATTTTTCATTAACGCCCGCTCTACGTCCATAGCAGTAAAATCGGACATCTTACATGCTCTACGATATGCGTGCACCTGTTCCATGATATTTTGTTCCATACTTTACGCCTCCAGAAATCCAGTCAGAGGAGAGGAAGCTTCGCCGGTAAATTCCAAAACGCGCCCTGTTCCCGCAAGGTAAGCCGCGCGCCCTGCTTCTACTGCAAAACGGAAAGCTTTCGCCATTTCTGCAGGATTACCGGCCGTAGCTACCGCTGTATTGACCAGAACCGCATCGGCGCCCATTTCCATTGCTTCACATGCTTGGGAAGGTTTTCCGATGCCTGCATCAACAACCACCGGCAGGTCAATTTCATCTATCAGCATTTGCACGAAATCACGCGTCAGTAAACCACGGTTACTGCCGATTGGCGCGCCCAAAGGCATAACGGCCGCCGCACCTGCATCCACAAGCCGCCGCGCTGCAATCAAATCAGGGCTGATATACGGCAGGACGATAAAACCTTCTTTTGCCAGTATTTCCGTCGCTTTGATTGTTTCATCATTATCCGGCATCAGATATTTACTATCATGAATCACTTCTATTTTAATAAAATCGCCGCATCCAAGCTCCCTTGCAAGGCGTGCAATCCGCACGGCTTCCTGCGCATTGCGCGCACCGGAGGTATTGGGCAGAAGAGTTACGGTATCAGGAATATAATCAAGAATATTCCCTTCCCCATCCAGATTCGCCCGCCGCAGTGCAAGAGTGACAATTTCCGCTTCGCCCGCCGCAATCACTTCCGCAGTTTTATTTAATGAAAACTTTCCCGTACCTAATAACAGACGGGATTGAAACTCCCGTCCGCCAATTTTTAACATATCCATCAAAACTTCCTCCTAATTTAAACATCTAACCCTAAAATCAGACGTAAAACCAAATTTGCCTGATGCGCCGCGCAAACAGTAACACGCGGCGCCATTAAACCGCAGCCGGGCATTGCTTCACTTTCTCCGTCCCCGCAAACATACAAACGGGAAAAACGTTTTTCCGTACGGATGCAGTTGGCGCTTCCATAACCTGCCATGCCGGAGGCTGAAACTACAACGCAATTCGGACACTGCTCCAACAGAGTGTTGACAAGCATTGCTTTCGCGGCAGGATTGTCAAACGCTTCACAAACAAAAGGATATTCTGCAAATAATCCTGCGGCATTCTGAGCCGTAACCCTGCAATTTTGTGTTTTCACTTGGATATACGGGTTGATTTGCCTAATCTGTTCTGCCATTGCATCGGTTTTTTTCATTCCCAAATGACAAATACTATAACATTGGCGGTTCAAATTACTGGGTTCCACAACATCAAAATCTACCAATAGCAGCTCGCCAACACCTGTGCGCGCCAGCATAAGCGCAATATTAGACCCAAGACCGCCAAGCCCTGCAACAGCAACCCTCGCTTGTTTTACTTTTGTATGTACCTGCGGCGTATGCCTTGCCGCCATCATGCTTTCCAAAACATCAGCGTCAGGCATTGTTCCTTTTACAATCAGGCTCACCGTATCCCCTTCAGAAACGGGCAGATCCTCCTCCGTTTGATAACCATTTAAAATACGCACGTCCGCGCAGGGCTGAACCTCCGCCGCGAGCGCTAAAAGAGTTATGCCCTTTTTTGCTATATATGGTTTGCCGTTCAACTGAATTTTCAAATCAACCGCCCCCTACAAAACTTACGACCTCGACGGTATCCTCATCCTTTAATATTACCTGTGCATACTGCGCTTTCGGTACAATATTGCCGTTTAATTCCACCGCAACCTGTCCCAGCGGGTATTTCCGCTGAATTAAAAATTGCTCCACAGTACACGGTTCCTGAAGGCTGATTTGCTCCCCGTTTACTTTCACCGGCTGTACAACCCCTTTCTGAAAAATAAAAAAAGCCGAACCTGCACATAGCAAGTTCCGCTTATCAAATATTACTTTGCAAAAAGCAATATCCCTCTGACGAACTCCCTACGCCGGTGCTAACCGAACAGGTTCAATGGGTAAGAGGACAACACCTCACTCTCAGCCGTTACAACGGCTCCCCAGTTCTTTCTATATGAAATTTCTGTTATTTATTATATGCCTGATACTACGCATTGTCAATATACCTGCAAAATATGACCAAAATATAAAATTTTACCTGTAAAACCACGATGGTTCAGGAAATACTATTTTTGAGGTGATAAAAATGGAACGCAAACCATCCTATCAAACCATAAAAAAACTGGAAGAAATTGAACATGTATTTACTGACCATGTACAGGACGGAATTAAATCTGACGTTCTGGGAAGCTACACCGGCACAGGCTATTCTGATGAGCAACCGGAACAGGATGCAGACGACTTATAAAAACAGGCGCATCGGGTATCATCCGATGCGCCTTGCTATTTATTGTTTCGCAATTTTATTTATCCTGCGTTTCCCACTGTTTCCATACTTCCGGCTGATATCCAACAGTTGCTTTTTTTCCATTGCGCACCACCGGTGTTTTCATCAGTTTTGGGTTTTCCAGTAATTTTTCTTCCTTATCCTGCTCATAGGCAAGGTATTTTATCAAAGCCGCGTCAGGTGATTCTTCATTAATCAACGGTTTCAGTCCGCCAACCGCAATTTTCACACTTGCCAGTTCGCCCTTGCTCATTCCTTTCACCGTTAAATCAATCATTTGGAATTTGATTCCCCGCTCTTTAAAATACCGCTGTGCTTTTTTCGTATCAAAACATTTCGCTTTGCCAAAAATCTGAATATTCAATGTTTTATCCCTCCGTTGGTAAGGTTAGCTGTTTTGCGTATATTTCCGTATATACCATTCGCCCTGACCGCCGCTCGGATTTCATCAGGCTAATCCGTTCTGCCTGCATGTCCATCCTTGGCATAGACCGTACAAAAGTCTTGCTGTCAAACGCAGGGCTCATTACTATACGTCGGCCCAACGTCAAATGAGGTTGATATTCCCGCTCTTCCAAAACAAATCCTTTTTCACGCAGACCGTTAGACAGCTTTGCCTGTATTCGTTTCAATGCAGGATTGTATTTCACTCCTGCCCAGAAAATATCGCCTCCGTCACGCCGAAAACTCCCCAGTTTTTCAATCTCTATGGGAAAGGCTTGTTCTGTAACGGAATCCATCACCTGACGAATATCCGTCAACCTGTTGGTTTCGCCTAAAAACGCCAGCGTGATATGCAGGTTTTCTCTCGGCGAAAAATTTCCTTGCAGGGAAACCTCTTTCAGCCGCGCAGTAACATCACAAAGCTTGTCTTTTATATCTTCTTTCAGCAATACCGCAAGGAACAGCCGCACCGTCATCACCCCTTAATAAATTTCCCGCTGTGTATTCACAATCTCCGCCTGCGTATTGCCGCCGATAAAATCAAGCAAATGGTCAAGGATACTGTCTGCCTGCGCACTGTTACCGGCAATTGCCGCAAATGAAAGCTCTATCGTCTGGTGCAAATCCTGCGCACCGCTTTCAGCCGCACTAACATTAAATTGATTACGCGCACGGGCAAGCAAACTGCGTACCTCCATGCGCTTTTCTTTTAAACTGTGTACCCATGGAGCGCGGAGCGTTACCGTTAAAACTGCTATTCTCATTTTTTCACCTCAATAATCAGTATACAATATTTATTAAAAACAAAAAAGCAGCCGGCAAAAATAAAATAGCTCCCGCCGCAAAAAAAGTGCAGAAGCTATCTGTTTCTATGCTATAATTAATTTAAGAAGAGCCATATAAAACTTACTCATTATTTTTTGCAAGGGTTTTTTTCATAAATTTATCTTTCTTTACAACAAAACGTTCATGCTTTCCCTGGCCAACAACGCCAATATCGTCTACGGCGGTCACTTCAAACACGAGCCTGCGGCCGTCTGCTTCCACCAGCTTTGCTGCGGCGGTTACTTCCATCCCTTCCGGTGTTGCGGAAATATGAGAAACTTGAACCAATGTACCAACAGTGGTCTCCTCCTTGTCCAAAAAAGGTTCCGCACACCCTGCCGCAGCCTCCTCCATCAAAGCCACCATACAGGGGGTTGCAAATACAGGAAGACTGCCGCTGCCGACAGCAAGCGCTGTGTGCTCATGATCGACTTCCAAACAAACGGAATATTCGGAACCGATTTTAAACTCTTTCATAAATTCTCCTTTCCGCAGGGTAAGCAAATGCCTGCCCTCATTTATCATAAATTCAGCTATTTTGATTGTAGCACATTGACGGACAAAATTACAACTGGCAACCCTACAAAGCTATTGTATCAATGACGTCCTGTTATGTCGAATATGTAAAATGGAGTTTTGTATTATGAACCATACATTACAAACAGGGAATAAAACAGGCAGAATCCATCTGTTGGACGAACTGCGCGGGTTTGCATTGCTGTGCATGATTTTTTACCATGCTTTTTACACCATGTTCATGTTGTTTCATATGGAAATCGGCGCGCGGCTTATCCGCTTTTTTATGCCTGCGGAACCTTTTTTTGCCGGTGTATTTGTTTTAATTTCCGGAATTTCCTCTCATCTTTCCAAAAACAACTGGAGCCGCGGCGGTAAGCTTTTAGCGGTATCCATGCTGATTACAGCAGTAACTATGGGATATGATTATTTCTTTCATGCAGGGACTACTATTATTTTCGGCATCCTCCATATGCTTGCGTTATCTATCCTGATTTATCAGGCAGTGCACAAACTTTTGAATAAAGTACCCGTACTTTTAGGTTTTTGCATTTTTATCCTTTTATTCCTAATAACTTTTCATATTTATCATGGTTACCTTGGCTGGGGGGATTGGCACATAAATTTGCCTGTGGCATGGTTTCAAATAAATCATTTCTTTATGTTTGGCATTGTTAACGATTCTTTTTACTCTGCCGATTATTTTCCTTTGATTCCATGGCTGTTTCTCTTCCTTGCCGGAACCTTTTTAGGACGTTGGGCAAAGGATGGGAGATTCCCACAATGGACAATGCGTTCCCGAATTCCTTTCCTGCAATGGTTGGGGCGGCATTCTCTTGTTATTTATATTTTTCATCAGCCTGTCATTTATGCTATTTTACTCCTGCTTTCTGCATTCATGGACCAATAATACCAAGGAACCAAATCTCCCCCGCGCCGATATACTATAGGTAGTAAACGAAAAAGCAAAAAGGAGACTGCTTATGTCAATACCAAACCTGACCCGGCATAACTTTAAAAGAGAAGTTCTGGATTCTGAACAGCCTGTACTTATTGATTTTTGGGCGCCTTGGTGCGGGCCCTGCATGGCAATGGCATCTGTGGTAGATGAAATCGCGCAAAAAAGAACCCATGTGAAAGTAGTAAAGGTAAATGTAGATGAACAGCCGGAACTTTCCTCTCAGTTTTGTGTGATGAGCATACCGGCTTTTGTAGTAATGAAAGACGGCAGGGTGATTTCACAATCCGTAGGAATTAAAAGCAAGCAGGCGATTCTTGATATGCTGGAATCATAAAGAAACAAGCAAATAAAAAACCGCAAAGTTAGAAACTTTGCGGTTTTTTATGTTTGCCAAAAGGAGCTTTTATTTCTTACTCATCACTAAAAATTTTCTCCGTCACAACCATGAATTTTTTGATAAAGAATTAATCTGCAACTTTATAAAGCTACCGTATAGATTATCAGCAATAGGACTTCTATCGTCATATTTTTAATTATCAATATAAAATCACTCAGTGACTTAATTACAATTTTAAACATAAAATCCTAATAAATGACAGAAATATTAAATGAAAACAATCACTTTTACAAGTATAATTGAATTAATCTTGTTGTTTTGCACACAACAAGAAATTTTTAGACATAAAGAAACGGAGATGACCTTATTGAAAAAAGCATTTAAGAAAATCATTGCGGCAATGTTATCGCTGAGCATGGTAATTACCATGAATGCGAATGTTCTTGCTGCGGCAAACGTATCAGACACAAACACAGTTCAGCTAAGTGAAAATTCAGTCGTCCAAACATCAGCACCAGGTAAAATAATGATGCTGAAACTTAATGAAGAACAGGCATATCTGAATGGAAATATGATTCCAACGCTGGTCTATGGCAGCGGTTATGTTTCCAAACTGATTATGGTGAATGGTTCAACGCTTCTGCCCCTGCGCTTTGTTTGCGAGTGCCTCGGGTTTGAAGTGGGCTACAATGTACAGACCAATAATTCCACCATTACGGACACCGCAAACGGGGTAAAGTTTGAACTGGTTACCGGAACAACGGAAATGTATAAGTATGACTTAGAGGGTAACCTTTTGGCAACCGGAACAGCGACCGCTCCAACCACCATCATAGAGGGCGTAACCCATGTTCCGGTACGTTCTCTGCTTGAAGCGATGGGATTTCATGTTTATTGGAATGAAGCCGGTTATGTTTTGATCTCGGAAAATCCGATGACTCAGGAGCAGTTTGAGGATTTAATCGCCTCGTGGGGAAAGACAGACAGCGAATATCCAGACTACAATACATATACTGTGTTTTCAAAAAACACGGAAAATGATATAAACCTTGCCGTGAGCTCAACATCAATTAAAGGAGACGTGTATTCGGGAAGGGATTTTAATTACAGTGGTTCCATTTTAAATATCGACGGAAAAGCGGATGCAGTAGGAACTAATAATATAAATTGTAATAATGTAACTGCCGCTGCCTTTAATAACAATGTTGCTCCGCTCGATATGCCGCAATGGGGAGAAGCTATTTTAAAACTGGCGGAACCCATAACTGAATATGAGGGAGACCAAGCCTTTGACGATGGCCAGATGAATCTTGAACAATCCGTCAGGGCGTCAGGCAATTTGGAATTTAACGGTACCCGATTTACCGGACAAGGTTATGTCATTGCCGGCGGTGATATTGAATATACTTTGTCGGCGCTCAATAATAATGACACGTATAAATTAGCAATGTACTCGGAAAACGGAGATATTATCATCAACGGCAGTGACGCGGTTGTTAACGGAATTCTCTATGCACCGAACGGCAAGGTAATATTTAATGGTTCGTCTTTGACGGTAAACGGAAGAATTTTTGCCGACAGTATCGAATTAAACGGCAGTATATTCAATTTTATAGGCATTCCTGAGGATTGGGATTTAATTGCCGGCGGTGTAGAAAAAACATGGACTACTGACAAAGATTTTGCAGAAGGCAGTTTAAACAATGTAAGCCAAAGTACAGCAGACATGCTTACCATTTCACAAAAAACGGTTACCGGCGATGAAGGATATATAAAGGAATATATCAAAACCCAGGCAAAAGAAGGGGTTAAGGTAAAAGAAATCTCTGACACTTCCTATCTTACCGCTTCGGGCAAAGACATTAACCTTTCATTTGAACTCAGCGGTTTCGGTGACACGGAAAACAGAGAAAATCCGATTGATTTTGTGTTGGTTATAGATGATTCCGGAAGTATGAGTGGTACAAGATTAAACAAAGCTCTTACGGCAGCCAAATCTGTGATTGATAAAATGGGAGAAAATGACCGATGTGCCATTATTAAGTTTAACGGAACAAGAATTGTTCAAGAACTTACTTCAGATAAACAGCTTTTGAAAAATAAAATAAATTCAATTACCATAGGGACATCAGGAACGTTTATTGGACGAGGAATTTCCGAGGCAATAGGATTGCTTTCTTCGGAAGCCACAGCACGTTCCAAATATATTTTCCTCTTGTCAGATGGAGAAGACTCTGATAATACCATTATTCATGAGGCTTCAATGGTGGCATTGATGAATAGTATACGTATCTTTGCTTTAGCAATTGGAAATCCTAATGTTCAAATGCAGATGGTTGCATTAAACAGCCGCGGAATTTACAGGCTTGCACCGTCGGAAGACGACATTGCTGAAATTATGGATATGTTTGCAACAGAAGTATTTGATACGGCAGGACGTAGTATTACATTTAAAACTACTGTTGCAGACCGTTCACTGATAGATACGAATTCAATTGTTCCTGCCCCACAGAAAATCCGGGAAAATTCCGATGGGAGCGTTACTCTTGAGTGGAAAATAAGCCGTCTTTCAATGACGGATACCCAAACAATATCACTTCCTCTGACTTACAGCGGAGAAGAACAAGGTGTAAAGGATATTATTCGTGACACCTCCTGCGTATATTACGACAATACCGGCTACGCATCCGTTTTATACGGGGAAGACTTAACCCTTAATATTGATAAATACCATACACATGGGACATGGTCTGCAGTATTTGACGGCAAAACACAGGGAATACGCTGGAAGAATATTTACTGGAACGGACTGCGTCCGGATGACGGAAAAATCGAAGTTACTGCTTCATGTTCAAATGACGGGCAAAATTTCGGCGAACCGGTACCGGTAACAAACAACGTAAATTTACAAGGCTTGAGTGGAAGATATATCAGAATATCAGCAGTGCTGAGAGCTTCCTCAACAGGCAAAACACCGGAGCTTCATGATATTACGGTGAAATCGGAAGGCTGTGATGTGCCGCAGAACGGCAGTGCCGCGCCTTTTATTAAAATCAGAAGTAAGGGAACTGTTCGTGCAGGTGTACCGCTGAATCTTCGTGCTGAGATTACAGATGAATGTTCCGGCGACAATTTGAGTGTAAATTGGAGTTCTAAAGACAATGCGGCAATATTTGAGAAAACTTCCGGCCTAATTACGTCCATTACCTTTTCTCAACCCGGAACTTACGAAGTTACGTGCACAGTAAATGATGGTTTACATACCAATTCCACCACAGCCCAGATAGAGGTTATTGAAGGGGATATATACAGTAACCTTGACCCCGATGCAAGAATTCCATCTCCATCACCGGAAACCCATACTGAACTTCCAGCAACCGTGGGTTTTAGACAGACAGTTAGCGGACAAATTGAACTTTTAAACGATGCCGACGTTTCTTGGTACGGGATGCTGCTCAGCGATGGTACTGTTGCAAATGTACAACGCGATGGAAGCTTTTCTTTCGTTACCGGTTATTCGGCAAAACTTGTAACAGTATCGGTCTACGCATTCAATTGGGATGGAGACTATACCGTGAAAGAATACACCATTTCAATTACAGACAACCAGCCGTCACTTGAAGTTAATGTGTCAGAAGACCGAGTCGGACAAGGTTCAACATCGCCATATTTTGAAGTGGCAACCGTTCTTCCCAAATATATAAAAGCAGATACATATAAATATACACTCAACGGAAAAGAATTGCCTGTAACACAAATTGTGCAAAGTAAATATTATCTTCCTACGAACAAAACGGGAGATTATACGTTTAGAGTTACCGCAGAAGCAACAACCGGGCAAATACTCACAGCAGAAAAAACCATATCTGTGTGCCCAATGGAAATTTCTATTGAATTAAACTCCGAAAAGGATACCTACCATATTGGCGACAGTGTTTCCGCGAGGGTGAACGTATCTTATTCATCGAACAATTATACCGCAACCTTAACTGCAAATGGGAACGAAGTCGCACTCAATAATTTAGGTGAAGGCGTATTCACTCCTTCCACCGTGGGTAAATATGAATTAACCGCAGAAGTTACCGATGACTACGGCAATTCTGCCAACAAAACCATCACAATCAAAGTCATTGACCCCAGCAATACGTTGGTTCCGCAGGTAACAATAACCTCTCCGTCCAGCGATGATGAAATTTATAAGCCTACAGACATTATAGGTACCGTCACCTCCGAGGGGTTACTATATTATGTTCTGGAATATTCCCCTGCCGGTAAAGATGAATACCAAACGCTAAGTGAAGGCGAAACTGCGGTAAATAATGCGGTTCTTGGTAAACTTGATCCAACGGTTCTTCAAAACGGTAAATATGACATCCGTCTGACCGGATACGGCTCCAACGGTTCCAACAGTGACACGGTAACCGTAACGGTTGAAGGTGAAATGAAAATCGGAAATTATTCCGTTTCGTTTATCGACACAGAAGTACCACTTCTTAATTTACCGCTGACAGTTAACCGCACCTATGACAGCCGCATGAAAAATACTTCCGGAGATTTTGGATACGGCTGGGAAATGAACATCACCGACAGCTTGAAGCTTGAAGAAAACCGCGTACAGGGCGATGGCTGGACGTTAGTAATCCAGTCCAACTTTTTGCTGAATATATATCGTGCAACAGAAACAAAAGAGCATATAATCAAAGTGCGCTGGGGGAACGGACGTGTCGATGAGTTTGAAATGATAATTCCCGATGATATTACGACGTTTCCAATATGGGATTTTGATGTTGCTTATAAAGCAAAGCCCGGCACAACTTCAAAGCTGGAAGCGCTGGGAATAACAGAGCAATATTTCCTTGACAGCACAGACGGACTGCGCACGTTAGACGGAAAATTGTATTCTCCGCAAAGATACCGTCTGACAACGGAAGACGGCACCGAATATATCTTTGATAAAGACAAAGGCGTAGAGGAAATTATTGATCCTAAAGGCAACACAGTTAAATTCACTCAAAATGGTGTGATTCACTCTGCCGGAGATGGTTTGACATTCGAGCGTGACTCTGAAAACAGGATAACAAAGATAACTTCAATTGCCGGAGAAGTCACATACAGCTACAATCATAACGGCGATTTAATTTCAGTGACTGATTTGGCAGGCTGCACGACACGTTTTGAATATGACCGGAATCATTATCTGACAGCTATTATCGACCCCCGCGGCGTAACTGTCAGCAGAAACGAATATGATGACAACGGGAGGCTTATCGCAGTCATCGATGCCGACGGGAACCGGATTGAATACAATCACGATTTAGATGAACGCAAAGAAATCGTAAAAGACCGAATGGGTAATATAACTGTTTACGGTTATGACGAACAGGGAAATGTTACCTCGGTGACCGATCCCGAAGGCAACACCACACGCAGCACCTATGACGAAAACGGCAATCTCTCAACAGTGACGGATCCCCTCGGAGGGATAACAAAATACAAATACGATGAAGACGGAAAGATTAAAAAAATCACCGCTCCTGACGGCAGAGAAGCAAAAAGCACTTATGATCAAAAAGGAAGGCTTCTTACACTGTCCTCCGGTAACCCGGAGTCGGGCGAGAGTATCGTTGCTGTGGCAATGTCATACACTTCCTTCGGGGCGCCTGAAAAAATTACTGACGCTGAAGGCAACGAAACAAACTATATGTATAATGCAGAGGGTAACCTTTCAAGCGTATCCGATGCCATTGGAAAATATCTTACCGTTACATATGACAGCAAGGGAAATGTCATCTCAACCAAGAACGGCGAAGGCGCCACTGCCATTTATACCTATGATTCACAGAACCGCTGCATAAGCAAATGTATTTCACGCAAAAATTACTCCGGATCGATTGAATCAATCATGGAATCCTATGTATATGACAATGCAGGACGTGTTGTTAAAGTAATTGACGGGGCGGGAAATACAACATCCGTTGAATACAATTCCATCGGAAAAACCGCTGCAACCATTGATGAAAGAAACAATAAAACAACATACGAGTACGACAATGCGGGCAACACAGTTAAAATCACTTACAGTGACAACACATTTGAAACATTTGAGTATGACAAAGAAGGCAGAACAACAAAAGCTGTGAACCGCGCAGGCCGTGCTGTAACAATGACCTATGACAAAAACGGCAATCTTCTTACAAAAACTTATCC
>CAKTEE010000021.1 GCA_934546985.1 uncultured Eubacteriales bacterium
CAGGTGAATAAGGGATATACCGAAAGCTTTATCAAATAATTCGCATTTCATGTGTATGCTTAGTTGAGATATTTCGATGGTAAAAGCAGTTTTATCAACCAAATGAGGATAGAACGAAGGTATATTTATTTTGTTGCAGTGGAGCGATTTTTTAGCCATAAAATCTTAAATCAAGTATTTAAAAGTGTAGATAATAATATTATAGAAGTTTTATAAACTATGTAGAATAAAGCTAAAAAATATTTACAATATAAAATAATATTGTTATAATATAATAAATGCATTTGGATAAGGAGCTGAACTCGTTTGGAAATTCCGATGAAAGTCCTGATTTTAAAAAAGATAGTGCCGTGCTGTATTATTTTAGGAATGTTTTTTTCTCTTATGTCTTTCGTTTCTATGATAAATGCCGGTGCAGTTCCCAATTTTGAGGATGTTTTGGTCTATGGAGAAGGAAGTGATGAGGGGAAGGTTGTTATAACCATTGTAGGTGACGGTTATACTGCCTCTGAGATAGAAAACGGTACTTCAACGAATCCGTCTTTTATGGAATCAGCAGAGAAAATTGCAAAACTTGTCACTGAAGAATATCCATTTACCTTGTTTCGGGATGCGGGGAAGCTTAATATTCATGCAATTAAGGTTATATCTAACGTTTCGGGAACAGGAATGAACGCTCCTAATGATACATATTTTGGTGTTTACAGATCTCTTGGAGGAGCAACGATATATCCTTCCGTGGAAGGCAGACGAAAACTTTCGGAACTTATTGAGTATTATGCACCGGAGACGGATGTTAAGGTGGTTATGGCAAATAAACCGCAGGGTGGTGACTGTGCGCTTCCCTCAGAGAAAACGTCGTGTCTGTCCTATACTTCGTTTGCAACGCACGAGATAGGTCACGCTATGGGAAATCTTGCTGATGAAGATGACCGGTCCAGCGGGAGAATCGAGAGACCGGATTTATCGCAAAACGGTGATCCCGAAACTGTAAGATGGAAAGATTTTATTGGTATAAACGGAATAAGTATGGAGGAATACAATAATTACGGAACATGGTATAGTCCAGGTGCCTCCTGTTTGATGAGTACAATGCACGCCGGACGTGATTACTGCACTGTTTGTGCCGCCGCCTTAACTGAGGTTATGGCGGATGCCACAGGTGAACCTTTTTATGGTACTTTGTATAACGGAGTAAGTTCTTTATCCGGTTTGCCGGAAAAAAGTCTTAATACAGATACAGTAATAAATGTTTCGGGGGGTACAGAGCGTATATTAGATTTTGCTTTTCACGGTTGTAATAAATTAGAAAGCCTGACTATTCCTGAAAGCGTAAAAGCAATCGGAAATTACGCATTTCTAAAGTGTACCGGACTTACTGAAATAACCAACTATGCTGTAATTCCTCAAAACATAACGGGCAATGACAGATTTTACGGGGTTGCGAGATCAAACATTACACTTTATGTTCCGAAAGGAACAAAGGATGCATATTTAAATGCCGGATGGACAGGCTTTCAGGATATCAAGGAACAAAGCAGTGAAAACGCTCAGAAACCCACTATTACAAAGCAACCCAGCGATTTGATTATCCCTGTTGGAGGCAATGCTGAGTTGATGGTAGGTGCAAGTGTATCCAAGGGAGAACTCAGCTATCAGTGGTACAGTGCAGATGATGAAACCACGGCGGGTGGGGAGAAAATTCCTGGTGCCGTCGGTGCGGCATTTAATCCCCCTGCGGATAAAGAGGGGACAAGCTATTATTACTGTATCATTACAAATACCGATACCTCGGCAACAGAAAATAAAACCGCCGAAACGGTTAGTCGGGCGGCAAAAGTTACAGTGTTTATAAAGGGAGAACCTATAAAGGTCAGCCGTGCAAGGGTGAATACGTGGTCGACCTACGGCAGTGATAAGTATAAGGCTGACAGTCTTTTTGACGGCAGCGAGGATACCTACTGGCACGGAAACTGGGGAAGCGGAGGCGGAAGCGGTTCCACTGCAAAACAGGAAGGGCTTGTTGATTTCGATTTAGGAGCGATGAAAACTATTCGTACAATTGAGATTGACAAACGTTATCTGTCAAACGGCAGAGGACCTGTAAAATCGGTTCGTGTATTAATTCATGATGAGACAGGCGATGCTTTTCCCAACGGAGAGAGCATGAGCAGTTATACCGAGGCGAATGTTTTAGCAACAGAGATCGTATCGGATTTTGCTCCTGACGGCTGGCAGAATGTTGCCGGTGTAAATATAGATGGTTTAAGCACCTCGAGCATGCCGCGTCAAACAGTTACTCTTAAATTTGAGCAGCCTATTGAAACAAGATATCTCCGCCTTGGGATTATCTGCGGAGAGATCAATGATAATGGTGTAACCAGCGATTATGTTCAAGTCAGCGAAATAAGACTTTTTGGTTCTGATGTTGAGATTGAACCTTCGGAATTAAAGATTACGGATATAAACATAAAAGGAACGTCATCGGCAGGAAATATCTTAACTTTTACTGTTGAAGCGTCAGGTGGAAAGAAACCCTTGAAATACACGGCATATATTGTCGGAAACGGAAAGGTTTATTATAAGCAGACATCTTCTGTTTTGGATACCTTTAACTATACTCTAAATAAAGCCGGAACTTACTCGGTGTACATCTATGCCATTGACCGTAGTGGGGAAAAGGCGGCGTTTGAAAAGCGGTTTACGATAAAATAAAAGATATAAAATTGTGAGCGGATTAAGAGAACCGAGAAGTTAAATGATATAGTAATTGTACTTGAGCCATAAAAATTGTATGTAAAAATAAATCGGACTCCCAAATGAATTTTTCCAGATTTGCAGACAACACAAAAAGTATTTTATGGCAGCTAAAAATCAAATTTTAAGTAACAAACTGATTTCGTTTTTTTAACGGAGTCAGTTTTGTTTTTAGCTGTAATCTTTCGTTATTATAGAAATGACTAACAAAAGATTGTATTTCTGCGTGATTCGGAGTATAGGTTGTGCTGTATTCCGCTTTGTTCAAGCCATAGATGTATGCGATAGTTTGGTTGCTATATCCATTCGTAATACATTACCGTAATATTACTTCTTGATACTTAAAAAATCTGCACATTTTACCGATGAAATATTTATGGTGGTAAATTTTATATATTTTACGTTCATTCTTGTTTTTTCTTCTGTGATAATTTTGGTTTTTTTCGGACTGCAAACTTAACTAACTTTGTAGTGAATAACGGCTGATTTTGTAATCTTTGTTTACTTTTCTCTGTATTTGACCTTTGTTTCTCTCTTTTGCGGTTTTTATCCTTCTTTATATTATGGATATTGTTTCGTTCGTTGTTTTCCTGATATAACAAAACCTCTTATGGTAATTTTACTTTGCCATAAGAGGTGCTTTTTACTATTATTCGTTTTTATTGGATTTGTTCCATAAGAAAGTTTGCTTTATTTTTGATGTTATTAGCAACTTATCAATCTTTAAGAGGTACAGATGTTATAAAATAAAAATCCCCGCCGTGCCGTTAGGCAACTGATGATAACCTGCTGATAGCAGGTGGGTACTTTCCCATTGGTTTCGCGCTCCCTTCTTCCGATTGCTCGGGAGGTCTGCAATCCGCCAACGGAGGCAAGTTCCCTTGAAAGAACGTGTTGGGTTATAAAAGCTGCCAAACACGCACACAGCAGGGAAAGAGATGAATCATTGTTCAGAAACAGATGAATAAGGTTCCTCTTCAATTTCGAATAAATCAGAAAGCCGTTCTTCAAATAAAGGAAGGACGTCATAAAATTCTTCTTCTGATTCTATTGTTCCAAGAATATCCTCACCGTTTTCTTCCATAACCTTTAAAATAACAAGTTCACCGCTGTCATCCAAAAATTCTTCTGCATTGTCAAACACTTCCAGCAGTGCAACATAGCGGCATCCGTTGTCGAGTTCAATGCGGTCTAATACTTCAAATGTATGCTGTTGATTATCTTCATCAATTAGTGTCAGCAAATCTGGATCATATTCTTCATCCAGTTCTTCTGGTGTAATGCTGTCGTTCATTGGAATCAACTCCTTAATACTATTATGCACTGTTCTATCCCTATTTTACAATTCATTTGCCTGTAAGTCAATGACAATTTAAGGTATATACTAAATAATTAAAAATAAATAAAAAACTTGAAAATATATATTGACAATATACAAATATATGTTATAATATAGATGAACCAAAGGAAAGGAAATCAAAATAAAATTCCGAAAGAAGAATTTGAAAAAGTTATTTTGAATAATGCCAGTCAGTTCTGGAATATGTATTTCGGAGTGTAAAAAATGGTTTTCATCCGATTGGTTTATAGAAATGAATTCCAGATGAGAATGCTGGCCTGAATCATCTGCAACAGGCAACACCCAGTTGTATCAAATGGAAGAAAGTTTCAATAAAAGGAAAGGGGGCGGAACCCATGTACAGTTCAGAAGAACCATGCTGTTCTGCCGCTCATCTAAATCAAAAAGCAACGGCAAAGTAAATAGAAACAGATAGGAAAAACTAATGTGAATTAATGAGTTTCCTGCGTTTTTAACTGAAAGGCATTGTCCTAAAACAAAGAATGCCGTTAATATAAAAGATTATAGGTGGGCGAAGGTTCCTGGAGTAAGGGGTGGTCGGTTGGAATCATATTCAAGAGCAGGAGAGCATGACAAGCAGACTTTTAGTCAATCAAAGTTGTCGTGGCTTTATTTCTGGGCAATTGTTGAGAAGATAGGAGTGTCTGAGATGTAATTGCCATAAACGAAAGTTTAAGGAAAGTAACCTGCTTTGGTGTGTAGAATATACCAAAAGCCTGATCTCAAAGGAGCAAATCTCCTAAAAAAGATTTCGTTGTTGCTCACTACACTTAAAACAAAGATTATTCAGTATCATCTTTTGTTAAGCTGTTTTTAGAAAATATCAGTTTAAAGTGAGATGAAAAGGCTATTGAGTTGGTTTTCAATAGAGTATCAACGGTAACGGAATAGTGAATTCATCGTAAATGAAAAAATGGTAGATTGGTCTTGTGTCTATGATTTTTGAAACAAAAGTAACTGGTGATTGCGGTGTGAAAGATGTTACGAATCAAGGTGGCTGCAGTAACTTATTCAGCGCAGAGATTTTTTTGGTCGATATGATGTGTACCAATAAGAGATTCCAAGCTGTAATAGATTGCGATAAAACAAAGTGGAAGATTCAATTCTGTCACAAGAGATGTTGAGGGGAGTCGGATTTTGTTTCATTTTGATAATGTGCAGCTGACCGGAGATTAAAATTTTAACGGGAAACCGATAAGATATGAGTGAACCTGTTTTAAGATAGCTTTTAGAAGATGAAAACAGTTTGAGAGTTGTTTTAGTTCAAAATTCGTTAATAAAGGTGAGTCCGATGAAATGATCAATGAAATTGCACAGCATTAAAAGCCTCTGACGGTGATAACTGCCAGAGGCTTTTTGTTATCGTCTTTAGGCTTAAGAAAACCCCCAGTTCTACCGGGGGTAAATAAAAAGTCTTAGCAAATAAAACCTCCGTGCTGCAATCGAGACGGTTTGGTAGCCGCATCACGAAAGAGCAAGGAGGTTTTATGCAAGTGAAAAATGAAGTAAAACATAACGTCAAAAACACTTGCAAAGACATGACCTGCTCTGTCCGAACAGGTCATAGATAGGGGCGGGTTGATATCTTTACAGTTGTTCGTTCCATAACTGCCTAAAGCAGACTTGGAGAGATGTGTTTGCTTTAGGCATCAACCCATGTTTCACACGAAAGTTTTTTAGGCGTTCTTGTATGGATAATACCCTACTGTCCTTTTTCGTATGCTTAATAAACAAAAATGATTTATTTCCACCCATCCTTATTGCTCCCGGTTTCAAAACAAAAGGGCGATAAATAAGGATATTTGTCAACAGAGCTTTGATGCTTCAATGCCCATGCCTTTTCAGGGATATATAGTAATGCTTCAAACTCCATATTCCATACATCTTTGAGTTTTCCGTTTTTTACCTTTTCATAGTAGGCAGGTCCGTTTATTAAGGCAACACATCTTGAATATAAAAATGCATCATCACTCACACGTGGGTCTACTTTTTCGCATTGCTTCATCAGTTTCTTAGTATCTAAATTATAAAGTAATTCAGACATTAGATTGTCAAATTCAAAAATAGTACTATCATCTTGTTTGGAAAGGTGTTCGATGACAGGTTTTAAAACTTTATCATCGTCACCCTCGTTGTCCCAATCACATAATTCCATTGTATTCCAAAAAAGATAAAATTTATTTAACATAGTTTTACTCATACCTCCTCTGTTTTCATTTGTTATTCTGTTTCTTTCATTTTACCACAATTCTGGAAGAGTGAAAATAAAGAATTTGTCAGCCAGATTACCTACAATTTGAATATACGGCACATCTGTGTCAAAAGCAGTTCATCGATGGATTGCACCTTGAAAAAACGTGACTGTCCGAGAGAAAATATCCCGGCAGAGGGAGACAACGTAACAAGCCAGTTTCCCCTTTAAAGGTGAAAGCTTACTCGCTCTGTTGCAGTTCCTCTCCGGATAGGCAAAATTGACTATGCCATATATTATGAAAATGCTTCTTGATCAGAGGCGTACCTTTAGACACCGGCTTTTGCTATGAATTTCCAAGCTGATTTTTACGCAGCGGCTTTTTAGGCGGAGTTAATGACTTTGTTTTATAGATTTATCTGAAATGTATCCCATAATAATTGGTTTAAGCGGTCTGGCAGGCGGGTAGAATCGTTTAAATATAAACCAAAATTTGGTTCGTGGTAAGTATGATAATTAAAGTTGATGTTGTATTTCTTGCAAATATCAAGCATATCTTTGACCCAAATTTCACCGCCTCGACCATTTTCAAAACCGTCGCCCATAACGCCAAATTCTCCCAAATACATAGGGACATGATGTTTTTGTCCAAATTCCAGATATTCTTTTACAGAATCTTCTAAATATTCCTTGTTGACGGTGCTTACTTTATCACAATTCCAAAAATCAACGCGCAATTTAATAACAGTATTTGTATTAATATTTTCAGCTTTTGCAAAACCGGATATTTCATATGAATAACCTTGTTGTATAACAAAATATCCCGGATAGCCGATATTTGCGTCGTCTGTAGTGCCTGCTGCCATAGCACTTCCAGATGTATGATATCCGGTAGAAGCGTCAAACGACATAGTACCGCTGGAATTCTGGCTCCATAATGACAAGTTCTTACCGTCATCAAATTTCAAATCATAAATATTACGGACAAAATTTCCATTTTCATCATATTCTTTCACAGTTACATCATCAAACCAAACCTTTCCGTTTTCACCAAGGTTTTGACACTGCATCGCAATAACGCCAACTTTATAATTGGGGTTGACAGCTTTATATTTTTGTCCAGTGAGTTCCTGCCAGCCGGTTTTTGTATGATTCAACCGTGGATTTGATAATGTTGTTCCTTCCCATGTCATCGTACCCGAAGGCATAACCATGTTTTGGTCAGGATAATTTGCAAATATACCAGCTTGTGTAGTCCAGCTTGCGTTTTGATGGGTAAATTGAAATGGCTCATAGTTATGGAATTCATATGCAACATTGTCGTCGTCAATGAGGAAAAAGTTCATATCCTCGTCATTTGTCCAATCTTGCTGGTTAGTGGTAAGGTTTTTGGTGGCATTTAGGCGTTCCACAATAATTAAATGATTGGTGTCTACTGTGCGTATGGAATCGGTGATTTCCTGAGCCAGTGCTGCCCATTGGTTGATGCTTTCTTTTTTGGTTGTTAATTCTGGTACAATAGGTTCATTTACCAAATCAAATGCTGCGATGGCAATTTCGTCTTTGTATCGTTGCGCAATGGCAGTCCAAAGAGCACACAGGCGTTTTTGATTTTCTCTGTTAGTCCAGAGCGCCATTCCGTCAGCTCCGGATTGATAACCGCCCTGCGGATAATGCATATTTAAAACAAGACGGATGTTATATTTTTTTGCCATTACAATATTTTCATTCAGCCAATCCCAGCCGCTTTGTTTGTATTGGTACGGCTGGCTGTCATCTTCAAATAGACCATAGTTCAGATAAAAACGTATGGAATTAAATCCTAATTCACTTAATTCTTTATAACTTTCTTCTGTGTGATGATTGGCAATTGGCTTGGAGGGATTTCCCCAAACATTATTGCCAAAAGCTATACCTTTCATCAAGTATTCTTTACCTTCGCCGGTACCTTCTACTAAAATATTGCCTTTGGCACGTACAAAGCCTTCCATTTTCTCTGATTCGTCAGGTGGAATGGTAACAGAATCGGATTTTAAAGCAACTACTGATGTTTTTGAGGAGTAGCCTCTGTAATTTCCGGCATATATCGTTTTGGTTTGGGTTCCCGAAAACTGTACTTTTTTACTGATTGTCCATGTCCGCTCGTTTTCTTCATCCGAGAAAGCAGTAAATCCTTTATCAATATCAGCGATAAAGTATGTGCTTCCATCGTCATTAACCAGTTTGATTTTAGTAATATCTGTACCTGTTTTTACGGTAAATACAGCCATATCGTTTATTGCATAGGTATCTTCAGAAACAGATGCAGAAGTTATCCCTGATAGCAGATCATAAAAAGCGAATACTGTTAATGATGATATAACCACCATGATGCTTACAATGAAAGCCAGTATTCTTTTTTGCGGCTTAATCATATTTTTTCCTCCGTTTTGATTTTATTTTCTTTATTATACTATATTTTTATAATGAAAGATATATTTTTAGTAAATAACACAACGCAAATCATGACTATATTTTATAATATGTTAGATTTTGGTGCAATTCGGACTGTAAAAGGGAAAGAACTTGTTAAATCATTTTTATTGTTATATAATAAAGAAATTAGATGCTGCGTGAATGATTAAAGGAGTTATTTAATTATGATAAAAGATACAAGTGCCGCAATTGTCGTTATTGGCGGCGGAGCTGCCGGGTTGGCAGCCGCAGTAACCGCAGGAAGGTTGTTGGCGGGACAGCCTTTGAAAATTTTGATTTTAGAACGAATGGACCGTGTAGGAAAAAAGATTTTGGCCACCGGAAACGGCCGCTGTAATCTTGCGAATACCAAGTTGAAATTAGAAAAATATCATGGTGATGTGGATTTTGCCGCTCAGGTTTTTGAAAAAATGAATGTAGAAAGCAACCTATCATTTTTCAGTTCCCTTGGCCTTATGATGGTGCCGGATGAAGAAGGACGGGTTTATCCGTTCAGCGGTCAGGCGTCGTCTGTACTTGATGTTTTGCGTTTTGAAATTGAGCGGTTGGGAATAGAAATCCATTGCCCATGCGAGGCAGTTTCTATTGAAAAAACAAATGATGGATTTAAAATTCGTACCACAACCGGACCGGTTTATGCAGGCCGTGTTATTCTTGCGGCAGGCGGGCTTGCGGCTCCGGAGCTGGGTTCTAACGGAAATGGATTTGAACTTTTGCAAAAATTATCTCATACAGTTACTTCCCCGTTTCCAGCTCTGGTTCAGTTGAAAACGCATTCAGAATATCCTCGTCAGCTGAAAGGAATACGTTTTCAGGGAGAGTTGATGCTGAAAATTGCAGGGGAAATGAAGGCGCGTGAACGCGGTGAAATTATGTTTACAGAATATGGGTTATCCGGTATTCCAACAATGCAAATTTCCCGTGTTGCTTCAAAATATTTTCATGACGGCGGCAAGGGTGAAGTAAGCATTTCCATTGATTTTATGTCAGGTTATGATAAGAGCGATATTTACCGTGTCCTAATGGAACGTATGAAACGCAATCCGGAAACTACATTGGAAAATTTCTTTGTTGGTATTTTTAATAAACGTGTTGGACAAGTAATTTGCAAATCTGCCGGATTGCTCCCTCTTTCAAGAAAAGCTGGAACGTTAACTCCTTCTGAAATAGAGCTTTTTGTCAATGTAATCAAAGCATTTCCGCTGACGGTAGTTGGTACTAAGGGCTTTTCAGCCGCACAGGTAACCGCAGGAGGGGGAAACACTTCTGAATTTTCACCGGAAACAATGGAATCGCAAATTATACCGGGAATTTATGCGGCAGGGGAAATGCTGAATATAGACGGTGACTGCGGCGGTTATAATTTAATGTGGGCGTGGTCGTCCGGCAGGCTGGCAGGTGAAAGCGCGGCAAAATCTTTGCTGGGAATCAGTAACGGGATTATGCCGGATTTTGAGAATGGGGTGCTGGATTGATTCGTATATCGAATATAAAAGCCCCGGTAACGGACAGGGAACCTGATTTACGAAAGCTTGCGGCAAAAACACTGAAAACAGCGCAGAATCAAATTATAAATGTAACGCCTGTTAAAAAGTCAGTGGATGCACGAAGAAAAGAGCAAATTCATTTTATATATTCTTTGGATGTAACTGTACTGAATGAGGAAATGGTACTGAAACAAAATCCCTTTGCTGTAAAAATAGAACCTTATCAATTTGATTTTCCAGTTTGTTATCGCAGTTCAATAAAACGTCCTGTGGTAGTAGGAATGGGTCCTGCGGGGATGTTTGCAGGTTTAATATTAGCGCAGGCTGGGCTGCGGCCAATTATTTTGGAACGTGGACGGGATGTAGATTCCCGCCGCAGGGATGTGCATACATATTGGGAGGGAGGCAAGCTTCAGACTGACTCAAATGTGCAGTTTGGGGAAGGAGGAGCCGGCACATTTTCAGACGGGAAATTGACAACAGGGATTAAAGATCCAAACTGCCGTAAAGTTTTACAGGAGTTTTATGAGGCGGGGGCGCCGGAAGAAATTTTATACCTTGCAAAACCGCACATTGGAACAGATAAATTGGCGGTTGTGGTTAAAAATATTCGCCAAAAACTTATATCGTTGGGTGCGGACATCTGTTTTGAAACACGTTTGGAAAAATTGCATTCCGAATCCGGCGTTTTGCAGGGCATCACAGTGGTAAAATCAACAGGTGAAAAAGAAGAAATTGATACGGATGCATTGATATTGGCGATTGGCCATTCTGCCAGAGATACTTTTGAAATGCTTTATAAGTCGGGCGTGCATATGGTGCAAAAACCATTTTCTGTGGGCGCCAGAATTGAACATCACCAGTCGATGGTTGACCGTTCGCAGTGGGGGCAATACGCGGGTAATCCCTTGCTTGGCGCGGCTGATTATAAACTTGCATGCCATTTGCCCCAAGGCAGGGATGCATATACCTTTTGCATGTGTCCTGGCGGCATGGTGGTTGCCGCTGCGTCAGAGCCGGATACTATTGCAACCAACGGTATGAGTGAGTACGCCCGTGATTCTGTAAATGCAAATGCGGCTTTGCTTGTTAATGTAACGCCGCAGGATTTTCCAAATGACCATCCTTTGGCAGGTATCGCATTTCAGAGAGAAATTGAACGCAAAGCTTTTGCGGCCGGAGAATTGAGCGGAAAAGCGCCTGCTCAGTTAGTGGGGGATTTTTTATCGGGGGCAGCTTCCAAACACGCGGGTAATGTTCAGCCGAGCTATCGCCCGGGGGTTATCTGGACCTCCCTTGAAAAATGCTTGCCTTTGTTTGTTACCGAAACAATGCGTCAGGCAATCGTTTATATGGATCGTAAACTGGAAGGGTTTGCTTCTTCAGATGCTGTACTGACTGCGCCGGAGACCAGAAGCTCGTCTCCAGTAAGAATTCTGCGCGGTGAAGATCTTCAGTCTAACATTGCAGGGATTTATCCGTGCGGAGAGGGTGCAGGCTATGCCGGCGGGATTATGTCTGCAGCTGTTGACGGGATTCGTTGTGCGCTGTGCATTCTTCAAGCAAAATAAAATACATATTTCTGACAATTTAACAAATACTGATATCATTGAGGGAGTGGGATGTATGGTTAAGGTATTTGTGTTTGGCGACCGGTCGGAAAGAAAATTTACAGAAAAACTCTGTCAAATCCTGAATGGTTTTGGCGGAGTTTTAGGTTTTTATAATGGAAATGTTATTGAAACCGGTAATGCTTATGAATTTCTTTTATGTGATTGTGAAAGATTAGAAAAATTTGATTTATCAGATGCAGTGCTGATTTTTAAAACACGGCAGAAGAATTGCAGAAACCAGAAATTAAATGTATCACAGCGTGTGATTTCTATTGTTAATGAGGGGAATCAAAAAGCGTTCCATATGCTGAAAGACAGTTTGGTTCCAACTCTTACCTGCGGCATGTCTCCGAAAGATACGTTGACTTTGTCCAGTATTAGTGATACCGGTGCGGTAGTCAGCGTTCAGCGGGAAATTAAAGATCTGAATCATCAAACAATAGAGCCATGTGAAATCAAAATTAATTATGAAGACAGATTTTCTGATTATGAGTTACTTTCTGCCTGTGCGGTTCTTTTGCTTGCAGATAAAATAAAGGACGGAAGACTGGATTTTAGCAGAAAAAAAGAAGTATGAGGTGCAATTCATGGAATCGATTTGGAGCAAAACCTGTGAAATTCCCCGAAGGCATAGTTTAAACCATGATGTCACAACGGATGTTGCTATTATCGGTGCAGGTATGGCAGGCATTTTAACAGCTTACCACTTGCAGGAGCAAGGGATAAAAACCGTTGTGCTTGATGCAGAATGTATTGCCGGGGGCATAACAAAAAATACCACTGCAAAAATCACTGCCCAGCATTCTATTATTTATAGTAAGCTTATCAAAAATTTTGGAGAAGAATCTGCCCGGCAGTATGCACAGGCGAATACAAAAGCAATCCGACGTTATCAGGAAATCATAGAAAAAGAAAAGATTGATTGTTCTTTTGAAATAAAGCCGGCATATGTTTATTCTACCGAAGATATTTTACCTTTGCAGGAAGAAGCAAAAGCAGCGAAAGCGCTCGGGATTGATGCGGAATTCACTCGAAAAACTACATTGCCGTTTCACGTGCGCGGTGCGCTGAAATTTAATAATCAGGCGCAGTTTCATCCGCTGGAATTTATAAAATCAGTATCTTCCAATTTAACGGTTTATGAGCATACCCGTGTAATAGAAGTGAAAGAAAAGGAAGTTATCACACAGCATGGCGCTGTGAAAGCAAATACGATTATTTTTGCTTGTCATTTTCCTTTTGTAAATGTACCGGGTTATTATTTTGCAAGAATGCATCAGGAACGCTCTTATGTTTTGGCATTGGAAAATGCAGGCGAACTTGATGGAATGTATATTGATATGGCGTCGAACGGTTTATCATTCCGCACATACCGTCAATATGTATTGTTAGGCGGTTCTGGTCATAGAACAGGTAAAATTCCGCCGTATAGCTGTTACCAGAAATTGCGCCAGGAGGCTGTAAAACTCTATCCAAATGCGAAGGAAGTTGCAAACTGGTCTGCGCAGGATTGTATCTCCCTTGACAGCATACCTTATATTGGACCGTTTTCTTCATCAACGCCAAACTGGTTGGTTGCTACCGGTTTTAATAAATGGGGGATGACCAGTTCCATGGCGGCGGCTCAGATTTTAACGGATATGGTTTTAAAAAAAGACGTTTATTATGCCCTTGTTTTTTCTCCGCAAAGGTTTCAAATAAATGCAGAATTGAAAAATTTTGTTACAGACAGCGCGCAAGCGGTGAATGGATTACTTTTGAAAAAAATGCAGCCGGCAAAAATGAATTGGGAAGAAATTCCTTTGGGTCATGGCGGAATTGTTCAGTATGACGGTGAAAAGGTTGGCATATATAAAAATGAAGATGGGGAGTGTTTTGTGATATCTGCAAAATGCCCCCATTTAGGTTGCCAACTGGAATGGAATCAGAATGAACTATCGTGGGATTGCCCTTGCCATGGTTCTCGGTTTGACTATAAGGGAAATTTAATCGGCGGCCCTGCACAGGAAAATCTGCTTTTGCCAGCTGAGGATTGATTTTAAGCGTTAAAAAAAGTAAAATGGTATTAATAAACTAATGAGTATCACGGAGGGCAATTGTTATGTGGGCGGATGACAGTGTTTTTTATCAAATTTATCCTTTGGGGTTTTGTGGGGCGCCGGAAGAAAATGATGGAATATGTGTACCGCGTATGAAAAAAATTACGCAGTGGCTTGACCATATTAAAAAACTTGGGTGCAATGCGGTGTATTTTTCTCCGTTGTTTTCTTCTGACAGTCATGGCTATGATGCCCGTGATTATAGTAAAATTGATTGCAGGCTTGGTACAAATCAGGATTTTACAGAATTATGTGATGCTATGCATAAAAAAGGATTTCGTATTGTTTTAGATGGTGTGTTTAATCATGTGGGCAGGGGGTTTTGGGCGTTTCAGGATGTTATTGAAAAGCGGGAACGTTCAAGGTATCGTGATTGGTTTTATATTAATTTTACCGGCAACAGTGCGTATAACGATGGCTTCTGGTATGAAGGCTGGGAAGGACATTATGAACTGGTGAAATTAAATTTGCAAAATCCGGAAGTGGTTGAACATATTTTAAGCTGTGTTCAAAAGTGGGTTTTGGATTTTGATATTGATGGCCTCCGATTGGATGTTGCATATTGCTTGGACAAAAATTTTCTGCGTAACCTTCGTTCGTATTGTGAACGTTTGAAACCGGACTTTTTTCTGATTGGAGAAATTCTGCACGGTGATTATAATCAGCTGGTAAATGGTGAAATGCTGCATAGCTGTACGAATTATGAATGCTATAAAGGACTTTATTCCAGCTTTAATAGTAAAAATTTGTTTGAAATTGCACATTCGCTTCTTCGACAATTCGGTCCAGAGCAGTGGACACTATACAAAGGAAAGCATTTGTTCAATTTTGTAGATAATCATGACGTAACACGTATTGCAAGTATGCTGGAAAATTCGAAGCATTTACCGTTAATATACGGTCTGCTATTCTCCATGCCCGGAATCCCCTGTATTTATTATGGCAGTGAATGGGGCGCATATGGGAAAAAAGAGAACGGGTCTGACCGTAATTTACGTTCCAGCTTTGAATCTCCTGTTGAAAATAGCCTTACTGATTGTATATCCTTATTTGCATATGCACATTGTAATAGTAAAGCTATTTGCTGGGGCGATTTTACAAGGCTTTGTCTAACCAATGAACAGTTTGTTTTTCAGCGTTCTTATCAAGAAGAGCGGGTTATTGTTGCCATTAATGCGGCGGATATCCCATATACGGCACATTTTGATGCACAAGCGGGGCAAGGGATTGATTTGTTGACAAATCGAATCCATGATTTTGGCAGTAGCAGCGAATTGCCGCCATATAGCATTTACTATTGGAAAGTTTCCTAACAATAAATTTATGGCGAAAAACGGTACGCAGACCAGAAAATAGTTTGCGTACCGTTTTTTGTTTGCTGATAAAGCATGAATATAGGTACAGATTCCTTTAAAATACAGATTCTGATATGTGTACATAATAAATGATAACAATTACTCAAAATTATTGTTGCTTTTTTATAAACAACTTTGTATACTAAAAGGGCGAGTTCATCGCAAAAAATTATTGGGAGGAAAATCAATGAAGAAAATGAAAAGGATTTTGTCCATCCTGTTGATGGCAACAATGCTGGTTAGTATATGTACAGCCAGCTTCACGGCCAATGCAGCAGGGGCCGAAAGAAAAGAAGTCGTTATCTATTTTGCCAACTGGAATGTTTACGACGGAACGAAAGGCGGACAAGTAAAGGATCTTCCATGGGACAGGGTGTCCTACATCAACCATGCTTTCTGGGAGATTAAGCCGGAAAATGGCAATTACAACATTGTTTCCACAGACCCTTGGGCAGATACCGATGAATATAATCCGAATGCTCATTTTCCGCAGTATGAAGAATACACAGCAAAATATCCGGATGTTAATGTGTTGATTTCCGTGGGCGGCTGGACTCGCTGCGGTTATTTCTCTGAAATGGCCTTGACTGCCGCGTCAAGAAAAACATTTATCGACAGTTGTATTGAGACCCTGAAAACTTATCCATGGCTTGCAGGTATTGATATTGACTGGGAATATCCGGGCGTTGCACGTTCCGGCAGCGGAAGTGATCAGGGCAATCCTGTAAAAGGCGATGACTTTAATAATTATACCGCTCTTTTGAGAGAAATGCGTCAGGCATTTGATGCTGAATTTGGTGTAGGTGCAAAAAAACTGACGGTTTGTTCTGCTGTTGGCGTATCAACTATTGTAAAGCAAGATGTTGCTGCTTTTGCTCCCTATGTTGATTTAATCAATATTATGAGCTATGATATGACAGCCTCTTATGATCGCGTTACAGGTCACCATGCTGCACTGTATAATTCTAACCCAAATGGTCATTCAACAGAAAAAGGCGTGCAATATTATTTGAGCAAAGGCGTGCCTGCTTCTAAAATAAATATTGGTACCCCGCTTTATTGTCATGGTTGGGGTAATGTAAGTCCTGATGCAAATGGCAATGTGGTCGGCGTTTCCGGTAGTAATCGTGGCTATGCTGGTGATATGAATTGGAAAGTATTAAAAGGGTTTGAGGAAGAAGCTGTTCCTATGGGTACTCCCGGATGGCATATGGGATATGATACTTCTGCGGAAGCAGCATATCTTTACAATGACGATTCTTCTTCTAAATACAACGGAAATTTCCTTACATACGAAAGTGAACGTTCCCTTCAGGCTAAATTGGATTATATTAATGAACTTGGGCTTGCCGGCTTGATTGTTTGGGAATCCTATGGTGATAGCGCTGAGGATGATTACCCGATGCTTAGCTTGATGGCAAAGGGCATGGGTGTGAATAACCAGATAGCAGATGACAAGGGTAACGAATTGGTTATGAAAGCGAACAGTGACTATGCTGTTTTGAATGGTACTTTTGGCCATACAACACAGTATGGAGATAAATATGCACAGCTTTCTATTATAAACGGTACTTCTATGCTTCCGTTGCGCTATCTTGCAGAAGTTAATGGGTTGACTGTAGATTATAATGACACTACCAGTCAGACAAAAGTTACAAATCCTGCAACAGGTGAATATCTCATGATTACTCCTGGTAGCAATATTGTTACTAAGCATGATGCTTCTGGTGCGCAGATTTCTTCTTCTGCGGCTCCCGCACAGTTGTCTTTGGTGAATGGCATTACAATGGCACCGCTGCGTTTTATTTGTGAAGCACTGGGTCTTAAAGTTTCCTATAACGAGCTTTCTACTGGAAATTATGTTGTAGTTACAACCTTGGACAAGACAGCGGACGAAATTACTGCATTAATTAACGATGCAATTCAGCTTGGTTTATAATTGTATTTTTCTTAACTAAAAATAGCCTCAAAAGCTTTCGATTAGATTGCTTTTGAGGCTGTTTCTATGTTTTTCATGCATTTTCGTTCTTTGTGCTTGAACAATCTGCGAAAATCTGCTATATTTAAAGCCTATGGTTTGTTGGAAAGGGGAGAGTAATGTGCCGATTAAAATAGATGACCAATTGCCTGCACGGCACCAACTGGAACTGGAAAACATATTTGTAATGGCAGAAAATCGTGCGGATCATCAGGATATTCGTCCTCTGAAAATTGTTATTCTAAATTTGATGCCGATTAAAACAGAAACAGAAACACAATTATTAAGATTGTTAGGAAATTCACCGTTACAAATTGAAATAGATTTGTTGCAAACGGCAACTTATCAGGGAACACATACGCCTGCCCAACATATGCTTACTTTTTATAAAGTTTTTGACGATATTAAAGACCAGAAATTTGATGGAATGATTGTAACCGGTGCTCCGGTTGAACATATGGAATTTGAACAGGTTGCTTACTGGGACGAACTTTGTAAAATCTTTGCATGGGCGGAAACCCATATTTATTCTACAATGTTTATTTGTTGGGGAGCACAAGCCGGTTTATATTATTATTATGGGATTCCCAAATATCCTCTCCCTGAAAAAATGTTTGGTGTTTTTCCTCATTGGCCGCTGGATTTGAATCATCCGTTAATGCGCGGGCTTGATGATATTTACTATGTTCCGCATTCTCGTCATACAGAAACCCGCAGGTCAGATATTGCAAAGTGTAAAGATTTGCAGATTTTATCTTATTCAGATATTGCCGGAGTACATATTGTTTCGGATATGGATTGCCGTAAATTTTTTCTTACCGGTCATTCCGAATATGACAGGGGAACGCTGGCGAATGAATATTTCAGAGATAAACAAAAAGGCTTGGATATAAAAATGCCGTATCATTATTTCCCGGATGATGACCCGAATCGTGTCCCGCCAATGACATGGCGCGGAACTGCCAGCCTTTTATTTAGTAATTGGCTGAACTATTTTGTATATCAAAAAACTCCATATGACCTTTCAAAATTATAATAGACTGGACAGTATAAAAACCTTTTTCGTTTTATACTGTCCGTTTTTTATTTTCAAAATTGTATCCTATCTTTTTCCTGTTCAAATATCTGTTTAGATAGTTACACAAAGAGAAAACTGGAATGCACAGAAGGAACCATAACAATGTATATAAAGGGCAAATTTGACCAAGAACATTGAACAGCCGCTGAGAATAATCCCATACATTTAACTGCATGATTCGATTAACGATATATCCGACTATAAATTCAATTCCGGTAATTATAGAGCACCCCAAAAAACACTTTTTCCATAGCTTCCAATGAACAAATCTGATATTCAGAAGATAAAGGCAAAGAAAACAGATTCCTCCTGTAATTGCCATGGACCAATGGGTAAATCCACGCCAAATAATTTCGATGATACTGTATCCTAAAGAACCCATTGTGTATACCATAGAGTATTCATTAACTTTTTCTATTATAAACACCTCCTGTGCTTAGGATTAACGAGTTTTCATAGAATATCAGTTTTTTATAGATTGCGTTACCAGTTTTCTTTCATTTATTTGCGCAACACACGGATAAGTTGTAATATCATGTATAAAAAAGAAAAAAAGATAAAAAAGTAGTTGACAAAGGGGGAAAGAGGTGGTAAGATAAATAGGCACTCGCGGGGAGGACAAGAACTTCCGAAAG
>CAKTEE010000022.1 GCA_934546985.1 uncultured Eubacteriales bacterium
GGCAGGGGCAGAAGGACTTGAACCCTCGGCACGCGGTTTTGGAGACCGCTGCTCTACCAACTGAGCTATACCCCTTTGTGTGAAAAATACTAATGGTGGGCCATCAGGGACTCGAACCCCGGACCGACCGGTTATGAGCCGGTTGCTCTAACCAACTGAGCTAATGGCCCCTGATTATGAAAAGTTGCCGTCAGCACACTTAACTACAACAACTCAGCGAAAAATATAATATCATATATTTTAAAATTTGGCAAGTGCTTTTTCAGATTTTTTCTCATAAATTAAAATAATAGTAAAAACATATAATTGTATTTTGATAATTTGAGTTAAAAATAAATACTAATATATTTTTATTTGCTAATCGCATTATGCCTAAAAAAACGTAATATGAATAGTACAGGGTATCTTTTTGAATTTGTCCAATATTATTTATATACTGAGATATTTCAGTGTATATATTACACTATACCGGTATCTCCACGTTGTGTGCTGCAATTTTTTCATATCTTTTTCTTTTATCCGAAGAATCCCTTGATTATATGGTCACAGTTTAACCAATCGCAACTCTATTCTACTGGTGTTTTTACAGAATAATTTGTACTTTCACAATATGGATGAGAGTTGTTGTTTTGCTAAAGCGAAACAGAGAAGAAAGAAGTCCTGCAAATTCTTTATCAGGACTTCTTTCTTTTTTTTTTCACTCAAAAAGAGGTGGGAGAAATTACAATTCCATAGTAAGTGAGAGTTTAGACTATAGCATGGAAAATTATAACTTATAATATTTCTTATTCAGAATATAGTTTTTACTTGTGGATATAATTTTTTCACTTTCTGTCTTGCACTTTTTGAAGATAGAATATTTTCGAACATTGTCCTTTGTGCTAAATTCCACAAAACAAGAACGACAAAACAGAGCCGATTTGTGTGGCAAAGTGTTATTTAGGTAAATCGTTGGTGGAAGGTAAACAATTGTGCCCCTTGCATACATAGTAGGTGGTTTTTCCGTTTTTAAAAGGGTAATTTTCGGAGGGCTTCTCTAACAAGATAACTATGCTATCCGAAGGGAGCATGAGCGGTAAAGTTTTTTTGTCTGTTTTTTCATCAAGGACGACGGTTATTTTCATCGGTGGCTCGGTGTGTTCTAAGAGTGCCAATAAATACATCGCATAGCCGGGCGGATACTGCGCTGTCTCTACTGCAAGAAAATTAAGCTGTCGTTCAGCGCTGTTTCGATATTTTTCATTGTCCATAATCTGTGCCAGCCGCACAAGGTTAAACGCCATTATGGAATTGCCGCTGGGAATGGCGCCGTCATAGGTTTCTTTCGGGCGAACAATTAGCTCCTCGTTGTCATACCCGTAAAGGTAATAGCCGCCGATGTTGTCGCCAAAATTGTTCGTAACTTTATGACACAAACAATCTGCACGCATGATATATTTCTTATCCAGAGTGGCTTTGTAAAGAGCAAGCTGTGCAAAGATATAATCGGCGTAATCATCCAGAAAGCCGGTAACACCGCGCTTTCCGTTACGGAAGCTGACGAACAGGGTATCGTTCTCGTATAGATACTTTTGTATAAAACCATCTGCCTGTTTAGCAGTATCCAAATACAGTTTTTTACCGCTGACAATATACAGCTCGCACATGGCGGCAATCATCAGAGAATTCCATGAGGTGAGAATTTTATCGTCCAAATGGAGTGAATGCCGCTTTTTGCGGTAGTTGTGAAGAGATAAAAAACAATTATCAAATTTTTCTGTTGATTTGCTTTTTAAAAGATTAGGGATATTCTGGCCTTCAAAGTTGCCCGCCGTGCTGATGTCAAAATGATGGTTAAAGATTTTACCTTGTTCTTTCCCCAACACATCTAAAATTTCGTCTGGAGTGAAGAGATAGTATTTGCCTTCTTCACCTTCGCTGTCGGCATCCTGTGCGCTGTAAAAGCCGCCTGCTGGAGAAGTCATTTCGCGCAAAATATAGTCTGCTGTTTTTTGAGCAATTTCCAGATACAAAGGCTTTTTTGTCACTGCATAGCTCTTGCAGTAGGCGAAGATTAACAGTGCATTGTCATATAGCATTTTTTCAAAATGCGGGACTAAAAATTGCTTGTCGGTTGAGTAACGGCAAAACCCAAAACCGATGTGATCAAACAAACCGCCGCGATACATTTGCTGTAATGTATGTTCTGCCATTTGTAAACATTCAGCATCTTTATAACGTTCATAATAGGAAAGTAAAAACAGAAGATTATGCGGAGCAGGAAATTTAGGTGCTCGCCCGAAACCGCCATACTTTTGGTCATAGATACGCTTATAGAGTGCAACAGCTGAATGTATCAGTTCGGTATCGGCACTTTCGGACGTTGTGGCGGCAGTACTGTTCAAATATGTTACAATCTCATCTGACTGTTTCAGCAGCGCATTTCGGTCATGTTCCCATTTTTGATGGATCGCCAAAAGCAGTTCCCGCATACCGATCATGGCGCCGCGGGAAGTTTTCGGGAAATAGGTTCCTGCAAAAAAGGGCTTTTGCTCCGCCGTCATAAAAATACTGGTGGGCCAACCGCCGCTGCCAGTAAATGTTTGACATACGGCCATATACACGCTGTCGATGTCGGGGCGTTCTTCTTTATCGACTTTGATAGAGATAAAAGAGCGGTTCAGAAGGTCAGCAATCTCCGCATCCTCAAAGCTCTCATGTGCCAGTACATGACACCAATGGCAGGTGCTGTAGCCAATACTTAAAAAAATCGGTTTATCCTCTGCCTTTGCCCGTTCAAAAGCCTCTTTGCACCATGGATACCAATTCACTGGATTGTCTTTGTGCTGGAGCAAATAAGGGCTTGTTTCATATTGTAGCTGATTGCTCAATAAATCACCTCTTTCATTCTCTTATTAGCATTCACTTAATAGTTCTTTTTATACTGCCGAGAGTGATAAAGAGAAAAAGTATTTTATCAGTTTTTTAAATTCGCTATGGGCGAGTTTGACACATAAAAATTTTCGTATATAATGAAAGAAAAGTCCAATCGATTTTATCGATCGGACAACAGTAAAAAATCGGTAATGTGTATCAAAATATTGTAAAACTAAAGTGCTAAAAGAGCGTTGAAAATTAAGGAAAACCGGTGGTAGCAAGTGAGGAGACTTTTGGGAGGTAAGTTCAATTCCCGCCTCCTAAATTGCATACCTATGGTTCAAATGCTTCTTTAAATATGTGTGTATTTTTAATCATGGAGGTAAAAATGTATTCGAACAATTATTTTCGTGTGATACTTTTATCAGCATTCACTGTGGGATGTGAATATATATTTGTACGTTACATTAATCATTGGATGTACGTTTTACTTGCATGTGTGTGTTTTATTTTTTTTAATATTTTTCCTTCTTTTTTTAAACAACCTCGACATTCGCTGAAAATCGCATCGGATGGCGCCGACCTGTTGTCAGCCTTTCCGATGGGAATAATATTGCAAATTATATTATGTATATTTAATAATACTGTTTTTGAAGGAAATTTCTGGCTGCCCTTCTGTGTATTTACGGTTGCTGATCTTATTATATTTTGGAATGGAATAATACGTGTATATCTTACTTCGCCTATTATTGGGCTGAAATGGCGTATTATTGGAATTATCTGTGGTCCAATACCGATTGTACATTTATTTGTACTTTTTAAAATAATAAAACTGGTGCGTTTTGACGTAGACACTGAGAGGAAACGTTTTGCACGAAATCTGCAAAGAAAAAAAGAGCGTGTATGTGCAACCAAATATCCAATTTTACTGATTCACGGTGTTTTTTTCAGAGATATACGGTATTTTAATTATTGGGGACGTATTCCTAACGAGCTTGAACAAAACGGAGCCACAATATATTATGGGAATCAGCAATCAGCATTAAGCGTTGCGGAAAGCGGCAGGGAAATTGCAGATGCAATACAGAAAATAACCGACAAAAGCGGATATGATAAAGTAAATATCATTGCCCATTCAAAAGGCGGATTGGATGCAAGATATGCTTGCACACATCTTGGAGTGGCTGATAAGGTTGCTTCCTTAACAACCATAAATACTCCGCACAAAGGCTGCAAATTTGCAGATTGGCTTCTGAAAAAAACATCTCCTAAATTTATAAATACAATTGTTTCTGCTTACAATTCTACGCTTTGCCGATTTGGTGATAAGAATCCGGATTTTCTTGCGGCAGTGCAGGATCTTACAGCAGAAAACTGCAAAATATTAAACGATACAACGCCGGATATAGAAAGTATTTACTATCAGAGCACATCAAGCAAAATCAACAAGCCGCTGCGTAATATTTTCCCACTTTGTTTTACAAATTCTTTTGTAAAAATGTTTTACGGTGAGAATAACGGACTTGTTAGTAAAAAATCTGCAGAATGGGGAGAAATTTGTATCAATTTAAAGACAAATTCTCCCGAGGGAATTTCTCATGCCGATATGATAGACCTATCGAGACATAACCGCACCGATTTTGATGTGTGTGAGTTCTATGTAGAACTTGTTCATGCTCTTAAAAATAAAGGTTTTAAAAAAACATGTGATATAACCAAGGGTGGATATAACCGCTAAAATAAAAACTAATAATAGTATTGGTGTCATTTTGAAAATAATTACATAATTTTCTGTTATTGTTAATTAACGCTTGCGACAATCGAATTAACTAAGAGCAAACTTTACAAACGCGGCTCTTGCCTGCGGCTTTCGCTTGGGACAGGGTACCGGAACGTATGGTTTTAGAACGTTTTAATGTTGCGCAACTGCTGGTGGTATGATAGACTTTGCCGTTGGGTACCCAGTAATATGTTCGTGATTTAGATTCGGATTTTGTTGTTTTAGATGTTGATGTTTTGGTAGTAGTTTTAGTAGTAGACTGTTTTGTAGTTGTTTTTGTTGTTGATGTTATCTTTTTCGTTGTTGAAGCCGTTTTTTTAGTTGTAGCAAGAGTTGTTTCCGGCAATGTAGTGTGTAGTTCTGTTGTAGTAGTTGCAGATAGTTCTGTTGTTGTTTCTTTTGATGTTTTTTCTTGGGTTGTTTTTTTCTGTGTTGTAATTTCTTTTATAAGGCTTGTACTGGCAGTAGTTTCTGATAAAATATTGCTTATTGGTTCTGAGCAGGAAACAACGTTCATAAGGAAAACACAAATTAACATGATCACTGTAAATCTTTTTTTGTTCATATCATCTTCCCCTTTATTAACAAGCTTTAGTGATATTATACCATTATATAATATGAAATTACAACACTAAACGATGTTTTTCTTTAAAATCCATCATGGAACAGAATTAGTTGAATAGATGGGCAAAATAAAATATAAATCATATAGTTTTATTACTGGTATTTTTTCAAAAAATCATCGTATTACAATCTATGGAGACTTGTTAATAAGCAGTGGAAAATAATATTGTTATTGCACACTCCTTTTATTCTATAAAACAAAAAAGCCCAAATGCAAATTGCATTCAGACTCTATATTGAAAAAGGACGTTGTTTAGCATAAATATAAAAGAAAAGGTCCAAACGCAATTTACGTTTGGACCCAATCTGGTGCCGGTGGTCGGGGTCGAACCGACACGGTATCGCTACCACGGGATTTTGAGTCCCGCACGTCTGCCAATTCCATCACACCGGCGTATTTTATGTTCATGAGCGAAATAATCGCTGTAACGATTTCTAAGTATACCTGAAACGAAAGAAAAAATCAAGAGTTTTTCAAAAATAATCTGCTATTTTTTGAAAAAGTATTGTTATTTTATGTTCGTGCTGATAAACTATTGGCAGGGAAACCTGATGATATTTGAAAAGGAATTTTATTTTATGGTTTGGAAAAGCAGGAATGTGTTAGTAGTTTTTTCATCTCCCCATAAATCAGGAACCTGTGCCCGTTTGATGGAAGAGTGCCTGAAATGCCTGCCGGAATCGGATGTTGTAAACTGCTATGACGCTTTTCAGATGCATACGCAGCCATGTATTGACTGCGGTTGGTGTAAAAATAATCAGGGGTGTGCATTGCCGGATTTAGATGCCTTTATGACCGCATATGAACAGGCAGATATTGTTATTATTTGTACTCCTGTCTATAATTTGTCATTCCCCGCACCGCTGAAAAGTATATTTGACCGTTTTCAGCGTTATTTTAATGCAAGGTTTCATTTAGGAATCAAACCGCCCATAGCAAAACCGAAGCAGGCGTTGCTGCTGCTTTGCAGCGGTTCAAAAGATAAAACAGGCTTTGATATAATAAAAAAACAATCCGAAATGGTATTTACTGTATTAAATACAACGCTTGCAGGAATGGTATGTCTGCCGGGAACGGATTATGCACTGCAATGGAATCAGGTTTTATTGCAAATTAAGCGGGCAGTTGATGCTCTGCAATAGATAAACGGAGGTTGGTATGAGATGTCGGTGATTCAGGAAGTATCACAGTTTTTACAGCGAGGCAGAGGCAAACAGGTTGCAGCATTGGTGCAACAGGCATTAGATGAAGGGATAGCGCCTAAAACGATTTTGGATGAAGGTCTGTTGGAAGGAATGAATATCATTGGTGAAAAATTTAAAAATAACGAGGTTTTTGTGCCGGAGGTAATGATAGCCGCACGTGCAATGAACGCCGGAACGGCTGTTTTGAAACCCTATTTAAAAAGCGATGACGCGCAGGCGAATGGTGTTGTGGTTATTGGTACAGTTAAGGGAGATCAGCATGATATCGGAAAAAACCTTGTCCGTATGATGATGGAGGGAAAAGGCCTTAAAGTTATTGATTTGGGAGTAAACGTTTCTGCAGAGCAATTTGTTACCACCGCAGAAAAAGAAGATGCGGATATCATTTGCTGTTCTGCACTTTTAACTACAACAATGCCGGAAATGAAACGTGTGCTTTCTGTTTTGGAACAGGAAGGCTTTCGTGATAAAGTAACGGTTATGGTTGGCGGTGCGCCGGTAACAGAAAGTTTTTGTAAGGATATCGGAGCAGATATTTACACAGAAGATGCGGCAAGCGCTGCTGATGCCGCTGTTGAAGTTTGTAACCATAAAAATAAATAAAAATGACTGCGCCTGATGTTGATTCATTAGGCGTATATTTTTTTCTGTTTTATTGCTGGCAGGAAACGTTTGTGCTATAATAAACTAATATCATGTTGGTTAGGTGTGGATAATGATAATTTTAGGGATAGACCCTGGCTATGCTATTGTCGGCCATGGCGTGATTGAATATTTAGGGAATCGATTTGCGGTGCTGAATTACGGCGCTGTTTTAACACCGGCCAAAACTGCTTTTGAGGATAGGCTTTTGCAAATTTATAATGAGTTAGATGTTTTAATGAAGCGTTATCATCCGGAAGCGATGGCGATCGAAAAACTTTTTTTTAACAGCAATCAGAAAACGGTTATTGATGTTAGTCAGGCGCGTGGTGTTATTTTATTGGCGGCGAGAAAAAACGGAGTTCCTGTTTTTGAATATACGCCGCTTCAAGTGAAACAATCTGTAGTGGGATACGGAAGGGCGGATAAAAATCAGGTGCAGGAAATGACAAAAATGATTCTTCATCTTGAAAAAATACCTAAACCGGATGATACCGCCGATGCTTTGGCAATGGCCATTTGTCATGCGCATTCTTCCGGTTCGCTTATGGGACGACTGGCGGCAAAGGAGGGCAGGATATGATTTACAGCGTAAAAGGGACACTGATTTTTACAGATTTGAATACCGCAGTAGTAGAATGCGGGGGCGTAGGTTTTAAGTGTGTAACATCTCTCAGTACGCTGAAACGTTTGCCCAAAACAGGTTCTGAAGTGATGCTATATACTTATTTAAATGTGCGTGAAGATGCTATGGATTTGTTTGGCTTTTATGATATAGAAGAACTGGAATGCTTTAAAATGCTGGTGTCTGTGAATGGAGTAGGCCCTAAGGCCGCAGTTTCCATTCTTTCTGAATTAACACCGGGAAAACTTGCACTTGCTGTTGCCTCCGGCGACAGCAAGGCGCTGACAAAAGCACAGGGGATTGGCGCTAAAATTGGGCAGCGTATTACACTGGAATTAAAAGATAAGATGAAAACGATTCTTCCATCTTCCCAATCCGAGGGAATAGCCGCCGTGGAAGCAGTTTCTTCCGATGGAAGCAGTGCAACAGAGGCAGTAAGCGCACTTGTTTCTTTGGGATATTCCCAGTCTGAAGCGGCGCTTGCCGTAAGTAAGCTGGATATGAGCCAGCCGGTTGAAGAGATAATCATGCAGGCGCTAAGGTCGCTGGCAAGGCAGGTGTAAACTGTGGATATGGATTTTGAAAATCGGATTGTTATGCCGGAATATGTACCGGAGGATGTGGATATTGATACTTCCCTGCGGCCCAAAACTCTTGAAGAATACATAGGGCAGGAAAAAGCAAAGGAAAACCTGTCGGTTTATATTGAAGCGGCGCGGCGCAGACATGAATCTTTGGATCATGTGCTTTTATATGGACCGCCTGGACTTGGCAAAACAACCCTTGCGGGGATTATTGCGAATGAAATGGGTGTGAATATGCGCATAACTTCCGGACCCGCTATTGAAAAGCAAGGGGATTTGGCGGCATTGCTGACCAACCTGAGTCCGGGAGATGTACTTTTTATAGATGAAATACACCGTATTTCTAAGAGTGTAGAAGAAGTGCTTTATCCGGCGATGGAGGATCATGCGCTGGATATTATCATTGGCAAAGGACCGTCCGCACGTTCTATCCGGCTGGATTTGCCGGAATTTACCCTTGTTGGAGCAACCACTCGTGCTGGGCAGCTGACTGCACCGCTCAGGGACCGTTTTGGGGTAGTTCTGCGGCTGGAAATGTACACGACACAGGAGCTGGCGCGTATTGTTAACCGCAGTGCGGTTATTTTGAATATTGCCATTGATCAGGACGGGGCAATAGAAATCGCTTCCCGCTCGCGCGGTACGCCACGAATTGCAAACCGGCTGTTAAAACGAGTGCGCGATTTTGCTGAAGTAATCGGCAATGGTGTGATTGATAAAGCAGCGGCGGGACATGCTCTTGACAGGCTGGAAATTGACCATCTTGGGCTTGATGCGATTGATAGGCTCATGCTTACAACAATGATACGTAACTATCACGGCGGGCCTGTGGGTTTGGAAACGATTGCCGCCGCTATAGGTGAAGAAGCAGTAACGATTGAGGATGTATGTGAGCCATATTTAATGCAGATTGGTTTTTTAAGCCGTACACCGCGCGGGCGCTGTGCAACACAGCTTGCTTACCGCCATTTGGGTATGGAGCAGGATGGACAGCAGCGGATGGATTAATTTGAAGATTTCATAACGGGGAGGATGGCGTTGCATGCGCTGTGCGATCGATTGGAAAGATTATGAATTACTGGATACTTCAAACGGAGAGAAATTGGAACGTTGGGGAGAGATTGTATTAATCCGTCCTGACCCGCAGATTATATGGAAAACGCCGCGTTTACATCCTGCGTGGGAACAAGCGCACGCACGTTACTGCCGTTCCAGTACCGGCGGCGGGCGTTGGGAGATTTTACGGAAAATGCCGGAACAATGGCGGGTCAATTACAAATCGCTGGCGTTTCAGATAAAGACTATGGGTTTTAAGCATACGGGTCTGTTTCCTGAACAGGCAGTGAATTGGGATTTTGTTTCTCAGGTTATTCAAAAGGCGAATAAGCCGGTAAAGGTATTGAATTTGTTTGCTTATACAGGCGGCGCCACAGCTGCTTGTCTGGCAGCAGGTGCAGATGTTGTACATGTAGATGCATCCAAAGGCATGGTGGCCTGGGCAAAAGAGAATGCCGCGGCGTCTGGGGTCAGCGGAGCCCATGTACGCTGGATTGTGGATGACTGTATTAAATTTGTCCAGCGAGAAATCCGCAGGGGGAACCGATATGATGTGATTATCATGGATCCGCCTTCTTATGGGAGAGGTCCCGGCGGAGAAGTATGGAAACTGGAAGATGAAATTTATCATTTTGTTGAGCTTTGTGCGCAGGTTTTATCGGAAAAACCTTTATTACTGTTATTGAATTCTTATACTACCGGATTATCGCCTTCTGTTATGGAATATATTCTTGGCGTGCTGATAGAAAAACAGCGCGGCGGCAAGGTTTGGTCAGATGAAATCGGGTTGCCTGTAACACAGAGCGGATATACTTTGCCATGCGGTGCAACTGCAGTTTGGCAGGCAAATGGATAAGGGGAATGACGGTGGAAAATATTATTGAATTTCGTGATGTAAAATATAGCTATGATGGAGAAGAAGGGCGACAGGGCGCGCTGGTGATTGACCGTTTGAATTTGAAGATTCAAAAAGGGGAGTTTGTAGCCGTTTTGGGTCATAATGGTTCAGGTAAATCCACAGTAGCAAAGCTATGCAATGCCATTTTACAACCGGAATCAGGCAAGGTTCTGGTTAATGGGATGGACACATCAGATGAAGATTTAAAATATGAAATCCGCCAAAGCGTAGGCATGGTATTTCAAAATCCTGATAATCAGATTGTCGCTTCTATAGTAGAAGAAGACGTTGCTTTTGGACCGGAAAATCTTGGTATCCCGCCGAAAGAAATACGAACCCGCGTGGATAATGCACTGAAAACAGTTGGTATGTATGATTATCGGAAACATGAAACGCATAAGCTTTCCGGCGGGCAGAAACAGCGTGTTGCCATTGCGGGTATTATTGCTATGACGCCGGAATGTATTGTATTAGATGAACCAACCGCCATGCTTGATCCAAAGGGAAGAGCGGAGGTAATGAAAACTATTCGCCATCTGAATCATGATATGGGGATTACCATCCTTTTCATTACTCATTATATGGATGAAGCAGTGCAGGCTGACCGTGTTCTGGTCATTGATGAAGGGCGCGTAATTATGGATGGCAGGCCGCGGGAGGTATTTGCAAATGTTCAAATGCTGAAATCCGTAGGGCTTGATGTGCCGCAGGCAACAGAATTGTGTCATGAGCTGCGTGGGGAAGGGTTGGATTTACCGCGGGATGTTTTGAATGTGGAAGAATGTATACTGGCGCTCAGCCGGTTATTGGAGGCTGAAAGGCAATGACAGTTTTATCTGCAAAGAACCTGAATTACCTGTATAGTGCTGGCACACCATTTGAAATGGCGGCGCTGAAAGATGTAAATATAGATATTGAAAAAGGGGATATTGTTGGTATCATTGGGCATACGGGTTCCGGAAAATCTACACTAATACAGCATTTTAATGGTCTGCTGAAACCTTTCAGCGGCGAAATCCTACTTTCAGGGGAAAATATCTGGTCGGAGCAGGTAAATATCCGGGATGTACGCTTTCGTGTCGGCCTTTGCTTTCAGTATCCGGAATATCAGCTTTTTGAAGAAACCTGTTATAAGGATATCGCTTTTGGGCCTGCCAATATGGGGCTGGATGAAGAAGAAATTGATAAACGTGTCAGAGAAGCGGCGCGTTTTATTGGTGTTAAGGATGAGCATCTGCAAAAATCTCCCTTTGACCTTTCTGGAGGAGAAAAACGGCGTGTTGCTATTGCCGGAGTTATGGCAATGAATCCCGAAGTGCTGATTCTTGATGAGCCAACAGCGGGCCTTGATCCCCGCGGACGGGATACTGTACTGGGCATGATTCGAGATTATCAGAAACAAACCGGAAATACGGTTCTGATTGTATCGCATAGTATGGAAGAAGTGGCAAAACTTGTGCATCGCGTTTTAGTTATGAATAAAGCGCGGGTTGCAATGTACGGCACTGTAGATGAGGTTTATTCCCATAGTAAGGAGTTAACAGATATGGGTTTGAATGTTCCGCAAATTACCCGTATTTTTGCAGGACTGAAACAAAAGGGCTTTCCTGTAAAAGAAAATATTTATACAGTAGAGCAGGGGAAAAAGGAACTTCTCCGCTGCCTGAAAAAGGGGGCAGGTCAGTGATTAAGGACATTACGTTTGGCCAGTATTTTCCCGGAAATTCTGTCATTCACAGAATGGATCCGCGAATGAAGATTGTTTTATCTATTGCTGTCTTGATTCTAATTTTTGTTGCAAACAGCTATGCTTCTTTACTGTTTATGGTTTTGCTTATTTTTGGTATTGTTGTAATATCTAAAATCCCTGTTAAAATCGTGCTGAAAAGTGTGAAACCAATATTGCCCGTTATTGCACTGACATCCATTTTGAACATTTTTAATGTACAGGGTGATGTTGTTTTCAAAATTTGGTTTTTTAATGTTACTGTACAGGGCATCCAAGCGGCAATCTTTATAGCAGTACGTCTTGTGTGTCTGATTGCGGCAAGTTCCATGCTGACTTATACAACGTCCCCAACTATGCTGACAGATGCGATTGAACGTTTGCTGTCGCCATTAAATTATTTGCATATCGAGGTTCATTCTGTTGCTATGATGATGACGATTGCACTGCGTTTTATCCCAACTCTGATTGAGGAAGTGGATAAGATTATCAGTGCACAAAAAGCACGCGGGGCGGATATGGAAAGCGGAAATTTGATACAAAAGGTAAAATCCATGATTCCGATTCTTGTTCCATTGTTTGTTTCTTCTTTTCGGCGTGCTTATGAACTGGCGTATGCAATGGAGTGCCGTTGTTACCGCGGCGGTACGGGCAGGACAAGAATGAAGGAAATGCATATTGGAAAAATGGATTGCTTTTCAGCAATACTGGTAGCGGTTTGTATTGTATTGGTGATTCTTTTGAATTTTATTATCTGGTAGGTTTACTTTTATGAGGAACTTATTGCTTTCCCTACGTTTTGATGGAACGAAATATCATGGCTGGCAGGTACAGAAGAACGCTTTGACGATTCAGCAGGTTTTTCAGGAGGCGGTGGCTTCTGTTTTGGGTGAACATGTGGATATAACAGGATGCAGCCGAACTGATGCCGGTGTTCACGCCAATATGTATTGCTGTCAATTGCGTACCGCTCGTTCAATTTCTGAAGTAAAACTTATAAATGCGCTGAATTTTTACCTTCCCCGTGATATTGGTGTTTTTGACTGCCGGGAGGTACCGCAAGATTTTCATGCACGTTACAGCTGCAAATCGAAAGAATATATTTATAAAATATGGAATGCCCCGTTTCGGAATCCTTTTTATGAAAATTATGCCTTGCATTATAAACACAGAATAGACGAGGTGTTTCTTAATTCACAGGCACAGGCGTATGTTGGTACCCATAATTATTCAGGTTTTTCCGCTTCCGGTTCCAGTGTGTTAGATACTGTACGGACAGTAAAAAAATTTACTGTCCACAGAGAAGGCGATATGGTTATTTTTACTGTAGAGGCAGACGGTTTTCTTTACAATATGGTACGAATTATGACAGGAACCCTGTTGGAAATTGCCGAAGGAAAAATTCCACAGGATACCCTTCAAGATATTATTTTTTCAGGTGAGCGGGAACGTGCCGGTCGAACAGCACCCGCCTGCGGTCTGTATTTAAACCGCGTATTCTATTAAGTGAGGTGAATGGGTTGCAAAAAGATAATGAAAAAGAGATTTTAAAGAAATCTGCGGAAACAAGCTCAGCAAAGCAAGAGGCTTCCGGGCAGTCAGACAATAAAAAACGAATAATTCGTTATGGGATTATCGCAGTTGTATTGTGTGTACTTATTGGCTTTATAACGTTGAATTATGAAAATCTTGCGCCGGACCGTGTGGCCGAATGGCTGAAAGAAAGTTTTTTAAGTGTGGGAACCGGTAAAGGGTTTCCATATGCAATCAGTTCTTCCTCTGTACGCCAGCTTGAAAAAATGAATAGGGATATTGCTGTTTTGACGGATACTTCTGTTGTGATATTGAATTCTTCTGCCAAAGAAATTGCAAAACGTCAGCATGGTTTTTCCAATCCAGTAATGGATGCCGCAAACCAAAGGCTGCTTGTGTATGATCAGGGCGGAAAAAGAATTCGTATTGAGAACAGAAGCGGAGTCCTGTTTGAAAAAACGATGGATCAAAATATTATTACCGGTGATATTTCAGAAAACGGCTGTTTTGCGGTAGCGACCCAATCCAACACATCTTCTGCGGAACTAAAGGTTTATTCACGTAATTTTAATGAGATTTTAACATGGTATTCATCGGGTAATCATATAATTGATGTTGCAGTAGCGCCAAACGGTAAATCTGCGGCAATTGCAGTGGCAGGTGCACAGGGTGGTGAAATGAAATCCACCATCTATATTATAGATTTTGACAAGGAAGAACCTGTCGCCCAGTTTGATTATTTATCAACCATGTTTCTACGGCTGGATTATACATCAAAAAATGTCGTCGTTGCAGCGGGGGATCATCTCATCTCTATTATCGGTCCCGACCGTCAGAAGATTGAAGATATTTCTTATGAAAACAGTACCCTGAAACGAAGCGTTACGAACACACAGGCAAATGCGTGTATGTTGTATTCCAGATATGACAGCGGAAATTTAAACGATTTGCTGCTGATTGGTGAGGACGGCAGTCTGCGTTATAAGGCAGATATCAGGCAGGATGTACGCTGGATTGACCATGATGGTGCTCAAAGCTGTATTTTGTGCAGTGATAAGCTGTATTGGTATGATGAGAGTGGAAAATCATGCGGGAGCGCGGATATTGAAACGGATGGTTCTATGATGGTTACATTCGGCAACCAGGCATATGTGCTTGGAATGAATGAAATACGCTGTTACACATTGCAATAGGTGTTATGCATGGAATAATTGGTGTAGATGATTGTTTGAAATTTGATTATATGCTATAATAATTAAATCAGGGATAATGCGAAAGGTGGTTGAAGCTTGTGGTATTAGACCTGATACTTATTGGTTATTTTATATTGGTTTGTTTTTTTGCAGCGAAAAAAGGGTTCATCCGAAGCCTTGTGGAAATTATTGGGGTTGTTGCAGCTGGTGTCACTGCATTTTGGCTGAGCCAATATATTGCAGAGGCATTGTATTATCATACTTTTCGTTCCTCTGTGATTGCTTCTGTTTCAGAAAATTTGTCTCAGATTTCATCAGCTGATTCTGTTTCAGAACAGTTGTCGGTTATTTTAGGTTCAGTCCCACCGTTTTTTCAGGATGTTGCTGAGTCTTTCGGAGTTACACCTTATGCTATCGGCAATAAGCTGAGTATCTGGCTTGGGCAAAGCGGTGCATCAGCGTCAGCCGCCATCGCAGATGAAATTATTGGGCCGATCTTCATCGGTGTTTCCAGAATTTTTATTGTTTTTATTCTTTTTTCTCTTCTGGCATTTCTGGTTAAAATACTTGCGGCAGTGATAGATAAGTTTATCGGTGTATTTACAGGCGGTTTTTTAAACAAATTGTTGGGTGCTGTATTGGGGGCTGGTAAGGCTCTTATGGTTACATTAATTATATGTATTATCCTTAATTTATGGATAAAAATTTCTGATGATTCATTTACTCAGTTTATGGAAAATCAATTGGAATCATCCGTCCTGTTTTCAGCAGTGTATCAGGCAAATCCATTTCAGGTATAGAAAAACCAGGGTTCCGGGGTAATAAAGAGGGAGTGCCGGTTTGAAAAAGAGTATAGAAATTTATGCAAAGGATTTTTTATTGATTCCTAATATATTATCTTTGATTAGGATATTGCTTATCCCTGCTTTTATATATTTGTATCTGAATGAATATAAAGGACCGGCGATTCTAATTCTGATTGTTTCCGGGTTTTCAGATATGGCGGACGGGTTGATTGCCCGAAGGTTTGGAATGATTACAGAACTCGGAAAGATTCTGGATCCCATTGCAGACAAGTTAAATCAGGCGGCTATTGCAGTTTGCCTTGCGCTGAAATTTCCTCAGGTAGCTCCGCTGTTTGCATTGTTTGTTATTAAAGAACTTTGTATGCTTTGCGGAGGCTTTGTATTGCTGCGTTCCGGCCAAAAACCGATTGCTGCCTGTTGGTGGGGTAAGCTTGCAACGGTTGTTTTTTATACAGTGATGGCAATTATTTTGGTTTTTGGCGATTACGCAGTAGGGATAAAACTGCCGGATTATATGATAACTGTTTTGGGCGCGGTGGCAGCCTTATTTATGATTTTTTCATTTGTAAATTATATTCCTGTTTTTATTAAAATTAGGTCCAATAAGACTGGGGATGGAAAACGTAATAGGGACGGCAAAGACTAACAGGTCTCATCCGTCCTTAATTTTTTAAGATATACGGCAAAGCTTGCCGACAAGAATTATGAAACAAACCACTGAAATAGTGGTTGAGAGGGGTCGATATTATGCAGCAAATGATGTGCAGCAGATGTAAAAAAAGACCGGCGGTAGTTTTTATTACCCGTGTAGAAGGCGATAAATCTACGCCGGAAGGCCTGTGTCTGAATTGTGCCAAGGAATTGAACATAGGGCCTATTTCTCAAATGATGGATAAAATGGGTTTAAGCAATGAGGATTTTGAATCAATTAATGAGCAGCTCAATGAATTTATGAGTGGTAATTATAATAATGATGAGGATTTTGAAAACGGCGGAGCCGCAACATTCCCGTTCATGCAGGGAATGTTTGGTAATATGGATGGCTTTATGCCGTCAGATGCTCAGCAGGACGTGCAGGAAGATACCAAAGAATCTGGAAAGGATAAGAAAAAGGAAAAGAAGAAAAGCAGCCGAAAAAATCTCAGGAATTATTGTACAGATCTTACGCAGAGAGCAAGAGAAAATAAAATTGACAGAATCATTGGCAGAGAAGAAGAAATTTACCGTACGATTCAGATTTTATGCCGCCGTACAAAAAATAATCCTTGCCTGATTGGAGAACCGGGCGTTGGTAAAACTGCAATTGCAGAGGGGCTTGCACTGCGTATTGCACAAGGGAATGTTCCTGCAAGGCTGAAAGATAAGGAAATCTATTTATTGGACTTAACTGCTTTGGTTGCAGGAACGCAATTCCGCGGTCAGTTTGAGAGCAGGATCAAATCTCTGGTTGATGAAGTAAAGGCAGAAGGGAATATTATTCTTTTTATTGATGAAGTTCATAACCTTGTTGGCACTGGTGATGCAGAAGGCACCATGAATGCTGCTAATATCTTGAAGCCTGCGTTATCCCGCGGGGAAATTCAGGTGATTGGTGCAACAACCTTTACGGAATACCGTAAAAATATAGAAAAAGATGCCGCATTGGAGCGTCGGTTTCAGCCGGTAAAAGTAGAAGAACCATCGATTGCCGATACCATAAAAATGTTGCTGGGGATTAAATCTTATTATGAGCAGTATCATAATGTTGCTGTATCCGACGGATTGATTCAGCGTGCCGTCAGCCTTTCTGAACGGTATATTAATGACCGTTTCCTGCCGGATAAAGCTATTGATTTGCTGGATGAAGCGTGCGCCTGTGCAAACCTGCGTAATAAAGCGGGGAATGAACTGGTTGACGTTACTCATGAATTAGAAATTTGGAAAGAAAAAGAAGAAGAACTTATTAACAGTCAGGAAATTGATTATGAGCAGCTGGCAAATACCCGAGCTGAAATTTATAATCTCCAAGCAAAATGTGACAGTCTGCAAAAAGATGCGGCAGATAATAAAGTAACGGATGACGATTTGGCAACAGTTATCCAGCTTTGGACAGGGATTCCGGCCGCTAAGGTTAAGGAATCTGATTTAAGCCGCTTATCCGGGCTGGAAGAAGATTTGAAAAAGAAAATTATTGGGCAAGATGAGGCAGTAGAATTAATCTCCCGTGCAATACGCCGCAGCAGGATTCATATTAGTCCCCGCCGGCGTCCAGCATCTTTTATATTCGTAGGGCCTACGGGCGTAGGAAAAACAGAATTGGTCAAACAGCTTGCTCAGGAGTTGTTTGATACGCCTGAAACTTTAATTCGTCTTGATATGTCCGAATTCATGGAAAAGCATTCGGTATCACGTATCATAGGTTCACCACCGGGATATGTTGGTTATGATGAAGCGGGGCAGTTAACAGAAAAGGTACGCCGTAAGCCGTATTCTGTAATTTTATTCGATGAGATTGAAAAAGCACACCCTGATGTTATGAATATTTTGCTTCAAATTCTTGATGAAGGACGAATTACAGATGCTCATGGACGTACTGTCAATTTTGAAAATACGGTAATTATAATGACGTCTAATGCAGGGAGCAATAAAAAAGAGGGTGCTTTGGGCTTTGCTAAAACAACGGCAGAGGCAAACAAAGAGAAGGCTATTGCGGCTTTATCAGAATTTCTGCGGCCGGAGTTTATCGGCAGGGTAGATGAAATTGTAGTTTTCCGTGCGCTGACTTTAGATGACATGAAAAAAATTGCAAAATTGATGCTGGATGAGTATATTGTCCCATTAGAAGAAAAGGGGATTACTTTTACCTATGATGATGAGGCGGCACGACGTTTAGCAGATAAATCTATGGGCGGTGTTCGTGGTGCGCGTGATTTGCGCAATACAATCCGCAAAAATGTAGAAGATAAAATTACCTTTGAAATTATTTCTCATAGGGAGTCTGCAATTTCAAAAATTCATTTGAACGGCGATGAAGAATTTTCTTTAGTTATTTCATAACTTTTCCAAAAAGGCTTGACATGGCAACGGTATTTATGTTATTATATATACCGTTGCTGAAATACGCGGGTGTAGTTCAATGGTAGAATCCCAGCCTTCCAAGCTGGTCGCGTGGGTTCGATTCCCATCACCCGCTCCAGTTACCCATTGCGGGTATGTTTGCGCTTGTAGCTCAGGTGGATAGAGCAACTGCCTTCTAAGCAGTGGGTCAGGGGTTCGAGTCCCTTCAAGCGCG
>CAKTEE010000023.1 GCA_934546985.1 uncultured Eubacteriales bacterium
GTGGGAACAACAGGGCTCGAACCTGTGACCCTCTGCTTGTAAGGCAGATGCTCTCCCAGCTGAGCTATGCTCCCATATGCCTGCTGAACTCTGGGCCTTCCGTCAGCGACTTATACATTCTATAACATATGGAGCTAAATGTCAACTGTTTTTTTAAAATTTTTTTAATTGCCTCATTTTGTCGGTTACATTGTTATTCTATGCTTCAAAATCCAAAATGATACTGTTATGACAAGAAAATTTTTACGTTGGCATATCAAATGGATTACAGGTAATTCAGCCGCAAAATAAATGCAGATTTTCATACCGGAACAGCAGTGTTGGCCATAAATTATGCAGGGTCAGAGGCAGTGGAATGCTTTTTATTATTAGAGGATTTTATTCCACGGGGAATTATATTAATAACATTTCTGTATTTTTTCTGGATTATTAAAATTTGAAAATAGAAAAATTTTTATGTTTTCCCGAATAATGTCGGTATGGAAATGGCAGAATAAAGTTATATTTTCTAAATGATGCAGACAGTATGAAACATTGCCGCGAATATACAGCATAGGTGTCGGTTGATTTTTTATTCGACACCAGTAATCGAAGTTTTTTTTATGTATGGTCTATTATCCTATGATTATTAAATGCCTTATCCATATTATTTCAATGAAAAGCTGACGAAACAGCAGGAAAGGATGGTAAAAGATGGCAGTTACACTGACTGGCGGGAATGAAGTGCTGACCGCGTATTTGGATGGAGAAATTGACCATCACAACGCAAAAAACCTTCGTACGCGGATTGATGATGCTGTAAACAGGCAGCGGCCCAGAACATTGGTGCTGGATTTCCGGGGTGTTTCATTTATGGACAGTTCCGGTATCGGCCTTGTTATGGGACGTTACCGCCAAATGCAGCAAATAGAAAACGGAAAACTGCAAATTGCAGGCGTAACCCAGCAGACAGCGAAAGTAATGCGTTTGGCAGGTTTGGACAGGCTTGCAAAAATCGAAGAAAGGAAGGAATAAAAATGAAGCCAAGCAATGAGATGAAATTGGTTATGGAAAGCCGTTCGTGCAACGAAAGCTTTGCGCGTGTTGCAGTATCTTCTTTTGTAGCCCAGCTTGACCCGACGATTGAAGAGATTAATGATATTAAAACAGCGGTCAGCGAAGCTGTTACCAACTGTATTGTCCATGCCTATGCGGAAGGGTTGGGGAAAATCTACATAACGGTTTCCATTTTTGAAGATAACCGTGTGCGCATTAAAATACGTGATACGGGTTGCGGTATTCCCGATATAAAGAAAGCGATGGAGCCTTTATTTACCACTGCCGGTGAGGAACGTGCAGGGCTTGGTTTTGCTGTCATGGAAAGTTTTATGGACAAACTCAAGGTTCATTCCAAGGTAGAAAAAGGTACTACTATTAGTATGGAAAAGAGAATCTCCGTCCGCACAAGGCTCAATGGTTGAAACTGCTGTAAACAGGGAACGGCTGATTAATGAAAACCTTGGGTTGGTGCACGCGTGCGCCAACAAATTCCGGGGGCGTGGGCTGGAATATGACGATATGTTTCAGGCAGGCTGTGTGGGACTAGTCAAGGCGGCGGACGCGTTTGACTCTTCCCGTGGGTTTGCGTTTTCTACTTATGCGGTTCCGGTGATTCTTGGTGAAATTAAACGTATGTTCCGTGACGGCGGCGCGGTTAAAGTTGGCAGGGCGCTGAAGAAGAAAGCCCAAGACGCCATGCGGCAGAAAGAAAAGCTTGCAAATCTGCTTGGCAGAAGCCCAACGATTACAGAGCTTTCCCAGGCGCTGGGGATGGAGATTGCCGAAACGGCTGAAGTGCTTGCAGTTGCACAGCCTCCGCTTTCTCTGACGGTTGATGAAGAATCCGGCGGAGGACAGTTGGATATCCCTGTTCCGCCGCCGGAGGATAAACTGTTTGACAGCCTTTCTCTGGCACAGGTAATGGAACATTTGGAGGAACGGGACAAAGAGCTAATCCATTTGCGCTATTACTGCGGTTTGACGCAGACGGTAACGGCACAGAAACTGGGCATGACCCAAGTTCAGGTATCACGGAGGGAAAAGCTGATTTTGTCCCGCTTGCGTGAAAGGCTAAACTGCTAAATGTAGGTACAGCAAAAAACAGCGTGCATCCGTTTTTTTTTACGGATACACGCTGTTTTTCGTATCATGAGAAACGATTACATATTCTTTCGATTTTCTTACAATCCGGTTACATTTCTTGCTATTTGAAAGGAACGTGTTATTATGATAATTGCATCTGCACTCTGCGGAAGTTTTTTACGGGTTTAAATTAGGAATTACCCGCTTGTTCCATCAGCAGAAAAATGGTAAAATAAAAAGAACCTGTTTAAGGCAGGTTCTTTCTGTCAAAAATGCGACCAGACCTGTAAGCCGGGTTCTGTCGTGGACGACTATCTATCTCGACTGCACGTTGCCGTACAGCTCAAGCCACCCTTTGAGAAATACGCCGGGCAAGCGTGTATTCCCTGTCGGTGTTGCTTCGGATAGGGTTTGCAGAGCCGCATGGTCTCCCATGTGCTGGTGAGCTCTTACCTCGCCTTTCCACCCTTACCATGCAAAGCATGGCGGTATATCTCTGTTGCACTTTCCCTGAGGTCACCCTCGGCGGCCGTTAGCCGTTATCCTGCCCTGTGAAGCCCGGACTTTCCTCATGCATTGCACGCAGCCGTCCAGTCTGCTCGCAGGAATATTGTAAAGGATTGTATTTGGTTTGTCAATGGTTTAAAGGGACCGGCAAAATAAGGAGTTGTTAATTTTGGAAGATATTTACAGCTATTCTAACGGGAAAAAACCGGAGGATTGGAGAAAAGAATACCTTCAGGAGCCAAAAAAGCCGCGTAGGACTCCCAAAAAACAAAAATATAAAAAAGCGAAAAAAGGGATTGGTATTAAAATCATTGCAGTTCTGCTTATCCTTGTTTTACTGCTGGCTGTTGGCGGCGGGGTTTTTTACTTCTCCAAGCTGAGTAAAATTAAGCGTTTAGATTTAAATGTGGACTCTGATAAATGGGTGGATCAGGATAGCCTTTATCAGGATAAGGATGTTACGAATATTATGCTGATTGGCATTGATAGGCGTTCTGAAGAAGAAAAAAGCCGTTCGGATACCATGATGCTTTTGTCAGTAGACAATAAGCATAAGGAGCTGAAAATGACTTCTTTTCTTCGGGATATGTGGGTTGAAATTCCCGGAAAAGGGGAACAGCGTTTGAATGCCGCTTATGCATATGGCGGACCGGAATTGTTGCTTGATACCATTGAATATAATTTTAAGGTTCGTGTAGACCGCGTTGCTGTTGTTGATTTTACAGCTTTCGAGAAAGTAATTAATATACTTGGCGGCGTTGAGGTGGAACTTACGGAAAAGGAAGCCAAATTTATGCATGATACTCTTCAAATGAATGTGCAGGCAGGTCCAACCAAATTCAATGGAGACGAAGCGCTGTGGTATTGCCGTATCCGTAAACTGGACAGCGACTTTGGCAGGACAACCCGTCAGCGTAAACTGATGACTGCTGTAGTGGATTCCAGCCGAGATGCGGGAATATTTAAGCTGAATGATATGATAGACAATGTTTTGCCGCTGATTGAGACAAACCTGACGGATACGGAGATTACGCAGCTTGGGTTGGGATACGTTACAAAATATGCAAAGTATGAAGTTGGACAGTTCAGTGTTCCGGCAGATGGTACTTGGTGGGATAAAAAGGTAAACAAAGCACAGGTGCTTGGGATTGATTTGGAAAAGAACCAAAAACTGCTTTACGATTTTATTTATGGCGATGCTGTGAAATCAAAAGAATAAATGAAATCATCCGGCTGTGAGGCGTATGCGCCTGCGGCCGGATTTGTTTTTCTGTAAAATGTTTGCCTTTTCGCACGCGATAAGGTAAAATAATATACTATATAATTTGATTTTAAAAATATGAGGTGTAATAGATGAGTATTTTCCCACAGAGCTTTTTGGAATTGCGCAAAGCAGTTATAGATAAAGAATACAGCCGTATGAACCCTATGCAGAAACAGGCGGTATTTCATACGGAAGGGCCTCTGCTGATTCTTGCGGGCGCAGGTAGTGGAAAAACTACAGTTCTGGTTAACCGGATATCCAATATTATAAAGTACGGAAAAGCTTATCATTCAGATTATGTTCCGCCGGTGGATGATGAAGATATGGCTTTTTTGAATGAATATCTGCATACAGGGGAAGGGGATCAGCAGAGGGTTCGCGGATTGCTTTCCGTGAGCGCAGCGAAGCCATGGCAGATTCTTGCCATTACTTTCACCAATAAAGCCGCCGGTGAACTGAAAGAAAGGCTTTGTTCCAGTATTGGGCCGGAAGCAGACGAAATTTGGGCAAGCACGTTTCATTCTGCATGTGCGCGTATCCTCCGGCGCGATGGCGGCAGGCTTGGTTATTCCAGCCATTTTACTGTTTATGATACGGATGATTCCCGCCGTTTGATGAAGGAGTGCCAGCGGTATCTTGGCATTGAAGATAAGGTTTTATCACATAAACTGATCCTGAATGAAATCAGCAAGGCAAAGGATGCTTTGATTTCTCCCGAGGAATATCAGGCGCAGGCGGGTTCTGATTACCGTTTGAAAAAAATCGGCGAGGCTTATGCGCTTTACCAGAAAATGCTGAAAAATGCAGACGCAATGGATTTTGACGATTTGCTGGTAAAAACTGTGGAGCTTCTGCAAAAGGAAGAAGATATCAGAGAATATTATCAGCGCCGTTTTCGCTATGTTTTAGTAGATGAATATCAAGATACAAACCATGCACAGTATGTCCTGACCCGTCTGCTTGCAGAAGGGCATCGCAACCTATGTGTGGTAGGTGATGATGATCAGAGTATCTATCGTTTCCGCGGCGCTACGATTGAAAATATATTGAGCTTTGAAAATCATTATCCTGAGGCAATGGTTATTCGTCTGGAACAAAATTACCGTTCTACGCAAACCATACTTGACGCGGCAAACGCAGTAATTTCCCATAACAGTGCGCGTAAGGGTAAAAATCTATGGACGGAAAATGGAACCGGCGAAAAGATTACAGTTCATACGGCAATATCAGAGCGGGACGAAGCGCAGTTTATTGCAGATACAATTATGGAATCCACAGAAAAAGGCAGACGGTGGTCTGATCATTGTATTTTGTACCGTATAAATGCTCAGTCCAATACTTTGGAAACCATGTGCCTGAAAATGGGGATTCCTTATAAGGTAGTCGGCGGCTTCCGGTTCTATGATCGAAAGGAAATAAAAGATGCGATAGCGTATCTGGCTGTAATTAACAACAACGCTGATAATATCCGTTTGCGCCGCATTATTAATGAACCGAAACGGTCAATTGGTGAAACAACAGTTTCCAAAGCTTCGGAAATAGCCGCGGGATTAGGAATCAGCCTGTTTGAGGTGCTCAAGACTGCTGATGAATATGAGCCAATCCGCCGCAGCGCGCAGAAACTCAAGTTGTTTGCCGCTATGATTGATGAGTTGACACAGCTTTCAGAAGAACTGCCCCTGCATGAACTGTTTGATGTAATGCTGCAAAAGACCGGTTATCTCAGTATGCTGGAATGTGATAAGGAACAGGGACCTGACAGGATTGCCAACCTGCACGAACTTTCTACCAATATCCTGCATTATGAGCAGGAAAACGAAGAACCGGATCTTTCCGGATTTTTAGAGGAAGTTTCCTTAATCAGTGATTTAGACAGCTTGGATGATAATGATGACCGTGTTGTTATGATGACGTTGCATTCTGCGAAAGGTTTGGAGTTCCCGGTGGTGTTTATTGCAGGTATGGAGGATGGTATCTTCCCTGGAATGCAGTCCATTTATAACCCGGATGATATTGAAGAAGAACGCCGCCTTGCCTATGTTGGCATTACGCGGGCAAAGCAGAGGCTATATATCACCAATGCGGAAACCCGTATGCTGTATGGACAGACGAACCGCAACCGTCCCTCAAGGTTTTTGAATGAAATACCCTCGGAATTGGTTGAGCATAACCGCCTGAGAATTGTTAAAATGGAACGGACTGCAGTGAAAGAAGCGCCTGCACAGGTGTCCCGTGGTTTTACACGCACTGCAGTCCAGAGCGGAGCAAAACCTGCACAGGCATATCGTGTCGGTGATACGGTGATACATAAATCTTTTGGTGTGGGCGTGGTGCTCACGGCACAGCCTGTCGCGAATGATACCCTGTTAGAAATTGCATTTGATAAAGCAGGGACAAAGAAGCTTATGGCAAATTTTGCGCGTTTAACGAAGCAATAATGACAGGCTTTCGCAAATTTGGAACCATTTTTTTCCTCCGACATACACTGTAATGAAGTTTAATTCAAAAAACTTTATTTAGGAGGATTTTCTATGGCAGAACACAGATTTAACACAGCCCAACCTCTGGTGAGTAACCTGAACAGAGAAGAAGATTGCCCTGCGGAAGAAACCAATGAAATTGCCGAGGAACTCGGTGCTCCGAACGACAGAATCAGCGAAGCCGTCTGCATTGACGCTGCCCGCGTATTTGATTCCTGTGCAGACAAAGATTGTCTTGCCGACCTGCGTGTATATTTTACTGACTGTGCCCAGCCGATTATTGATGCGGCAACAAGTATCCGCTGCCGCAAAGCGGAAATTATCACATGTTATGTGGATGTAGAGTCTGTTCCCTTTAATAAAGGCTTTTATTCTGTTGACATGACGTTTTTCTTCCGTATCTCTTTGGACGCTTATTCCGTACCAATGGCGCCGCCTGTTACAGTGGAGGGACTTTCCGTATTCTCCAAGAAGTGCATTCTTTATGGCAGTGAAGGCAGTGTAAAAGTTTATACATCTGAATATATTCCCGATGATTTTGATGAGCAATTTACTCCGGTGAATACAAATCCAAAAGCAAAAGTGCAGGCGGTTGACCCGATTTGCCTGAACGCAAAGGTTTGTGAAATCAAGTGCTGTGAGCCTTGCTGTGCGCCTGCAAATATCTGCAAATGCTTCAAGGGTGACTTTAGTTGTGTAAATCCAACTAAGGGTGTCTATGTAACCTTAGGCTTGTTTACTATTGTAGAACTGGAACGCGATGTGCAAATGCTGATGCCGGCTTACGATTATTGTATTCCTGAAAAAGAGTGCTGCTTCTCTGCGGATGACCCTTGTGATATTTTCCGCCAGATTAAGTTCCCTCTTGGACAGTTCTTCCCATCCCGTGATGCATCTGTGGATGATGATATGCCTAACTGCGGCTGTGGCTGCGGTAAATAGCAGTCAAAATTAAGTTATAAAGCCTCATATCGGCTGAAACAGCCGATATGAGGCTTTGCCAATTTACAGTTTTTTAAATAGATGTTTGGTATATATTTTATATGTTTTTATTGAAAACTATTGACAATGAAAAATATGTGTCATATAATGTGCTTGATGTTTAAGCACATTATATGACATGGAGGATAACAGTGGAAATTATCATCAGCAGTAACACGAGCAAGCCTATTTATGAACAAATTACTTCACAGTTTAAAGCGATGATTATGAGCGGTGAACTGCGCACGGGGGATCCTATTCCATCCATGCGTGCGCTGGCAAGGTCTTTGCATATTAGTGTCATTACTGTTCAAAAAGCATATGAGGATTTGCACAGGGACGGTTTTATTGATACAACTGTTGGGCGAGGAAGTTTTGTTTCTGCACAAAATAAAGATTTTCTTCAGGAAGAACAGCAAAGAAAAGCGGAAGAACATTTGCAGGAAGCCGCTGAAATTGGCAGAACCAGCGGTATTCCTGTGGGAAAACTGATTGAATTATTAAAGTTGTTTTATGATGGAGGGGATGAATAATGCAGGAAAATGCATTGTCAGTAAATGGTTTGACGAAAAAATATACGGATTTTCTTTTGGACAATGTTACTTTTCAGGTGCCTAAGGGGACCATTGTAGGTCTGATAGGTGAAAACGGCGCGGGAAAAAGTACAACAATAAACGCTATACTGGGATTAATTAAAAAAGACGGTGGGTGTGTTTCCGTTTTGGGGAAGACGGAACAGGAGTTGGATTGTGCCGTCCGCGAAAACATTGGCGTAGTTTTTGACGGTAATAATTTCCCGGAAGAGCTGACCCCTGTAAGATTAAATAAGGTGCTGAGAAATATTTATCATTCTTGGGATGAAAAGAAATTTTTCAATTTATTGGAAAAGTTTTCCCTCCCAACCAAGAAAAAAATACAAAATTTTTCAAAAGGAATGAAAATGAAATTGTCTCTTGCGGTTGCGTTGTCCCATGGAACAAAGCTTTTAATATTGGACGTAAACTGTAGGATAGCTTAGAGTGTGTTTTGCGTGTATGGAGTTGGAAAGGAGCAGAGGATAACCACACGATACACAGAAGAAAGAGGGAAATGTATATACAGTAAGGGAGGAGCAGGTGAAAGAATGGACACCTGTTTTTTTGTAGAGGCGGTTAAGCCCATGAAGGCTTAACCGCCTTGATTACTAAAGAGCAGGAACCAGATGCAGTGTCAAGGGCAGCGACAGCTGGGAGTGGAGATTTTGCGAAGCAAAATACTACTCCGAACCCTTTACACTGCAGATGATTCCTGCCATAAGAGAAGTGAAAGTAAAGAAGCCTTTCAAGGCAGGGAGGTTGTGTGCATGACGAAAGAACAGTTTTGGAGAATTATTGAGGATGTAAATGCGGTATCCCAAAATCATGACCAAGAGACGGTTTGGACAAGGATAGTAGAGAATCTATCTCATTACCCTTTAGAGGACATTATGGATTGGCACCTGATTTACCACGAGTACAAAGATGCGGCATACCGGGATGAAATGTTTGCGGTCAGTACAGCGTTGGGATCGGATTATGCCGATGAGGGCCTGAACAATTTTCGGGCATGGTTAATTTCTTGCGGGAAAGAAGTATTTATGAACGCTCTTCGAGAACCCGTTACTTTGGTGGATTCCCCAAAAAAGGATGGGTGCTTCAATTACGGAAAATATGACTATGCGGCCTTTTATGCATATAACGCAAAGATGTTCCGAATAGACCCAGACAGTACACAGGATCTGATATACGCACTGGAGGACTATACGCTGGACAGAGAAACCATAGAGGACATTCATGAAGAACTGCCAAAGCAGCAGGGCTTCGGTCAAAACGGGGTCGGTGCTTCCTTTGCTAACTATTACTCCCCAAATTGCGGTAAAAACAATGCGCCGCAATCAGATGCCATCCAGGCATTGATGGACAGTGGAGAGGTTGTACATGCCTATGTCTACAGCAACGGAGGAAGAGAAGAATTCCTGTTCCATAACACTCCGGAAAACATTGCATCCTTTATTGGAAGCCGACCGTTTGTGGATCAAATGATGTAGGACGGATTTTGCGGACATTCAAAATAAAAAAGAATGTGGAGGTAACAGACAATGGCAAAATCATTAT
>CAKTEE010000024.1 GCA_934546985.1 uncultured Eubacteriales bacterium
GGATAAGTTTTTGTAAGAAGATTGCCGTTTTTGTCATAGGTCATTGTTACAGCACGGCCTGCGCGGTTCACAGCTTTACTGCAAAAACAGTGATGCTTTAATAATAAACAAATGGTACCAATAATATCGGTACCATTTGTTTCACTGATTTATTTATCTAAAAAAATTTTTTAGATTTATTTTATCTAAATTAAAAACATCCCTCGATATAAGTAAATCTTGAAAGGTAAATCCAGTCAATTTATTTTTGTAAACAGCCTTTAATACATTCTCTGTACAGTAATTATATAGAAAGAATTGGTTACCATCCCAAGACCCTTCTTTTAAATAAGTATATTTAAAAGAAGTAGGCCATTTTTCTACTTTAGGCATACCGCATACCGAACAATAACTAGTTGGTTTCAGTCCCATTCTTTCATAGTCAAATTCTGCATGACCTTTAGCGTTTACAAAATAATAATATTTATTTTCTTCGGAAATCGGCACTTTTAATTCCGGTTTTGCTATCAATTCTGCCTTAACAATTTCTAAATTATTTAACAAGCCTGCCTCCTGAAACACTTGAATTGCTTTGCCCGAAAACAGGCGTAAAAGTGATCCGTACCCAATAAGCATGCAATCTGGAAATATTCTTCCTTTCTCAAACAAAAGCAATTGTACATCCTTAGTATTATTAATTTCATAATGTGGTGCACCACATTCTAGACAATTGATTTGTTTTTCTCCACTTTCGTTAAGCCTTTTTTCAACACTGATATACTTATTTGATACATCCGCTGATAACTTATAAAAATTCAATTTTTATTCCTCCATTACCATTTTCGATCCAGACTATTTGCAAAATCAATAATATCCTGTTTCGTAGCGCCTCCAGGCACCAGTTTCCAACTTTCAATTTGTCGTTCCCATAAATCATTATAACTCTTAGCACCAGATAAATGATCGTGAGATTTTACCCATGTACCATTTTCTGGAGCATCTATATCTATACCGTGAGATTCAAAAAAGTCCCTGAATTTTTGAGGATATTTATGATGTGCGTGATACTTTTCTCCATCCTGCGGAGGTTTGTTACCTGTTCCTTCCATATTTTCTCCGAGCTTACACCTATTATGAACCAGCATACCAGTGTTACCGACAAAGTAGGTATGGAAGTCTGCGACTTCAAGGTTATAGACTTTGATAGGTTCATCAAGCTTCTCAAGTGAAGTACTAAGAATGGTTACAGCAGAACCGTCAAGAGCATAAATCTCATCTCCGGCTTTCAGGTTGCCCGCAGCAGTCCAACCCTGACCGACAACATAGAACGGGTGAGTGGTTGTAGTATCAATAGTTCCGTCTGTTGTTTCAAGATGCAGGATTTCATCCGTTTCTTTGACAAAGACGTTAACGACCTCTTTCAGCTCTTTTTCGCCCGTATCAGGATTGTATGCCCAAACCTTGTCTCCAACCTTGATTTCGTCAATGCGCCTGTGCCCGTCCTCTGTGGATACTAAAGCTCACCTGTTAAGGGTTAAAAATACTATAAATACAGTAATTCTTTCTACAAAATAGATGGTGTCATTTTTGACACCATCTATTTTTTTAAGCATTTTAGAGGTTAACTGAAGTTACATTTCTCTGATACTTCTTAATACCACTATAAATTTTCAATAAAAATTTCAAAAACAAGGTCATCAAAATTATCATCAGGATGACCATCGTTACATTTATAAATGTAATGGTTATCGTCAACCTTTTCCCGAATCATAGCAGCCCCTCCTAACCAACTCTGGGTTACACCATCGCCATGATCCCATGCATTCCATACCAGCAAGGTGTTATCTTTAGTGTTTCCTATATATACTTCTTTTTTACCATCTCTGAAAAGTTCTTCCCAAAGTATAAAATTTTTACCGCTTAAATCTACATCTTGCGATTTCAGATTACCTTTTGTAACTTTTAATTTAATCCCTTGCCTCCATTCAGAATTTTTTGAAATCATATTGACTGTAACACGAAAATTTTTATTCACATGCACCTTATCAAATCCAATTAATTCTATTCCTTTATATTGAATGGGACCACCATGAGTTTTTACAAATTCTTTATCAAAATCTGGCATTTCTATCTTCCTCCTATATATCTATATTTATCTTTTTCCGCATGTTCCTCTGGCCATAATCTTTCCAGATTATCATACGAGTGCGCCCCGCCATTTCTTTGCGGATCAAGATGGTGCAGTTCCATAGATTCCCATTTTCCTGTTCTACGATTATATCTACGCGGAGCCCGTCCCCTTTTCATACGCTCCAAATTTTCCGGAGAATAACCACTTCCGTTATAATAAGCCTCATTTTTCCAGTACCTATGCCGTGATGTTGTCCATGAGGGATTAGTACCTCTATATGTGGGTTTATCTATTGGATCTCCAGTGTGCCAGCCTTTTCTGTCACTGCTGCCAGTTTCTTTAGAACCTGAACCGCCGCACCTATTATGAACCAGCATACCAGTGTTACCAAC